>NZ_MOYN02000007.1:0-373446 GCF_001896795.1 Thermomonospora sp. CIF 1
CCACCACGCCCCCACCCGCGTCACCGACCCCCGGCCCGTCCCGCTAGAGTTTTTGTTTAGGCGTGAGGACAAGTTCTCCCCTATGCTGACGGAGACGACGCAGCCGTCAGGCCCCCATCGTCTAGCGGCCTAGGACGCCGCCCTTTCAAGGCGGTAGCACGGGTTCGAATCCCGTTGGGGGCACACACCGGGTGACTGCACGATCGCGGCCGGACCCCTGTGGTCGCTGTGGATATGAGCAGCGGATGCGGCTCTACTCGTTCGTGCGTGACTCGTCGCCGGGGGAGCATCTTGGCTTGCCGGGCTGCCACCTCTCCCATTGATGGATTTCCAGTCGGAATGCTTGGGACGGCTGCCTGAGCGGCGACTGGGCGCCCGGAGACGGGCAGGGTCGGCTGGATCTGCTTGGAGCTCCCGTCGTCCAGTGAATTCTTCGGCATGCCATGTTCACAGCTCGTATGCGGGTGTTGGGCGGGACGGCTGGAGTAGGTCCCTGCTTTGGGGATTGCACTGCCACTGGCGGTCTCGGCGGCTTGCCGGTTGAACGCACTGAACCTTTTCAACACGCCGTCTCGGTAGGTCGAGACGAGGACGTCGCGGTCAGGGGCGATGCCGTGACCTAGAAGGTCGCAGTACAGGGCCCTGTCGCGACCTTCTCGGTGTCTTGGGCCCGTATTGGCGAAGGTTCACCGGTTGGGGCGGGTGAATGATCTGCTCACGATCGGGATGCGCAGCGGCTCCGGTGGCAGAGTTCGCCTGAACGCTCCTTGTCTCCTGGCGGACGGGGCCGGGTGCGGAATCCCATGCGCGAGGTGTCCGCAAGGGCGTTCGCCGGGATCGAACCTGGCCGGTGCGGCCTTGAAGCCATCCCAAGATCTCTCTGAGACCCCAGCAGGTACCGTTCGGCCACGCCTTGCTTCGCCCAGTGGAATCAGGGCCTGAGGCGCACACTCTTCAGAGTCGCCGTCCAGCCTGCGGCCACGTGATCTCGTACCGGCTCCCAGACCATGATCCGCATTGTCAGGACCGTTCTTGTACGCCATTGCCGGTGGAACCCTCCTTGATCACCTGGACGGCTGGCCGGAGTCAACGCAAGCATGAGGTGAGTGATCTGTTCACTATGCCCGTGGCCGGCTCTTGTTCTTCTTCCGTGATCCTTTCTGGGCGGCCATCGAGTCTCCGGCAGGGGTGCCGGATTTGGGAATTCCCGTTCTGCTGTATACGGACGGCCAAAACAATGGAAGCTCGGAGTGGGGCCGCCAAGGGGCGGGTTCTTGTGGGTGGGGGTTTTGAAGAACTGGGCATTGATTTTTCTGTCATCCTGTTGTAGATTATTTTTGTGCGATACTCTCGGGCTGCATTTTATCTTGACTTTGATAATGTGTTCGGTGGGCTTTTTAAGCTGGATCCGGATGTGGCGATCCAGTTCGCAAGCAACCCGGGAGTATGGCTGCAACGTCTGTCGACCACGCTGACGGTGGATGCTCCGCGGCGTTGGCTGGTGCTGCGCTGCTATCTCAACCCGGCCGGCTGGGTGGATTACCATCCCCCGCTGGGAGAGCCGTCACGGCTGCAGTTTTTTCGATTCAGATCCTCGTTTATTAGTGCCGGTTTCGAAGTCATTGACTGCCCTCGCTACAACGCCACGAAGAACGGTGCGGACATCAGGATCGCCGTGGACGTCGTCGATGCGCTATCGGCCGACGTCACGTACGATGAGTTCGTCATCGCCTCCGGCGATTCCGACATGACACCATTGCTGCAGCGGCTGCGCAGGGCCGACCGGCGGACCGTGGTCATGTCATCGGTGGACGCGGCCGAGGCGTTCATTTCGATCGCCGACCGCACGATAAATGGTCAGCAGCTACTGGAGCTGGTTCAAGGCGAACCGGTCGGCGTCGAGGACGATGAGTACGATGCCGTGGCCGCCGAGCTCGATGGCATCGGCGGTGATCACACATACGCCGGTGCTGTGCCGAGCGACCATGCCAGGGCGTATGAATACTTCCGCTCAGTGGTCGCCGACAAATACAATAATGCTTCCGAGCCCCTGAACATGGCGAATTTGGCGGCCCAGCTGCGCAGTGAGCTGGGACCGGTGATCGACGAAACCGGCTGGTTCGGCTTCGGCGGTTTCGCACGGGCGGTGGAAAGTTTGAAACTTCCCAATCTGCGAATGTCGAAGCATGAGATATGGGATGAGAGTCGGCACTCTCCCCCCGCGGACGCGGTGGCCACGGTACCGCGCGTCACCCTGCCGGAGCCCGTGGAACGCCTGACGGCGTTGATCAATCTGCCCCGGCTGCCACAGGGCTGGTGGCCGATGATCTATCAGACGCTGGCCGACTATGCCAGTTCCCATCAGTTCAATTTGACGCAGTGCACGAGCTGGACGCGAGACCGGCTTCGGGAACAGGGGTTCGCCATCAATCGCAACAGCGTCTCCTTCGTTGTGCGGGGAGCCGCGTTCGGCGGATGCCCGCTGTACCGTCAGCCCCCGCCCACTGCGGCGGAGATCGGAGAGGCTTTCGTGAACAATGTTCTCACTCGCGTCGATGGGGAAATCTTGACGGAAGAAGAGATCGAGATGGTCCGGACCTGGCTTGGGGGATATTCCTAGAGTGAGGGGAATCTGTCGGGTTCTGAGCTCGGGGTAGACGGCTCTCACAAGGTGGCACTGAGGTGGCATTTTGTGGGCAACCAGAGGAAATGTGTGGAACGGTGCGGCGTTCACCCTGAGTGCTGTTGGGGTCGTTTGTCCTGCGAGGAATCCCATATCAGTGATCGCGGTCGCTCGCCCAAGCGTCATATTGGGCTGAGACGCCCGTCCATGCATGTATCGGAAAATCTGGCGCCACGACCGGTGGCCGTGCTCTCCCGGGGTGCCCGGCTTCACTCGGCCTCAAGAGCGACGCGGATCGGGTGCGCTTGAGATCGCTCCCGCCCTGCCCGGCGGCCCGTTTCGTCATCCGGCCCTACCTGGATGCAAGCGCCCTGCAGTGCTAGACCATGCCGAATAGCAGGGCGTTGAGGGTGTCGGTCGCCGGGGGATTTCCCGGAGAGCCATATGGCGGTGGACGCGGCGAGGTCGGTCATGATGAGCCGGGCGGCAGGGGAGTGGTGGGCTCGCCTGAGGCTTGGCCCTCGGCGACGATGCCGATGATGAGGTCGAACAGGGGCCGGTAGACGGCGTCACCGACCGCGGCGATGGTGCCTTCGGTGGCGAAGGCCAAGGCCATGGCGCGTGCGCCGTGATCCGCCGAGGTCCAGTGCTCGACCAGGATCCTTTGGGGAATGCGGTGCCGTTCGAGGGGCCCGAGCGGATTTTCCGTACGGGCAGCCTGTCTGTCGAGGACGCCGTGGACCGGCTCGGCAGCCCTCTCGTACGGGGGTGGCACGAGCCGGGTGATGCTGAGATGGCCGGCTCAACAGAGACGTATGTCGCGGTTTGTCTGCAAGGATCGTTCGTCTCGAGCGCCGGTGCGTCTGGCGCTTGCCGTTGCAGGCGGAATTTCCCGTGAGGGGGCGGAAGAGAGGAGACTGCAGTCGGTCGGGCGGTCGGGCCCGATCTGAGGTGTTTTCAACGGGAGGGTCGCGGAGCTCGCCAAGGCGGTGAACCGGTGGGCGAGTGCGGCCTGGGGAGGCTGATGCGGGCGATGGTGGTGCACGTCGAGGTCGTCGGGAACGGGCGGGGCGATCTTGAGGTGTCCTGGGAGCCCGCCTGGGACGGGCCGGTTGAGGTCGCGGTCGGGCCGTCGCCGGAGTCGATCCGCTGCGATGAGCCGGTGGCCCGTGTCGAGGGGGCCACGCGGGTGTCGCTGCAGGGGCTGGGGCCGGGGCGTCATTACGTGTCGGTGGCGCCGGTCGGGGGTGCCGCGGTCGTGGCCGCTGAGCGGTTGCTGAGAATGGAAGGGCTCAGCAATTTCCGTGACCTCGGGGGTTATCGCACGGCCGACGGTGGGCGCGTCCGCTGGGGGCTGGTCTACCGGTCGGACGTCCCGCACCTGCTGACCCCGGCCGATCTGGAGGTCATCGCCCGGCTCGGGCTGCGCACCGCCTACGACCTGCGTACCGACGAGGAACGAGCGCACGCCCCTTCGGCGCTGCCGGAGGGCGTTCGCCGGGAGTGGATCGCCATCAGCGGGGCGGCGGCGAAGACCGAGCAGATCGTTCAGGAGGTCATCGCGGGGCAGAGGACGGCGCTGCCCGGCGATTTTCTCGTCCGGGTCTACCACGCCATGGCCGAGACCGAGGCGGCGGCGTTCGGGCGGCTGCTGACCGGTCTGGCCGAGCCCGGTGGGCTGCCCGCGCTGATCCACTGCACCGCGGGCAAGGACCGCACCGGGATCGGGGCGGCGCTGCTGCTGTCGGCGCTGGGCGTCGATGAGCGGACGGTGCTGGACGACTATGAGCTCAGCGCCGTCTACTACAGCGCGCCCCAGCTGGAGCAGCTGCGGACGGCGCTGGCGGGCACCGGCATCGACGTCGAACGCTTCCGCGCCGCCCTCGACACCTCCCGCCAGGCCATGGCCGCCGTGCTGGCGACGCTGAAGGAACGGCACGGGACGATCGAGAACTACCTGCTGCGGGAGGCGGGCGTGTCCCCGGACGTTCTCGCCGGGCTGCGGGCGCGCCTGGTCCAGCGGCCGGGCTGACGGCGGCCGTCCGCGGGCACCGGCGGGCTCACTCCAGGGCGAGGACGCTCAAGGCGGTGCGGGCGGTGCGGCCGCCTTCCTGTTCGGCGATGTTCAAGGCGGCGTCGACGTTCAGGTCGTCCAGCAGCGCGGCGGTGACGGCCTCGTCGGCGGCGGGGGAGGAGCCTGGGCGGCCGGCCGCGGTGTGCAGGCGGTCCAGGCGGGCGGCCGCGGCCGACAGGTCGCCCGGGGTGTAGTGCCACTCCTGCGCCCACGGGGTGGACAGCAACGCCAGCCGCAGCACCGAGGCGGGGTGCTCTTTCAGCAGGTCGGCGACGAAGACCAGGTTGCCGGTGGACTTGGCCATCTTGGCGCCGTCCTTGCTGACCATGCCGACGTGCAGCCAGGCGCGGGCGAAGGGCCGCACGCCCGTCATCGCCTCCGCCAGGGCGCTCTCGTAGGCGTGGTGGGGGAAGCGCAGGTCGGCGCCGCCGGCGTGCAGGTCCAGGGCGGGGCCGAAGATCGCCAGGGCCATGGAGGCGCACTCGGCGTGCCAGCCGGGGCGGCCCGCGCTCCACGGGCTGGGCCAGGCGGGCTCGCCGGCTTCGGAGGGACGCCACAACGCGATGTCGAAGGGGTCGTCCTTGCGCGGGTCCTCGGGGTCGTCGCCGTACTCGGCCAGCAGGTCCAGGGCGGTCTGCCGGTCCAGGCCGGCCTGCCCGGGCACGTGCGCCCCCCGGAAGTAGACCGCGCCCTCCCGCAGGTAGGCGTGGCCGAGGTCGAGCAGGGCCTGGGCGAGCGCGATCGTCTCCCGGATGTAGTTGTGGGCGCGCGGCTGGTGGGTGACCGAGTGCACGCCGAGAGCGGCCATGTCCTGCTCGAAGTAGTACTGCTGGACGGCCGCGAAGCTGTCATACGGGCTGCCGGCCCGCTGCGCGGCGCGGGTCAGCACGTCGTCCACGTCGGTGACGTTGCGGCAGACCTTCACGGTGTTGCCGGCGTGGCGGAGAACCCGGGCGGCCACGTCGGCCCACACGAACGTCCTGGCGTGGCCGAGGTGGGTGGTGTCGTACGGGGTGATCCCGCAGACGTACATCCTGGCGTGCCCGATGGCGGGCAGCGGCCGCCCGCCGAGCCGCAGCGATGGGACGGTGGAATCTGGACGCACCGGCGATCTCCTTTTGCACACGGCGAATGCCCTCTCCCCACCGTACGTCCCGCATCGCCGCGGCCCGGCATCCCCCTCGCGGACGTGGAACATCGGCGGCCGGGAGCCCCGCACCCGGCCGCCGATGGGGCTTGCGGGCCGCTTTAGGGGTTGAGCCGGTACAGGCGGAAGAAGTCGTTGTCCACGTCCAGGATCTGCACCTGGGAGTAGCCGGCCTCCTCGGCGAGGCGGCGCAGGGTGCTCGAGCGCAGGACGGTGCCCAGCGCGGCCGAGCCCGGCTCGGCGAGCTGGCTGGGCAGGCAGTGGGTGACGCTCCAGCCGTACATCATGCGTTCCACCTCATCGCCGGGGGCGGTGAACTCCTCGGCGACCCGCTCGTCCACCACCAGCACGGCGCCGCCGTCGGCGAGCGCGGCGCGGGCGGCGCGCAGCGCGTCCACGGGACGGGCCATGTCGTGCAGGGCCTCCAGGATGACGATCAGGTCGTAGGGGCCGTCGGCGAGCTTGGCGGCGTCCTCGCAGCGGAAGCGGAGCCGGCCGTCCAGCCCGGCCTCGGCGGCGTGGCGGCGGGCGTCCTCGATGGAGGCGGCGTCGGCGTCGATGCCGTCCACCCAGGCGTTGGGGAAGGCGCGCGCCAGCGCCAGGCTCGACCAGCCCTGGCCGCAGCCCACGTCGGCGATGCGCGGACGGTCGGCGCCGTTGATCCGCTCCGCCACGTCGGGCAGCGCGGCCAGCCAGGAGGTGGGCAGCTCGTGGGTGAAGGCGGGCCGGTTGATGCGGCCCTGCCCGTGGCGGAAGGCGGTCCCGTAGGACTCGTACGGCACCCCGCCGCCGGTGCGGTAGGCCTGGACGACTTGGGGCAGCACCCCGCCGATGCCGGCCAGCATGTGGGCGAACGGCGCCACGTGCGACAGGTCGTCGGCGTGCAGCAGCACCCGGGCGTGGTCGGGGGCCAGCAGGTAGCGGCGCTCGCCGGAGCCGGGGGCGAGGTTGAGCAGCCCGGCGACGGCCTGCTGCTCGAGCCATTCGCGGGCGTAGCGGGGGGCGATGCCGGTGCGGTCGGCCAGTTCGCCCGCGGTGAGCGGGCCGTGCTCGGCGAGGGCGGCGTACAGGCCCAGTTCGCCGCCCAGGTAGAT
Source organism: Thermomonospora sp. CIF 1 (assembly GCF_001896795.1). Taxonomy (NCBI): domain Bacteria; kingdom Bacillati; phylum Actinomycetota; class Actinomycetes; order Streptosporangiales; family Thermomonosporaceae; genus Thermomonospora; species Thermomonospora sp. CIF 1. Next base: position 6,939 of record NZ_MOYN02000007.1, read on the forward strand.
GGAGTAGAGCTCCAGGGCGCCGAGCGCAGCACTGAACAAGCGCTCGACCAGGGCGTCGCTGCGGTCGGTCGTGGTCATCGCGGTGTCTCCTTGCCGGAAGCGGTGTCACAAGGTCGGCACCTACGACGATTCCGCAGCTCAGGGACGGTTCGGTAGCGGTGAGCACCCCTAAAGAACCCCCTAATTCGGGCGGTGCCCGCCCCTATGTTTGAAGGGGCGCTTCAGCGGGGGATGCGGACGGCCGTGCCCGACACGCGTACTCGCCGGTCCCCTTCGTGCAGGTCCACGCGCAGCAGGGCGGGGCGTCCCATGTCCTGTCCCTGGTGCAGCGTCACCGTGGCCGTTGCGTCCACCAGTCCCAGTTCGCGCAGGTAGGCGCCGAACGCCGCGGCGGCGGAGCCGGTCGCCGGGTCCTCCCGCACGCCGCCGACCGGGAAGGGGTCGCGGACGTGGAAGACGTGCTTCGACTCCCGCCAGACCAGGTGCAGCGTGGTGAGGTCCCGGGCGGTCATGAACGCCCGCAGGGCGTCGAAGTCGTAGTCCAGTGCGGCCAGCCGCGCCCGGGTGGCCGCCGCGAGCACCAGGTGCCGGGCTCCGGCGAAGGCGATGCGCGGCGGCAAGGCGGGGTCGAGCTCGTCCGGCCTCCAGTGCAGGGCGGCCAGCGCCTGGGACACGTCCTGGTCGGGCACCTGTTCCACGTAGGGCTCGACGCTGGTCAGCGTGGCCCGCAGCGTCCCGTCGGCCTCTTGTTCCACCTCGACCGGGACGGGGCCTGACCGTGTGGCGAACTCCAGCGGGCCGGGTCCGATCCGTTCGGCCAGGGCGACCGCGGCGGCGACGGTGGCGTGCCCGCAGAACGGCACTTCCGTTTCGGGGGCGAAGTAGCGGACGGTGAAGGACCGCCCGGGGCCGTCCGGCGGGGCGGTCAGGAAGGCGGTCTCGGAGTAGCCCACCTCGGCGGCGATGGACAGCATCTCCTCCTCCCGCAGGCCGGCGGCGTCCGGCACCACGCCGGCCGGGTTGCCGCCGGCGGGGTCGCGGGTGAAGGCCGCATACCGCAGGACCTGGGGCCGTGTGCCGTCCATCTCCTCCCTTTCTTCGGAAACACCGTCAGGCAAGCACACCGGGCGCGGCGTGTCGATCCGGCGGCCGTCCGGCATGGGGGAGGTCACGTTGACAGCGCCGAGACCGGTGAGACATTTTTGAGTAAATGTCCACTTACCTTCCTGTCGGATGAGCCCGCCGCCCGCGGCAGTACCGGAAAGGCCTGCAAGGTGCCCTCGACCGAAGTGACCCCGCTCGGCCCGGACTCGCTGACCTGGCGGTTCTTCGGGGACACCCGGCTGCTGCTGGTCGGTCCCCGGGCCGCCGTGCTGCAGAACATGCTGCCCGCCCTCGGCCAGGGCGTGCTGGAGCACTCGGTGTTCTTCTCCGAGACCTTCGCCCGGCTCAAGCGCTCGGCCGGCCCCATCCTCAACACCGTCTACGGCGGCGAGGACGCCCCCGCCATAGGACGGCAGGTCCGCGACTACCACCACCACGTCAAGGGCGAGCTGCCCGGCGGCGGCCGCTACCACGCCCTGGACCCGGAGACCTACTACTGGGCGCATGCCACGTTCGTCGACCACATGATCTACGGGGTCGAGACGTTCATCCGTCCCCTCGACGAGGCGGAGAAACGGCGGATCTACGAGGAGTCCAAGACCTGGTACCGCATGTACGGGGTCAGCGACCGGCCCATGCCCGAGGACTGGGAGGGCTTCCAGGCGTACTGGAAGCACATGCTCGAAGAGGTCCTCATCGCCCACAAGACCGCCCGCTACGGCGTCGGCTACACCACCAAGGGCCTGCCCGCCCCCCGCCGCTTCCCCAAAAAGCTGTGGCGGGCCGTCAGCCCGCCGCTGAACAAGGCCGCCTCCTTCCTGACCATCGGCGGCCTGCCGCCACGGGCCCGCGAGCTGCTGGAGCTGCCCTGGAGCGCCGAGGACGAACGCCGCTACCGGCGCTTTGCCGCCCGGGTGCGGCGCGCGGGCCGCCACTGGCCGCTGCTGCCGGAGGCGGTGCGCTACTTCCCGCAGGCCCGCAAGGCCTTCGCCCGCGCCCGCGCCGCCCGCTGAACGTCCGGAAAGGCCCGTCCATGTCCCGCATCCGCCAGGTCCTCGAAGGGCTGACCGCCGCGCGGCGAGCCGGGCTGCTCGGCCTGCCGCCGCGGGCGGTGGCGCCGTCGATCCGCGCGCTGCGCGCCTACGGGCCGCTGGGCGCGGCCGCCACCATGAACGCGCTGCGCTTCGGCTCCCGCACCGCGCTGGTGGACGAGCACGGCACGCTCACCTTCGCCGACCTGGAACGCCGCTCCAACGCGCTGGCGAACGCCTGGCGGGCGCGCGGGCTCGGCCCCGCCAGCCGCGTCGGCATCCTGTGCCGCAACCACCGCGGCCTGCTGGACGCCATGACCGCCGCCGCCAAGATCGGCGCCGGGGTGCTGTTCCTCAACACCGACTTCGGCGGCCCGCAACTGGCGCAGACCGTCGAACGCGAAGGCGTCACCGCCCTCGTCCACGACGAGGAGTTCACGCCGGTGGCCGCCGGCGCCCCCGCCCCGCAGGGCCGTTTCGTCGCCTGGACCGACCGGCCCGGCGGCGGCGATCTGGAACGGCTCATCGCCGAAGGCGACCCGGCCCCGCCCCCCGCCCCCGGCCGGCACGGCTCCCTGGTCATCCTCACCAGCGGCACCTCCGGCGCCCCCAAGGGCGCCCCGCGCTCCTCCGGGCCGAGCGCGGCGTGGCTGCCCGTCGGCATCGTGCACCGCATCCCCTTCCGCCCCGGTGAGAGCGTCTTCGTCGGGCCGCCGATGTTCCACGGCTGGGGCCTGACCGCCATGCTGGTCACCCTGGGCACCGGCTCGGTGCTGCTGCTGCGCCGCCGCTTCGACGCCGACGCCGTGCTGGACCTGCTGGAACGCCACCGGGTCCGGGCGCTGGTGGCGGTGCCGGTGATGCTGTCGCGGCTGCTGGCCGCCGACGCCCGCCGCGAGAACCGGCCGAGGCTGCGGCTGCGGATCATCGCCACCGGCGGCGCCGCGCTGTCCCCCGCCCTGGCCGAACGGGTCATGGCCCGCTTCGGCCCGGTGCTCTACAACTTCTACGGCTCCACCGAGGCCTCCAGCATCAGCATCGCCACCCCCGAGGACCTGCGCGCCGCCCCCGGCTGCGTGGGCCGTCCCACCCTCGGCACCACCGTGAAGATCCTGGACGCATCCGGCCGGGAGGTGCCGCCGGGCGTCACCGGGCAGATCCACATCGACAGCCCGCTGCGCTTTGCCGGCTACACCGGCGGCGGGACCAAGCCCACGGCCGGGAAGCTGATGGCGGTCGGCGACCTGGGACATCTGGACGCCGCCGGGCGGCTGTTCATCGACGGCCGCGCCGACGACATGATCGTCTCGGGCGGGGAGAACGTGTACCCGGCCGAGGTCGAGGAGCTGCTGGCCGGCCACCCCGGCATCCGGGAGGCCGCCGTCGTCGGCGTCCCCGACGAGGAGTTCGGGCAGCGCCTGCGCGCCTATGTGGTCGCCGCCGACACCGCGCTGGGCGAGGAGGAGGTGCGCCGGTACGTCTCGGCCAACCTGGCCCGCTACAAGGTCCCCCGCGACGTGGTGTTCGTCGAGGAGCTGCCCCGCACCTCCACGGGCAAGGTCCTCAAGCGGCTGCTGCCCCGGTGAGGGGGCCTCGACCAGGACGTCCCGCCCCCTGCCCGCGGGAACGGCAAGGCGGTGAGTGCTCCCCGCCGTTCCCGCGGCCCGGCCCGGGATCGCCGGAGCCTACGAACCCGGACGCCGGAAAGGAGGCGGTGACGCGGGGCCGGCGGGCTTTCACGGGCGGCCCGCCGGCCCCGTCCCGGCGACTCTTTGCCGGTCGCAGAGAAAACGATGACCTTCCGGATCTGCGAACGGGCACCGCCGCGGCCGTTCCGGAAAGGGCGCCGGCAAGGGACGTTCCCGCGCCTGCGTGTTCCGGCGGCGACTTTCGGTGACGGTGGCGTGTTCGGTCCCCTCCCGGTCCGGGTAGGAGGCGAAAACCGCGGTGCTCCGCAGGCCGCGGCCACGTATCCGCAGGTCGGGAGGGGCTGGCGTGACGAATCCGCAAAAGCCCGGACAGGCCCCCGCGGCGCTGAGGGGCATGGGCCGGGCGATCGATGACCGGCTCGGCGGTGGACGCTGGGGCGTCAAGGCGATCAAGAAGGCGTTCCCCGACCACTGGAGCTTCCTGCTGGGGGAGATCGCGCTCTATTCCTTCGTGATCGTCCTGCTGACCGGGGTGTTCCTGACGCTGTTCTTCAAACCCAGCATGGCCCCGGTCGTCTACGAGGGCTCCTACACCAAGCTGCGCGGGGTGGAGATGTCGGAGGCCTATGCCTCGACCCTGCACATCTCCTTCGACGTGCGCGGCGGGCTGCTGATGCGGCAGATCCACCACTGGTCCACCGTCATCTTCATCGCCGCGATCCTGGCCCACCTGCTGCGCAACTTCTTCACCGGGGCGTTCCGCAAACCCCGCGAGCTCAACTGGGTGATCGGGGTGACGCTGCTGCTGCTGGTGATGCTCAACGGATTGTTCGGCTACTCGCTGCCGGACGACCTGCTGTCGGGCACCGGCCTGCGCATCCTGCACGGGGTGGTGCTGGGCATCCCGCTGGTCGGCACCTACCTGGCGATGTTCATCTTCGGCGGCCTGTACCCCGGCGAGGAGATCATCCCCCGCCTGTACGTGGTGCACATCCTGCTGATCCCGGCCCTGCTGCTGGCGCTGATCCCGCTGCACGCGGTGATCTTGACCTGGCGGCAGACCCACACCACCTTCCCCGGCCGGGGCGCCACCAACACCACGCAGCGGGGCTACCCCTTCATGCCGGTGTTCATCGCCAAGACCACCGCCTACCTGTTCTGGACGTTCGCGGTCGCCGCGTTCATGGCGACGTTCTTCCAGATCAACCCGGTGTGGCTGTACGGCCCCTATGACCCGGGCGCCATCAGCGCCGGTTCCCAGCCGGACTGGTACATGGGGTTCCTGGAGGGCTCGCTGCGGCTGATGCCGGCCTGGGAGATCACATTGTGGGGGCACACCGTGCCGCTGAGCGTCCTCATCCCCGCGCTGGTCGTGCCCGGTGTGCTGTTTGTGGGGCTGTATCTGTATCCGTGGATCGAACGCTGGATCACCGGCGACCACGGGACCCACCACCTGCTGGACCGGCCCCGCGACGTGCCCGCCCGCACCGGCATCGGCATGGCCGGGGTCACCTTCTACGGACTGCTGTGGCTGGCCGGCGCCAACGACGTCATCGCCGACCGGTTCAACTTCAACCTGTACGGCACCACCTGGTTCTTCCGGTTCGCGATCTTCATCGGCCCGGTGCTGGCCTACATCGTCGCCTACCGCGTCTGCCTGGGCCTGCAGCGCCGCGACCGGCAGCTCATCGAGCACGGCCTGGAGACCGGCGTCATCCGCATGGCCCCCGAGGGCCGCTTCAGCGAGCTGGAGGTGCCGCTGTCGAAGGAGGCCGCCTCGCCGATCACCGACGAGCGCCCGCCGGCGGCGGTCCCGCTGGAGGCCCCCGCTCGTGCCGGCGTCCGGCCGCCCGCCGAACGCGGGCGCATCGGCAGGCTCAGGCTGAGCCTCAACCGCCACTTCCTGCGCGACCTGTACAGGCCGGTCGCCCCGCACCCCAACGGCGACCGGGCCGTCCGCGAGGAGGAACGCCGCGCCGAGCAGCGGGCACTGAAGGAGTGACCCACCCCGTCCCGAAGCGTCGGGGAGCGGAAACCTCCGTGGCGTCCGACCGGCTGGTTTGCGCGTTGCGGCGCTCCCGGTGGATCTCATGCGGCCGCCTCGCCGGCGCCATCGGGGCCGCCCGTGGCAGGGCGGCGGTAGCACGTCGTCTGTAGGCGGTCGTCCCGGATGCCCGGATTCCGGACGGCCGCATCCGGCCGCCGTACGGCCGCACTTTTCGCATAAGTTTCATTACTCTTCAATCGTCACAGGTTCATCGCTCCTGGCATCTCTCGCTCAGCGGGCGCCGGTCTTCGGCGGCCGGCGGGACCTTGCGTCCATTCGGGCCGTCGCCCCGCAGGCCCGGAGCGGTTCATGGTTCCCCGACGATTGGAAAGTGGATGAAGCGTCTGACAGCCGTTGTCGCCATGGGCGTCTCCGCCGCCGTCATGGCGGCCGGTGCGGCGGCCGCCGCGCCGACGCCGGGGCACGGGCTGCGTCCCGGTGAGGCGTACGCCGGGGCCGGCAACCCCGAGCGACGGGCCGGCGGGGTCGGGGCCGCGCAGGTCCCGGCCGGGCTGAAGGGCGTGGACGTCTCCAGCTACCAGGGGCCGAACGTCGACTGGGCGGCGCTCAAGCAAAGCGGCGTGCGCTTCGCCTTCGTCAAGGCCACCGAAGGCGCCAAGGTCAAGGGCGACCCCGACAGCGGCTACGTCAACCCCTACTTCAAGGACCAGTACAACGGGGCGCGCAAGGCCGGCCTGATCCGGGGCGCCTACCATTTCGCCCTGCCGCACAAGTCGGGCGGCGCCCGGCAGGCGGACTACTTCATCAACAACGGCGGCGGCTGGAGCACGGGAGGCGGGACGCTCCCCGGTGTGCTCGACATCGAGTTCAACCCCTACGACAACGGGCTGGACACCTGCTACGGCCTCAAGCCCGCCCAGATGGTCGGCTGGATCCGCGCCTTCAGCAATCGTTACCGCAAGCGCACCGGCCGTTACCCCATCATCTACACCAACGCCTACTGGTGGAACAAATGCACTAACAACAACACCAGTTTCGGCAACCACCCCCTCTGGCAGGCGCACTACGGCTCTGGGCCCGTCACCCCGCCCGCCGGATGGAAGACCTACACCTTCTGGCAGTACGCGGCCGGCACCGGCGCCACCGGCAACCCGAGCGTCTTCAACGGCTCCCTGAAAGCCCTGCGCAAGCTCGCCGCCCAGGCCCGCACCGGCTTCACCAAGGTGAACGCCGGCCCCGAGCCCAGGAAGAAGGGCAAGAAGCTGACCGTCGTGGGCCGGCTTCACTACCACAACGGCACCGCCTGGCGTCCCCTGGCCAAGCGGAAGGTCTCCATCTGGTTCCGGGCGCGCGGCACCTCCAAGTGGGTCCGCAAGGCCGTCGTGACGACCAACGGCAAGGGCTGGTTCCGCCGGAAGTTCATCGCCCGGAAGGACGGCTACTGGCGCGTCAAGTTCGCCGGCGGCCCCAAGTTCTTCGGCGTCACCAGCGGCAGCGACTACGTCGACGTCCGCTGACGCCCGTTCCTCAGCCCCCCGGTGGACGGCGCCGTCCACCGGGCGGACCGAACCTTTTTCAACATGTGCCCTCCCGCGCTCTGGGCGCGGGAGGGCACTGCCCGATTCTGCATCGTCCCAGGTCACGGCGTTGTTCCGGGTGCGGTGACCGGTACGGGCGAAGCATGGAAAGAAACCAGTTATCCACAGCCTGTGGATTTTTCGGGCATTCATGACAAGAGCGTGGCGCCCGGCCCCACTCACCCGCCTCGGTGGCCTCGCGCAACGCATCAGTGAGCCTGATAACGGGCTCACACCGGGGTGAAGACGACGTGCCGCATGCAGGGCACCGTAAGGAGGGCAGGCGCCCACCCGGCTGGGCACCTGGGTGCCTGACTCACTTGAGCTGCGATTGTGCACAGGCCTGGTGCGGCGGGCGGTAAGGACCGTGCTCTAGCCCCTTAGGCCGCCTCCCCGCGAGGCTCTAACACAAGCGAGGTCCCGACCCTACGGTGAGAAATGCGCGACTCTCACCGAAGGGGCGGGACCTATGCGTGACCGTAGCACCGAACCGGTCGATCCGAACCTGCCGGTCGGCAAACGAATCCAGTACTACCGGACCAAGCGGGGCATGTCCCGCGAAGTGCTTGGCGGGCTGGTCGGCAAGACCGGCCGGTGGGTGCGGGCAGTCGAATCCGGCCGGCTTCAGACGCCCAAGCTGCCGGTCCTGCTGGCGATCGCCGAAGCGCTCAAGATCCGCGACCTCGGGCAGCTCCTCGGCGGGCAACCCATGCCGACCAGCACCTTCCGCGGCCCCGGTCATCCGGCGCTGCCGGCCGTCCGGGACGCGATCAACGCCATCGGCGTACCGGACACCGCCCCACCCCGCCTTGACCACCTGGCCGCACGGGTGGCCGCCGCATGGCGGGCCCGGCACGCCGCCCCCGACCATCGCACCGTGCTGGGCGGGCTGCTGCCGGAGCTGATCCGCGACGCCCGGCACGCCGCTTACGCCTACGGCGGAGACGACCGCAGACGGGCTCTGGCACTGCTGGCCGAGGTGTACAACCTCACGCAGTTCTTCGTCGCCTACCAGCCCGACAGCGGCCTGCTGTGGCGGGTGGCCGAGCGGGCGCTGCTGACCGCGCAAGAGGCCGAGGAACCCCGGACGATCGGCGGGGCGGTGTGGCTGCTGGCCGAAGCCCACCGGGACGCCGGCGACCTGGATGCGGCCGAACAGGTCATCCGTGACGGCATGGAGCTGCTGCGGCCACGTCTGGAGCAAGGGGGCGATGACCTTCGCGCCATGTGGGGAGCGCTGCACGCCGCCGCCGCGTACACCGCGGCCCGGGCCGGGCAGAAGGGCACGGCGTGGGGCTGGTGGGACCGGGCAGAGGAGATCGCCCGGTCCCTGCCCGCCGACCATTACGACCCGCTCACCTCGTTCTCCCGGGTGGTGATGGGCGCCCACGCCGTCACGCTCGCGGTGGAGCTGCGGCAGAGCGGAGAAAGCCGCCGCCAAGCGGCCCGGCACGCCGCCGCCGCGATCCCCTCCCAGCCCCGCCGCGGCCGTCACCTGGTCGAAGTGGCGCGCGCCTGGCAGACGGCCGGTGACCACGCCGCCGCGGTCGATGCGCTGGCGGACGGGTACGCGACCGCGCCGGAGACGATCCGGTTCAACGGCTACGCCCGGCAGATGATCACCGAGTACGCGGGCAAGCCCGGCCCGCTGCGGGCACCGGCGCGGGACCTGGCCGAACGGGTGGGACTGCTGGTGTGACCTTCAGGTGCCACGAACCATGGCACTCCGTGGCCAATCGGAAGCGGATTGTGTTGTGAGACACAAGCGACCCCGGCCCGCTGGGCGGACAGCGGGGAACTCCGGGACCTGGCCACGAATGGAGGTCGTGGTTGAGTACGACGGTACCCCACACCAGATCACCAGCCCATGCCCCTGAGCCCACCGCCGCAGACGCATGTGGCCCGGATGTGTTGGCTGATCTGCAGCGTCAGATCGGCAGGCAGTGGCTGGTCTGGTACGGGCACCACACCCGCCATTGGTGGGCGATGCCCCGCCCGCCCTACCCCTGGTTCGGGCTGGTCGAAGGCCGCACCCCGGCTGATCTGCCGGCCCGGGTCCGCGAGGTCCAGGCCTACTACGGGCCCAGCCGGGGGATGCGATGACGGCTTCTCTCGACGGGCTTGAGCTGTTTCCGTGGGAAGTCCGCGGCGAGGACGGGGAGATCCACGAAAGCGGAGTATCGAGCGACTGGGCGGCGTCCCGGGCGGCGATCCGGGCACTGGAGACCCGGCCGGCGGGCTGGACGGCTTGCGTCTGGTCGGCCCGCCTCAATCCCCTGGAGTACGACTACCGGAAAGTGATCGGCCGGGGGAGCGGCAAGCAGGCTCGGCCGGGGTCATCTGGAGGACCGGCCGGGGCGGCGGCCCGGTTCCCGACTCGCCGGGCCGCCGCCCCGCAACGTCGCGGGATCAGGCGCGGGTGATCTCGACCATCTCAAAGTCGGACTTGGCCATCTGGCAGTCCGGGCAGCACCAGTCGTCGGGGATGTCCTCCCAGCGGGTGCCGGGCGGGATGCCCTCCTCCGGCCATCCTTCGGCCTCGTCGTAGATCCAACCGCACCCCAGGCACTGCCAGGTCCGGTAGGGCTGCTCGCTCATAGGGGGACCTCTTTCGTTCGATCAGCGGGCGGCGGCGGCGCCGTAGCGGGCCATGAGCTTCTCGCGCTTGGCCGGGTGGACGTTGCAGCGGGTGATGTCGCCGTCGTAGTGCTCCAGCAGCCGCTTGTCCATGACGCGGAACCACCACGGCGGCACCAGGGCCCGCAGGATCATCGTGGCGTAGCCGGCCGGCAGCTGCGGGGCCTCGGGGAAGTGCCGCAGCATCTGGTAGCGGCGGCCGGGGTTGGCGTGGTGGTCGGAGTGCCGCTGCAGGTTGTACAGCAGCACGTTGGAGGCCACCCGGTTGCTGTTCCAGCTGTGGGCGGGGGTGGTGCGCTCGTACCGCCCGCTGGGGAGCTTCTGCCGCAGCAGCCCGTAGTGCTCCAGGTAGTTGACGACCTCCAGCATCATGAAGCCGAGGACCGCCTGCAGGATCAGGTAGGGCAGCAGCTCGATGCCGAAGGCCAGGCACAGGGCGCCGAACAGCGCGGCCGTCGCCAGCCAGCCCTGGATCATGTCGTTGCGCAGGCTGATCGGGCCCTTGCCCTGGCGGGCCAGCCGCTTCTTCTCCAGCTGCCAGCAGGAGCGCAGGCCACCGAAGACGGTGCGGGGCAGGAACCGGTAGAACGACTCGCCCATCCGGGCGCTGGCCGGGTCCTCGGGAGTGGCCACCCGGACGTGGTGGCCGCGGTTGTGCTCGGCGACGAAGTGGCCGTAGCCGGTCTGCGCCAAGGTGACCTTGGCCAGGAAGACCTCGACCTTCTCCTTGCGGTGCCCCATCTCGTGGGCGGCGGCGATGGCGATGCCGCCCACCGCGCCGATGGTGGTGGCGAACCCGATCCGGTCGATCACCGACATCGAGTCGCGGACCAGGATCGCGCAGCCGACGATCAGTGAGGCGTACTGGATCGGGATGTACAGGAGGTTGGCCCACATGTAGAAGCGGTCGTTCTCCAGCCGCTTCATCGCGCTCTCGGGCGGGTTGGTGGGGTCCTCACCGAAGAACCAGTCGAAGAACGGGAAGATCACGAAGATCGCTATCAGCCCGAACCACCAGAACAAATCCAGCCCGGTGAGGTTGACCAGCCCCCACGCCCCGAAGGGGATCGCCGGGACCAGCAGGCCGAGCAGCCACAGGTACCGCTTGGGGTCCTTCCATTCGCCGTCGGCCGCGCCAGAACCGCGCACCTCGACGTCGGCGGCCACCGTCATGACCATCACCTGCCTTACAGGTTTGAAATTTCTGTCCAGAAACTAGACATCTGCCTAAAAAGTGTCAATTGTGACCCTGGTCACAACGGTGGGCTGTAAGCAGGCGGTCTTCGCTCGTCACCAGGGACGTGATCGGCCGGGCGTCTACGATGGCCGTGAGATGACGCGCTACCGAGAATCGGTCCGATCGCTGCTCCGCGAGCGCCTGCTGGACGCCGCCTATGAACTGGTGGCCGCCGACGGGTGGGACAAGATGCGGATGACGCGTCTGGCCATCGCCGCGGGGGTGAGCCGGCAGACCGTCTACACCGAGTTCGGCAGCCGGGAGGCGATCGGCGAGGCGCTGATCATGCGCGAGGTGGAGCGCTTCCTGGTGGGCATCCAGGAACAACTGGACGCCAACACCGCCGACCTGCGCGCCGCGATCACCGCCGGAGTGCGCTTCACCCTCCAGCAGGCCGCGGACAACCCCCTGATCAAAAGCGTCCTCACCAACGCCCGAAGCGGCAACGAGGGCCTGCTGGCACTGCTCACGGTCCGCTCCGACCAGCTGCTGAACGCGGCGCAGACCATGCTCGACGCCTACGTGGCCGACGTCTGGCCGGAGATGGACCCCGCCTCCCGCAGCCTGGCCATCGAAGCGGTCGTCCGGATCACCCTCAGCCACATCGTCCAGCCCGGCGGCTCAGCCGAGGAGACCGCCCGCCGCACCGCCGAGATCGTCATGCGGGTGGCCCAGATATCCGACGACTGACCACCCGCGTCCGGGAGGTTCTCACCCGGGCGGGGTCCGGTGCCCACGGGACGTCCGCAGGCCCGTGGGTATGTGCAGAGATCATGACCGAAGTGGATTTGTCCGCGGCCGCGTCCTTCATGGCCGCGCACGCGCGCATCCTGGACCGCCGCCGCTTCCAGTTGATCACCGGGGAGGGCGACCCGTCCGCCGTCCTGGCCGCCCTCGACGGCTACCGCAATCCCGACGGCGGCTACGGCTGGGGACTGGAACCCGATCTGCGCTCCCCCGAAAGCCAGCCCGCCGGCGCCCTGCACGCCCTGGAGGTCTACGCCGACGCGGCCCCCGCCAAGTCCCCGCATTCGGCGGCCCTGTGCGACTGGCTGGAAGCGGTCTCGCTGCCGGACGGCGGCCTGCCCTTCGCCCTGCCGGTCACCGACCCCGCAGGCTGCGCCCCCTGGTGGGTGCGGGCCGACCCGGCGACGTCCTCGCTGCACATCACCGCCGCCGTCGCGGGCATGGCCCACCGGGTGGCCGCCACCGACCCGGCCGTGGCCGAGCACCCCTGGCTCGCCCGCGCCACGGACTACTGCCTGCGGGCCATCGACGCCATCGACACCGCCCCGCCGGCCTTGGAGCTGATGTACGCCCTGCAGTTCCTGGACGCCGTCCACGACACCCGCCCCGAGGCCCCGCCCCTGCTGACCCGCCTGGGCGCCTACCTTCCCGCCGATGGAATCCTGCACGTCGAGGGCGGCACCGAGAACGAAGCGCTGCGGCCCCTGGACTTCGCCCCCCTGCCCGGACGTCCCGTCCGGGCACTGTTTCCCGCCGAGGTCGTGGCCGGGGAGCTGCGCCGGCTGGCCGCCGCCCAGCAAGGCGACGGCGGCTGGCCGGTCGAGTACACGGTCTTCTCCCCGGCCTCCGGTCTCGAATGGCGCGGCTACCTCACCGTCCGCGCCCTATGGCTGCTCAGCCGCAACCGCTGAACGCAGCAGGGCGTCGTGGCGGCTGTGGGTGCTGTCACCGCGCTGCTCGCGGACCATGCGGCGGCCAGGGCGGTGCGCTGCCCGTACAGGAAGGGGCGGTCAGCGGGGGACGTGCGGGTCCCAGATGTCGAAGACATTGGGCTTGCCCGCGGCGAAGCGGGCGTCGTCATCGTCGTGGAGGGGCTTGAAGACATTGGGCTTCCACGGCTTGTACAGCTTGGCCGGGGGCTCGGAGACCCCGGAGGCCTCCAGGACGGCGTTGGCGGCCTTGCGTCCGGCCTCGTTGGCGCCCTCCATGGTGGCCAAGTTGATGTCGGCCTTCACGTAGTCGGAGGCCAGGAACAGGTTGGGCACCTTGGTGGCCGCCTCGGGCCGCAGGTACCAGGAGCCGGGCTTGTTGATCAGCAGCGGCTCGTCGTTGGCGACGTGCGGGGTGCCGTTGCCGGTGATGGCCGGGTCGAGGAAATAGGAGTGGATGTTGGAGTCGGTCAGCCGGAGCCGGCCGAACGGGATGGCCCGGCGCAGCTGCTCGACCACCTCGTTGAAGATCTCCTCGGTGGTGCAGTCGCGGGCGGGCTTGCGGTAGATGACGCCGGGCACGTCCCAGGCGGAGATGTCGATGGACAGGCAGTCGTTGACGTTGCCGTCGCCGTAGGTGGTGCCGAACTTCTCCTTCCAGAACTGGGCCTGGCTGGTGGAGGTCAGCGCCCACGGCTGGGCCGCGTAGGCGACGTGGCCCTTGGCCAGGTCGATGGGCTTCTTCAGGTAGATCATCAGCCCGTTCATCCAGTCCACCGACAGCTCCCGCAGGGTGCGCAGGCTCGGGTCGATGGCCAGGATGTCGTCGTTGAGCAGCGGGACGGCGCGTTCCAGCGGCACCGCCAGCACGTGGTGGTCGGCCTGTACGGTCTCGGTGCTGCCGTCGGCCCGGGTGATCTGGGCGTCGCTGATCTTCCCGCCGGCGACGTTGAGACGGGTCAGCGTGGCGTTGATCTCGAACTTGACGCCCAGGGAGCGCAGGTAGGCCACCTAAGGGTCGATGAGCGCCTCGTTGGTGGGGCCGTTCAGCAGCCGGTCGGGCGCCTCGTAGCCGCCCAGGCCCAGGGTGCTGTAGACCCATGCCTCGGCCATCAGCCCCATGGTGTGGGCGTTGGCCTTGTCGGCCTTGGCCGCCACCAGGGCGGTGGTGAACATGTCGACGAGGAACTCCTTGTACCCCTTCGACTTGCCCTCGGTCTTGACGAAGTCGTAGAAGCTCATGTGCTCCCACTGCTTGAGCCGGCGCTGCGGCCCGCCGGCGACGAAGGCGATCATCTTCTGCAGGAAGAACGCCGCCTCATGCGCCGGGATGAAGGTGATGACCGAGACCGCCGAGCGCAGGAACTGCAGGGATTCGGGGCTGAGGGTGCCGATGATGCTGCCGTGCGCCGGGATCGGGATCTTGATGCCGTTGTAGAAGGCCACGACCTCCTTGCCGGCCACGAAGTTGTCGTAGGCGGTCCCGCCGCCGGGCAGCGGGATGCGCTTCATGGTGTCGGGGATGTTCTGGTAGAAGCCCGGGAAGAAGCGGAAACCGTGCTCGGCGGGCAGGTCCTTGCGGCCGCCGGAGCCGGTGCCGGGGGCGGGGAAGCTGCGGCATTTGCCGCCCCAGGCCTTGCGTTCGTAGATGGTCACCGCAAAGCCGCGCTCGGCCAGCTCGTGGGCGACGGTCAGACCGTCATCCCACCGCCGAACACCGCCACGCGGTGGCCTGCGGCGGTCTTGCACCGGGAGCGGGCCAGGGCCGGGGCGGCCTGCCCGATGCCCAGGGCACCGGCCGCGGTGAGGGCACCGGCGGCGGCCAGCGTGCCGGTGACGAACTTGCGGCGGCCGATCTCGCCCGTGCCTTCGGTCGATCCGTTCGGGGTGTGGTCGTCCACAGCACACTCCTCACAGGGGGCGGATAACCGACACTGATGTCGGTTATGGAAGGGTGCGCCCCACTATGAAGAAGCCGCCGCGGCGCGTCAAGCCCCGCGGCGGCCGCCGAAGCCGAGCAGAGGCGGACCTAGCGGACGTTGCCCAGCCCGGTCCACAACAGTCGCATCGCGCCCTCCACCAGCATCGATCTGGGCATCTCCGGGTGGCGCTCCCACCACTGCGCCACCCCGTCCAGACCGGCGATGAGGAGTTCCACCATCGCCTCGGCGATCGGCTCTTTGGGGTCCACGCCGACTGCGCGCATGTCGTTGGCCAGCAGCGCCGTGACCACCTGTGCGTGCGATTCGCGGATGCCGCGCCGGACGGTGCTGATCTCCGGATCGGCCTCGTCCGCCTGGCCGAACAGCAGCTTGCGAGCCTCTGGACGGCTTTGCGCGAAGCTGAAGAACGCATCGATCGTCGAGCGCATCCGCTCTTCGGGGGTGCCTGAGCCGGTGATGCGGGCGCCCACGTACTCCATCAGCGCCGCGTTCTGCTCCTGCATGACCGCCAGCAGCAGCACCCGCTTGGAGGGGAAGTGGTCATACAGCACCGTCCGCGCCACCCCGGCCACTTTGGCGATCTCCCCCAGCGAGGCGGCGTGGTAGCCCTTGCCGGCGAAGACCTTCAGCGCCGCCTCGATGATCGTCGCCCGGCGGGCCGGCGCGCGCAGCCGCGACTTGGACGCGGTTTCCCCCATGCTCTTGACTCCCTCTCTCCGTTGAGTCCACCCTAACCGACACATCTGTCGGTTAAGACACGTCCCGCCGGGGGCGGCACGACCCGGCGCCGGGTTGTGCGTGGACGCCGAGGGAGCCGCGCATGAGGCGCAGGAACTTGTCGATCGCCATCGTCGGAGCCGGGTTCAGCGGCATCTGCCTGGCCATCGGCCTGAAGAAAGCGGGCTTCGCCGACTTCGTCATCTTCGACCGGGGGAATGGCCCCGGCGGGGTCTGGCGCGACAACACCTACCCGGGCGCCGCCTGTGACGCCCCCTCCCACCTGTACTCCTTCTCCTTCGAACCCAACCCCGACTGGTCGCGCCGCTTCGCCGAGCAGCCCGAGATCCTGGACTACCTGCGGCACTGCGTCACCAAGTACGTGCTGACGCCGCACCTGCGGCTGCGCACCGGGGACGGCGAGACCGGCGAGTACGGCCTACTGGTCGCCGCCTGCGGACAGCTCAGCAACCCCGCGGTGCCCGAGCTGCCCGGCATGGACGCCTTCACCGGCACCATGTTCCACTCGTCCCGCAGATCCGCGCCGACTCACCAAAGGCACTCGGTCGGCTGCCGGGAGCGACGCGGGGCGGCGCCGCTTCGCCCGGCCGGGTGTGCGGGAGCCCGCACCATTAGGGACGGTACATCGCCGCATTGGTGGTGACCGAAAAGACACTCCCGGTGCCTGCCGTGCCGGCCTTCTCGCCGCCGAATTGCAGCGCCGCGGCTACCCGCTTGACTGCACCCCGGCCGCTGGCTTGGCCCTGAGGCCGGGGATCGGGAGCAGGTGGAACCCAGGGGCCGGTCGGTGCGCTAGAGCGCACGTCCCAGCGAGGCGTCGAAATGTCCCCGCTGAACAGCGTTTTCCGGTAAGTTCTTCCCTCTGTCAATAAATGTCCACTATTTGTGTCGGCTGGTACTTGTATGCCGGGCACTCGAGTGAGTCTTCACCATGGGTAAGCCGAGAGGACCCCGCTTTAGCGGCAGGCGGGATGGCAGAAGAGGCGGCAGGGAAGGCGGCCCGGGAAGCACCCTCTTTGAGAAGGCCGCAGGCGAGCTGTTTTCGACCCCCAGGCGCAGCGGAAACGGCGGCGGGCCCTCCCTCCCGCCTCCCGGATCTCGGCCCAAGCCGACCGGACGCCCTCCGGGGACCCCGCGCCGGGGAGGCTCCCCGCAGTCGCAAGCGCGCCCCATCGACCGGACCCCCAAGGGCGGGGACCCGATCAGCATCGTCACCGGCGACGTACTGCTGGCGCAGCGGGACGTGGCCTGGCCGGCGGTGCTGCCGCTGGTCCTGGAACGGGCACACGTGTCGTCCTACCGGGCGGGGCGCTGGTTCGGCCTCTCCTGGGCGTCCACCCTGGACCAGGCGCTGGAGATCGACAGCCAAGGGGTGCACTTCCTCGGCGCCGGCGCGACTGTCTGCAGCTATCCGCACATTCAGGCTCCAGACGCGGCGGCCATGCCGAGCGCCGGCCCCCGGCACCCGCTCACCCTGACCCCGGACGGCGGCTACCGCCTCACCGATCCCCGCTCGGGCCGTACGCTGCACTTCCCACCGCCCAGTGAGGAGACCGGCTGGTCGCGGCTCCCCCTGACGGCCATCACCGACCGCAACGGCAACCGCATCGACCTGATCTACCGGGACCGTCTCCTCGCGGAAGTCCGCCACTCGGCCGGTTACCGGATCCTCATCGACACCGCCCCCGTGGGGCGGCACGGCCATCGCATCACCGCGCTGCGCGCCGCCGACGGCACCACCCTGGTCCGCTTCGGGTACGACCCGGACTCCGGCGACCTGACCGAGGTGACCGACTCCTCCGGCATCCCCCAGCGCTTCTCCTACGACGCCGAACACCGCCTGACCGGCTGGATCGACCGCAACGGCCACTGGTACCGCTACACCTACGACGAGCAGGGACGGGCCGTCCGCGGTGAGGGCTCCCAAGGCAGGCTGAACGCCGTCTTCTCCTACGACGTCGGCAACCGCCGCACCGTGGTCACCGACGCACTCGGCCACAGCACCGTCTACCGCTACAACGAGCGCGACCAGATCGTCGAGGAGACCGACCCGCTGGGCGCGGTGACCCGTTTCGAATGGGACGAGTACGACCGGCTGCTGTCGCGCACCGACCCGCTCGGCCACACCACCCGCTTCCGCTACGACGACCGCGGCAACCTCCTCCAGGTGCGCTACGCCGACGGGACGGTGTCGGCCGCCGAGTACAACGAGCTGAACTTGCCGACGCGCATCGTCCAGCCCGACGGTGCGGTCTGGCGGATGGAATACGACGACCGCGGCAATCTGACCCGCCAGACCGATCCCACCGGGGCGGTCACCGCGTTCACCTACGACGACCGCGGCGGGCTGCTCTCAGTCACCGACCCCCTGGGCCACACCAGCCGGGCCGAGCTCAACGCCGCTGGCCTGCCGCTGACGATCACCGACGCCCAGGGCGGCATTTCCCACCGGTCCTATGACGCGATGGGACGCCTTGTCCGCTACACCGACCCCACGGGAGCGGTCACCGCGCTCTCCTGGACGGTCGAAGGCCGCCTGACCTCACGGACGCTGCCTGACGGCACCGTCGAGCACTGGCGCTACGACGGGGAGGGCAACCTGGTCGAGCACACCGACCGGCTCGGCCAGACCACCCGCACCGAGTACGGCCCACTGGACCTGCCCGCCGCGGTGGTCCGCCCGGACGGCTCTCGCCTGACTTTTGAGTACGACGGTGAGCTGCGCCTGACCACCGTCACCACTGACACCGGGCTGACCTGGCGCTACACCTACAACGCGGCCGGCCATCTGGTCGGCGAGACCGACTTCAACGGCCGCAGCATCGCCTACACCACCGACGCCGCCGGACGGCTGATCGCCCGCACCAACGGCGCCGGTCAAACGGTCGGCTACGTCCGCGACCCCTTCGGGAATGTCGTGGAAAAGACCGCCGACGGCCGCACCACCACGTTCGCCTACGACGCGATGGGCCGGTTGGTCCGCGCCTTCGGCTCCGGCATCGAGCTGAAGATCCACCGCGACCTGCGGGGCCGGGTCCTCGCCGAGACCTGGAACGGGGCCACCACCGCCTACACCCGCGACGCCGTGGGCCGCGTCATCGCCCGGCGCACTCCCTCGGGAGCCCAGACGGCCTGGTCCTACACCCCCACCGGCCTGCCCGCTGTGCTGCGGACGGGCGATCACACCCTCACGTTCGCCTACGACGCCGTCGGCCGGGAGACCCAGCGCGTCATCGACGCCGCCGTCGTCCTCGCCCAGCAGTGGGACGTCGTCGGTCGCCTGACCGGCCAGACACTGTGGGGCGCCCCCGCCCCCGGCACCGACCGGGCGCGCTTGCTGCAGCACCGCACCTATGCCTACCGCCCTGACGGCAACTTGACAGGTGTCACCGACCGCCTCGTCGGCGACCGCGTCTACAGCCTGGACGCCAGAGGTCGCATCGCCGCGGTCACCGCCCATGGCTGGAGCGAACGCTACGCCTACGACGACATGGGCAATCTCACCCATGTCGCCGGCTCGGCCGCCGTCCCCGACCAACAGCCGGAGACGGGAGCGCGCGAGTACACCGGCACTCTCGTCCGTACGGCCGGCCGCACCCGCTACGAGCACGACGCCCAGGGCCGCGTCGTGCTCCGCGAGCAGGTCACATTGTCGGGCAAACGCCGCCGCTGGCGTTTTCACTGGGACGCCGACGACCGTCTCAGCGCCGTGGACGTCCCCGACGGCTCCCGCTGGTACTACCACTACGACCCGCTCGGCCGCCGCGTCGCCAAACAACAGCTCACCGCCGACGGCACCACCGTCCTGCAGTCCTACACCTACGTCTGGGACGGCACCCGCCTGGCCGAGCAGACCCACCGCGTCCACGACCCCCGCCGTCCCACCGTCCAGGCCACCACCTGGACCTACGAGCCCGACTCCCACAGGCCCGTCACCCAGACGGAGCGCATTCCCGCGGCCACCGCCTCCCAGGAGTGGATCGACCGCCAGTTCTACGCCATCGTCACCGACCTCGTCGGCACCCCCCACTGAGCTGGTCGCCTCCGACGGCACCGTGGTCCCCACCCCCGCCACTCCGTGGGGCACGGCCCTGACCCGGCACCCCTGCTCGCTCCGCCTGCCCGGCCAGTACTACGACCCGGAGACCGGCCTCCATTACAACTACCTTCGTTACTACGACCCCGTCACAGCCGGTTATCTCTCTCCCGACCCCCTGGGACTCACTCCCCAGCCCAATCCGCACGCTTACGTCCTCAATCCCACGACCTGGTACGACCCGCTGGGGCTCACTCCGCACGACTACGGCTTGAATGAGCCCATCAGGCTCTACCGGGCCCCGCAGAGAGCGAATCAAGAAAGAGAGAGGTACGGACCCGATCCCCGCAACCATATGGGTGGTGATGGGCATGCGTACTTCGGAGGACAACCAGAGGTCGCGCGACAATATGCCGGCAACGGGGGGCGCGCGGACGGCTTTTATGAATATGAGATGAAGCCGGGATTTTTGGAGGAGTTTCCACCAGGAAAATATATGCGCGTGCATGATGGCAAGGAGGGGCAGACCGAGTGGTTCATTCCATGGCATGAGATTGAGAAGTTCAATTCCTATATCAATAGGAGTAGGTGGCACGACAGCGTTGGGGAATGGTCTCTTCCGAGAGAAGAGTGGTGATGTTTCAGTGACTTGTTCCTGGTGGTGGGGCGAATGCTTAGCGCTCTGCGGATGAGTTGTGAGTCGGAGTGGTGCGAGGCATGACATCGCCAGTGCCTTTGTTTTCAGAAATTTGGGGTTCACGCTGGAATATTTGCCCCGTGTGCTCCGGTCACGGGGAATGAACTCTGATGTCGTGCTGTCTTGTTCGGCTTCAAGGAGGGGCGCTGTTCGCGATCGCCGTTTTCGATGTTCCGCTCGCCGACATGAGTTCAAGGTTTTTCGGAAGGAGAGATTTCATGGCCGATTTGGAGCGTCTGAAGTCTTACAGGGCGGGCATGATCGTCACCGGCAGGGTGAGATCCCTGGAGCGCTTCGGTGCCTTCGTGGATCTCGGAGGCGTCGAGGGGCTGCTCAAAACCCACAATATTTCCTGGCGTCCCATCGAATATCCCTCCGATGTGCTTTCCGTTGGGAAAGAGGTGACGGTCAAGATCCTCGATGTGGATCTCCAGCGAGGACAAATCTCGCTCTCCTTGAAGGATCTGCAACCCGACCCCATGATACCGCTCAAGGAAAAGGTTGGTTCCGTGGTGACCGGAAAGGTCGTCAAGATAGTTCCGTTCGGTATTTTTGTGCAGATCGAAGAGGGGCAGCTTGGTCTGCTCATGAATTCGGAGTTCACCGGCCCGGGAGCGCCCCCTCGTCCCGAGATCGGGGAGGAGATCCAGGTGAGAATAGCCGATGTCGATCTTGATTCGCGGCGTATCAGGCTCTCCCTGCCATGACCCCTTTCCCGGCACTTTCCCCGGCCCCCGGTGCGAGGCGGTGCGCTCACAACCGAGCGGCATGGACAACCGACGATCCCGAAGATCTACGCGTGACCTCGGGCATCGCCCCGACTGCAAGGCCTCCGCATGCCACCTGCGAAGATGGCGTGTTGGAAAAGATTCATCGTCGCCCTGGCCTGAGCGCTGGAAGTCTCGGCGGCCGATCTGCTCGGGGGGCCGGCCCCGGCAACGGGAGTTCGGCGATGTGGTCAACCTGCGGAAGCTCTGCTGGAGTCCGGTGGGCGATCCGGCGGATGTGCCCGGCTCGGCCGCTGGACACCTTGGCGGACCCGGCGGCCGGACCGATCGCGCACGTCGGCGGGCCGCTGACCATGCGGCTCTGACGACGGTGTCGCCGGGGCGCTGGCCGAACCCCAGGTGCACGCCGCCACCGGAGACAGCGAGCCAAGGCGTTGCGGCTGCTGATCGGTCTGCTGACCTGGGCGACGTTCACCCTGCGGCACCTGGAGCGGACCGCCGCGGAGCGGGCCATGCAAGCGGCCCGTACCCGCAATGACCCGGTGATGGGCGGCGCGGCGACGTTCGCTCGCGCCCACTGCCGGCCGTCCGCGGCGCTGCCGCGGACGCTGCGAGGCGCGGCCGCAGCGGCGGACTGCTTGGAATCGTGACTGAGAGCCGAAGAGCGGTACGGCTTCGAAATGCCGGGGATGCTGTGGCTGGGCGAGGCTGAAAGCGCAGATCGCGGCGACCATGCCCGCGCCGCCGATCAGGCGGACGTCCGGACGCCTTTTAACGGTTCGGACCCGGCAATGGGCACGTGGCGGGCGATGCTCGCGGTCGAGGCCGGTGACCCGGAGCGGACGTTGCAGGGCGCCGCGAAGGCCGATCCGGCCCGGATCGTCAGCCGAGGCCACCGAGCCGCATCGGCGATCGAGCCGGCTCGTGTGGGTCATGCTGGGCGATGAGAACGGCGCAGCAGGGGAACCTGTGCCGGACCGAGCGGCTCGAGGCGGCCCGCGCCCACACAAAACGCCCTCGTGCGGGAACCGGTGGCCGACCTGTTCGACGAGGCGCTCAGGTGCGACCTGCGCGGACTGACGTGGCGCATGAACCTGATCTGAAGTGGGTTTCCGCGCGGAAACACCGCTCCCGCCATCGGCGCCTATCGCGCCCAGAACGAGCGGCCCTGGACGATGCCGTGCCCCTCGTGTCCAGGCCTAGGCCCGGACGTGGGGGTCCGAACCTTCACAACGAACGCATTCCAATTCAGAACACCAGCCCATCTTCCGGCCCATACCGCCGTCCCCACTGCCGTGGATGCGTTCGGCCTGGACGCCCTGGCTGATCTGCAACGGCGGAGTGGCACTCAGTGGATCCTCGGCACGGTCGGCGCACTCTTTGGTATGCCGTGTCCTGCACGGCGATGAAGGCGGCGTTCACGTCTACTGCTGGCAGAATGAGCAGAACGTGCCGGGAATCCCGGCCTACCGGGGAAAGATCGATGTTCCCTCGGGGGTGCTCACTCTCGGTGACGCGGTGGGCGAGCGGACGGTGCGGGCGGACGTGGGCGCCGGTACGCACGATGTGGCGGTCTATATCGACCGGCCGGCCGAGGCCACGCGGGTGGACGTCGTCTTGAGCTGAGGTTTTCTCAACGAAAGTCGCCGCCGGGTGTCGCCCGGCAAGCAGGACGGCTTGGACGAGGGTGCCGATCCGGCCGGGACTCCAGGCGCTTGTTGCAGGGCGCGCCGGCGTCGTTCGAGGCGTGCGGCGGCGCGGGATGCGGATACCGGCGCCCCATCGCAGAAGATGAGCATCCCCAGTGGCCCTGTGACTCGCCGCTTCGGCCCGGCGATGGACCGGCACGTGGTGCGAAGCGAACGCCTCAGGAGGCCGCGGCCACGGTGGCACGAGGAGTGGTCGTGCCTCGAAGATCGGTGTGAAAGCAGCCGCCCAAGGGGAACGGTGAGCGCGTGGGAGTCGCTGCCGTCTCCGGGCTGTGGCGGGGCGCGGGATGAGCCGTGCTTCCGTGTGACCGCTCAGAGGCGGGCGCTTGCTGTGCGCAGCGGTGAAACAGGGAGCGCTCAACCGCCGGCCGGGCGAGCGCGATGAGGCGCCGTGGAACCGGCGAGCCGCCCTGCGCGGCGGGAGGGCTGTCAGGCGACCTGATGGGAGGTAAGCCTGCGGCCCGGCGGGAGGCCCGAGAGGCGGCCGGTGGGTTGGTGGGTCGCGTGGGACTCGAACCCACAACCTACGGATTAAAAGTCCGGAGCTCTGCCAATTGAGCTAGCGACCCGCAGCCAAGGGTACCGAGACTGCGCGGAGGTTCGCACCAGGGTATTCGGCGGGCGGCGGTGCCGTGGGCGGGCGGGGTCGCACCCACGGCACCGCCGGGGGAGGCGCCGTCGCCGGGAGGAGGGGACTACAGGCCCGGGCGGACGGCGCCGTTGAAGTGCCGCTTGTAGTAGGTGCTCAGCTTCACCTTCTGGACGCGCTTGCCGGAGCTGGGGGCGTGGATCATGTAGCCCTTGCCCACGTAAATGCCCATGTGGCTGCGGCCGCTGTAGAAGAAGACCAGGTCGCCCTTGCGCAGCTTGCTGTAGCGGACCTTGCGCTTGACGTGCGCGTAGATCTGGTAGGTGGTCCGCGGCAGCTTCACGCCGGCCTTGCGCCAGGCGCCGCCGGCCAGGCCGGAGCAGTCCCAGGCGTTGGGACCGGTGGCGCCGTAGCGGTAGGGGTCGCCGATCTGGGCGTAGGCGAACTTGACCGCCTTGGCGGCGCGCTTGCGCTGCTTTTTGATCTTGCTCGCCTTCTTCGCGGCGGCCGCCTTGGCCGAGGCGGCGGGCGCCTGTGCGGCCGCCGGAGCGGCGGGGAGGGCGGCGGCCTCAGCGGGGACGGCCGTCACCAGGACGGCGGTGGTGCTCAGGGCGATTCCGCCCAGCGTGCAGCGAACAATACGGGGGGTATACAGGACGACTCCTGACCTCGCGGGTGGGTGCCTACCGGGCAGCCGAAAGCGCCGGACGGAAATGGCCGTCCGTGGCTTGGCTGAAATGGCTTTCCCTGAAACCGCGTCGCTGCGGCGGGCTTTCCCGGCTCCGTGCCTCCGGTCTGCACGGATGCGGCGGTCCGGCGATGACGGCCGAGGCGGTGGAATGGTCGCTCACCGACGGCCGGGCCGGCTGTGTTCACTTGTCGGGCGGCGATCGGGGGCGCCGCTGGACGGGCAGAACGCTAACCACACTTCGCTGAAATCGGCAAATGTCGTCTTGTCACGCAGCGTGCAGAACGGTGTGATCAAGAAATTGATCAAGCTCTGACCTGCGGTTTCGTGGGGTATGTGATCATAATGTGATATGGGTCTCAGTGTGTTGCAGGGGGTGAGACCGGTGTGACCCGGGCCTGGAACCGATACCCGGCAAGGGTATTTCGGGAGGGTTAAGTGATGTTGATCACGAGATGATCACGGAGCGATCGTGTTCGCCGGAATGTTTCCGACATTGACCGATCTGTGATCTGACAGGATGTTTTCCTCTTACCGCTTGGAGATGAGTAAGTCCCTCCGCGAATGCGGCGACCAGCCTGGTCGGACGGCTCGGCGGGCGGGTTTTCCGGGGCGCCCCGGGAAACGGCCGTCCGTAAATCCCCGAGGCGCCCGTGCAGAGCGGTGAGCGGGCGTTGTCCCCCGCGGGAGATGGACTTGTCACCCCGGCGTCCGGGCGTGCCGCCCCGGCCGGGCGCGTCCGGCGCGCATGGGGGACGGACATGCGGGTACTGCGTCGCAATGTCCATCGACGGTGCCCGCCGATGGCGTCCGATCGCTCACTGCAAGCCCCAGGGGTGCACATGTCTCAGGCGGATCCGGGGATCGACGGCGGCGCCCTGATCTCCACCCTGAAGCGGGCGGCGGGCGTGCTGCGGGACGCGGGAGTGGAGTTCGCACTGGCCGGCGGGTTCGCCGCCTACGTGCGGGGCGCGGCGATCTCCACCCACGACGTCGACTTCGTGCTGCGCGAGCAGGACGTGGACGCCGCGGTGAGCGCGCTGACCGCCGCCGGGATGCGTCACCGGGAGTGCCCGGAGGAGTGGCTCACCAAGGTCTACGACGGCGACCGGCCCATCGACTTGATCTTCCGGCCGTCCGGGCGCCCGGTGGACGGCGGGATGCTGCAGCGGGCCGAGGAGCTGCCGGTGGCGGCGGTGAGCATGCCGGTGCTGCCCGCCGACGACCTGGTGATCATGCGGCTGCTGGCGTTCACCGAGACGGCCTGCGACTTCAGCGACTTCCTGCACGTGTGCCGGGCGCTGCGCGAGCAGGTGGACTGGCCGAAAGTGGCCAAGGAGACCGCGCACTCCCCGTACGCCTACGCCTTCTTGACGCTGCTGCACCGGCTGGACGTGATCGAGGGGGGATTCCTGTGAGCAAGGCCGAGGACGAGCCGCACTACATGGCCGCCCGCATCCGCGAACGGGTCGCCGAACGAGCGCACGAGCTGGGCATCCAGGTCGACGTCCGCGGGGAGGTGATCTACCTGCGCGGCGATGTGGCCTCCGAGCAGCGCCGCCGGGACGTGGAGGAGGCCGCCCGGGCCGCCGCCCCGGACCGCACCGTCCGCAACGAGCTGTCGGTGGTCTCCTCGGGGGCGCCGGAGGGAGAGGAGCGCCTGTCATGATCCGCGTGGCGGCGGTGGGGGACATCCATGTCGGCCCGGACGTGGCGGGCCGGTACCGGGAGCAGCTGGCGGGCCTGGCCGGCCACGCCGACGTGCTGCTGGTGGCCGGGGACCTCACCCGGCACGGCACCGTCGCAGAGGGCCGGATCGCGGTGGAGGAGCTGAGCGCCTGCCCGGTGCCGGTGATCGCCGTGCTGGGCAACCACGACTACCACTCCGACGCCCAGGAAGAGATCACGGCGCTGCTGCGCGAGGCGGGCGTCACCGTGCTGGAGGGGGACTGGACGGTCCTCGAGTGCGCGGGCGTCCGGCTGGGCGTGGCCGGGGGCAAGGGCTTCGGCGGCGGCTTCGCCGGGCGCAGCGCCGGGGAGTTCGGCGAGCCGGAGATGAAGGAGTTCGTCCGCCACACCCGCGAGTTCAGCGAGCGGCTGCACGCGGCGCTGACCGCGCTGGACGAGCACGGCGCGGACGTCAAGATCGCGCTCACCCACTACTCGCCGGTCAAGGACACCCTGGCCGGGGAGCCGCTGGAGATCTACCCGTTTTTGGGCAGCTACCTGATGGCCGAGGCCATCGACCGGGCGGAGGCCGACCTGGCGGTGCACGGCCATGCGCACCGGGGCGCCGAAAAAGGCATGACGGCGGGCGGCGTGCGCGTCCGCAACGTCGCGCTGCCGGTGATCCGCCACGCTTATGCGGTGTACTCCCTGGATGAGACCACGCTGGGACGGCCCGTCCGGTCCGCGTCTCTTTCCCGCTGAGACCCCCGGCGCACGGGTTTAAAACCTCGCCACCGGTCAGGTAGGGGACATGACCGATAAACAGCAGCCCGATCGTTCCAAGTCCCTGGCCGACCGCCGGGCCGAGGCCGGCGCCCCGGTCGATTCCGGCGACGAACCCGACCTGGCCGGCGAGTGGGAGCCCGGCCCCACCGACCCGCCCAACGCCGAGGCCGAAACCCCGGGCGGCGAGGCGGAGGGGTACTCTCCGCAGACCCGCATCCCCTGACGCCGGGCGCGTCCTTACCCCGGGTGGATCTCGCCGCCGGCCGGGACCAGGGTCTGGCCGGTGTAGTAGGACGACATGCGGTCGCTGGCGAAGAAGACATAGGACGGGGCGATCTCATCGGGGTCGGCGGCACGGCCCATGGGCGCCTGCCGGCCGAAGCCCTCCACGCGCTCTTTCGGGAAGGTCGCGGGGATGAGCGGGGTCCACACCGGGCCGGGGGCGACGCAGTTGACCCGGATGCCCTTGTCCATGAGGGTCTGGGCCAGGGACTGCACCAGGTTCATCGCGGCGGCCTTGGAGGCGGCGTAGTCGATGAGCGTCTTGTTGCCGCGCAGCCCGTTGATGGAGCCGGTGACGATGATGGACGAGCCTTCGCCCAGGTGCTCCAGCGCCGCCTGCACGATCCACAGCAGGCTGAACACGTTGACCTCGAAGGTCCGCCGCAGGTGCTCTTGATCGATCTGCCGGACGTCCTCCACCGGGCGCTGGGTGCCGTGGTGCAGCACCAGGACGTCCAGCCCGCCCAGCTCGCGGGCGGCGTGCGCGACGACGCGGCGGCAGTGGCCTGCTGCGGCCAGGTCGCCGCCCAGGGTGAGGCAGCGGCGGCCCTCCCGCTCGACCAGCTCGGCGGTGCGGCGGGCGTCGGCGTCCTCCGACAGGTAGGCCAGCGCCACGTCGGCGCCCTCCTTGGCGAAGGCGACCGAGACGGCCCGGCCGATGCCGGAGTCGCCGCCGGTGATCAGGGCGCGCCTGCCGGCGAGCAGGCCGCGGCCGCGGTAGTCGCGCATCTCGTCCCGGGGCTCAGGTGTCATATCCGGGGTGCGTCCGGGGTAGGGCTGGGTCTGTGCCGGTCGTTCGCTCATGGGGTCCCCTGGGGATGCTCAGATCCGAGACAGTCCCGGTGGTGTTTCTTCTCACCCGGGTGCGAAGAAACGAGACGTTGTGCGTCAGGCGCGTGCCCGGTGGGTGGGGACCCAAACATTCCCGGTAATTTGACCTCTGGGTAACATCAACCCGAACCACATTCGGTCCCTGACGTAAGGTGCTGCTTATGGACCTGAACGGAGTCTCCGCCGTCATCTCCGGGGGCGCCAGCGGCCTCGGTGAGGCCACCGCCCGCGACCTGGCCGCCCACGGCGTCAAGGTTGTCATCGCCGACCTGAACGAGGCCAAGGGCAAGGCGCTGGCCGACGAGATCGGCGGCGTGTTCGTCAAGACCGACGTCTCCGACGAGGCACAGGTGCAGGCCGCCGTCCAGGCCGCCGTGGACACCGGCGCCCCGCTGCGGATCATCGTCAACAGCGCCGGCATCGGCTGGGCCAGCCGCACCGTCAACCGTGACGGCAGCCCGCACGACCTGGCCTCCTTCCAGAAGGTCATCCAGGTCAACCTGGTCGGCACCTTCAACCTGATGCGGATCGGCGCCGCCGCGATCGCCAAGACCGAGCCCGCCGACGCCGACGGCCTGCGCGGCGTGGTGATCAACACCGCCTCCGTGGCGGCCCTGGAGGGCCAGACCGGTCAGGTCGCCTACTCGGCCTCCAAGGGCGGCATCGTCGGCATGACGTTGCCGGCCGCCCGTGACCTGTCGGCGATCGGCGTCCGCGTCAACACCATCTGCCCGGGCATCATCGACACCCCGATCTACGGCGAGGGCGAGGCCGCCGAGGCGTTCAAGGCCAAGCTGATCGCGCCGGTGGTGTTCCCCAAGCGGATGGGCAAGGCCGCCGAGTTCGCCCACCTGGTGCGGGCCCTCATCGAGAACGACTACATGAACGGTGAGGTCATCCGCTTCGACGGCGGCATCCGCTTCCAGCCCAAGTGAGTCGGGAGACCGCATAGATGTCCGATGCAGTTCTGACCGAGACCGAGGGTGCGGTCCTGGTCATCACCATCAACCGGCCCGAGGCCAAGAACGCGGTGAACGCCGCCGTGGCGGAGGGCATCGCCGCCGCCATCGATGAGTTCGAGGGCCGCAAGGACCTGTCGGTCGCGGTCCTCACCGGCGCCGGCGGCACCTTCTGCTCCGGCATGGACCTCAAGGGCTTCCTCAAGGGCGAGGCCCCGTGGGCCGCGGGCCGCGGCTTCGGCGGCATCGTGGAAAAGCCCCCGGTCAAGCCGATCATCGCCGCGGTCGAGGGCTACGCGCTGGCCGGCGGCTGTGAGATCGCGCTGTCCTGCGACATGATCGTCGCCTCCCGGGAGGCCAAGTTCGGCCTGCCCGAGCCCAAGCGCGGCCTGGTGGCGGCGGCCGGCGGCCTGATGCGGCTGCCGCGGCGCATCCCCTACCACATCGCCATGGAGATCGCCCTGACCGGCGACTTCTACGGCGCCGAGCGCATGGCCGAGCTCGGCTTCGTCAACCGGCTCACCGAGCCGGGCGGCGCGCTGGCCGCGGCCAAGGAGCTGGCGCTGAAGATCGGCGAGAACGCCCCGCTGGCCCTGGCGGCCACCAAGCGGATCATCGTCGAGTCGCCGTACTGGTCGGCCGAGGAGATGTGGCAGCGCCAGAACGAGATCTCCGGCCCGGTCTTCGCCTCCAAGGACGCCCAGGAGGGCCCGAAGGCCTTCGCCGAGAAGCGCAAGCCGCAGTGGACGGGCGAGTGACCCTCACCTGAGGGAACGCACACCGGGGCGCCCGGCACCCGCCGGGCGCCCCTTACCGTGTCCAGGCGGCCGTGAGCACGCTTTCAGCTTTCCTTCAGCTTTCTCCCCCACTCTTACGATGAGACATGGGGGGAGCAGGCCATTGACCGATCGCACCGCGCACCGGCCGCGGCCCCAGCGGGCCGCCGGGGCCCGGCTGCTGGTCGTCGAGGACGACGCCAACATCCGGGAGCTGCTGGCCGGCAGCCTGCGCTTCGCCGGGTTCGAGGTGGTCACCGCCACCAGCGGCACCACGGCGGTGGAGGCCGCCCACCGGCACCGGCCCGATCTGATCGTGCTGGATGTGATGCTGCCGGACTTCGACGGCTTCGCCGTGGTGCGGCGGCTGCGCTCGGGCGGCACCCACACCCCCGTGCTGTTCCTGACCGCCCGCGACGCCGTCGGCGACCGCATCACCGGGCTGACCATCGGCGGCGACGACTACGTCACCAAGCCCTTCAGCCTGGAGGAGGTCATCGCCCGCATCCACGCCATCTTGCGCCGGGCCCGGGGCGGCGCCGCCGAACCGTCCCCCCGCATGGTGTTCGCCGACATCGAGCTGGACGAAGACAGCCACGAGGTCTGGCGGGCCGGCAAGCCGATCTCGCTGTCGCCGACCGAGTTCAAGCTGCTGCGCTACTTCATGGCCAACGCCGGCCGGGTGCTGTCCAAGGCGCAGATCCTCGACCACGTGTGGAACTACGACTTCCGCGGCGACGCCGGCATCGTCGAGTCGTACGTGTCGGCGCTGCGGCGCAAGGTCGACAACACCGAGCCGAGGCTGATCCACACCCTGCGCGGGGTCGGGTACGTGCTGCGTCAGCCGCGGCGCTCATGACCGGGCCTGCGGCGCGCCGGGCGGGCGGCCCGCTCGGGACGCTGCGTTCGCTGCCGGACCGCACCCCGCTGTGGGTCAAGCTGATCGCGGCGGTGCTGCTGCTGGTCACCGCGGGGCTGACGGTGACCGGCGTGGCCGGGGTGTCGGTGCTGCGCGGATACCTGGTGGACCGGGTCGATGAGCAGCTGGGCCAAAGCGCCCGGCGCCTGGCCGGGCAGATCGCCCGCCCGCCGCCCGGCCCCGCCGGCGGCCCCATCGTGCTGCGCGTCCCCGGCGACATGTCCCTGCAGATCCGCGACGCCGACGGCACCGTCCGCAGCGACACCCAGGCGCAGGACGCCGACGGCGGCCCCCGCATCCCCGCCGAGCTGGCAGGGCGCTACGGGACGCCGTTCACCGTGCCGGATGTGCGCTCCGGCCCGTCCTGGCGGGTGCTGGCCGTCCCGCTGAAGGACGGCTCCAGCATGATCGTCGGGATGAGCCTGGGGGAGACCGAGCGCACCGTGGACCGCCTGATCGCCATCGACCTGCTGGTGGGCCTGGTGGTCTTGGTGGTGCTGGCGGGCCTGGGCGTGTGGGTGGTGCGCGTCAGCCTGCGTCCGCTGACCGGCATCGAGCAGATCGCCGGGGCCATCGCCGCCGGCGACCTGTCCCGCCGCGTCCCGCAGGCCGACCCGCGCACCGAGGTGGGCCGGCTGGCCGGCTCCCTGAACGGGATGCTGGCCCAGATCGAGGCCGCCTTCCGGGCCCGCGCGGCCTCCGAGCACACCGCCCGGGAGTCCGAGCGGCGGATGCGGCGGTTCATCGCCGACGCCGGGCATGAGCTGCGCACCCCGCTGACGGCCATCCGCGGCTTCGCCGAGCTGTACCGGCAGGGCGCCGCCCGCGACGCGGCCGAGATCGACCGCCTGATCGGCCGGATCGAGGACGCCGCCTCCCGGATGGGCCTGCTGGTGGAGGACCTGCTGCTGCTGGCCCGGCTGGACCGGCAGCGGCCGCTGGAGCGCCGCCCGGTGGACCTGCTGGCGGTGGCCGCCGAGGCCGTCCAGGAGGCCCGGGTGCTGGCCCCCGACCGCGACATCGAGCTGTCGGTGGAAAGCGGCATGGCCTACCAGGTGCTGGGGGACGAGCCGCGGCTGCACCAGGTGCTGAGCAACCTGCTCACCAACGCCGTCCGGCACACCCCCGCCGGCACCCCGGTGCGGGTGCGGCTGCGTCCCGGCACTCCCGCCGAGGAGCGGGCGCTGCGCGAGCGGGGCGCAGCGGCGGGCACGTCCGCCGTGGTGTGCGAGGTCGCCGACAGCGGCCCCGGCCTGACCCGCGAGCAGGCCGAGCGGGTCTTCGAACGCTTCTACCGGGCCGATGAGTCCCGCAGCCGCGAGGACGGCGGCACCGGCCTGGGCCTGGCCATCGTGGCCGCCCTGGCCGCCGCGCACGGCGGCCTGGCCCAGGTGGAGACCGCGCCCGGCCGGGGCGCGACCTTCCGGGTGCTGCTGCCGCAGGCCCCGGACTGACCCGCCGATATCCGGGCAGACCTCCATCCCGGGCGGCGCGGGCGCGCCTTCAGACGTTCAGCGGGCTTTCAGCCTCTCTGCAGTAAGGCCGCAGCCCCGGCGCCGACGCTCAAAGGGTGAGCGAACGACTGGGGGACCACATGAACGCCGACAAGCCACACCGCGACACCGGCCACCGGTCACCGCACGTCGCCCCCCACGGCCCCGGCCGGCGGCCGGCCGAAGCCGAACCGGGCGTCCGCCCGGCCGGCGTGCACGCCTCCCGGGGCGGTCCGCAGACCTCCGGGGCCGGTGCGGACGCTTTTCAGCCGGGGGCGCGGGGAACAGGAGCCGACATGAGCGGCTCCCAGGAGGCCCCCGCCGGTTCGGGCGTCGGTCATGTGCAGGCACCGGGCGCTCACCCGGCCGGTCCGCAGGCGTCCGGGGCCGGTTCGCACGTTCCGTGGACGGGAGTGCAGTGGGCGGGCGGCCACGTGGACCGGCCGTGGGCCGGCCTGGACGGTGCGCAGGGGCGGGCGGCGGGTGTGCGGCCCGCCGCCGGGCCGCCGGGGGTTGTGAGCGGTGAAAGCGGCCCCTGGGGGCCGCCGCAGGCGCCGCCGGGGTGGACGTTGCGGCGCAGGCTGGTGACCTTCGGGGCCGCCGTGCTGATCGCCGCCGGGGCCGGAGGGGCCGGGGCGGCGGCCGCGGTGGCGTTGCTCGGGGACGGCGGGGCGGCCGGCCGGTCCGCGGCGTCCTCATCGGCGGTGGGCGCCGCGCCGCGGTCGGTCGCCGAGGTCGCGGCGGCCGTGCAGCCGAGCGTGGTATCCATCCGGGCCGTCTCGCGGTCGGCCGAGAGCGAGGGGTCGGGGGTCGTGCTGCGGGCGGACGGGACGATCATCACCAACGCCCACGTGGTCTTTGGCGCCGCGCGCATCCAGGTCAAGTTCAGCGACGGCAGGACCGCCACCGCCGAGGTGGTGGGCGCCGACGCCGAGCACGACATCGCGGTGATCAGGGCCCAGGGGGTGTCGGGGCTGCAGCCGGCCCGTATCGGCGACAGCGGTGAGCTGGCGGTCGGCGACACGGTGCTGGCCGTGGGCAGTCCGCTGGGCCTGGACGGCTCGGTCACCGCCGGCATCGTCAGCGCGCTCGGCCGCACCCTGCAAAGCGGCTCCCAGCCGGGGCCGGGCGGCCCGCCGCCCGGGTTCGGCCGCCGGGCCCGGCAGGAGCAGACGACCACCATCGAGAACGCCATCCAGACCGACGCGGCCATCAACCCGGGCAACTCCGGGGGCGCGCTGGTCGATGCGGCCGGGCGGGTCGTGGGCATCAACACCGCCATCGCCACCACCGACCAGGACGGCGGCAACATCGGGGTGGGCTTCGCCATCCCGATCAACGCGGCGATGGAGTCCGCGAACAGGATCATCGCCGCGTCCTGAGGCGGCCCGAGACGACCGCGGCCGCGCCTCAGGCGGCCCGGGAGCTCACCTTCAGGCGGGGCTTGTCGAAGGCCCGGTTGCGCAGCATCTTGCGGATCTGGTGCAGGTAGAAGTCGCGCGGCAGGGTGCGCACCCGTTTGGGCAGCCTGGGGTAGACCAGGGCCAGAAACTCCATCAGCAGGTGGAACTGGATCTCCCGGAACAGGTTCCACTTCCAGCCGTACTGCTCGCGGATCGGCGGGGGCATCATCCCGTAGGTGATCAGCCGGATCGGGATGAGCCCCGGCCGCATGAACCACGGCAGCTTCTTGGGGTGCAGCACGCCGTCGGCGACGTACCGGGAGGCGTCGTTGATCTTCAGCGTGTTGACCATGCGGGCGTAGTACTCGCGGAACTCCGGGTAGGTCGCCGGCATGCGGTCCTCGGGGCAGCCGAGGATCGTCGCGTAGATCTTGGACTGCTGGTAGTACTCCTCCAGCTCCTCGGGCGTGAACTTGCCGAACAGCCGCTGGTAGAGCTGGGCCGCCACGGCGAACAGCGTGGAGGCCACCCACACCTGCAGCTCGGGGTCGTTGGCTTGGTAGCCGGGCCCGGTGACCTTGTCGTGCATCCGGGTGACGATCGCGCTGAGCCGGTCGGCCTCCTCCTTGGTGCCGAACACGACCGTGTAGACCCAGCCCATGGTGTTGCGCAACCGGGCCGTCGGGTCGTCAAAGGTGTAGCTGTGGTCGTGCACGCCCTGCCCGACCTTGGGGTGGGAGGTCTGCAACAACGAGGCCACGCCGCCGCCGGCGATCAGGATGCCCTCCTGGGCGACGCGGCAGATGATGTCGTCGTCCTGGAAATACCTGTCACTCATGCCCACGAGTGTAAGTAACCACTTGCTTAGGTTCCAGTGTGACGTGTCGCACGAACATGCACATGCAGATGCGCATGGGGCACGGCGTCCACCGGAGAAAAAACCGGACGACATGCTCAAACCCGCCGGGAATAATCAGGCCCATGCCCCCCGCGATCCGTGTCCGCGGCTCGGTCACCATCCCCGAGACCGAGCTGCGCTGGCGTTTCTCCCGGTCGTCGGGACCCGGCGGGCAGCACGTCAACACCAGCGCCACCGCCGCCGAACTGTCCTTCGACGTGGCCGGCTCGCCCTCGCTGCCCGAGCCCTACAAGCGCCGCGCCCTGGAACGCCTGGCCGGCCGGCTGAACGGCGGGGTGCTCACCATCCGCGCCGAGGAGCACCGCTCCCAAAAGCTCAACCGGGACGCCGCCCGCGCCCGCCTGGCCGCCCTGCTGACCGAGGCGACCGCCCCGCCGCCCAAGAAACGCCGCCCCACCAAGCCCAGCCGCCGCGTCCACGAGCGCCGGCTGGAGAACAAACGCCGCCGCGGCGCGCTCAAACGCGAACGCTCAAGCCGCTGGCACTGGCACTGAGCAGATCTTCCCAACGCGCCGCCTCCGCGGCCGAGACGGAGGCGGCGCAGGCAAAGACGATGCCGTGACCTGTGATGAGACGGCACCGGACATCGCCCGGGACCGCGTGCGAGATGCGGACCGGTCTTTCCCGGCGCGTTGTTCCCGCAGGTCAACACGGGCGGATCGGGTCAGGAACGATGCGGTGGCCCAGAACGCCACGGCACCTGAGGTCACGGCCGGAAGGCCTCGGTGAGCCGGTGCCGCTTGCGCCGCAAAGGGCGCGCACGTCCCGGCCGGGCCCGGCGGGCGGCGGATGCGAGGGGATCAGGACAGACCGGCGGAGCGGATGGCGCGCATGGCCTCACGGCGGGTCTCGCCCTTGAGGACGTCGATGTAGACGCCGCCGCGCAGATGGTAGGTCTCGTGCTGCAGACAGCGGGCGAAGTAGCCGGTGCCCTCGATGCGCAGCGGCTTGTTGTCCAGATCCACGCCCTCCACCACGGCGTGCCGGTAGCGGGGGGTGGGAAAACGCAGGCCGGGCACCGACAGGCAGCCCTCGTCCTCGACCACGATGTCGCCGTCCTCGGCCACCAGCACCGGATTGATCACATGCCCGACGTGGCGCCGGCCGAGATCGTCCTCGCAGTCGTAGACGAAGACCTGCAGCGACACCCCGATCTGATTGGCGGCCAGACCGGCGCCGTTGGCCGCGTACATCGTGGCGAACATGTCGTCGACCAGGCGGCGCAGCCCGGCGTCGAAGGTGCGCACCGGGTCGCACTCGGTCCGCAGCACCGGGTCGCCCAGCCGCCGGATCGGCCGCACCTCGCCGCGGCCCTTTGAGGATCGGGTCACGGCCATAGCCTAATCAAGATCGGTATCGGTCTTCCGGTCGTCTCGGCGCGAGCGGGCGTCCGCCGCGTCACCGCCGCGGCGGACGCCCAGCGACAGGGCCCCGACTCCCGGTCCGACGACCGGCCCCTTATCAGCCCTCGCCCACTCCGGGGGCCGGCGCCTGAGGAGGCACCGGCGACAGGGGCGCGGCGGGCTTGCCCGGCTCGGCCGCCTCGTCGGCGGCCTGCGCCGGCAGCGGCACCGCGGGGGCCGGCGGGTCGGCCGGGCGGACCGGCTCGGACGGGGCGGGCGCGACGGCGTGCTTGGGCGCCGGCGCCGGCTTGGCCGGGGCGGCGGGTTTGGCCGAGGCCGCGGGCTTGGCCGGGGCGGCGGGCTTGCGCGCTGCCGGGGCGACCTGCTTGACGGCGTCGTCGACCATCTTCTCCAGCGGGCCGGCCTCGTTCTCGGCGCGCAGCAGCGCCGCCAGGGTCTCGCTGATCTCGGTGAGCCGCTGCAGGGCCTGGGTGTGGTTGCGGGTCAGCTGGTCGAGCCGCTGGGTGGCGTCCTCGTTGATCACACCGGCCCGCCGCTCGGCCGCGGTCAGCGTGCGCTCGGCCTCCAGGCGGGCGCTGGTGACGGTCTGCTCGGCCTCCTGCTTGGCGGCCGTCAAGATGGCCTCGGACTCCTTCTTGGCCATGCCCAGCACGTGGTCGGCCTTCTCCTGGGCCTCGGCGAGGTTCTTTGCGGCGGCCTCGCGGGCCTCATTGATGATCCGCTGGGACTCGGCCTCGGCCTCCTTGCGGATCTGGGCGCCCTTGGCCTCGGCCTCGGCGACCTTGTCGCGCGCCTCGTCCTCGGCCAGGTTGATGATCTGGCGGAGCCGCTCGCTCAGGTCGTCGCCGGTGGGCTTGCGCGACTCGCGCAGCTCGGCCATCTCCCGGCGGGTGCGCTCGACGTCGTCGAGGGCGCGGGCCAGCCGGGCCTCCAGGTCGCGGATCTGGTTCTGGTACTGGGTCTTCAGATCGCGCAGGCGGTCCTCCACCTGACGGCGGTTGTAACCGCGCATCACGATCTCGAACTCCTCCTCCTCGCGGAGGAGGTTCGGCACGATCTCAGTTTCGTTGCTCATGGGCCTAACGGGGTCGTTGGCGGGCCGGGCCCGTCAAGGGGTTCGGAGTCAACGTCGGGCGGGGTGCAGTCCCGCTCGGGGACTTGTCCTAGCACACAGATGTCAAGAGTCGACTCTCGCCCTGCAAGGCGCCTCCGCGCAACCGGAATGCCCGTTCTCGCTGCGATTTCTTCGTCACCTGGGGTTCTGCGGCCACTCCGGGCGGCGCCGCCCGGTCGGGGAGCGCCGGTGCCGGTTCCGTACCATCGCGCCATGAGCATGAGCTATGTGGGATCCCTGGGGGAGGCCGAGCCGGACATCCACCCGCAGGCGTGGGTCGCGCCGGGCGCGGTGGTCATCGGCAAGGTGCGGCTGGGCCGGGGCTCCAGCGTCTGGTACGGGTCGGTGCTGCGCGGCGACGACGAGGAGATCATCGTCGGCGAGGACTGCAACATCCAGGACCTTTGCTGCCTGCACGCCGACCCCGGCACCCCGGCCGTCCTGGAGGACCGGGTGAGCCTGGGGCACAAGGCCATGGTCCACGGCGCCCACGTGGAGACCGGCGCGCTGATCGGCATCGGCGCGATCGTGCTGAACGGGGCGCGGATCGGCGCCGGCACCCTGGTGGCCGCCGGCGCGCTGGTCGGGCCGGGCAAGAAGATCCCCTCCGGGGTCCTGGTGGCCGGGGTCCCCGGCCGGGTGGTCCGCGAGCTCACCGACGACGACCGGCTGGTGCTGGAGCACACCTGGCGGATCTACACCAAGAAGGCCGAGCATCACCGCACCGCCGCCCGCTGGCGGACCGGCACCTGATTTCCATCGTCCCTTGAAAACCCGCTGACCTGGGCGAAGGGATTCCGTGAAGCCGAGCGGGGGAGTTCGGGGGGCCGGGGCGGAACTACCATGACCTCGTGGTGTGGGGAGCGGGATACGGCGCTCCGCCCCCGATGGCAGGGCAGGGCCCGGCGCCTCAACCCCCGATGGGCCGGGATCCGTTCACGGCGGCGGAGCACGACATGCGGGCCATGGTGTCCGCCGGCTGGTGGCCGTCGGCGCCGCCGCAGCAGCGCCAGCACGTGATCGCCGGGCGCATGCTGGTGCTGCCCGACGGCACCTGGTGGCTGTTCGGCGCCTGGGCCCGCTGGTACCGCCTGCACCCCTCCGACGGCCAGTGGTACCTGTGCCCGCCGCCGCAGGCCCCGGCCACCCGGATGGCGGCGCGGCCGGCCCCGCAGACGGGCCGGCTGCCGATGCTGCCGCCGCACGTGCTGCCCGCCGGCCCCGACTTCACCTTCCAGGCGCCCGCCCCGCTGCCGTTCGTCGGGCACGGCATCTCCCCCGAGGTGACCGACCGGGTGCGCGCCACCATCGAACAGGCGGCCGCGCTCCCGGCCGCCGACTACCCCCACTGGTGGGCGCTGTTCTCCTCCGACGTCCCCAGCACGGTCGCGGCGACCTGGGGCGTGATGCTGTGGTGCGCCGTCGCGCCGGTGTTCGACTCCCGGCTGGACGAGCAGATGCTGCGGCTGTGGGAGCCGTACCGCGCCCGGCCGCTGCCGGAGGTCGACGGGCCCCGCTGGCTCACCCCGCCGCCGCTGGAGGCGCTGGTGGGGCTGTATGCCGAACGGCTGCGCGCCGGCCGGGTGGACGCGGCGGTGTCGGTGCTGCGCACCATGTGGGCGATGGCCGGGGCGCTGCGCGACGACCCGCGCTTTCAGGCCCGCGCCGACGCCCTGCTGGCGATCTTGAACGCCACTTTGGCCAACCCCCAGATGGACTACGGCGTGCTGCCGTACGGGGACCAGGCGCTCGTCCAGCAGTGGCTGACCCGCTGCCCGCCGAGCCTGGCGCCGGCGCTGCGGCACGAAAGCTCACCCGGCGACAACGTCCGGCACGCCTACTACGAGTTCGCCGAGGCCCTCGTCCCGATCGCCGGGGACCCGGCCGACCCCGCCTACATCGAGCCGCGGCTGGTGGCCGCCGCGCTGCTGGCCGCCGACCTGGCCAAGGTGCGCCAGGACGTGGCCGCCCAGGTGGTGCCCTGGCTGGACCCGGAGATCCGCTACACCATCCAGGCGGTGCAGGGGCAGACCGGGCACCCGCTGCGCCGGCTGTGGCCGCAGGACGCGCGGCTGCCCGAGCAGCTGCGCGCCGGGCTGGAGGGCGGCGAGCGGGCCGAATCGCTCCTGGCCTCCGCCTACGCGCTGGATCTGGCCTGGTGCCGCCTGGTGGGCATCCCGGCCCGGCCGCGGGGCTTCCCGATGCCCACCGCGATCCTGGGCGAGATCATCGGGGCGAGCCGGGCGCGGGCCGCGGTGGCGGCCGCCCCGATCACCCCGCCGCCGGGGGTCTCCCAGCCGCTGCAGCAGGCCGGCCGCCCCGGGCAGCCGGGCACGCCGCCCGGGGGGATGCCGGCGGCGCCGGCCGGCCCGGTCGGCCAGCCCGGCGGGCTTCCCGGCGCCCCGGCCTCCGGCAGCGTCCATCCCGCGGGCCGGCAGCCCGAGCCCGGTCAGCCGTTCATGCAGGCGCCCGCCGAGCCCCCGGTGGCGAACCCGGCCGGCGGGCAGGGGTTCGTCATCGAGCCGCCGCAGTCCTTCCAGCCGCCGGAAGGGGACGGGGAGGCCGGCGACGGTTTCGTCGTCCCCTACACCCGGCTCGGTTTCGTCCGCCCGGACGGCCCGCCGCCGCAGCAGCCGGCGGCCGAGAACCGTTCCCCTGCGCCGGAGCCGGCCGGGCGGGAGCTGCCCTTCGACCCGGCGGCCACCCGCCTCGACGACGGCGCGGGTTCGGCCCGTCCCGCCGCCGGCCCGCCGCGCACCCGCATCCTCGGCCAGGACGACATCCTCGGCGATGTCCCCGGTGAGACCCCCGGTGATGGGCCCGACGGCGAGGCCGCCCGGCAGGGGCCGCCGGTGCCGCCCGCCCCGAACCCGGCCCTGGGCGGGGGCACCCGGATCATGTCCGAGACCATGATCGCGGACTTCGACTACCTGGACGAGGCCCCGATGCCGCAGGTGGAGCAGATCGCCCCGCCGCCTGAGCGGCCCGGCGGCGACGACGGGCGGGTGGTCGAGCGCTATGGGATCAGCTTCCTGTCCGGCCGGGAGGACGTGACCGTCCTGCTGGAGGAGCTGCGCACGCACCCGGCCTGGTCGGCGGGCGCCGCCGACATGGAGGCCACCCGCATCGACGGCCGTCCGGGGTCGGGGCCCCCGCCCAGCGTGCTGCTGGTCGGCAGCCCGCACACCGGGCAGCGCCGGCTGTCCCGCATGATCGCGCTGGCGTTGGCCGAGATCGGGATCGGCGACGGGGCGATCCGCACCGCCGACGCCGCCGACGTGCGCGGCGCCGCGCCCGAGCAGCTGGCCGCGGTGCTGGAGCCGGGCGGCCCGACGCTGCTGTTCGAGCGGCTGGACGTGGCGATCCTGGAGGCCGCCGACCCGGAGGCGATGGTGCGCTCGGTGCGCTCGGTGCGCACCCGGCCCGGCCCCACCACGCTGATCGCCACCTGCGAGCCGCGGCACTTCAAGCGGCTCTCCCAGGACCATCCGGAGCTGATCGAGCTCTTCCGCGTCTACCGGCTGCCGGATCTGACCCGCCCGGAGACCCGGATGAGGCTGCTGTACCTGCTGGCCGACGAGCGCCGGGTCACCCTCGACGCCGACGCCCTGGAGGCCGCCGAGGCCGACCTGCGGCGGCTGCGCGGCCCCGGCGACCTGGTCAACGCCCGCCTGGTGGAGGCCTACCTGGACCAGGCGTGCCAGCGGGGCATGGAGCGGGCCGGCGCCGCGCAGAGCCGGCTGGTGCTGTCGGCCCAGGACTTCGCCGGGGTGGCCGAGGCGATCGAGCCGGCGCTGCGCCCGCCCGGCGACATCGACGGCTACCTGCGGCAGCTGGACGCCCTGCTGGGGCTGGAGGACGTCAAGGCGGCGGTGGAGGAACTGGTCGCCGAGGCGCAGATGGCCGCCGAGCGGATCCGCCACGGGGTCGCTCCCGGCACGCAGGGGCGGCACCTGCTGTTCCTCGGCCCGCCCGGCACCGGCAAGACCACCGTGGCCGGGCTGGTCGGCGGCATCTACGCCGCGCTCGGGTTGCTGAGCTCGGGGCACGTGGTGGCCTGCCGCCCGGTCCACCTGGCGGGCCGGGACGCGGTGGACACCGACAACCGGGTGGCCGCCATGGTCGAGCAGGCGATGGGCGGGGTGCTGCTCATCCAGGAGGCCTACCGGCTGGACCGCGTCCCGCAGGTGGTGGAGGAGCTGCAGCGGCAGCTGGCCGACTGCGGCGACAGGCTGCTGATGATCTGCACCAGCCCGGCGGCCGAGATGGAGGGCTTCTTGGCCGGGCACCCCTCCTTCCGCGCCCACTTCGCGCGGACGCTGGAGTTCCAGGGCCTGGACGACCGGCAGCTGGTCCAGCTCTTCCAGAGCTACGCCGAGCGGGACCTGTACCTGCTGGACGAGGAGCTGCGGGTGGAGCTGCTGACCCGGTTCGAGCGGATGCGCCAGGACCCGTCGTTCGCCTACGCCCGCACGGTCCGCCAGATGTTCGAGCAGACCGTGGCCCGGCAGGCCGCCCGGCTGGCCGGCATGGACGTCAACGCCGCCACCGTCGCCCGGCTCACCGTCCGTGACCTGCCCGAATCCCCGCTGGAGCGGATGCTGGGGAACTTCCAGCGCGACCCGCGGGGCTGAAAAGAGGAAATGATACTCGGGTGGTCAACGTGCCCCCTGTGGGCGGTGCGGCCCATGCCTCTTAAGGATGGCTACCGAATGACACTCTTGGGTCATGCGCCACAAGACGACCGGCGAGTAGCCTCGGCTATGGGTGTGGGGAACCGAGGAAGACTGCTTCCCCGCAGGCGGGAATCATCCTGGAGGTGGACGCGGTGCGACAGCAGATCGACCTGCGCGTCCACGACCGTGTCGCGCTGGACGAGATCGAACTCTACTCCGAGATCCTGAGCGCGGTGGCCACGGCCGAACGGCCGCTGACCATCGACGAGATCGACACGGTGCTCGGGGTTCGGCGTGAGGACGGGACCGGTCGTCGTGAGTCGACGCCACAGTAGGTAGTTCTTCCGAAGCGGCCGGTGCACCCCCGCGGGGTGCACCGGCCGCTTCGTGTTCGGCGCACCTTAAGGGATTCACCAAGGGCGTTCAACTTCCGTATGCGCAATGTTCATCCATTGTTCACTTTTCCGTCGGGATGAGTTCACCGGCCGATGAGGTGC
This sequence comes from Thermomonospora sp. CIF 1, assembly GCF_001896795.1. Taxonomy (NCBI): domain Bacteria; kingdom Bacillati; phylum Actinomycetota; class Actinomycetes; order Streptosporangiales; family Thermomonosporaceae; genus Thermomonospora; species Thermomonospora sp. CIF 1. The sequence goes on from NZ_MOYN02000007.1 coordinate 48,673, forward strand.
TGGGCGCAGATGCAAATCGCGGCTGGTTTGTAATCAATCTCACTTCCAGGGGCATCGCAGGGTGCGCTCTCCGGCCCCTCCTTCATACCCCTCACGGGTATTTGGCGCCGATCCGGCGCCCGTTCCCCGGCACCCCCGATGACGTGGGAAAACGCGGGAGCTGTGAGGTCATCACAGCCAGATGCGGCGCTATGTGAGCCTTGGCCCTAAGTCTCCCGTCCGGAGTGTGCTCAGGGTGCTTCGGGGCAATCTGCAAGGTGAGGAGGTGGGCACCGAAGGGAGAAGAACGGGGGAAGGTTCTTTTTCCGGCTGGTAACGCCTACGATCCTTCCGGATTGTTCCGGCACTTCAGGAGTATGACGTGCGACTGCGTCTCACGCCTCGTGAGGACAGCTTCTACGACATGTTCGCCGCCTCGGCGAACAACCTGGTCACGGCAGCCAGGCTGCTCGTGGAACTCATCAGCGACGGCGCCGACCGAGAAGCCATCGCGGAGAAGCTGCGCGCCTGCGAACACGCAGGCGACGAGGCGACTCACGCGATCATGCACCGGCTGAACGAAACCTTCATCACGCCGTTCGATCGGGAGGACATCTACCGGCTGGCGTCCCAGATCGACGATGTGATGGACGACATGGAAGAGGCCGCCGACCTCGTCGTGCTCTACAAGATCGATCAGTTGCCCAAGGGGGTCGTGCAGCAGGTCGAGGTGCTGGAGCGGGCCGCCGAGCTGACCGCCGAGGCGATGCCGCGGCTGCGCTCGATGAAGGAGCTCAACGAGTACTGGATTGAGATCAACCGGCTGGAGAACCAGGGCGACCAGATCTACCGGCGGTTGCTGGCCCACCTGTTCAACGGCTCCTACGACACGCTGACGGTGATGAAGCTCAAAGAGGTCATCGACCGGCTGGAGGGCGCCACCGACGCCTTCGAGCACGTGGCCAACACCGTCGAGACCATCGCGGTCAAAGAGTCATGACCGAGGCGCGTGAGACCGTCCTGAACCCCCCGCCCCCGCCCGGGGACGAGCCGCCCCCGCTCAGCGAGCAGGCCTCCCGGGTATCGATCAAGGCCTGGCTGGGGCTGCTGGCGCTGGTGCTGGTGGTGATCGGCGCCGGAGCGCTCGGGCTGCGCTCAGACGCCCAGACCGCGGTGCTGGTGCTGGTCGTCGTGATCGCCCTGGGCTTCGACTACACCAACGGCTTCCACGACGCCGCCAACGCCATCGCCACCTCGGTGTCCACCCGGGCGCTGACCCCGCGCGCCGCGCTGCTGATGGCCGCGGTGATGAACCTGCTGGGCGCGCTGCTGGGGGTGGAGGTCGCCAAGACCGTCAGCGAGGTGATCACCCCGCCGGAAGGGCTGCACGGGCTGACCGTGGTGGCCGCCGGGGTGCTCGGCGCCATCACCTGGAACATGATCACCTGGTACTTCGGGCTGCCGTCGTCGTCCTCGCACGCCCTGATCGGCGGCGTGGTGGGCGCGGGACTGGCCTCGGCCTCATCGGTGAGCTGGGGGACGGTCGTCGACAAGGTCGCCATCCCGATGGTGGTCTCCCCGGTCGTCGGCTTCTGCCTGGCCTACCTGGTGATGGTGGCCATCTTGTGGATCTTCCGCCGGGCGCACCCGCGCAAGATCGGCCGCCGGTTCCGCATCGCCCAGTCGCTGTCGGCGGCGTCCATGGCGCTGGGGCACGGCCTGCAGGACGCCCAGAAGACCATGGGCATCATCGTGCTGGCGCTGGTGACCACCGGGCACGCCGACGGCCAGAGCGTGCCGCTGTGGGTGATCGTGGCGTGCGCGAGCGCGCTGGCCGCCGGCACCTATGCGGGCGGGTGGCGGATCATGCGCACCCTGGGCCGCCGGGTGATCGAACTGGATCCGCCCAAGGGTTTCGCCGCCGAAGCGACGGCCTCGGCGATCCTGTACGCCACCGCCTACATCTGGCACGCTCCAATCTCCACCACCCACACGATCACCTCCTGCATCATGGGCGTCGGCGCCACCAAGCGGCTGTCGGCCGTCCGCTGGGGCGTGGCGGGCAACATCGTGATGGCCTGGGTGCTGACCATGCCGATGGCGGCGCTGGTGGCCGGCGTCGTCTACTGGTTCGTCCACCTGTTCGGGGCATAGCCGCCCTCGGCAACGGCGAAAAACGCGCCGGGCGCTCGCTGAAGCGCCCGGCGCGTTGCTCGTTGGAGCCCCCGGAGACGGCCCGTCCCGGGCGGCTGCTTCCTCCGCTCAGCCGAACCGGCCGGTGATGTAGTCCTCGGTGGCCTTCTCGGACGGATTGGTGAAGATCTTGCTGGTGTCGCCGATCTCGACCAGCCGGCCGGGCTTGCCGGGGCCGGAGATGTTGAAGAAGGCGGTGCGGTCGCTGACCCGGGCGGCCTGCTGCATGTTGTGGGTCACGATCACGATGGTGTACCGGTTCTTCAGCTGAGAGATCAGATCCTCGATCGCCAGCGTGGAGATCGGGTCCAGCGCCGAGCACGGCTCGTCCATCAGCAGCACCTGCGGTTCGACCGCGATGGCGCGGGCGATGCACAGCCGCTGCTGCTGACCGCCCGACAGCCCGGCGCCCGGCCGGTGCAGCCGGTCCTTGACCTCGTTCCACAGCCCGGCGCCGCGCAGCGACCGCTCGACGACCTCATCCAGCTGGGACTTGCGGCGCACTCCGTTCAGCTTCAGCCCGGCCGCCACGTTGTCGTAGATCGACATGGTGGGGAAGGGGTTGGGACGCTGGAAGACCATGCCCACCACCCGCCGTACCGCCACCGGGTCGACGCCGGGTCCGTACAGGTCCTCAGAATCCAGCAGCACCTTGCCCTCGACGCGGGCGCCGGGGATGACCTCGTGCATCCGGTTGAGGGTGCGCAGGAAGGTGGACTTGCCGCAGCCGGACGGGCCGATGAAGGCGGTCACCGAACGCGGCTCGATCGTCATGGAGATGTCCTCGATGGCGCAGACCGAGCCGTAGTAGGCGTGCAGCCCGGAGACCTCGATGCGCTTGGCCATGGGGCGAAACTCCTAACGGGAGACGGGCTTGCGCAGCCGGGCCAGCAGCCGCGCGCCCAGGTTGAGCAGCATGATGAGCAGGATCAACGTGAGCGCGGCGGCCCAGGCCCGCTCGATCGCCTGCGGGTTGGGGTCGCCGGCCTGGTACCAGATGAAGGTCGGCAGCGAGCCCTGCGGCCCGGCGAAGGGGTTGGCGTTGATGGCGTCGGTGACGAAGATCAGCAGCAGCAGCGGGGCGGTCTCGCCCATCACCCGGGCCACCGCCAGCATCACCCCGGTGACGATCCCGGTCAGCGCGGTGGGCAGCACCACGAAGCAGACCGTCCGCCACCGCGGCACCCCCAGCGCGTACGAGGCTTCGCGCAGGTCGCCCGGGACGAGCTTGAGCATCTCCTCGGTGGCCCGCACCACCGTCGGCAGCATCAAGATGGCCAGCGCCAGCGACCCGGCGAACCCCGAGTACTCAAAGCCCAGCGCCACCAGCCAGAAGGCCATGACGAACAGGCCCGCCACGATGGAGGGGATGCCGGTCATCACGTCCACGAAGAAGGTGATGACACGGGCCAATCGCTTGCCGTCACCGTATTCGACCAGGTAGATGCCGGTCAGGACGCCCAGCGGCACCGCCATGGCCGTACTCAGCCCGACCTGCTGCAGCGTGCCCACGATCGCGTGGTTGGCGCCGCCGCCCTCGTCCCCGCTGGACAGCCCGTTCATCGAGTACGTCAGGAAGGTCAGATCCAGCCGGGCCAGCCCGCGGGTGAGGACCATCCACAGCACCGACGCCAGCGGGATGACCGCCAGCACGAACGCCGCACAGACCAGCACCCGCACGGTCAGGTCCGCGGCCCGGCGCCGGGCCGAGACCTTCGGCAGGCCGCCGGGCGGAGAACCGGTCGCCGTGATGCTCATGCGAACTCCCTGTGCCGGGCCACGATCGCGCGGGCGGTCATGTTGACGATCAACGTGATCACGAACAGCACCAGCCCGGAGGCGATCAGCGCGCCCCGGGCGGTCTCGCCGGCCTCGGCGAAGCTGTTGGCGATGTTGGCGGCGATGGTGTTGCCGCCGTCTTTGAGGATGTGGATGCTGATGCCGCCGGCGGTGGACAGCACCATGGCCACCGCGATGGTCTCCCCCAGCGCCCGGCCCAGCCCCAGCATCGCGGCGCTGATCATGCCGGAGCGGCCGAACGGCAGCACCGCCATCTTGATGACCTCCCAGCGGGTGGCGCCCAGCGCCAGGGCGGCCTCCACATGGGCGGTGGGGACCTGCAGGAACACCTCGCGGGTGAGCGAGGAGATGATCGGCAAGATCATGATCGCCAGGATCACCGAGGCGGTGAGCAGCGACCGGCCGCCCACGCTGTCCCCGCCGAACAGCGGGATCCAGCCGAAGTAGGTGTTCAGGAAACGGCCGACGTCGTCCATCTTGGTGCTGAAGTAGTGCAGGCCCCACAGGCCGTAGACGATGCTGGGCACCGCGGCCAGCAGATCGACCAGGTAGCCGAGGGCGGCGGCCAGGCGGCGGGGCGCGTAAAAGGAGATGAACAGCGCGATCCCGAACGCCACGGGGGTGGCCATCAGCAGCGCCAGAAACGAGGTCATCACCGTCCCATAGGCCAGCTGCGCGATGCCGAACACCGGCGGATCGGCGTTGGGGTTCCACTCCTGCTCGGTCAGGAAGTTGGCGGTGTTGGCCTGCAGCGCGGGGATGGCCTTCCAGATCAGGAACACCGCGATGGCCGCCATGACGGCCAGCAGCGCGATGCCCGATGCCCGGGACGTCAGCGCGAAGATCTGGTCGCCCCGGCGGCCGGTGCTCATCGGCCGGCGGACCGCCCGGCTGCCGGCGGCGATGTCGGCCGCCCGGCCGATATCTGCCTCGCTGGTCACGAAACTGCCTCCTTGGGGGTGCCGGGTGCCGAACCCGCGACGGCCCCGCCACCGGTGCGCGTGGTGGCGGGGCTGCGCGGGGCTCGTGCCTTGCCGTTCAGGACGCTGCTCAGGACAGGGCCTCGACGGCTGCGCGGACCTTGGCCGCCAGGGCGGGCGACAGCGGTGCGTAACCGGCGTCGGTGAGCACCTTCTGGCCGTCCTCGCCGGCGGTGTACTTCAGGAAGGCCTTGACGAACGCGGCCTGGTCGGCCGGCAGGCCCTTGGAGCAGACCACCTCGTAGGTGACCAGGAAGATCGGGTAGGCGCCGGCGGCACTGGTGTTGTAGTCCAGCTTCAGCGCCAGGTCATGGCCCTGGCCGACGATCTCGGCGCTGTCGAGGGCGTTGCCCACGCTCTGCTCGGAGACCTCCACGTACTCGCCCGAGCCGTTGGCGATCTTGGCGGTCTGCAGGCCGTTCTTCTTGGCGAAGGACATCTCCACGTACGAGATGCCGCCCTCGGTCTGCTTCAGGACGGTCACCACGCCGTCGGACTTGGGCGCCCCCTGGCCGCCGGCCTCGGTCGGCCACTTCTTCTCCGGCTCCCACTTCCACTCGTCACCTGCGACGTTGCTCAGGTAGTCGGTGAAGTTCTCGGTGGTGCCCGACTCGTCGGAGCGGTGGATCGGCTTGATGTCGGTGTCCGGCAGGTCGGTGCCGGGGTTGTCGGCGGCGATCGCCGGATCGTTCCACTTTTTGAGCTTGCCGGCGAAGATCGCCGCCAGCGTCTTCGGCTTCAGCTGCAGGCCGTCCACGCCGGGCAGGTTGTAGATCACCGCGACCGGGCCGACCACCATGGGCAGGTTCCAGGCCGGGTTGCCCTGGCAGCGCTGCCGCGCCCGGGCGGCCTCCTGCTCATCCAGTGCCGAGTCCGAGCCCGCGAAGGCCACCTGGCCGGCCAGGAACGCCTGGATGCCGGCACCCGAACCGGCGGGGTTGTAGTTGAGGGTGGCGCCCGCGCACTGCTGGGCGTAGATCTTCTTCCACTCCTCGATGGCGTTCTTCTGCGAGCTGGCGCCGGCGGCGTTCACCGTGCCCTTGACGCAGTCGATCTTGCCGGTCGGCGCGTTGGACGCGCCGGCCCCGACGTTGTCGTCGGAACCACAGGCCGACAGCGCCAGCGCGCCCGCAACGACCACGCCACCGAGGGCGGCGAGTCGAGAGCCGTTCTTCACCGGGGATTCTCCTCTTGGTCGTCGTGCGGCGGACCCCCGTGGAGATGGCAGGCATGGGGTCCACCGTCGCAGGCGACGCTAAGGAGGGCAGGTGTCCAGCCACCCTGATCCAGGTGAACGAACGGTGAAGTGAAAGGGACACCGCCGCGAAAGTCGCGTCGACCGGGCGTTGACGTGCGGTAAACGCCACTGGTCACGGCGATGTCCGGGGATCAGTGCGGCGGCGGGCTCTGGTACATCACGTCCACCGCATACCGGGTGAAGCCGAGGGACTCGTACAAACGCAGCGCCGGCCGGTTGGACTCGTCCACATACAGCATCACCGCCGGCAGCCCCCGGTCCCGCAGATGGTGCAGGCCGATCAGGGTCAGCACCCGGCCCAGTCCCAGTCCTTGGGCGGAGGGGTCCACGCCCACCACGTACACCTCGCCGATGGGGTCGGGGTGGACCTTCGTCCAGTGAAAACCGATCAGTCGGCCGTCGCGTTCGGCCAGGAACAGCCCTGCGGGGTCGAACCAGGGCTCGGCCTGCCGGGCGCGCAGGTCCTCGAGCGTCCAGGCGCCCTGCTCGGGGTGATCGGCGAAGGCGCGCCCGTTCACGCGCAGCCAGGCCGTCTCGTCGCGGCCGGGTTCGAAGGTGCGGATCGTCACCCCGTCTGGGACGGTCACCTCCGGCAGCGGGGAGTCCTGCAGCGGCCGCCGCATCTGCAGCAGCACCCGCACCCGCGCCATGCCCTCGGCGGCGGCCAGCGCCGCGGCGGGGGCCAGGTCGCCGTGCGCCCACACCCGCAGCGGGCCGCGGGCGCGCTCGCGCAGCGCGCGCAGCAGTGCCCGGCCGTGACCGCGCCGTCGCCGGCCGGGGTGGACGACCACCTCGCCTGAGGCGCCCGCACCGTCGGGGGCGGGGTCGAGATGGGCGTAACCGGCGATGACGCCGTCTTCCAGCGACAGCAGGGAACGGGACCGGCCGGCCCGCAAGGTCAACAGCGCCTGCTCCGACAGCGGAGCCACGCCGTCATGCCGTGTCGCGGCCTCCGCCAGCGCCAGCACCTGGCTGATCTGCGGGTCGGTCAGGCCGTCGGAGAAGACCAGGGCACGCTCGTCCATGGGCGCCACCCTAGTCTCGCCCGATCCGCCGACATCCTGCCGGGATGTCTTGCGGACCGTTCCAAAATCAAGAACGCACGGGCTCCCGGGTCTCCGATTCGCCCGGCCGGTGGTCCGGGACGAACCGGTAGCCGACGTTGCGGACCGTGCCGATCAGCGACTCGTACTCGGCGCCGAGCTTGGCCCGCAGCCGCCGCACGTGCACGTCCACGGTCCGGGTGCCGCCGAAGTAGTCATACCCCCACACCTCCTGCAGCAGCTGGGCGCGGGTGAACACCCGTCCCGGATGCTGCGCCAGGTACTTCAGCAGCTCGAATTCCTTGAAGGTCAGGTCCAGCACCCGGCCGCGCAGCCGCGCGGTGTAGGTCGCCTCGTCGATGGTCAGGTCGCCGTTGCGGATCTCGCCCGGCACATCGTCGGCCTCGCTCGCGGCCGCTCTGCCGATGGCCAGCCGCAACCGGGCCTCGACCTCGGCGGGTCCCGCGGTCTGCAGCAGCACGTCGTCCAGTCCCCACTCGGGGCTGAGCGCGGCCAGACCTCCTTCGGTGACGACGGCCAGCAGTGGGCAGTCCAGCCCGGTGGTCCGCAGCAGCCGGCACAGGCTCTTGGCCTGCACCAGGTCGCGGCGGGCGTCGACCAGCACCACATCGGCCGGTGGGGCGTCGATCAGTGCGGATGCCTCCGCAGGAGCGACGCGTACTGAGTGCAACAGCAACCCCAACGCGGGGAGCACCTCATCGGAAGGTTCCAGTGCGTTGGTGAGCAAGAGCAAACTGCTCAAGGGCCGCCTCCCGCCCTAAAAAGACGTCAAGGACCCGGGTGGCCTCGTCGCCCGGATCCCTCGGGTATGAGGATATCCGAGGTGTCCAATGAGGCAATGGCAAGTGTCTGCCGGGTTTCGGCTGTTGCGAGAATGAGATCCTGAGATCATGGCGAGGGGCACCATCAGGTACTGGGCGGCGGCGCGCGCCGCCGCGGGGGTCGAGGAAGAGCCCTATGAGGCCGCGACGCTGGCCGAGGCGCTGCACAACGCCCGGCGCGGCCGGAGCGGCGACTTCGCCCGGGTGCTCGAGCGCAGCTCATTCCTGATCGACGGCGCCCCGGTCGGCACCCGCCCGCACGAGGGCGTCGCCCTGGCCGAGGGCGCCGTGATCGAGGTGCTGCCGCCGTTCGCGGGTGGCTGATCTCACATCCCTCCGAGCCGGATGTGATTTCCCGGACGGTTTTGGAATCTCGTTTGCGAGTTTTCAACTTCGGTCTACGATCCGATGGCGCCGTCCGTATATCGGCTTATATTCCAGACCCGTTCCCCGTGAGCCGAACGCCGGGAAGGCGCGCCTTGGGGAACATGGCGGGGCCGGGACGCCGTAATGTGGGCGCACCCCGGTCCGCGGCGTGAGGAGAGTGCATGCGCAAGGCTCTGGTCGTGTTCCTCGTCCTGCTGGCGGGCGGGCTGATCGCGGCGGACCGCATCGGCGTGCTGCTGGTGCAGCGGGAAGTGGCCGAGCGGCTGGCCGTCCAGTACTCCCTGCCCCAGCGGCCGGAGGTCACCATCCACGGGCTGCCCTTCCTCACCCAGGCCATCGGGGGCGAGTACCGGCAGGTCGACGTGGCGATCGGCGACTTCACCCGGCAGGAGGTCACGCTGCGGGACGTGCGGGTGCGCATCGAGAACCTGCGGGCGCCGCTGTCGGAGGCGATCAACGGCGACACCAGCGGGGTGGTGGCGGGCACCGCGACCGCCTCGGCGATCCTGCCCTACGACCTGATCAAGCGCCACGCCCCCGCCAACGTCACCCGGATCGGGGCCAGCGGCTCGGACCTGGAGGTGGAGCTGACCGGCTCGCTGCTCGGCTTCACCCTCAACGGCACCGCCGTGCTGTCGGCCGAGGTCTCCCGCGACGGCATCCGGATCACCCCGCGCTCCGTCGCCACGCAGGGCCTGCGGGTCCCGCTGGGCGCGCTGCGCGGACCGCTGTCATGGACGGTGCCGGTGCCGGAGCTGCCGCTGGGCTCGCGCATCAGCCGCGTCGAGATCACCGAGGCCGGCATCCGCGTCGGCGCCACCGCCCACGACGTGGCCGTGGGAGAGCTCGCCGGCCGGTGAGCCCCCGCCGGTCCCGCAGCGGGAAGAAAACCGTTGACCGCCGGTGAACCGGACCGGGAGGGCGTACGTGTCACCGGCGTGGGACCCACCGCCGACGAACGGTTGCTGCGCTCGCTGTACGCCGAGCACGGCGGTCCGCTGCTCGGATACGCCCTGCGGCTGACCGGCGGGGATCGCCAGCAGGCCGAGGACATAGTGCAGGAGACCCTGCTGCGGGCCTGGCGGCACCCGGAGGCCCTCACCGGCCGGCCGGTCCGCCCCTGGCTGTTCACCGTGGCGCGCAACCTCGCGGTGGACGCCCACCGGGCCCGGCGGTCCAGACCGCCGGAGACCGGGCTGCACGAGTACGCCGCGCTGCCTGCCGGGAACGACGACATCGACCGGGCCCTGGAGTCCTGGACGGTGGCCGAGGCACTGGCCGACCTGAGCCCGCAGCACCGCGCAGTGATCCTGGAGACCTACTACCGGGGCCGTTCGGTGGCCGAGGCCGCCCAGGTGCTGGGCATCCCCCCGGGCACCGTGAAATCGCGAACCTACTACGCGCTGCGCGCGCTGAAGCTCGCCTTGGAGGAGCGGGGGTTGGCGCCATGAGCACCGAATGCGAAGAGGTACGCATCTCCTTGGGGGTGTACGTTCTCGGCGCCATCGACCCGGCCGAGCGCGCCGCGGTGGACGCGCACCTGAGCGTCTGCCCGTCCTGCCGGGACGAGCTGGCCGGCATGGCCGCCCTGCCCGCGCTGCTGGGGCGGGTCAGCGAGGCCCAGATCGCCGCGCTGGCCGAGCCTCCCGGCGAACTGCTGGAGACGCTGCTGGCCCGGGCCGCCAGCGACCGCCGCCCCTCCTGGCGCCGGCGGTGGAGCGCACGCTGGAAGGCCCTGTGGAGCAGCCGCTGGACGCCGCTGGTCGTCGCCGCCGCCGTGATGCTGGTGGTGGGCGCGCTGTTCGGCGGCCTGCTGGACGACCGGTTCGACGGCTCGCCCCCGGTGACCGCCCCCGGCCCGTCCCAGACCGGGGAGGGCCCCTCCCCGTCCACGACCGGTGAGCGGCTGCAGGCCCGCGACGCCGATACGGGGGTGTCGGCCGAGCTGCTGCTGTTCGCCAAGAACTCGGGCACGCAGGCCGAGCTGCGCCTGAGCGGCGTCTCGGCGGGCAGCCGCTGCCGGCTGGAGGCGATCAACCGGCAGGGCCGGCACGACATCATGGGCAGCTGGCGGCTGGACCACCCCCAGGCCACGTTCGTCGGCTCGACGATGTTCCGGCGCGCCGAGGTGGCCTCCTTCCAGGTCGTCGCCGACGACGGGCGGCCCTTGGTGACCATTCCCGCGGAATGACCGCCCCGCGGGGAAGAGCCGGGCGGTCCGGTAGGTTGTGCCATCACGATGACAGGTGCGTTCGTCGCGGCCTTCGTGCTGCTCGCCGCCACGGTGTTCGGCCTTGTGCGCCGCCACCGTGACGGCCGGCTGCGCCCGGCGAGAGGAGGGGACGTGCCAGAGGCCGCCACCGACCGGCTGGGCCCCGCGGAGCTGGGCGCCGCCCTGGGGGAGCGGGCGACGCTGGTGCAGTTCTCCACCGCCTTCTGCGCCCCCTGCCGGACCACCCGCCGGGTGCTGGCGGAGGTCGCCGCCATGGTGGAGGGCGTGGCGCACATCGAGATCGACGCCGAATCGCACCTGGACCTGGTCCGCCGGCTGGGGGTGGTGCGCACCCCCACCGTCCTGGTCCTGGACGCCGCCGGGAACGTGCGGCGACGCGCCACCGGGGCGCCCCGCAAGGCCGACGTGATCGCCGCCCTCGGCGCGGTGATCGACTGAACGCGTCGCTCCCGGGCCCGCAGGGGAGAGACGGACCTCACCGTCTCGAAAGCCGATACGGGAGTGACATTCTGCGAGACAACACTTACCATCGTGGCGTGCGTTACTGGACAGAGCAGCTGCTCACGAAGCGTCGCGCGGTCGACTTCTGCCGCGTGTCCGCGTCGCTCTGTCGCCTGGTCTGAGGCATCGAGCCGTAGCTAGCAGAGTCATCTCGACTCCCCTCCCAGCTCGCATCCCAGTCTCAGCACCTGGAGCACCCCAATGCAGGTCGATCCGCGTGGGCAGCGCGTGTCCGCGGGCATCACGACCGCTGTCCTGGTGGTCGTACTGATAACGGGAAGCTGGGAACTGCTCGCCGCCCAGGCCGTGGTGTTCGCCGTCGGAGCCCTCATCGGCCTGCGCTATGCGCCGTACGGACTGATCTACCAGGCCCTCATCCGGCCCCGGATCGGTCCGCCCCGGCAGCTGGAAGACGCCGCGCCGCCCCGTTTCGCCCAAGGGGTCGGCCTGGTCTTCGCCCTGGTGGGAGTAGTCGGTTACGTCGTGGGAATCGAGTGGCTCGGCATCGTTGCCACAGCTCTCGCGCTGGGGGCGGCCTTCCTGAACGCGGCGTTCGGGTTCTGCCTCGGCTGCGAGATGTACCTGCTGATCCGTCGCGTGATTCCAAAAAACCGCTCCGACAGGGAGGTTCCAGCATGAGCCGCTCCGACGTCCTGGTGGACGCAGACTGGGTGCAGCAGCACCTGGACGACCCGGGCGTGGTCCTCGTCGAGGTCGACGAGGACGTCTCCGCCTACGACAAGGGTCACATCCGCGGCGCCATCAAGATCGACTGGAAGAACGAGCTGCAGGACCCGGTCCGGCGCGACTTCGTCGACAAGACCGGTTTCGAGGAGCTGCTGTCCCGCAAGGGCATCGCCAACGACGACCTGGTGATCCTGTACGGCGGCAACAACAACTGGTTCGCCGCCTACGCCTACTGGTACTTCAAGCTCTACGGCCACGAGAAGGTCAAGCTGCTGGACGGCGGCCGCAAGAAGTGGGAGCTGGACTCCCGCGAGCTGGTCACCGAGGTGCCGCAGCGCCCGGCCACCCAGTACAAGGCCAAGGACCAGGACCTGTCGATCCGCGCCTTCCGCGACGAGGTCGTGGACGCGATCGGCAAGAAGAACCTGATCGACGTCCGCTCCCCGGACGAGTTCACCGGCAAGCTGCTGGCGCCGGCCCACCTGCCGCAGGAGCAGGCCCAGCGCCCCGGCCACGTGCCGACCGCCCGCAACATCCCGTGGTCGAAGGCGGCCAACGACGACGGCACCTTCAAGTCCGACGAGGAGCTGCGCGCCCTCTACGAGGAGGCGGGCGTGGACTTCAGCAAGCCCATCATCGCCTACTGCCGGATCGGTGAGCGCTCCTCGCACACCTGGTTCGCGCTGCGCGAGCTGCTGGGCCTGTCGGACGTGAAGAACTACGACGGCTCCTGGACCGAGTACGGCTCGCTGGTCGGCGTCCCGATCGAGCTCGGCGAGGCCAAGTAAGGGGCCCCGGGTCCCTCCCCACCCACTGACGACGGTCCCGCTGCCAAGCGGAGATTGGAGTAAGACATGACCCAGGGTTGCGCTGCACCTGCCCAGACCACCCGCCTGCCCGCCACCGTCGACCTGTCCAACGAGGCGGTGATCCAGGGGACGGTGACCCGTAACGGCACGCCGGTTCCCGGCGCCTACGCCCGGCTGCTGGACTCCACCGGCGAGTTCACCGCCGAAGTGGTGACCGGCGATGAGGGCGTGTTCCGTTTCTTCGCCGCCGACGGCGACTGGACGGTGCGGGTGCTGGCCGCCGGTGGCGTCAGCGTCGACACCCAGGTGACCGCCAAGGTCGGTGAGGTCGCCCAGGTCGAGGTCGCCATCTGACCTACCCTGCCCTGCTCGGAAGCGGCCCCGTCGCCTTCATACGGTGGCGGGGCCTTTCCGTGCGCGGGCAGCGCCTTGGGCGCCTCACTTTCCGGAACGTTGAATCCAACGGTCGATTCTCTGCAGGATTTCCTGCTTCGCCCCCGGAGGAAGGGCACCGAGCCAGATGGGGACGACGTCCTCGCCTTTGCGCCAAGCGGCCGGCAGACGGCCACGACGATCGGGCGGACGATGGACCGCCCGAACCCCGATGAACGCCGCAGACGCACATCCGCTTCGCTGGGATGCCGCATAGGCGGTCTCCTCATTTCTCTCGGCCCGGCGCACCCGGCTTTGTGCGCCCGAGCGACCGGGACGGTACGAGTCGATGCCCACGCCCACCGGCCCGGGATGCGGCATTGTCAGCCCAGACAGCCGGTGCAGCCCTGCAGCGCGGTCACCACGGCGCGGGCGGCGGCCGTGGCGCCTTCGAAGGCGGCGGTTTCCGCCAGCGGAACGGCGCCGCCGTCGGAGCCTGCGAAGACCACTTTGAACATCGCGTTGGCATAGCGCGCCCACACCGTCACCGATCCGGTGCGTCCGGCGGCGGACTGGGCTTCGGCGTACATCGCGAAGGCGTCTTCGCCGACGTCCGGCACCCTCCGGAAGGTCCCGTACCGCAGCACTGAGCCGCCGGCGTTCTGAACGGAGGTGCCCGCGCGCTGCCGCATGGTCCGGCGGGCGGCGTTCATCCAGGTCGTGGCCTTGTCCACGCCGGCCCGGCCGCCCTGATCGGCGCGCAGCACCACCCGGACGGTCAGCGCCCGCTGCCGGGGCGCCTGCGGGTTCGCGGTGCTCCACCGGCAGCCCGCCGCATGCCCGTCCTGGCCCGGCCGCCCGGACGGACCGGCCCGGCGCGCGTTCATCGGAGGCGGCATGAAGGACCTGCGCACCGGCCGCGGGACCAGCCGGCAGGGCGCGGTGATGGTGACGAACCGGGGGGCCTGCGCGGCGGGCGTTCCCGAGCCGGTGGGAGTCGCCGAAGCGGTGGACATGGGCGCCGGAGGCTCGGCCGCGTTCCCGCCGCCCCCGCCGCGCACGACCACCGCCAGCACCGCCCCCACCACGAGCACGGCGGCCAGTGCCAGGGCCGGCAGCAGCCACGGCCGCCGCCGCGACCCCACCGGGCCGGGCGGAGGCGGCAGCGGAGCCCACTGCTGGGGATTCACCGGTGCGTTCTGCCCGCTGTTCACCTGGACCTTCCCTGGTAACGCGCATTGCCGGCGGCCTTGAGAGCCGGTCTGTGAGCGGCGGTGACTCGCCGGCGGCCCGCAACGCCGGCGGCCTGTGCGCGGCCGCGGTGCGATCGGCGAGCGCGCATGAGGTTATCGGAACCCCATGACCGTGAAACCGGACGGTGCGCGTTCGGCGGCCGTCACGGACGTGGAAAAAAAGGCGACAGGTCTTTGCCGCAGGTCGCCCGTCACTTCCCGGGATACCGGTGGCCTGCTGCTTTTCAGCATATGCCCGGCTGGAGTGGAATGCTCTAAAGTTTGGTCCGGCGACTTGACGGAAGGCCGCACACGGGGAGGAACGGGACGTGAAGGCTCGGCGAGTGGCCTGGGGGGCGATTGCACTCGTGGCCGTGCAGCTCCTGACCTGCCCGGCGGCTCTGGCCGCCCCTTCTCCGGACCCCTCCCAGCGCAGTACGCCCAAGCCCGGCGGGACACCCGAACCGAAACCGTCCAAGAAGAAACGCCCCTCTCCGCAGCCGCCGCCGCAGCGCGAGACCAAGCAGGAATGCGAGATCAAAACCGGGATTCCGGCCGGTCAGCTCCAAGAGGAGCCCTGGGCGCAAAAACGCCTCGGATTCACCGCGGTGTGGGAGCTGACCACCGGCAAAGGCGTCACCGTCGCCGTGGTCGACAGCGGGGTGGACGCCTCGCACCCCCAGCTGAAGGGCCGGGTCCGCACGATCGACGTCACCGGCACCGGCACCCGTGACTGCCTGGGCCACGGCACCCAGGCGGCCGGCATCATCGCCGCCCGCGACATGCGCCGCCGGCAGGTGCCGTTCCTCGGCGTCGCCCCCGGCGTCCGGCTGCTGTCGATCAAGGCCGCGGTGCAGCAGAGCGGCAACGACCCCGGCTGGACCGCCAAGGCCATCCGCGAGGCCGCCGACCGCGGCGCCAAGGTCATCAACGTCTCCTCGCAAAGCCCCGACTATCCCAGCCTGCGGGAGGCGGTGAAGTACGCCCAGCGCAAGGACGCCGTGATCGTGGCGGCGGCCGGCAACATCCAAGACGAGCAGCGCGGCACCCAGACCCCGGCCTACCCGGCCGCCTATCCCGGGGTGGTCGCGGTCGGCGCCGTCGGCGAGAGCGCCACTCTCAGCTCCTTCTCCAACACCGAAACCCCCGTCACCGTCGTCGCACCGGGGGAGAAGATCGTCTCCACCTGGCCGGGCGGCGGTTACAACATCGATCAGGGCACCAGTTTCGCCACGCCCTTTGTGTCCGGGGTCGCCGCGCTGGTCCGCTCCTACCACCCCAAGCTCAGCTACAAGCAGGTCAAACGCCGTCTGGAGGTGACCGCCGACGGCGGCAGCGCCAACGGCACCGGCGGCGGCATGGTCAACCCCTTGCAGGCCGTGACCGCCGTCCTGGACGGCGAGGAGGAGGGCGAGGAGGCACCCTCCCCCCAGGCCCTGCCGGTCTACATTCCCCGCCCCGAACCGGAGGACCGCTTCGGCCGCATCCTGGCCCTGTCCCTGACCGGAGGCGCCCTGGCCCTGGCCGCCTCAGCCGTCGCGGCCGGCATCATCATCCCCGCCGGCCGTCGCCGCAACTGGCGCCCCTCCCGCCGTCAGCCCTCCACAGAAGGCCCCACCGGCTGAGACACGCCGGCCCGCCCCGGCGCGGCTTTGAGGCCCTTGCACGCTCGGGAGCAGGAAGGAACGCCCCCAGGCCACTGCAGATCACTTAGGGGGATAGCCGCTCTTGCGGGGGTCGAAGCAGTGGTAGCCGCACAGAAAAGCGATGCATAGAACCTGCACCGTCTGAGGCAGCCCGACGTCGTTCAGTTTCAGTTCGTCCCAGATCTCGACGGTGCTGCCGAAAGGAGTTCCGCCCCACCCCAGGACCGTATCGAGCCGTTCGGTGACGCCGCCCATCCGTTCACCGCCCGGCCCGGTGATGGCGTATTCCTGCTCGGACAACGGACGAACCGCCAGCATCTCCGGCCCGGTGGCGGGAATCAGCGCATACCTTCGGGTGAAACTTGCGTTGAGGTGATACCAGCGCAGCAGCGACCGGATGACGCCCACCGGAGTCCCGTCGGCCAAGACCACGGTCGCCTCCTTGCTCCTCTTCGGCTTGTCGAAGACGAACCAGGCACTGCCGTCGGAATGGCGCACGTCCAGTGTGGCGACCATGTCTTTGACCGAGCCCGCCCCTTTCCCATCGGTCCACCTGCGGATCTCGCCGAACGGTGACAGGGGACGGCGATTGACCGTCCCGACCAGCTCACCGGCACCGGAACGCAGCTCCAGCCCCCGCCTGATCAGATGCAGGCCCGGCACAGGCATAGCGGACGACATGTGCGCTCCTCACGGCAAGCTGAGACACCCCTCTGTCAGCTCTCCCGGTAGGCGGTCTGGATGAGGCGGGTGCCGGAGCGGCGTTCCACGAAGTAGCCGCGGCCCTGCGGGAGTTTGTGCGGCTTGACGTTGCCCAGCAGGATGCCCTCGTCCTTGTTGCCGGACATGACCAGGCCCGGGGAGGCCATTTCCTTGATCCGCTGGATGATGGGCTCATAAAGGGCCCGGCCGGCGCCGCCCATGGAACGGGCGATGATCAAGTGCAGGCCGATGTCGCGGGCCTGGGGCAGCAGCTCCGCCAGCGGCCGCAGCGGGTTGTCGGACGTGGCGACCATTTCGTAGTCGTCGACGACCAGGAACAGCTCGGCACCGGTCCACCAGGAACGCGACCGCAGCTGCTCGGGGGTCAGGTCGGGGGGCGGCAGCCGGGCCTCCATGGCGCCCTTGATGTCGCGGACCAGGGAGGAGGCCGCGGTGGAGGACGCGGCATAGCCGATCTGGTGCTCGGTGGTGGCCACATCCAGCAGCGACCGGCTGTAGTCGATGAAGATCAGCCGGGCCTGCTGGGGGGTGTAGCGCTCGATGATCCCCGCGGTGATCAGGCGCAGCAGGTTGGACTTGCCGCACTCGGTGTCCCCGAACACCAGGAAGTGCGGGTCGGTGTTGAAGTCCAGGTAGACCGGCGACAGCGAGTCCTCGTCGATGCCGATCGGGATGCGGGTGCCGCTTTCGGCCGCGCTCGGCAGCTGGGCGGCCGGCAGCACGTTCGGCAGCATCCGCACCGGCGGGGCGGTCGGGCCGTGCCAGGCCTCGCGGATGGTCTTGACCGTGGTCGCGATGCCCTCGGTGAGCGTCTCGGCGGAGGTGTCGCCGTCGATGCGGGGCAGCGCGGTCAAAAAGTGGTAGCCGTCCCGCGTCAGGCCGCGGCCGGGGCGGTTCTCCGGCACGTTGGCGGCCTTCTTGCGGTCCACCTCCGACTCGTACGGGTCGCCCAGCCGCAGCTCCAGCTTGGTGCCCAGCAGGTCGCGGATGCTGGTGCGGAACTCCGACCACTTGTTGGAGGACAGCACCACGTGGATGCCGTAACCCAGCCCGCGGGCGGCCAGCTGGGTGATGGAGTCCTCCAGCGCCTCATAGTCCTGGCGCAGGGTCAGCCAGTTGTCCACGACCAGGAACACATCGCCGAACCCGTCGCCGGCGTACTCGCCGGTGGCGCGCAGGCGCCGGTAGGTGGCCATGGAGTCGATGCCGCGCTCGGTGAACTCCTGCTCCCGCTGCTCCAGCAGCGCCGAGACCTCGGCCACCGTGCGGCGGATCCGGTCGGCGTCCAGCCGGGTCGCCACCGAGCCCACATGCGGCAGCTCCGCCAGTCCGGCCAGCGTGCCGCCGCCGAAGTCCAGGCAGTAGAACTGCACCTCCTGCGGGGTGTGCAGCAGCGCCAGCGAGGTGATCAGGGTGCGCAGCATGGTGGACTTGCCGGTCTGCGGACCGCCGGCCACCCCCACGTGCCCGGCGCCGCCGGACAGGTCCAGCCAGTACGGGTCGCGGCGCTGGTCGAAGGGACGGTCCACCAGCCCCACCACGGCGTGCAGCCGGCCCCGCCACTCCCAGCCGTCGGCGGTGTAGCCGTGCGCGGCCGACGGCGACAGCGGCGGCAGCAGCTCATCCAGCGTGGGCGGGACGTCCAGCGGCGGCAGCCAGATCTGGTGCGGCTCGGGCCCGTGCCCGGCCAGCTGCCGCACCACCACGTCGAACAGCGACTCAGAGCTCTTGTTCTCCTCGGCCCGCTGCTCGGGCTGCGGCTGCTCGACCACCTGCGGGCGGATGTAGTCGGTCAGGTACGGCAGCACCTGCCGGACGATCTGCGGGCCCTCGGAGCGGGTCTGCGGCTCCTCGTCCACCGGGCCGGACACGTAGGCGGCCTTGAACCGCACCAGCGGCTCGGTGGCGAACTTCAGGTACCCGTTACCGGGCGAGGGCGGCAGCTCGTAGGCGTCCGGCACGCCCAGCACCACCCGCGACTCCATCGCCGAGAACGTCCGCAGACCGATCCGGTACGACAGGTGGGTGTCCAGGCCGCGCAGCTTGCCCTCCTCCAGCCGCTGGGACGCCAGCAGCAGGTGCACCCCCAGCGACCGGCCCAGCCGCCCGATCATCACGAACAGCTCGGCGAAGTCCGGCTTGGCCGACAGCAGCTCGGAGAACTCGTCCAAGACGATGAACAGCGTCGGCATCGGCGGCAGCGGGGCGCCCTCCATCCGGGCCTTCTCATAGTCGCGCAGCGAGGCGTAGTTGCCCGAGTGCCGCAGATGCTCCTGGCGCCGGACCATCTCGCCGTGCAGCGCGTCGTACATCCGGTCGACCAGGGGGAGCTCTTCCTCCAGGTTGGTGATGATCGCCGAGACGTGCCGCAGCCCCTCCATGCCCAGGAAGGTCGCGCCGCCCTTGAAGTCGACCAGCACGAAGTTGAGCACCTCGGGGGAGTGCGTCATCGCCAGCGCCAGCACCAGCGTGCGCAGCAGCTCCGACTTACCGGACCCGGTGGCGCCGATGCACAGGCCGTGCGGCCCCATGCCGCCCTGCGCCGACTCCTTGATGTCCAGCTCCAGCGGGCGCCCGTCGGCGTCCAGCCCGATCGGCACCCGCAGCCGGTTGCGCTGGGGACGGGGCCGCCACAGCACCGCCGGGTCCAGGTTGTAGGGGTTGTCGATGTGCAGCAGCGAGGTCAGCGTCATGTTCGCCGACAGCACGTCCTCTTCGGGCTCGTCGGCGGCGCTGGTGCGGAAGGGGGCCAGCTGCCGGGCCAGCGCCTCGGCCTCGGCGATGGACGCCTGGTCGGGCCGGCCCACCGACGACAGCACCTCTTTGCCGGCGCGGTCCCGCTTGACCACATAGACCCGTTCGGGCGTCACCCGCAGCCGCAGCATGGTGGCCTCGTTGGTCTCCGCCACGCTGCCGGTCAGGTCGATGACGCACACCCCGTCGATGCCGTCGGAGGCGATCTGCGAGTCGTAGGAGGCCTGCCCGCCGTCCACGATCACCAGGTGGAAGGGCTCGGCGGGGGCGCGGGAGGCGCCGAACATCCCGCGGTCCTTGATCTCCGGCCCCAGCATGCTCTCCAGCTCCACCAGGCTGTGGGTCAGCAGCCGCACCTGCCCGGCGGCGTCGTACTCGGTGGGGTGCAGCGAGTGCGGCAGCCACTTCATCCACTGCCACTGCGGCATCCGCTCCCGGGACGCGCACACGGTGATGCGCACATCGTCGGGGGAGTGGAACGCCGCCAGCTGCATGATCAGCGCCCGGACCATGCCGTAGACCGCCTTGGGGTCCCCGTCGGGCAGGATGCGCGCGAACGAGCGCAGCGAGATCGCCACCGGCAGGTCCGGCACGGTCGAGTGGGCGCGCAGGAAGCGGCGCAGCGCGCCGGCGCTCATCGGCTCCAGGTCCTCCACCGGCTTGGTCTCCGGCGGGATGAGCTGGACGGCCAGCCGCTGCGGACCGGCGCCGATGCGGACCTGGGCGAAGTCGGCGTCACTGCTGCGCCGCTCCCACAATCGCGGGCTCATCACCATCGACCACAGCCGGCCGGGCGCGGGGTTGTTCCACTCCAGGGCCTCGCGCTGCTGCTTGGCGGCCTTGCGCACCCGCTGCCGCACCTGCCCCAGGTAGCGCAGGTAGTCGCGGCGGGCGCTGTTCAGCTTGGTCTTGCGTTCGCCGCTCTGCTGGCTGAGCTGGCCGAACATCATGCCGAACATCGACAGGGCGAACATGCCCCCGGCCACCAGCTGCAGGGTGTTCCGGTGGTTGAGGAACGTGAACACCATGGCGGCCGAGCCCGCCGCCATGGGCAGGTACATCAGGACGTTCTGGAACGAGTTGGTGACGACCTCGGGCAGCTCCGGCGGGGACTCCAGCAGGATCTCGCCCCGTGGCATCTGGGGCGGCTGCCTGCGCTCTTTGCGCCGCACGAGTACGGTGCTCACCCGATCTCCCCCTTGGTACCGCCCTGGCGGTCCGGCCGCTCATGCCGGATCTGGTGAAATTTGTGCCGTCATTTTAGGGAGCGCCGCCCCGCACCTCCCACCCGATGAACTGAAGTGCACCGAAAAATCCCTGGTCACGGCCGGGACAGTGGTACGGTCGGCGGGCTTGGGGCGCCGCTGCGTCCGGATGCCGGGACGTCAGGACGCCTTGACACATACGCTCCTGTGTCCAGTCACAACACACCAGGTCAGCCGTTTAGAGAGGCACTAGCGGAGGTGGGGCGTCGGCAGGGGTGTCGGTGTGGGTTGCTAGTCTGCGTTGCTTGGTACGCAAAAGCCCGGCCAACGAGCCACAGATTGCAGGCCGGTTGCGCTATTCACTCGCCGCATACGACGGGGGGACATCAGATCGACTGGCGACCGCTCCCGCTTTCAGCCATGCTATGGGCCTGCCGACCGATTCACGGGGATTGATCCAGGCTCGGCGGTATCGCTGAGCCCGTCGTTTGTGAGGGACGCGAGTTGAGTCCGACTACGGGAACCGACCTGTGCCGGGTCACGGTGGTCGGCCCGCAGCGCAGAGTGGACATCTCCCTGCCCACCGACGTGCCGTTCGCCCAGCTGTTCCCGGCGATCCTGCACTACCTGGGGGAGAACCTGGCCGAACAGGGGCTCGCCCACGGCGGCTGGGTGCTGCAACGGCTGGATGAGGCCCCCTTCAGCGGAGACATGACGCCGGGGCAGGCCGGCCTGCGCGACGGCGAGCAGCTTTACTTGCGGCCGGGCATGTCCCAGCTGCCCGAACCGTCCTTCGACGACGTCGCCGACGTGGTGGCCACCGGCGTCAACGAACAGCCCGACCGCTGGCGCATCGAATGGACCAGGGTGTTCGGCCTGGGCGTGGGCGCCGGCGCGGCGGCGGTCGCGGCCGTGATCTTGCTGCTGGCGGGCCCGCCGGACGCGTCGTGGATCGTCCCGTCCGTGGCCGCCGCGGTGATCGCCCTGCTGCTGCTGGCCGCCGGCGCCGCGGTCTCCCGCGCGGTCGGCGACTCGGTGGCCGGGGCCGTGCTCGGCTTCTCCGCCCTGCCGCACGCCTTCCTCGGCGGGCTGCTCGGCCCGGCCCGCTCCACGCCGCTCACCGAGCTGGAGGCCTTCCACCTGCTGTCCGGCTTCGCCGCGGTGGTCCTGGTCTCGGCGGTGGCCGCGGTGGCCGTCGCCGACGGGCTGCCGTTGTTCGTGGGAACCGGAGCGGCCGGCCTGGCCGGAACCCTCGGCGCGGGCGCGGGAATGCTGCTGGAGGGGGTGTCGGCCGCGGGCATCGCCGCCGTCACCACGGTGGTGTTCATGACGCTGATCCCGCTGGCCCCCACCCTGGCCTTCCGGCTGGCCCGGGTGACGCTGCCGCCCCCGCCGGCCAACGTCGAGGAACTGCGGCGCGACACCCTCCCGGTCGACGGCCGCACGGTACGGCAGCGCACCGTGCGCGCCGACCGCATCATCACCGGGATCACCCTGGCGGTCGGGGCGGTCGGCCTGGTGGCGGTGGTCCCGCTGGCCTTCGACGACGGCTGGCTGGGCCCCATCACCGGCGGTTGCATAGCGCTGGCGCTGCTGCTGCGCTCCCGGCTGTTCCGCGGCCGCTACCAGCGGCTGAACCTGATGGTCTCCGGCATGGCCGCCTTCGGCGTGCTGGCGATCGCCATCGCCGCCGACGCCTCCCAGCCGGTCGTGCTGCTGGGCGCGGTGGCGCCGCTGCTGGTGGGCGCGGGCATCGTCGTCGGCACCGGGCTGTGGCTGCCCGGCCGCAAGCTCTCCCCGTTTTGGGGACGGGCCGCCGACGTGTGCGACTTCACCGTGGTGCTGGCGCTGATCCCGCTGTCGCTCGGCGAGGCCGGCCTGTACGGCTGGGTCCGCGGGCTCGGAGGGTGAGCGAGCGTGCAGACCCGCAAGGACCTGCTGCAGGCCCACCGGCTGATGACCCAGCGGGCGGCGCTGGCGCTGATTCTCGGCCAGCCCGACACCGCCGAGGCGCCGATGCGTCGGCTCAACGTCGCCGCCTTCAGCGGGGTCATGATCACCGTGGTGGTGATGGCCATCTTCGGCATCGTCGGCATCCTGCGCCCCGGCGGGGCCAAGCGGCTGCAGGAGCCCGGCACGCTGATCATCGAGAAGGAGACCGGCGCCCGCTACGTGTGGTGCCAGGACCCGCCGAAGCTGTGCCCGGTCGCCAACTACGTCTCCGCGCGGCTGCTGGCCGGCCAGGACGCGGGGAAGCGGCGGACGGTCTCGCGCAACTCGCTGCGGAACTTCCAGCGCGGCCCCCTGATCGGCATCCCGGAAGCCCCCAACACCCTGCCTGAGGCCAAGCACCTGGTGAAAACGCCGTGGTCGGCGTGCGTCCGCACGGTCGAGCTGCCCACCCGCGGCCGCACCTCGCTGGCCACCATGGTGGTGGGCACCCCGGTCGGCGGGCAGTCGCTGCGCGATGACCAGGGGCTGGTCATTCGCTCCGCCGGCCAGACCTGGCTGATCTGGAAGAACCAGCGCCTGCGCATCCCAGAAGAGCTGGTGCCCGCCCTGGCCCCCAACCCCGCCAGGGTCACCCCCAAGTGGCTCAACGCGCTGCCGCCCGGCCCCGACTACAAGGCGCCCTCGATCCCGAACCTGGGCCAGGAGGTGCCCGGGCCGGAAGGCGGCAAGGCCAGGGTCGGCCAGTTCTACGCCGTCGAGACCGGCTCCACCACCACCTGGTACGTGCAGCTGGCCGACGGCCTGGCCCCCATCAGCGAGATCGAAAAGGAGCTGCTGCGGGCCGATCCGGCCATCTCCCAGAAGGCCTACAGCGGCCGCCCGGCCCAGGAGATCGCGCTCCCGCCGTACGTGCTGAACTCGATGCAGAGGTCGTCCCGGCGGATCTCCAAGCAGGAGCTGCAGGGCGCGCCACCGACGATCATTCCCTATGCGGACAGCACGCCGCTGTGCGTGATCTACGACGATCCCACCGGTGAGCGCCGCGGTTATGTGACGCTGAACGGCCGGTTGCCGGACCCGCCGCAAAGCACCACCCCGTTCGGGGTGGACCAGCTGGTGTTCCCGCCCGGCGGGGCGGCCCTGGTCGGTTCGATGCCCGCCCCCGGAAAAGGAAGCGAGGTGAACTCGTATTCCCTGGTGGCAGAGGGACGGCGCTATCAACTGGAGTCTCCTGAGGTCGCTGAGCTACTCGGTTACGAGATCTCCCAGGCGGTGCCGGTGCCGTCCGCTGTGCTGAATCTCATTCCCACCGGCCCGACGTTGGATCCCGACGCGGCGTCACAGCAGCTCACCGGCGGTCCGCGTTAACAACCGGTTAAAAAACCAAGGTGGCCGATGTCGGCCACCTGTGGTTCGGAACTTCTTTCACCGCGGATGCGTCTAAGCGGTTTCATGACTGACTTCTATAAGATTAGTCGGCGGTGGACATAGCATAATTTCTTCTCTACAGTTATGTACCCGCGGCGATGTTTTCTGGGCTTCCAGCTGGCGAGATCGCCGTGCACGAGATACGGCTCACGGTGACGGAAGGGGCGCCGAGTTCGGGGTCCGGCTGAGGAAACCGGTGGGCCGGCGACGCCGACGAAGACGATGAGGAGGTCGCAGATGGCGCCACAGTCAGCTGTCGACAGGGCTGCAATGGCCCAGGCGGCACAGGACATCGAGCAGTCCGCGAACGCCATCCGGGGAATGCAGAACCAGCTCGCGAGCGCCAAGGACCAGCTCCGCAGCCACTGGGAGGGCGACGCCTCGATGGCCTTCGAGGCGGTCTTCAACCGCTTCAACGAGGACTTCAGCCGCGTGCTCAAGGCACTGGACGGCATGCACGAGAGCCTCGTCCAGACCAGGATCACCTACGAGGCCCGGGAGGAGGCGGCTCAGCAGTCCGTCAACAGGGTGCAGGCGCTGCTGAACGGCTGAGCCTCGCCCATCAGCAGGTGACCCCGAACGGACGGAGGAGTGAAAGGTGAGCGACTACACCAGGGCTAATTTCGGTGGCCTGAGCGAGGGCGAGGCCCAGTTCAGCATGACCGCCCGGGCGCTGCTGGACGAGCTGACCGACCTGGAGGGCAAGCTCCGCGCCAAGCTGGACCGCTGGGACGGCGACGCCCAGGCCGCCTACTGGAACTACCAGAAGGAGTGGGACGCCGCGGCCAAGGACATGCAGAACGTGGTGGCCCAGCTCGGCGTGGCGATCCGCGAGGCCCACGACAACTACCAGGCCGCCGAGCGCGCCAACACCAGCATCTGGGCGGGCTGATCCCGCACCGCCGGCGATCGCCGCTGAAGGGCTCGCACCAGCGAGTGCAGGCGGGCCCTGGCAGAGCGCGAGTCGCCAGGGCCCGCGGGCCCGGGGTCGTGGGGTCGCAGCCGAACTCGTGTGTTCCCGGGGGCCGTGAGATCGCGCGGCGGCGATCCACAGGAGGTGAACGAAGATGACTGACCACGCGGGACGGCCGTCCCAGATCCCGCAGCCCGGCAGCAAGGAGATCGAGGTCGATCCGGGGTACCTGCGGAACTTCGCCAACCAGATGCAGGCCGACCTCGACAGACTGGTCAAGGGGCGCTACCGGGAGCGACTCCAGGACGCTCTGCCCAACGCCGGCTCTCTGGGGAACTACCAGGCCGGCCGTTCGCTCTACACGACGATCAAGAACGGCCACGAGTCGATCGGTTTCACCTTCCAGCAGTTCACCACTGTCTACCAGCAGGTGATCGACGCACTGCGGCAGTGTGCGAGGAACTACGAGAACGCTGAGCAGAGCAACGTGGCCACGGCCCGTAACGTCTACCGCGGTGCCGACTCCGGTGGCGGCACCCTCATCTAACAGTCGACTTGGTGGAAAGGAGGTGGAACTCCAGTGTCTCCCCCCGCCCGGAATGTGATTAGGAACCAGCAGTTCTCCACCGGAGACGAGGGCATCAGCGGCTGGACCAACAAGCTGCAGATCTGGGAAGACCACTTCAACGACCTGAAGGCCATCGTCGACGGGATGAACCCGTGTGAGCTGCAGACCAGCAGCCTGGCCTTCCGCACCCTCGCTGAAGCGATGAACGACACCCTGGATCTGCTCAGCGACGTTGCGGGCAAGCTGGCGAAGAACTGGGGCGGCCAGGACGCGCAGGCGGCCGTCGCCCAGATGAACAAGGCCTACCAGCAGGCCCTGGAGATCCAGAACAAGAGCCAGCAGGTCGCCAAGGCCACGGCGGAGCACGCCGACAAGCAGACCGAGTGGAAGCAGGCCTACGGGACGGGTTCGCCCACCGACAGCTGGGTCCGCAAGGTCGCCCGCTGGGCGACTCTGCCCGCAGCCCTGGGCGGTCCCACCTCGCCGGCCGCTGTGACATCCTTCCTGGCCAACAACATGGGCGCCGAGGACGCCCTGAACAAGATCAACCAGGGAACCCGGCAGTCCAACGAGAGCTATCCGCCAGAGATCAAGGTGGATATGCCCGACCCTCAGGTCACTCCCTTCGATGCTGCGCCGGCGAGCCCCGGGGCAGGAGGCGGCGCGCCTATGCCAAGCATGCCGGGCGGTGGTGCGGGAGGAGGCGGTGCGGGGAATCCGCCGGGTTCCCCCGGCCTGCCAGGTCCCGGCGGAGACGCTGGTCCCGGCGGGGGCGCGCCCAACCCCTTCCGGGATGGCGGAGTTCCTGGACCTTACCCCCTTGGCGATCCGCCCGGTGGGGGGTTCGGCGGTCCCGGTTATCCCGGCCCGGGTGGCGGCGGCTCTGGTTACTCCGGTGGCGGTGGCTCCGGCTCAGATCTAGCTGGACTGCAGCCCGGCAACCCCGGCACTCCCGGCCCCGGCGGGGGCTTCGGCGGAGGCAACGGCCTGCCTGGTGGGCCCAACGGGCCTGGAGGCCCGCCCGGGGGGCCCAGTGGTTTGCTGCCCGGTGGGCCCGGTGGCCTTCCCGGAGGTCTTCCCGGCGGAAGGGGCGGAGGTCTCCCCGGTGGGAGAGGCGGCGGCCTTCCGGGTGGAAAGCCGGGTGGCCTACCTGGTGGTATCGGTGGTGGCTCGCCTCGAGGCTTCAACGGAGTGCTCGGCGGGCCGAACGCTGCGGGCAGAACCGGAGTCGGGGCCGGGCCGGGTGGCATGGGCATGGGAATGCCCATGGGCGCCGGTGCCGGTCACGGCGGCAGAGAGGAAGAACGCGAACGCGCCTTCTGGCTTCCTGAGGATGAGGAGTTCTGGAACAACGACCAGGAAGCCACCCCGCCCGTGATCGGGTGACCCAGTCGCATCAATGAGCGGCCATGGCGTGGGCAGAACGGGCACAAGTGCCCGTTCTGCCCGTATCTGTTTCCACCTGGACTTTCAACTGATCGGTTACCTCATGCGCAGACGAGTGCTCCGGCGGCGAAAGCAAAGTGTCGTCGCGTTCGTCCTGGCGATGCTCCTAGCTGCGGCGATGGCTGCACCGGGTGGCGCGGCTGTTCACACTCAGCCGCATCCGGCGCAGTGGTGGTTCACCACATGGGGGGTCGAGGATCTGCTGTGGCCGCATAGTAAGGGCAAGGGAGTAACTGTCGCCGTTATAGATACCGGTGTACAAGCCAATATTCCGGAACTGGCCTCAGCGGTGCTGCCAGGTGCCGACTTTAAGCACGAAAATGGTAACGCCCGCGTCGACTGGGATATTGTGAACCATGGGCACGGCACCGGGATGGCTTCGCTGATCGCCGCTAGGGGGGGCAGGAACGGCTTCTATGGTGTGGCTCCAGAGGCCAAGATCCTTCCAATAATCGCTGATACAGATGAAGCCTACTCCAAGGCGATCCCATTCGCGGTTGATCGCGGCGCTAAGGTAATAAATATCTCCCAGGCAGGGCCGGGAGAGTGCGACCCTCGGCTTCAGCAAGCCATAAGGTACGCGATAGATCGCGATGTGATCGTGGTTGCAGGGGCAGGTAATGATGGTGCGGGAAGCAATCTTTCTCTTTCCCCTGCGAACTGTAAAGGTGTGGTGGCTGTCGGTGGTTCGACCAAGCAGAACACACCATGGCATAAATCGCAGCGTCAGCCCTATGTGACTTTCGTAGCCCCCGCAGAAGGCGTTGGGAGCGTACTCAAAGATGGGCAGTTCCATACTTCTGAGGGGGGTACAAGTAGCGCTACTGCGCTCACTTCGGGTGCCATCGCGTTGATCAGATCCAAGTTCCCGCAGATGACGAACCGGGAGGTCGTCCGGCAGCTTATCGCCTCGGCTCTGGACATCGGCCCTCCCGGCTGGGACGACCAGAGCGGCGCCGGCATCATCCGGCCGCGGCTGGTGCTGAACGGGGAGATCCCGAAGAACACTCCCAACCCCGTCTTCGAAGAGTACGACAAGTGGCTGGCAAGTCAGCCTGATTCGAAATCGCAAGGACAAGAGCGGGAGGAAGAGAAGTCGGGATCGTCGGCGGGCGGAGCCGGAGACTCAGAGGGCGGAATCAACGGCCCCTTGGTGATCGCTCTCGCCGCCTTGGTGGGCGGTGGGTTGTTGATCGCCGCCTTCGTCTACTTCCGTGTTCGGGGCAGGCGTGCGGCCGTGGCCGCTTCTCATCCGCAGCCAGGTCCTTATGGGCCGCAGTCCGGGATGGGGCCTGTCCCGGGGCAGACCGTTGGCGGACCGCCTCCGTCCATGGGCGCCCCGATGCCTCCGCAGCAACAGTGGCGAAGTGCGTCGTCCCAGAGCGGTGGACCGTATTCCGGGGCGCACGGGCAGCCTCCAGGGCCGTCCGCCCCGGGGCGGCCTCCCGGGGGCACGGGACCGCAGCAGTTCCCGCCGCCCCAGGGCTGAAGGGCTGCGGAAAAGAGCAGCGATGCCGAACCGTCAAGGCAGTGGATGCGTCGCAACCGGATGGCAGGTCTTGTGCAGGGGGCCGATGAAGAGCTCTGCGGACCGCCCGGAGCTCAAGATTCGGCTGTACGGAGCCGCCATGGTGGCGACGGGCAGATCAATGAAAGGAAACCGGGCCGAGGGCTGCGGTGTAAGAGAGGGATTCCGCAGCGTTTTGGGGTTTTGAACCGCTGCGACGGCGACTGAACGGAGAGGAGACAGGAATGCCGCCGGGTGAAAAGCCGCCGCCTTATCTGCCGTCTGCGCGCAGCGAGGAGATCCAGATCGCTCCGGGAAAGCTCCGGGATCTGGCCAAAGAGCTCGAGAAGGATCTCGACAAGCTGAAAAAGGGTCATCACGCCGAGAACATCCAGGAGTACTCGCCCAAGGATTACGCCTTCGGCGATTACGACGCGGGGCAGTCGCTCTATGTGTCGGTCCGAAACGGCCGGGATCGCATCAGTGAGACCTTCCAGACCTTCATAGAGGCCTACGAGCAGCTGATCGAGTCGCTGAAGCGAAGCGCCGACAACTATGAGCGCGCCGAGGATGCCAACAAGAGGAATGTGGGCGGCGTCGGCGGCGGCGCCTACCGGTGACATGAGCTTCTGAAGGGAGGCGGTGGTGCATGACGCAGGTCAGGCCCACATACCCCGGGTCGGGCATGAACAGCCCGATCAGGAATGAGGCTTGGCAGGAGAGCACCGAGGGACTCGGCATCAGAGATCTCGGTATCTTCAAGGTCTGGGAGGACAACTTCGAAAAGCTGAAGACCCTGGTCAACAGCATGAAGCCAGATCAACTGGAGAGCGGAAGCAAGCACTACCAGAATCTGGCCAAGGACATGAACGGCACCGTCACCCTGCTCCACCGGGTCGCCCAGGACATGGTCAAGCAGTGGGGCGGAAAGGACGCCCAGGCCGCCTTGGAGCAGATGAACAAGGCGTACCGGCAGGCCCGGGAGATCCAGCAGACGAGTCAGCAGGTCGGCCAGGCGATCAGCAACCATGCCGCCAAGCAGAAGGCATGGAAGCAGGCATATGGACCCGGCTCGCAGACCGACAGCTGGGTTCATGAAGTCAAGCGGTGGGCGGGCGCCATTTTCGCCGCCAACCCGGCGACCCTGCCTGCGGCCCCCGCGACCATAGTCGGGGGATTTCTGAAGAACAACTGGGACGCCCGGCAGGGCATGCTGGAAATCAACGAGGGGACGGCGGCCTCCAACCGGCAGTTCCCCGAGGGCATTCGTGTCGACATGCCCACCACGAACCCCGGAGAAATCTGGGAGAAGGAACGGCCTTCTCCTGGCGGCGGGGTACCTAAGACACCGGGTATGCCGGGTGGCGGTCCTGGCGGTGGAGGCAGCGGGCTTCCCGATGGCCCGAGCTATCCGGGGCCTGGCAATCCCGGTGGGCCGAACACCCCGGACCTTCCGGGACCCAACCATCCTGGCGGTCCGAATTACCCCGGCCCCGGCGGAGGGGGTACCAATCCTCCTGGCGGTGGTCCCGGTGGGCCGAATTACCCCGGCGGCCCCAATTACCCTGGCGGGCCGAATTATCCCGGTGGGCCGGGCTATCCCGGCGGCCCGAACTACCCGGGCGGCGGCGGTTCAGGTTCAGACTTGGCCGGTCTTGAGCCTCGCGTTGATCCTTATGGCGCCGGTCCCGGTGGCTTTGGCCCTCCAGGCGGCGGTGGTGGAGGCCTTCCCGGCGGCGGTGGCGGTGGCGGTGGCCTTCCCGGAGGAGCCGGAGGTCTTCCCGGTGGTATGCCGGGTGGTGCGGGAGCCGTCGGCGGGATGCCCGGAGCCATGGGCGGCATGCCCGGAGGTCCGGGCGGCGCCGGAAGGGGCCGGGCCGGAATGGCTGGAATGGCCGGGATGGGCGGCATGGGCATGGGAATGCCCATGGGCGCCGGCGGTGGTCACGGCGGCAGGCAGGAAGAACGCGAACGCACCACCTGGCTCGCCGAAGATGAGGATGTCTGGATCGGCGATGAAGAAGCCGGTCCATCAGTGATCGGCTGACCCGGACCCAGCAAGCAGACGGCTATGGTATGGGCAGGCTGGAGGTGCACCTCCGGCCTGCCCGCCCCCGTTGAACGATCGGTTGCACGATGTCGATACCGCTGAACCATCGCACGTTGCGGTCGTTGATCATCTCTTCCATGGCTGTGCTGATGGTGGTCGGGACGGCCTTGCCGGGCATGGCCGCGACGGCCGTCCGGCATCTGCCGCAGCAATGGTGGTTCGACGCGTGGTTCATCGACACCAAGCTGTGGAAATACAGCAAGGGGCGTGGGGTCACAGTCGCCGTTCTCGACTCAGGAGTCCAGGCCGATATTCCAGAGCTCTCCGGGGCAGTGCTCCCTGGGGCGGATTTTATGTACGGCGGCAGTGATGGACGCAGAGACACGGACACCAACCTGGGCGGGCATGGCACCGGAATCGCAGCTCTCATCGCTTCACGTGGTGGATCGAGTGGCTTTCTCGGGGTAGCGCCAGAAGCTCAGATACTTCCGGTTATCACGCGATCGACGGCTGCCTACGCTCAAGGAATCCGTTTCGCAGCTGATAACGGTGCGAAGGTCATCAATCTTTCACAGGCTCTTGCCGGCCCTTGCCCCGCCTACCTGCAGGATGCGGTGAGGTATGCGATAGAGCGCGATGCCGTCATCGTCGCCGGGGCGGGAAATGACGGAAACTCCCTCAACTCATCTATGCACCCGGCTAACTGCAAGGGGGTTCTTGCGGTTGGAGCAGCGGATTCCCAGGGCGGCCTCTGGAGGAAGACACAACGGCAGCCATATGTCGATCTAGCAGCCCCGGGAGTTTCCGCAGCGACCATCATCCGGAATGGCAGCCTCGCCGAACCTGAGCAACCGTGAGGTCGTGCGGCGGGTCGTGGCCTCGGCGCGGGACATCGGCGAGCCGGGCAAGGACGACCGCAGCGGCCACGGCCTGTTCCGGCCCTACCGGATCTTCGAGGGGCTGCTTCCGAAGAACCCGCCGAACCCCGTCTTCGAGGAGTACGACAAGTGGCTGGCGACCCAGCCGAAGTCGGCACGGGAGCCGGAGACGGACTCCAAGGAATCGGGCCCCTCGCCGGCAGGTGCGCCCTCCTCGGGCGACGATGAGGTCGCCTGGCCCGCCATCGTCGCCGCCGCCTTGCTGGTGGGCGGTGCCTTGACGGTTTCCGCCGTCATCTATGGACGGGTCAATCGCAGGCGCACGGCCATGGCCGTCCCTTACGGCCGCTACGGGCCACCGCCCGGTCCACCGGGAATGGGCCCGCCCCCCGGGCAGTACCCCACTGGGGGGCCGCCCCCTTCCATGGGGGCGCCGATGCCTCCGCAGCAGTATCCGGGAGCGCCGCCTCCGGGCGGCGGCCCCCACTTCCTTCCTCCGGCACCGCCCCAGGGCGCAGGCGGACCCCAGCCGCCGCAGGGTCCTCCCCAGCCACCGCCTCCGCCGCAGGGCTGAGGGACGGGCCCGCACAGCGGGATTCGAGCAGGCCGACCCTGGGCCGTGTCACGCGGGCGGCCGGCCGAATGCCGGCAGGACGCCCCGAACGGGCCCTAAACCCACGGGGACGGACCGTCCGGAACGCCGGTGTCACGACCGCGGGCCATCCGGACCTCCCGGTGCGTCCTCATCAGGCATCTGCGATGACCGGTACCGGCCACGGGCTCAGCCGTTCCAGGTCGGCGGCGAGCCGCAGCAGCACGTCCTCCCGGCCGTGCCGGGCGATGGCCTGCAGCCCGACCGGTGTGCCGTCGGCGGCGCGGCCGGCCGGGATGCTGATGGCCGGGTGGCCGCTGATGTTGAAACCCCAGGTGAGGTCGACCGGCATCGTCTCCCCGGGCCCGTCGTGACCGTGCGGCGGCAGCGGGGTCGTGGGGGTCAGCAGCACGTCCGCTTCCGCGAACACCGCGCGCAGCCGATCGTCGTTGGCCCGGCGGATGCGCCGGGCGTTCTCCCGGTCGCCGCCCAGCTCGCGCAGGGCGTGCCAGGCGGGCCCGGGGTCCAGCAGCCGCACCGGATGGTCCCGCCACACCAGCCGCCCGGCCCGGTGCAATCGCTCGGCGGCGGTCCGGGCGAGCGCGGCCTGCTCCGGGTCGACCTGCGCGAACCCCAGCGAACCGGACCAGACGGCCCGCAGCGGCTCCGGCCCGGCGGGCGTGATCTCCTCCCCCAGCAGCACCGAAAGGTGCAGCGCCGCATCCCGCGAGGTCCGCACCAGCGCCCCGGGGACGTTCAGCCCGGCGGCGTCGTGGCCGCGCACCCGGCCGTTCGTGGGTTTGAGGCCGAGCACCCCGCACCAGGCCGCGGGAATGCGGATCGATCCGGCCCCGTCGCTTCCGGTGGCCAGCGGCACCACCCGGGCCGCCACCGCGACCGCCGACCCGGCCGAGGACCCGCCGGGCGTCCGGTCGGCGCGCCAGGGGTTGACGGTGGGGCCGCGCTCGGTGCGCCCCCAGGTCTGCCAGGGGGTGTGCGGGCCCGGGACGGAGGTCAGCCCGATGACGACGCACCCGGCCCGCCGCAGCAGCACCGTCTGTGGCGCCTCCAGCCCGTCCCAGGCCTTGACCGCGATCGGCACCCCCGCCAGCGGCAGCCGCTCGCCCCGGGCCACCGCCCGGTCCACGGCCTGCGCGTCCGCCATCGCCTGTTCGGCCAGGACCCGCCGGAACGCGCGCAGCACCGGTTCGACGGCCGCCAGCCGCTCCAGCGCCGCCCGCACGACCTGCACCGCGGACGCCTCTCCCCGGCCGACCGCCTCCGCGATGCCGGTCGCGTCCGATTCCAGGTACTCCAGCACGCCTCACCATTCCCGTCTCAGGTATCCGGGACGTCCCGCCGCGTGCTCGAGCCGGTCCCGTGCGGCCGTTTCTCCGGCCGGGTCTAGCGGAGCTCGGCGATGACGGCGCGGACCAGGCGGATGGCCTCCTGCTTGGCCGTCTGGTAGGGCAGTCCCGTGCCCTTGAGGACCCGGTCGCCCCGGACGGCGGGCGGGTAGTCGGCGGCCTCCCAGTTGACCTCGATCACCACGTTGGCGTACCGGGCGGTGAGGTCCACGCCGCTCATCCAGTAGCTGCGCAGCCGGCTCTCATCGGGGCCGGCGATGGTGGAGCTGTCCAGCTTGGCGGAGACGGCCTCGTCGCCGACCCCCGACAGCCGTTCCCTGCCGGAGTGGTACTCCGACTCGCCGAGGTACTCCCAGTCGCTTTGCACGTCCTCGCGGGCCCGCTGCTCGCCGCTTTTGTCGCCGATGGTCTCGTGGCGGGTGACGGTGACCGTCAAGTCCAGGGCGTGGTCGGAACGCCGCCGCTCCCAGCTGCAGATCTGCATGTTCGAGTCGTTGTTGTCGCCCTTGTCCAGCGGCACCCCGCGGGCCTTGGCGGGCAGCACCCTGCCGAGCGGGGTGCACAGCTCAGGGAGCCGGGTGATCCGTTCACCGTTGACCGTCTGGGCGCTGGGGGAGCCGGCGGGCGAGATGGGCTCCGCCGGCGGCGGCTCGGCGGAGTCGCCGTCCTTGCGGTTCAGCGCGTAGACCACGGTGCCCAGCACCATGACGGCCATCAACGTCGCGGCGACGACGACCGCGATGATCGCACCCGGTGACCTGGACTGGGACGGCGGTGGGGCCGCCGGGGGCGCGGGGGCCGCGAACGGGGGCGGTGTAGCGGCCACCGGTCCCGGCGGGGCGCCCGGGGCGGGCGCAGGCGCCGGCGGGGGCGTCACGGGCGGCATCGGGAACGGCGGCGGGGTCACCGGCGGCGGCGCGGGCTGGGCGAACACCGCCGGGGACAGCGAGTTCGGCGTCCAGGCGGAGGTGACCAGCCGCTGGGCCCCGGTCTGCGGGTCGGTCTCGTCCCCGACCAGCGCCACCACCAGTTCCTCGGCGGTCGGGCGGCGGGAGGGGTCCGGGTCCAGCGCGGCGGTGATCAGCGGGCGGAGTTCCTCGGGCACCCCGGTCAGGTCGTGGGCGCCCTGGTGGGCCTTGGTGGCCAGCACCATCAGGTTGCCGGTGCCGTAGGGGTGGCGTCCGGTGGCGGCGAAGGCGATCAGCGATCCCCAGGTGAAGATGTCGGCGGCGGTGCCGACCTTGCCCTCGAAGACCTGCTCGGGCGCGATCCAGCCGGGGCTGCCCACGATGAAGCCGGTCTGGGTGTGGTGGGAGGAGGAGTCCACGGCGCGGGCCACGCCGAAGTCGATGACCCGGGGACCGGTCGCCGACAGCAGCACGTTGGACGGTTTGAGGTCGCGGTGCACCAGCCGCACCCCGTGGATGGCCACCAGCGCGGTGGCGATGCCCACCGCCAGGGCCCGCAGCGGCTCCAGGGGCATCGGGCCGTGCTCTTGGACGTACTCGCTGAGCGAGGGTCCTTCGATGTACTCGGTGACCAGGTAGGGGGAGCCGTCGGCCTCGCCGTGGTCGAGCACCTGCGCGGTGCAGAACGAGGCCACCTTGCGGGCGTTGCTCACCTCGTCGGCGAACCGGGCCCGGAAGCCGGGGTCGGCGGCCAGCTCCTTGCGGATGACCTTCACCGCCACCGGCCGCCCGTCGGGCCCGGCGCCGTAGTAGACGGCGCCCATCCCGCCCTGGCCGAGCCGTCCCAGCAACCGGTAGTGACCCACCACGGTGGGATCGCCGGGGGCCAGTGGCTGCATGGTTTGGGTGCTCAGGAGCGCTCCTCCTTCGAGCCTCGCCGGGGCTGCGGACCCGGGGGACCCGCCCTCAGGCGTGGTCGTTGGCGTACGCCCGCAGCTTCAGCACGTCCTTGTCGAAGTAGGCGGCATAGGAGATCCAGTGGACGTTGCCGCCGCGCCGGTAGCCGCCGAGCACGCCGTTGATCGTCCCCTTGTGGGTCTTGGTGTTGTAGTTCAGCAGCCAGGGGCTGCCGCTGACACCGCCGTAGAAGCCGTTGCAGGCCATCTTGATCTGGAACCTGGAGTGCTTGGCGGTCTTGGTCCGGCACCAGATGGGCCGGTCGCGCGGGTCGCGGCGGACGCTGGGGTAGCCGGTCACGTTGACGATGTTGACATACCCTTTGTTGACGGCCATCTTGTTGCCGCCGCCGACCGCGGGCTGGATGCGGCGGCCGTCCTTGGTGTGCAGCGAGACGAACCCGAAGTCCAGGTCGGGGTCGCTGCGCTTGGCCCAGCCCTTGGGGACGAACATCTTGCGGGCCGTCCAGATGCCGTACGGCTTCTTGCCCCGGTCATAGCGGGGGACGAAGGCGATGTTCTTGAAGTAGCCGCGTCCCTTGCCGCCGTGGATGCAGTGCGCGGCGGTGATGATCAGCCGCTTGGACCGGCTGTTGACCACCGCGGCGGTGCAGTAGTGGTCGCCGGCGCCGTTGTTGAAGAACAGCGCCCCCACCGAGGGGATGCCGCTGTAGGCCTTGGCGGTCCTGGCGGCGCCGCCGGTCGCGGCGACCTCTCCGGGGTCGGCGGGCGCGCCGACCGGACGGGCCTTGGCCATGCGCTCGGCGGTCCAGTAGGCCTCGACGCCGCGGGCCGCGCCGGCGCTGACCGCGCCGCTGGAGGCGACCTGCTGTACCCGGACGGCCGGCTCGTCGTTGTTCCTGACGAATGCCACTACGCCGACAGTGGTCGCGGCCACCGTCAGGCCCGATCCGATCGCCAGCCACAGCTGCATACGTCCCAAACGCATTCCCCGAAAACTACCGACCTCCCCCATCGCACAGCAATCTCAAACATCACGAAACGATCACTATGCCTTTGGTGCGGATCACCGTCCGGGGTGGACGCCTTCGGTGATCTGGCAGGTCGGGCCGCGGGCCACCGCGCCGGGCCCGGCCGGCCGGAGGGGGTCAGGAGGTCAGATGCCGCAGCAGTTCGCGGTGCCGCCGCCAGCCCTCCGGGGAACGCCCGTCGCCCAGTTCGAACCAGGTCATCGGGGTCTGCCCGGAGCCCGCCGGGCGGGCCGGGATGCCGGGCGGGCCGGGACGCTCCCCGGCCACCGCCATGCCCAGCGGGGCGGGGGCGCCCGTCCAGCGGGGCTCGTAGGTCGCATCCGCCCGGCCGGGGCTCAGCTGGGCCAGCAGGGAGGCCACCGGGTGCTCGGCCACCAGCGACTCCACCAGCGCCGGCAGGTGCGCGACCGGCGGCGGATCGGCCGGGGGGTGTCCCACGGTCAGCGTGGTGACCTCCAGGGTGCCGCCTTGGGAGAACTCGGCCACCGCCAGCGCGCTGCGCCCGCCGCCTGCGCCCACCACCACCAGCCGGACGGCGGCGTTGCCCCGTTCGCGGACGTGAGAGGTCAGCTCGGAGCGCTGCCAGGGGTGGGCGACCGGTTCGGCCGGCCCCCAGCCCGCGGGGGGACGCCCGGTCAGCATGGTGAACAGCCGTTCCAGCTGCCCGCCCAGCACGCTGTGCCGGGTGTGCCGGGCCCGGTAGGTCAGTGTGAGCTGGGCGCCCAGCGGCCCGCTGGGCGGGGTCAGGTAGCCGGGCGCGTAGTCGCGGGCGTCGGGGACGGGGCTGAAGGCCCCGCCGTCCCAGCGCAGCGGGCGCCCGGTCAGCCCTTCGTAGTAGCCGTCGCCGTCGCGCACCACCCACTGGGCGGCCGGCCCGGCCAGCTTCAGCGGCATCGACAGCCGCGAGGACGGCGAGGTCACGATCTGCAGGGCGCGGCCCGACCCGGCGCACTCCTCCAGCGCCGCGGCCAGCCACGGGGTCAGCGCCACCACGGGGCGGTCCTGCAGCACCACCATGGCCTGCGCCGTCATCACATCCAGTACCGCGCTCACCGGCCCGCTCCCGTCCACATCGCGCCGCCGTGCCGGGCCACCAGTTCCTCGGCGCAGGCCCGGGCGATCCGCGCGGCATCGGCCAGGTCGGCGGCGGCGCGGATGTCCACCCACCACACCGGCGGGGCGGCCTGCACCCCGCCTCCCAGCAGTCGTTCGATCTCGCCGGGCACGCCGATCAGCACCGGCTCGGGAATGTGCACCACCAGCCGGCCCGCCCCGTCGTAGACCCGGCAGGCCCCGCCGTGGGCGCTGACCGCCATCGGCAGCTGCAGCCGCGCCCCCAGCCCTTCCAGCACGGCGCCCACGTCGGGACGGTCCTTGGTCAGCGCGACCACGTCGGTGCTCACTGCGTGCCTCCGGTGAGCGAACGGGCGAAGACCTCGGCGGCGATCCACGACACCGCGGTGCGGACGCCGCCGCTCACCCGGCCGGGGGTGATGGCCGTCCCGGTGGCCAGGTGCCGGTCGTAGGGGACCACCACCACCGGCAGCCCGCCGTCGCTGAGGATCTGCCGGGCCCGTTCCAGGTCGGCGTCGCCGTCGGCGTGGGGGGAGTGGGTGACCAGTGTCACCACCGTGCGGGACAGCAGCTGCTCATAGCCGCTGCCGACGAACCAGCTGAGGGTGTGGCGGGCGCTGAGCGCCCCGTCGACCGTGCCGGGGGCGACGAACACCTGGGCGTGCGCGGCGGCCAGCACTCCCCGCTGCAGCCGTTCCACGATGCCGGCCCCGCAGTCGATCACCGCGGCGGAGAAGTAGCGGCTCACCCCGGAGGCGGCCGCCTGGAAGGTCTCCAGGTCCAGTTCCGAGACCCGTCCGCGGGCGGTGCCCGACATCACCCACAGTCCCTGTTCGGTGCGCGACAGGTAGGGGGCGGTCTCCTCCCAGGAGCGGGGACGGGCGGCGGCCAGGTCGTGGATGGAGCGTTCGGGGCGCACGTTCAGCCGCAGCGCCAGCGAGCCCAGCCCGGAGTCGGCGTCCATGGCCAGCACCCGGTCCTCGCGGTGCTCGGCGATCACCGAGGCCAGCAGCGCCGCCACGGTGGTCTTGCCGGCGCCGCCGCGGATGGAGGTGACGGCGATCCGCCGGCAGGAGGGCACCGGCGACTGCAGCCGCTGCACCATGCCGGTCATCTCGCGCATGTCGCCGGCCGCCGTGGCGCCCACCATCTTGCGCACCCCGCGGCCGACCCGGCGCAGCGCCGAGTCGCCGTGCGCCTTGCGCCGCACCAGCGCCTCGGCCGACACCTCGGCGTCACCGGCGGGAGCGGGCGGCTGCGGGGCGGCGGGACGGGGAGCCTGCGGCGGCGCGGGAAGGGGGTGGGCCGCCGCGTCGTCGCCGGGCCGGTCGGGGACGCCCGTGACGGGTGCCGCGGGGGCCTCACCGCCGGCCGGCGTGGGCGTCCATGCGGGGCCGGGCGCGTTCTCGCCCGCCGCCGGGGGCTGGGCGTCGCCGGATGCCGCCGGGCGTCCGAACAGCGACGGCGGGGGCGGCGGGGGGGACGGCGCGGCGGGTTCCGCGCCGGTGGCCTGGGCGTGCGCCGCCATGACCTCTTCCCAGGACGGCGGCTCGCTCGGCCCCGCCTGGGCGGGGACGGCCCCGGCCACGTGGCGGTCGGCCGCCGTCTCGTGGGAGGGGGCGGGGCCGGGCGGCTGCGGGGCGGCGTGTTCCGGTCCCGCGGGGGGCGGCTGCGATTTCTTAGGGGGCAGTTTGAAGGTCGCCGTCGGCTCGCGTCCCGGGGGAGGCGGCGCGCTCAGGACCGGGGGAGCGGTCCCGGCGGCGGGTTCCTCCCCGCTCACCACTCCTTCGGGGTACCAGGCCGAAGGCGAGGTGCCGCCGGTCCGCTGCGGCTGTGGCTCTGCGGCGGTCGCCGCCGGGGCGGGCGAGGGCACAGGACCCGGTGGCCGAGGATCGGCGAGGCCGGCTTCGGCGGCACCGAGCTCGCGCAGCACCGCATGCTGCCAGTCCCGATCGGACACCGGTCTCCTCTCAGCGGCATGACTGATCGGACGAACACCCTGGATGCGGCCCGAGTCTAGTCCTGTCGGGGCAACTGGGCGCGCTGCGACAAAGTCACAACAGAGCGATGGGACCGGCGAGGAATTTCGAAACGATGTCATCCTCGCCCACGGCCGGGACGTCCACTACGCAAAGGACATACTGGTGCGAACCCGACGCCGAGACCAGTGGGACAAAGGTCGTCATACCGAGTTGATCGTGACGGCCGTGACCGGTGTCCCGGCTGTGATGGAATACGACGGATGGAAGGTTTGGTCACTTCGGAGCGCGAAGCCACCCGGGCCGCGCCGCCGCCGTCGCCGGCCCACGACCGGCGCTGGCGCCTGCTGGGGTGGGCGTCCATCGTGCTGTCTGCGCTGATGGTGCTGGCCAGTCTGACCGCCTACGGGTTCTACCGGAGCGTCAACGGCGCGATCGAGCGGGACAACATCGACGACCAGCTCGCCGCCGACCGGCCGGAGAAGCTCAACAACTCCCTGAACATCCTGCTGCTGGGCTCTGACAGCCGGGAGGGCGACAACAAGCGGTTCGGCAGCGACCAAGGCGGTGGTTCCGACACCACCATCCTGATGCACATCTCCCCGGGCGGAGAACGGGCCATCGGCATCAGCTTCCCCCGCGACTCGATGGTGCAGATCCCCGAGTGCAAGAAGAAGGACGGCACTCGCGTCCCCTCCCAGTTCGGCCAGCTCAACTGGGCCTATTCCTTCGCCGGCCCGGCCTGCACCTGGAACCTGATCGAGTCGCTGACCGACATCCGCATCGACCACTACGCCGAGATCGACATGTCCGGCTTCATCGAGGTGGTGGACGCCCTCGGCGGAGTGGAGATCTGCGTGCCCAAGCCCATCCGGGACCCCAAGGCCGACCTGGTGCTCAAGAAGGGCCGGCAGGTGGTGATGGGCAAGCAGGCCATCGGTTATGTGCGCACCCGCACCGGCGGGCTGGGCGACGGCTCGGACCTGTCGCGGATCAAGCGCCAGCAGGCGTTCATGGGCTCGGTGGTCAAGAAGGCCACCAGCAGCGGGCTGCTGAAGGACCCCGCCAGGACTTATGCCTTCCTGCAGGCGGTGGCCAAGGCGGTGAAGGTGGACGACCGGCTGACCCTCGGCACGATGCAGAAGCTGGCCGCCAGCCTGCGCGGGCTGAGCGCGGGCAAGGTCACCTTCGTCACCGTCCCGGTGACCGCCTACCCCGCCGACAAGAACCGGGTGCAGATCGACATGGCCCGGGCCAAGCCGCTGTTCGACGCCATCCGCGAGGACAACGAGCTGCCCCCCGAGGAGCCCAAGCAGCCGGCCAGGCAGAACGGGGGACAGCCGCCGGCCAAGCCCGCGGAGACCAAGGTCGCCGTCTACAACGGGACCACCACCGACGGGCTGGGCCAGCGCACCGCCGACGGGCTGACCGAGCAGGGCTTCCAGATCGTCAAGGTGGGCACCAAGCAGCAGTCCGCCGACATCCCGACCCGGATCCTGTACGGGCCGGGCGCCGAGCGGCAGGCCGCCGCGCTGGCCGCCAAGCTGCAGGCCGCACCCCAGCCCACGGCGTTCCCCTCCGGACGGCCGGGACTGGTCTACCTGATCATCGGCAAGGACGGCGTCCGGCTGCGGGGCACCGGGACCCCGCTGCCCAAGATCGCCGGGGAGCGGCGCGCCGACCAGGACGTGTGCAGCCAGACCACCTGACCCGCCCGCGGCGGGCGCGACCAGAAGGGAGCGAGCAGGCACGGACCGATAGCGGCCAGGCGCGATCGGCATATGGGACGAGCCGGTATCTTGGCCGCGCAGCGTCGATAAACCCGATAAAGGCAAGTGAACCGATCGGGCATCGGTTCGCTCCGGTCACAGAGATGGACTCATGGCCCCCGAACCGTTCTCACTGCTTTTGACCGTCTACGGCGGTGACCGTGAGGAGTACATCCGGGCGGCGTTTCGCAGCGCGGTGCACGACCAGCAGTTGCGGCCGGACGAGGTGGTGCTGGTCCAGGACGGGCCGGTGTCCGCGGAGATCGCACTCTGCCTGAAGGAGCTGGTGGCCACCAGCCCGGTGGAGGTCAAGTTCCTGCAGCTGGAGCACAACCGGGGATTGGGCCCGGCGCTGGATGCGGGACTGGCCGCCGGCAGCCACGACATCGTGGCGCGCATGGACGCCGACGACATCGCCATGCCGCACCGGTTCAAGCGGCAGGTGCCGCTGGTGCGCGCGGGCGCCGACCTGGTCGGGGCCGGGCTGCTGGAGTTCGGCGCCGACCTCAACGACATCGTGGGCCGCCGGATCCCGCCCAGCGACCCGCTGGACATCGCCCGCTACTCGCGCCTGCACGACCCCTTCAACCACCCCACGGTGGTCTACCGGCGCAGCGCGGTGCTGGCCGCCGGCGGCTACGGCGACCTGCCGCTGATGGAGGACTACTGGCTGTTCGTGCGGATGATCGCCAACGGCGCCAAGGTGGTCAACGTGGCCGAGCCGCTGGTGTACTACCGGGTCAGCGCCGGGGCCTATGAGCGCCGGGGCGGCCGCGCGCTGCTGAACTCCGAGCTGCGGCTGCAGCGGGAGATGCTGCAGCACGGCTTCATCACACGCACCCAGTACCTGCGCAACGTGGCCCTGCGCGGCGGCTACCGGCTGGTCCCGACCTCGATCCGGCGGCCCTTCTACCGCATGCTGGTGGCCCCCTACGGGGCCCGCCGCAACCGGTCCCGCGAGCGCATGGCCGCCTCGGCCGCGAAGGCCGCCGCGTCCGGCGGACGCTCCCGGGGCGGCCTCCGCAAGGGCTGAGCCCTTACTTCACCTGCAGCTTGCCGCTCATCCAGCGCAGCGTCTGGGGCCACAGCCGGGCGAAGGTCTTGAAGTTGTGCCCGCCCTCCGGCAAGTAGGCGGTATCGACCTGCATGGGCGGCTTGACCAGCGAGACGAACTTCTCGGCCTCGGGGAACTTCTTCTCGCCCTTGCGGGCCGAGGCCACCAGCACCGATATCGGCGGGGGCGGGCGGTTCTCCAGCCGCCAGATCAGGTCGTTCTCGTTGCGCAGGGCCTCGCTGCCGTCCCACAGGTCGCCGGTGGTGGCGTCCTTGATGGCGGTGAAATAACCCGACACCGAGCCGGCGGCGGCGAACTCATCGGAGTGCCGCATCGCCAGCTTGACCGCGCAGTAGCCGCCGCTGGAGGGGCCCATCAGCCCCCAGCCGTCCCGGGTGGGGGCGACCCGGTAGGAGGCGCGCAGCACCTCCGGGACGTCCTGGGCGAAGAACGTCTCCACCTGCGGGCCGCCCGGCACGTCGGTGCACTCGGTGTCGCGCGGCGGGGCCACGGTGGACTGGACGAAGACGTAGATCATCGGCTGGACCCGCCCGGCGCGCAGCTCCTCCAGCGCCAGCTTGGGCATCTCCTGCCGGCCGACCAGCAGCTTGGGGTCGCCCGGGTAGCCGGTGAGCACCAGCACGACCGGAAAGCGCCGCTGGGCGGCCTCCGGCTTGAAATAGTCGGGCGGCAGGTAGACGAACGCGTCGGCGCGCAGGCCGGTGCGCGGCCCTTCGATGACGGTCTGCTCCAGCAGCCCGTCGCGCTTTCGGTCCGTGATGCCCAGGTCCGCGCTCAGCTCCGAGGCGTCGCGCTTCAGCAGCACGGTGCGGGGGATCTTGCGGGTCTCCCCCTTGCGGACCTGCGCGCCGCCGTCGGCGTCGGCCAGCAGGTCCCCCCAGCTGGCATAGAACAGGAAGTAGGCGTTGACCCCGGCGGCGAGGGCGAGCACGATCATCAGCTGGCAGGCCACCAGCAGTCCCAGGCGGGCGGCATAGTGCCGCAGCCCGCCTCCGGCCACCTTGGGCATCAGCCACACGGTCGCCACGACCGCCGCCACGGCCAGTGCCGCAAGCAGGCCGATGAAACTCGTATCGGTGAGCTGCACGCTACTCTCCTCGCGGGCGAAGGGCGCCCGGGTTTGGCCAGACCTTCCGAT
The DNA here is from genome assembly GCF_001896795.1 of Thermomonospora sp. CIF 1. Taxonomy (NCBI): domain Bacteria; kingdom Bacillati; phylum Actinomycetota; class Actinomycetes; order Streptosporangiales; family Thermomonosporaceae; genus Thermomonospora; species Thermomonospora sp. CIF 1. The sequence goes on from NZ_MOYN02000007.1 coordinate 91,910, forward strand.
TATGCCGGGGACATCCGCTACCCTGGGCATGCGTATTGCCGGACTTGATCCGGTGTGGGCTGTTGTAGAAAGCTGGGAGTTCCTGCCGTGGTTCCAGTTCGGCGTACACGCAAGGTCATGCTGTCTGTCATGACGCTGGCCTTGGTCGCCGGATGCGCAACGAGTTCTCAGGAAAAGCCCCAGGAAACGGCCCAGCAGGCGAAAGCCAGGCCGAATATCATCGTCATCATGACCGACGACCAGGATCTGGCGTCGATGTCGGTCATGCGCAATGTCCGGCGGCTGCTCGCCGATCAGGGGACCACGTTCAGCAACGCCTATGTCAGCTATTCGTGGTGCTGCCCGTCCCGCGCCACCTTCCTGACCGGGCAGTACGCCCACAACCACAAGGTGCTCAGCAACAGCTCCCCCGACGGGGGATATCAGGCGCTGCCCAAGCAGACCCTGCCGATGTGGCTGACCCAAAGCGGTTATGACACCGTTCACATCGGAAAGTACCTGAACGGTTATGGGCGGCACGGCAGCGAGATCCCGCAGGGCTGGAAAGACTGGTACGGCCTGATGGGGCCGTCCACCTACAGCATGTGGGGTTACACCCTCAACGAGAACGGCAAGCTGCGCAAATACGGCAAGAAGAAGGGCGGCAAGCCGGCCAACTACCAAACCGATGTGCTGGCCAGAAAGGCCGTGGCCTATTTGAACAGGCCGACCACCGGAAAGCGCCCGTTCTTCATGTGGTTCGCGCCGCTGGCCCCGCATCTGGAGGCCCCCTGGAACAAGAAGATGGGCGACAAATGGGGCGGCCCCCGGCCCGCCCCGCGCCACCGCAACGCCTATGACAACGCCGTCATGTGGCGTTCGCCCTCCTTCAACGAAAAGGACATCAGCGACAAGCCGCGCCATGTGCGCCGCAACAAGCGGTTCGGCAAGAAGAAGATCGCCAGCATCCAGGCCGAGTACCGCAACCGGCTGGAGTCGCTGCTGGCGGTGGACGAGGCGGTCGCCAAGATCTACCGGGCGGTCAAAAGGCGCGGCCAGCTCGACCGCACCCTGTTCGTCTTCACCTCCGACAACGGCTACATGCTCGGCCAGCACCGCTTCGCGCACCAGAAGATCCACCCCTATGAGGAGTCGGTGCGCATCCCGCTGATCGTACGGGGCCCCGGATTCCCCAAGGGGCGGAAGGTGCGGACGCCGGTCAGCAACGTCGACCTGCCGGCGACGATCCTGGCGGCGTCGGGGGCCAAGCCGGGACGGCGCCAAGACGGCCGCCCGCTGCAGAACTTCCTCCACGGCGACCGGAAGCGTGACATCCTGCTGGAGACCGGTCCGCGCGTCCGGGCGCGCTGGTACGCGGCGCTGCGCACCGACCGCTACCTGTACGTGGAGCACTCGGGGGGTGAAAAGGAGCTGTACGACATGTACACCGACCCCTACCAGCTCAACTCCCGCCATGCCGACCCGGCCCTGGCCTCGGTGCGCAAGGAACTGGCCAGGCGGCTGAAGGCGGTGCGCCGGTGCGCCGGGGCCAGCTGTCCGTGAGGGGCGCCGAGCTTCGTGCCCTGGCCGGCGCCGCGGCGGTGTCGGCGGCCGTGGTGGCGGTGGCCATGGCGACCACCGACCGGGCGGACGGGCAGGCCCGGCACGCCCAGGCCGTCCGGCCCGCCGTCACCGCGCCGCCGGCGACGGCCTCCCCGCCCGAACCCGTCGAGCCCACCGGCTCCCCCGAGCCCTCTGCCTCGCCCGGCCTCGGCGAGCCCGTCGCCGAATCGCGCAAACCCCAGGCCACCGGACCGGCCATCGAAGGCAACTTCCCCGACCCCGACGTCCTGCGGGTGGGGGAGACCTACTACGCCTACGCCACCAACGCCCGGGGACGCAACGTGCCCGTGGCCACCGCTCCCTCGATCGACGGGCCGTGGCGGGTGCAGCCGGGGGACGCGCTGCCCGAGCTCGGCCGGTGGGCCAGGAGCGGGAACACCTGGGCGCCGGAGGTGGTGCGCCGCCCCGACGGCGTGTTCGTGCTCTACTACACCGCCGAATCCCGCACCAGCGGCGACCAGTGCATCGGCGTGGCGACCTCGCAGTCGCCCACCGGGCCTTTTCAGCCGGTGGGCGACCGGCCGCTGGTGTGCTCCGAAGAGGGCGATGCGATCGACGCCGCCTTCTTCCGCGACCGCGACGGCAGCGCCCACCTGCTGTACCGCAAGGACATCGCCGGGCCGCGCCCGACCGCCATCTTCATCCGCCCGCTCGGGCCGCGCTGGCTGAGCTTCACCGGCCCCGCCACCCGCATCCTGACCTGGGACGACTCCGATCCGGTGCTGGTGGAGGCGCCCGCGCTGGTGCGGCGCGGCGACAAGTACGTGCTGCTGTATTCGGCGGGGGTGTTCTACAGCGACCGCTACCGCACCAGGTACGCGATCGCCGCCGAACGCACCGGCCCCTACCGGCGGGCGCCCGAGCCCTTGATGAGCAGCACGTCGTTCGGCCGCAAGATCGTCGGCCCCGGCGGCGCCGACATCGTCGCCGACCCGGCCGGTGACCACATCGTCTTCCACGGCATCACCGACTTCCTCGGCGGCGAGCGGGTGCGGCGGGCGATGTACGTGGCGGACCTGGGCTGGGACGGCGCCCACCCGGTGGTGCGCGGGTCCCGGCGGCGCTATGAGGCCGAAGCCGGCACGGCCGCCGGCGGGCGGGTGGTCTCCGGCAAGGGCGCCTCCGGCGGGCGCGCCGTGCGGATCCGTCCCGGAGCGCCCGGCGGGCTGGAGATCCGGGTGCCGGCCCCGGAGGCGGGCGTCTACACCGTCCGCCTGACCTACCGCACCGTCCGGGGGAAGACCGGCGAGGGGCGGCTCGTGGCGCGCCCGGAGAGCGGGGCGGCCGGGATGCTGGGGCTGCGCCTGGACTACCGCAAGTCCAGCCGGTGGCGGACGGTGACCGTGGAGGTGGCGCTCGCCCGCGGCTGGAACACCCTGACGCTCACCCAGCAGGGCGCCCCGATCGACATCGACCACCTCGAAGTGTCCTGAAGCAGGCAGGCGGGGCGCGAACGGCCCGCTTGCGGGCCTATGGGACCGTAGACTGCAGCAATCTCCACAGAATCGATCATGGAGAGGGGTGCGACCGATGGTGAGCTTTGGACCCGGCTCGCAGGCGGCCGGGGGCCGGGGCCGCGACCAGGTCGTCTATCTGCATCTGGGCACTCCCAAAAGCGGCACCACCTACCTGCAGAACGTGATGTGGCGCAACCGGGAGCGGCTGCGCAAGCAGGGGGTGCTGTACCCCGGCGACGCCTACCCGGCGCACTATTGGGCCACGCTCGACCTGCAGGAGGCCGACTACCTGGGGCACAACTACCCCGAGGTGCCGGGCGCCTGGGAGCGGCTGGTGGCCGAGGCGCGCAGGTGGCGGGGCACCACCGTCATCAGCCACGAGCTGCTCACCCGGTCCACCGCCGAGCAGGCCGAGCAGGCCCTGTCCGACCTCGCCTTCGCCGAGGTCCACCTGGTGCTGACCGTCCGGGACCTGGTCCGCCAGATCCCCGCGGCCTGGCAGGAGACCGTCAAGAACCGCTTCGGGGTGCCGTTTTCGGTCTTCGTCGAGCAGCTGCGGGACCCCGAGGGCAGCGAAGGCGACCACGGCCGGGCCTTTTGGCGCATGCAGGACCTGGTCGGCATCCTCGACCGGTGGGCCGGCGGCATTCCCGGCGTTCCTCCCGAGCGCGTCCACATCGTGACCGTCCCCTCCGGCGGCGGCCCGCAGGACCTGCTGTGGCGGCGCTTCGCCGAAGTGATCGGAGTCGACCCCGAGCAGATCCCGCCGCCCCCCGTGGAGGCCAACTCCTCCATCGGCGCCGCGGAGACGGCGTTCCTGCGCCGCCTCAACCGGCGACTCAAGGGCAGGATCGACTGGCCGACCTATGAACGGCTCATCAAGCACCACCTGGTGCCCAAGGTGCTGGGCGGACGCAAGGCCGCACGCCGCATCGTCCTGTCGGGTCCGCAACTGCAGTGGGCCGTGGAACGCAACGAGCGCATGCTGGCCGAGGTCGCCGGGCGCGGCTATCACATCGTCGGTGACCTGTCGGAGCTGAACCCCGTCCTTTCGCAGCAGCAGGAAGAGCGGCATCCCGACGACGTGACCGCCGACGAGCTGGTCGATGTGGCGCTGGACGCCGCCCGCGGCCTGGCGGAGGCCGCCGCCGAACGCTCCGGCCGCCTGCAGGAACTGGAGCAGCGGGTCCGGGAGCTGGAACGGCAGCTGGCCGAGGCGCAGCGGGAACGGGACGAGGCCTGGCAGGCCATGCGGGCCGCCTATGAGCGGCCCGTGCTGCGGCACATGGCCCACCGGATCGGGCAGCGCGAGCCGCTGGTGATGAAGACCATGGAGAAGATCGTGGAGATCCGCGACGAGCTGCGGCAGCGGGGGGCCAAGTGACCGCGACCGGCCGCATCGCGGCGGTCGTCGTCACCTACAACCGCCGCGAGCTGCTGCGCGAGGCGCTGGATGCGGTCATGGCGCAGACCCGCCGGCCCGACCTGGTGGTGGTGGTCGACAACGCCTCCGACGACGGCACCGGCGAGCTGCTGGCCGAACGCGCCGGCGAGGTGGACCTGGTCGCGCTGACGCACAACACCGGCGGGGCCGGCGGGTTCGCCGCCGGCATCGCCCGGGCGCTGCAGCGCGGCGCCGACTGGGTGTGGCTGCTGGACGACGACACCGTGCCCACCCCCACCGCGCTGGCCGAGCTGGCGGCGGTCGCCGACCCGGCGGCGCTGGTCGCCAGCGCGGTGCGCTGGACCGACGGCCGGCCGCACCCGATGAACACCCCCCGGCCCAAGCCCGGCGCCTCGGCCGCCGAACGCGCCGCCGCCCGCGCGCTGGGCTGCGTGCCCATCCGCTCGGCGTCCTTTGTGTCGGTGCTGGTGGACGCCCGGGCGATCCGCGAGAGCGGGCTGCCGATCGCCGACTACTTCCTGTGGAACGACGACTTTGAGTTCACCACCCGGATCCTGCGCGGCCGGCGGGGCCTGCTGTGCCCGGCCAGCGTGGTGATCCACAAGACCCGCACCTTCGGCTCCACCGACGCCGACCCGGGGGAGCGGTTCTTCTACGAGGTGCGCAACAAGGTCTGGCTGTTCACCCGCAGCCCCGGCCTCGCCCCGGCCGAACGGGTGCTGTATGCGGGTTCGACGGTGCGGCGCTGGGCCAAGACGTTCATCCGCTCCCAGGACCGGGCGACCCTCCGCAAAGGGCTGGCCGCCGGGCTGGTGGCGGGACTGCGGTCGGGGCCCAGGCCGAACCGGCAGGTGCTCAGCCGGGCGGGATTCCCCGCGCGGCCAGCAGCTCGGCGAACAGCTCCTCCCACTGCCGGGCGATGATCTCCGGGCGGTACCGTTCGGCCTTGCGCCGCCCGGCCGCCCCCAGCTCGGCCCGCAGTTCAGGCGAGTCGATCAGCTTGCCGACGGCCGCGGCGAGGGCGGCCACGTCCTGCGGCGGCACCAGCAGCCCGGTGCGGCCGTGGTCGATGATCTCGCCGGGGCCGTGGGGGCAGTCGAAGGCCACCACCGGCAGCCCGTGCGCCATCGCCTCCAGCAGCACCAGCCCGAACCCCTCATAGCGGGAGCTGAGCACCAGCAGTGAGCTTTTGGGGTACTCGGCGTCGAGGTCGTCGCTCGGCCCCATCAGCAGCACGTGGTTGTACAGGTGCCGCTGTTCGATCATCGAGCGCAGCGCGGGCTTGAGCGGCCCCGCCCCGTAGATGCGCAGCTGCCAGTCCGGGTGCGCGGCGGCGACCTGCTCGAACGCCTCGATCAGCAGGTCGAAGCCCTTTTCGTGCTGCAGCCGCCCCACCGCCGAGATCACCGGGCGGTCCAGCGGCGCCGGGGGGAATCCCCAGCGGTGCAGGGCGTTGGGGATCTGCCGGATCACCGGTCCGCCCCGGTCGGCGGGGAAGGCCCTGCGGTAGGCGGCCGCGTCGGCGGCGGTCAGCGTCACGATGGCGTCGAGCTTCCCGAAGTGCTCGGTCATCAGCTGCCGCATGGACTGCCCATAGAAGTCGTAGTTGACGTGCTCCTGGGCGATGTGCACGAAGTGCGGAGACCCGTAGCGGATGGCGAACAGCGACAGCGGCGGCTGCGTGGTGACGAGCACCCCGTCCCGCAGCTCGCCCACATAGCGGGCGCATTCGCGTTCTTCCAGCTCGGAGAAGCGCTGGGGAGGCTTGAGGCGGGCGTGTCCCGAGCCCAGCAGCGGCGCCGAGCGCTCATCCAGCGCCGCCGCCGTCTCCCACCAGGAGGGGTCGCGGTCGAAGTCATCGATCAGCGGGAACATCCGCACCCGCGGGTCGAGCCGGAAATGTGGCCGCTCACTGTGGCGCCGCAGGCTGACCACCTCGACCTGGTGCCCGGCGGCCGCCAGGGCGTGTTGGCCTGGGTGATGACCGACCTGGTGATGCCGTTGATCCCGTAACCGAACCGGACCAGGTAGCGAATTCTCACGTAAATGGGACGACTTCACGCTGATTGTGGTTTACCACAACGGACGGATAGATGATCATCGGGTGTGTAGAAGGGGCGGATGACGAATTCGTCGTTCTCCCCGGCGCGCTGGGCGGGGTAGACGAAGACCTCGGCGCGGTTGGCGATGTCGTCCAGGTGCCGCCCGGCCCGCACCCGCAGTCCGTCCCGTTCCCGCACCAAGAAGACGTCCCACACCTGCCGGGTGCCCGGTGCGGCGGCCCGCAGCCGCGGGGTGATCAGCTCGGTGATCGGGAACGCGAAGTCGAAGGCGCCGGCGGTCACGCGCACCGGGAAGCGCAGCACCCTGTTGGGGTCGCGGCGCCCCCGCAGCTCGGCCGTCCAGCGGTCGCCGGCCGTCCCGGTCACCTCGTGCAGCCGGCCCTCGATCCGGATGCGGCCGTCGCGCGGCCAGACCCGCTCGACCTCGGCGTGCCCCATGACGCTCCCCGCTACACCCGGCGGCGGCCCAGCAGCCTGCCGGTCAGCCGCCAGGCCGGGTGAGGCTGCGCGGAGGTCTCGGCCAGCCGCTTGAGCTGGTCGCGGACCTGGCTGAGCTCGTGGTTGAGGTGGGCCATCTCGGTCTGCTGGACCATGCCCGTGATGCCCACCAGCAGGGACTCGATCACCTCGATGCCGGCCTCCAGCATCTGCTCGGCCGGCGCCAGGTCGGGCCGCCCGCCCTCCCCGAAGCGGGGGGCCAGCTCCGACAGGTCGCCGATCACCTGCCAGCCCTCTTCGGAGATCGTGGTGATCATCTCCTGGGCCAGCTCGCGCACCCGGCCGTAGTGGCGCTCGGGCAGGCCCACGGGCACCGGGTCGCGGCGCCGCGCCAGCACCGGCCGCACCACGTGCTCGCCGATCAGCCGCTTGTAGGTGTCGCCCAGGGCGGGGCCGACCCGCTTGTTGAGCATGCTCAGCAGCCCGGCCTCCACGGCGCCCAGCCAGACGGTGTCGTCCACCCCGGTCAGGTCGCACCAGGACAGGTCGATGCCGGTCAGCTCGGCGAAGCGGATCCACAGCCGCTCGTTGCGGTCGTCCCCGTGCGGCAGGGTGATCAGGTGCAGCCGCTCCGGCGGCACCGCCGTCTGCCACCGGCGCAGCACCCGCACCGGGTCGTGCATGAGCCAGAACGCCTTGCCGGGGCCGTCGACGGCGTCCCGGTCCGCCAGCGTCTGCTCCACGAACTCGGCGAAGTCCAGGGCGTGGCCCCGGATGAGGCGCTGCTGCCACTCGGCCACCAGCTGCCGCGCCGGGTCGCCGGCGGTGAAGACCACATGCACCCGCTCGGCCGGCAGCGTGGACAGGGCCCGCCGGATCTGCTCGGGGGTCGCCGCCGCCAGCCGCTCGTCGGAGAAGATCGCCGTCTGCCCGCGGCGGCGGCCGATCCGCTCGGCCACCGCGTCCCAGGCGCCGCTCCAGGCCGGGTCGCGGTGCCCGTCCCAGGCCATCTCCCGCAGGTCCATGGCCGCGGCGAAGTGCTCGTCGCGGCTTTCCAGCGGGTAGTGCACGCCGCGCTCGGCCAGGGTGTGCCGGTTGTGCCACAGCGCGCCCTGGATGATGCCGGTTCCCGCTCGCAGGGCACCGACATGCAGGAAGACCCTGCCTTCCCGGCCGCTTTCGGTCACCCGGTTCTCCCTTCCGGCGTCGTCGCCGATCTCGTGCGCGGAAACATCCGTCATGCGCGGGCGTCATCCCCGGCGGACACGTATCTCCAGTAGGACTGCCGCAGCCGCATCACCGCCGGGTAGCGCTCGCTCAGCCGGCGGACCACCCGGCGCGACAGCGGGGTGGCCCGCTCCACCAGCAGGCTCGCCGCCTCACGCAGCTCTTTGGCCTTCAGTTGCGCCTGCACCCCCGCCTCGGCGGGGGCCGCGTCCATCCGGGCGTCCAGCTGGGCGCGGTGCTGCAGCAGCCAGCCGATCGCGTCGCAGGCCCCCTCCAGCATCTCGGCCGGCGAGGGCGGGAGGGGCTCGGGCGAGCCGCCGGCGTCGGGCGGCGGCACCAGCAGCTCCTCCAGGTCGCCGACCACGTGGTAGCCCTTGCCGCGCAGCGGCTCCACCAGCTCCCGCGAGCGGGAGGCCACCCACGCGCGCCGGTCGGCCGGCAGCTCGATCTTGGTGCCCTTGCGCCGGGCCAGCACCTCCTGGGCGATGTGCCGCTTGACCAGCAGGTTGTGCTGCTGCCAGGAGATCTTGTAGCGGACCGCCTCGTTGATGCGCCGCACCAGCTCGGCCTCGGCGGCGCCCAGCGAGGCGTTGGCGAACACCTTGCCGGTGTCGCAGCGGGCCGCGTCGATGCCCACCACCGAGCAGAACCGCTCCCACAGCAGCCCGCGCGGCGCCCCCGGCGGCGGCACCGTCACCAGGTGCACCCGCTCGGGCGGGATGCCGGCGGCCCACAGCCGCAGCACCCGCGCCACGTCCTGGGTCTGCCAGAACGCCTTCACCGGCCCGCTCCAGCTGGACGGCGGCCCCTGCAGCGCGGTCAGGAACTCCTCATACGGCTGCATGGAGCGGTTCTTGACCGTCTCCTGCCAGGCCGCCGGCAGCTGGCGGGCCAGGTCGCGCACGGTCAGCACGATGTGCACGTCGGCGAAGTCCAGCGACGCCAGCGCCCGTTCGACGTGGTGGGGCAGCGCCTGCGACAGCAGCTCCTGGGAGATGATCGCCGGGCCGCGCCGCCAGGCGCGCACGGCGCCGACCATCCGGTCCCAGGCGCCCCGGTTGGCGGGGTTGGGACGGCCCTCGAACGAGGTCTCCCGCAGGTCGAAGGTGGCCTGCACGTGGGCGTGGCGGGTGTCGCCGGGATAGAGGACGCCCTGCTCGCGCAGCCGGCCCCGGTTGCGCCACAGCACGTTCTGCAGGTAGGTCGTCCCGCTCTTGGGAGTCCCTATGTGCAGGTACACCTGCGGACGGGCGGGCGAGGGGGGCTTGGCAGACGCCAACGGAACGTGCTCCTAGGGCGGTTTCGCGGGCGGCGCTCCCTAGATGGGGCGATTGGCTCGGTACATGATGGTCGAGCGTGCATTGTAGCGAGGGGCCTGAGCGGGCGGCACCGCTCGCCGCGGCCGGCCCGTCCGGGAAGCGGATGCCGGGCCGGGCACTTGGCCCGAACCCGGCCGCCTGCGGGGGCATCTCAAGGTAAGGTGCAAAGGCGCCCGGTACATCCGCAATATCGCCTTATGACGGCGGCTGTCGCTGCTCGGGGGAATTCGGCGCCTCGCCTCCGGAACGTTGTGACGGTGCCGGGCGTGCCGGGAGACCGTCAGCCCCGGCCATCCCACCCAGGGGCGTGCAACTCCGTCGCCGGCCCAGCGGCCGGCCCGACAAGAAGGACGCACGTGGACGCTGATCTCGTGGTCGTCGGATCGGGCTTCTTCGGGCTCACCGTCGCCGAGCGCTGTGCCAACCTGTTCGGGACTCGCGTACTGGTCCTGGAGCGACGCGATCACATCGGCGGCAACGCCTACAGCGAAAGCGAGCCGCAGACCGGTATCGAGGTGCACCGGTACGGTGCCCACCTGTTCCACACCTCCAACGAGCGGGTCTGGGAGTACGTCAACCGGTTCACCTCCTTCACCGACTACCGGCACCGCGTCTACACCAACTTCAAGGGCCAGATCTACCCGATGCCGATCAACCTCGGCACCATCTGCCAGTACTTCGGCCGCGCCTTCACCCCCGATGAGGCCCGGGCGCTGATCGCCGAGCAGGCCGCCGAGGTCTCCTCTCCGCGCAACCTGGAGGAGAAGGCGATCTCCCTGATCGGACGCCCGCTGTATGAGGCGTTCATCCGCGGCTACACCGCCAAGCAGTGGCAGACCGACCCCAAGGAGCTGCCGGCGGAGATCATCACCCGCCTGCCGGTGCGGTACACCTTCGACAACCGCTACTTCAACGACAAGTACGAAGGGCTGCCGGTGGACGGCTACACCGCCTGGCTGGAGCGGATGGCCGACCACCCCAAGATCGAGATCCGGCTGAACACCGACTTCTTCGACCTCAAAGACGACATCGTCGGCAACGTCCCGGTCGTCTACACCGGCCCGCTGGACCGCTACTTCGACTACGCCGAAGGCGAGCTGGGCTGGCGGACGCTGGACTTTGAGATGGAGGTCAAGCCCACCGGGGACTTCCAGGGCACCGCGGTGATGAACTACGCCGACGAGGACGTGCCCTACACCCGCATCCACGAGTTCCGGCACTTCCACCCCGAACGCGACCACTACCCGCCGGACAAGACGGTGATCGTGCGGGAGTACTCCCGCTTCGCCGGCCGGGACGACGAGCCCTACTACCCGATCAACACCCCCGACGACCGGGCCCGGCTGCTGCGCTACCGCGAGCTGGCCAAGCAGGAGGACGGGGTGCTGTTCGGCGGACGGCTCGGCACCTACAAGTACCTCGACATGCACATGGCCATCGCCAGCGCCCTCAACATGGTCGACAACCGGCTGAAGCCGCACTTCACCGAAGGCGCCCGGCTGGTCAGCGGAGGAATGGACGAATGAGCGAGCAGATGCGCGTCCTGCAGCGGGTCGTGATGCCCCTCGACCGCGACCTGGACGTGGTCCGGCTCTACCTGGACGACCGGATCGGCAAGGGCCGCCCGGAGGTCGAGCCGACCGGCAAGAACAAACAACAGGTCGTCGAGGACGAGGGCGGCGCGCACGAGCCGCTGCTGTCCATCGACGTCGACACCATGACCCGCCGCGGCGTCACCGTCCCGATCGGCCGGCGGCTGTCGCTGTGCACCTACTTCAACGCCTTCCCCGCCGGCTACTGGCGGCGCTGGAGCGTGCTGGAGGAGGTCCGGCTGCGGGTGCGGGTGCGCGGCGAGGGCACCCTGATCGTCTACCGCTCCAACGCCAAGGGCCACGTGCAGCGCGTCACCTCCGCGCACGTGGACTCCACCGAGGTCTCCGAGCACCGCTTCAAGCTGCCGCTCAAGCCGTTCATCGACGGCGGCTGGTACTGGTTCGACCTGGTCGCCGGGCAGCGGCCGATCGAGCTGGTGGAGGCCGAGTGGCTGACCGCCGAGGCCGGCGGGCGGCGCCAGGGCCGCATCAACATCGGGATCACCACCTTCAACCGTCCCGCCTTCTGCGTCGACCAGCTGGCGGCGCTCGCCCGCGCCGAGGAGGTGCTGGAGGTGATCGAGGAGATCCTCATCATCGACCAGGGCACCCAGCGGGTGGCCGACCACCCGGGCTTTGCGGAGGCGGCGCAGGCGCTGGGCGCCAAGCTGCGCATGATCGAGCAGCCCAACCTGGGCGGCTCCGGCGGTTTTGCCCGCGCCATGGAGGAGACCGCCCGCGCCGATCGCGCCGACTATGTGCTGCTGCTGGACGACGACGTCATCACCGAGCCGGAGGGCATCCTGCGCGCGGTGACGTTCGCCGACCTGGCCCGCACCCCCACCATCGTCGGCGGCCACATGTTCAGCCTCTATGACCGTTCGGTGCTGCACGCCTACGGCGAGACGCTGGAGAAGTACCGCTGGTTCTGGGGGCCGGCGCCCAACACCAAGCACGGCCACGACTTCGCCGCCCGGGGCCTGCGCCAGACCCCCTGGCTGCACCGGCGCATCGACGTGGACTACAACGGCTGGTGGATGTGCCTGATCCCCACCGAGGTGATCCACAAGATCGGCCTGCCCATGCCGATGTTCATCAAGTGGGACGACGCCGAGTACGGCGTCCGGGCCGGCAAGGCCGGTTTCCCCACCGTCTCGCTGCCGGGGGTGGCCGTCTGGCACGTGCCCTGGCACGAAAAGGACGACACCATCGACTGGCAGGCCTACTACCACGAGCGCAACCGGCTGGTCTCGGCGCTGCTGCACTCCCCGTACGAGCGCGGCGGCAACCTGCTCAAGGAGAGCCTGTTCGTGTCCATCAAGCACGCCCTGGCCATGCAGTACTCGGCCGCCGAGCTGATGCTGATGGCGATCGAGGACGTGCTGAGCGGGCCGGAGCACATGCACCGGCAGCTGGCCACCAAGCTCCCGGAGATCCGCGAGTTCCGCAAGCGCTTCAGCGACGCCCGGGGCGTGGAGCGCATCGAGCAGCTGCCGCCGGTGCGCAGCAAGCCGCCGCGCAAGGGCCGCATGCCCACCAAGCCGGGCAGCCGGCTGGGCATGATCCGCAAGGCCGCCGTCAGCGGGCTCAAGCAGTTCCGCCCGGTCGACCCCAAGGCGCGCGTCAACCCGCAGGCCATCGTCCCGCACATCGACCTGGCCTGGTGGCGGCTGGCCGACCTGGACAGCGCGCTGGTGTCGGCCGCCGACGGCACCGGGGTGTTCTGGTACCAGCGGGACCGCAAGGAGTTCCGCAGCCTGCTGCAGCGGACCTCCGCGCTGCACGCCCGGCTGCTGAAGGAGTGGCCGGAGCTGTCGCGGCGCTACCGCCAGGCGGTGCCGCAGCTCGTCGCCCCGGAGAGCTGGTGGGACAACTTCCAAGCCGCCCCGAAGGCCGGTGATCGATGACGCAAGCCCCCTCGCTTCCCCCACTGCTGGAGCCGGACGCCTCCGGAGGGCTGCTGGAGGTCTTCCGCCGTCGTTACCTGCTGCGGCTGCTGGTCCGGCGGGAGCTGCGGGCCCGTTACAAAAGCTCGGTGCTCGGGCTGGGCTGGTCGTATGTGCGGCCGGCGGTGTACTTCTGCGTCTACTTCTTCGTCGTCGGGTACGTGCTCGGCGCCGGGCGCAAGCTGGAGAACTTCGGGGTCTACCTGTTCTCCGGCATGGTGCTGATCAACTTGTTCAACGAGATCCTGCACTCGTCCACCCGCTCGGTGACCGGGCACGCGGCGCTGGTCCGCAAGATCTTCCTGCCCCGGGAGCTGTTCCCGGTGGCCTCGGTGCTGGTGTCGCTGGTGCACTTCGTGCCGGGGCTGGTGATCCTGCTGGCGGCCACCACCGCGCTGGGCTGGCGGCCGGATGTGGCCGCGCTGGGCGGGGCGCTGGCCGGCTTCGTCATCATCGTGCTGCTCGGCCTGGGCGCCGGGCTGCTGCTGGCCGCCGGGAACGTGTTCCTGCGGGACCTGGAACAGGCCGTCGACGTCACCGCCGTGGTGTTCATGTGGTCGGCGCCGATGATCTACCCGTGGACGTTCGTGCGGGACGTCGCCCCGGGCTGGGTGCTGGACCTGTACCTGCTCAACCCGCTGGTCACCGCGGTGTCGCTGTTCCAGCGGGCGTTTTGGGCCCCGGGAATCGAGGGGCAGTTCACCTTCCCGCCCGACCTGGCCCTGCGCACGGTGGGGTCACTGGCGTTCGCGCTGGTGGTCTTCTCCATCGGCCAGCAGGTGTTCGCGGTCGCCCAGCGGCGTTTCGGGCAGGAGTTGTAAGGGGCCATGACAACAGCCATCGTCGTCGACTCGGTCACCAAGGAGTTCCGGCTCCGCCACGCGCGCTCGCTCAAGGACCTGGCGGTGCGCACGATGCGCCGGCAGTCGCTGGCCGAGCGCTTCCTCGCGCTCGACAACGTCAGCCTGACCGTGCAGCAGGGCGAGGCGGTCGCGCTGATGGGGCTGAACGGCTCGGGCAAGAGCACCCTGCTGAAGATGATCTCCGGGGTGATGCGGCCGGACCGCGGCACGGTGCGGGTGCGCGGCCGCATCGCCGGGCTGATCGACGTGGGCGCCGGACTGCACCCGGAGCTGACCGGCCGGGAGAACATCTTCCTCAACGGGGCGATCCTCGGCATGAGCGAGGCGGAGATCCGCCGCAAGTTCGACTCGATCGTCGAGTTCTCCGGGGTGGAACGCTTCCTGGACGGCCAGGTCAAGTTCTACTCCTCCGGCATGTTCATGCGGCTGGCGTTCTCCATCGCCGTGCACACCGAGCCGGATGTGTTCCTCATCGACGAGGTGCTGGCGGTCGGCGACCCGCCGTTCCGCCGCAAGTGCCAAGACCGCATCCGCGCGCTGCGCGCCGAGGGCCGCACCATGGTGATCGTGGCGCACGACATCAAGATGCTGACCGAGCTGTGCGACCGCGGGGTGATGATGCGCGGCGGCCGGGTGGTCTTCGACGGCGATGTGAACGTGGCCGGTCAGATGTGGCGGGAGGACCGCCGGGCGCGCCGCCAGGGCAAGGCGGTGGCCGGCCAGGCCGGCCGTCCGCTGGCGCCGCGCGGCTGACCTGCGGCATATCGGGACGTCCGGAGGGTCCGGATACAATCCCCCCACCGCATCCGGACGAGCGACGACCCGCCACGGACGGGCCGTGGCGAAGTGGTGAGTGGGGAGAACACGGTGGCCCAAGCCGGTACGGGGGATGACAACGCCGACGGCCGGGTGCCCGACGGTCCGCCGCCCGCCCCGTGGGGCTCGAGCGCGCAGGATGCCGGACAGCAGGATCCGGCCGGCCCCGCTTCGCAGGAGCCGCCGGGCTTTCCGGCGCCGCCGCCACCGCCCCCGTTCGCCCCGCCGGGCCCGGGACTGCCCCCGCCGCCGCAGTGGGGACGGCCCGCCGACGATCCCGCCGCCGCGCTGCCGCCCGCCCCGTGGGCGGCCCCGATGCCCGAGCTGCCCGGGGAGGCGCTGCCGGCGGCCGGCGACCCGGAGGCCACGTCCGTCGATCCACGCCCTGCGGGCGACCCCGCCGCCGGGCCGCCGGCCGCCCTGGGCGATCCGGCGACCTCCCCGCCGCCGATGGGTTTCCCGGTGCCGCCGCCACCGGTGGGCACTCCTCCCATGCCGCCGCCGGGCGCGCCCGGTGCCGTGCCGCCGCCTCCTCCTTTCGCGGCGGCCCCGCCCGCGCCTCCGCTGGGCGGCCCCGGCGCGCCGCCCGCCGCCGAACCGGAGGCGGGACGTTTCAGGCCGCGCCCCCCGCAGCAGCCGGACGAGCCGTGGCGGCTGCCCGCGCCCCGGCGGCAGGGTCCGCGCCTCCCCCGCAAGGCGGTGCTGATCGGGGCGGCCGGCCTGGCCGCCGCCGCGGTGATCGCGGCCGGCGCCGTGGTGCTGTGGCCCGAGGGCGAGCAGCGGCCGGCCGCTCCGGCCGCGGCGGCGCATCTGGCCTCCGACGCCTTCGCCACCGACCCGGCCGTCCGCTCCGACGGCCGTGACCAGCAGCTCACCACGGCGGACGCGGCCGGCGACACGGTGGTGGCGGCCGGCGGCGACGGCGACGGCACTGCGGTCCGGCCCTACTTCCTGGTGTCCACCGACGGCGGCCGCTCGTTCCAGCGGGCCACGGTGCACGACGACGGCCTCGGCGGGGTGCCGCGCCAGGTGGCCGGTTCGGCCTCCGGCTGGGCGGCGCTCGGGGAGGCCCCCGACGGCTCGGCGCTGGCCTGGACGAGCCGCGACGGCCGGCAGTGGACGGCGCATGCACTGGGCGAGGAGAGCTTCAAAGACGGCGACCGGGTGCTGTCGCTGACGGCCCACCCCTCCGGCTTCCTGGCCGTGGGCACCACCGCCGCCAAGGGCGACCTGCGCGACGGGTCCCCGCTGGCCTGGGTGTCCTCGGACGGGCGCTCCTGGGAGCGCCTGGACGCCGGCGATCTGAAGCTGACCAAGGGCAAGGAGACCCTGTCGCTGCTGGAGGCGACGACGCACGGCTCCACCGTGATGGTCAAGGGACGGTGGGCCAAGAGCGAGAAAGGCGCCCCGCGCAACCGGGTGTGGCTGTCCGGAGACGGCGGCCGCACCTGGGAGGAGAGCAAGCCGCCCTCCCCGAAGGGCACCCGCGGCATGCGGATCGGCTCCGGCCCCTCGGGTCTGCTGGCCGTGCGCGACGTGAGGCGCGCCAAGAAGAGCTACGCCACGATCTTCGCCTCCGCCGACGGCAAGGACTGGACCGAGACGGCCGAGGTCGAGCTGGGCAAGGGCATGCGGCTGCAGGCGGTGACCGGCTCCGAACGCGGCGCCTTCGTGGTGGCCGGAGCCGGTGACCGGGTGCAGGTGGTGCGCAGCGGCGACGGCCGCTCCTGGCAGGCGACGGACCCCTTCACCCGTCCCGCCAGGCTGCTGCCGGGCACCGCTGCGGCCGGGGACCGGCTGGTGATGGCCGGCTGGGTCCGCAGCGGCGGCGACCTCAACGGGGTGCTGCTGGCCCAGGACGCCACCGGCCGGCTGGCCCGCCCCGAACTGCCGGCCGCCCCGGTGGACCGGACCGTCGCCGCGCTGACCACGGCGGGAAACCAGGCCGTGGCCGTGGGCAGCACCAACGGCAACGCGGCGATCTGGAGCTCGGCCGACGGCCGGACCTGGCGGCGCGGCAGGCTGACCGGCGCCGGGTTCGGCGGCCCGGGGCTGCAGCGGCTGCACGGCGTGGCCGGCGGGAGCACCGGATGGGTGGCGATCGGCTCCGACACCCGTCCCCAGCAGCAGCCGCGTCCACTGGTGGCCATCTCGCAGAACGGCACGGAGTGGAGCGCGGTCGGCGGCGGCACCTTCGCCGACGGCAAGGACGGCCTGCGCGTCTACGGGGTGGCGGCCGGCCGCTCCGGGCACGTCGTGGTCGGCGAGGACGGCTCCTCGGCCGTCGTGTGGGCCTCCTCCGACCTGCGCACCTGGCAGCGGGGGACCGGCGTCAAGGGCGCCCTGAAGGGGAGCAAGGGCACCAACCGCTGGATGCAGGCGGTGGCCGCGACCGCCGACGGCTATGTGGCGGTGGGCGGGAGCAAGAAGAACGGCGTCCACGCGCCCGCCGTCTGGACCTCCCCGGACGGTCAGGAATGGACGCTGCGCGCCACGCCGCGGCTGCCGGAGGACTCCTCCGGCTACCTGCGGCACGTGGCCGTCTCGGGCGCCACGGCGGTCGCCGTGGGGGAGCGCCGCGACGCGGACGGCACCCGGCGGGCCTTCGCCTTCCTGTCCACCGACGGCGGCGCGACCTGGCAGGAGAGCCCGCTGCCGGAGATCACCGGCGCGGATGCGGTGCGCGGGGTGACCGCCGCCGGCGCCGCGTTCGCCGTCTTCGGCGAGATCCGGCAGTCCGGTTCCGCCGACGTGGCGGTCTGGACCTCCCGCGACGGCCGTTCCTGGCAGGCCGCGCACCCGCGCGGCACCGCCCTGTCGGGCGCGGGCGATCAGCGCCTGACCGGCCTGGTCGCCTTCCGGGGCGAGCTGCTGGGCGTCGGTGAGAGCACCGAACGCCAGAGCGCCGAGCCCGTCCTGTGGCACCGCCCGCCGCTGTGAGCCGGGTCGCTCCCTGGGGGCGGCCAGCCATGCGGTGGCCGATTCCGGACTCTGACAATTCGGTCGCAGTCCGGCAAAGGCGAACGCAAGGTGACACGCCGGGGTGTGCGTTCAGGTAATCTTCCTGAACATTCCCCCGTAACGTACGGAACGCCCCACCCCGCAGGGGAGTTCCCTCAGCGATGAGGAAGTCCTGTGCGTGTGGCCCGTGTCGACCCTGTCCGGGGCGGCTGTGCGGGGATTCCGCCGCGGCGGTCCCCGGTGGCCGGCGAGGCGGCCGGCGGGGGCGTTCCCCCAGGTGAGGTGGGCCGCGATCGGCTCCGCCGCCCGACGTCCCGAACGGAGACCGCGTGACCACCCTCTCGGTCATCGTGCCGGTGCACAATGTGGCCCCGTACCTTCCGGACCTGCTGCGGAGTCTCACCCGGAACGCGCGCGCCGACTTTGAGTTCATCTTCGTCGACGACGGCTCCACCGACACGTCGGCCGAGATCGTGGAGGACCACCGGGCGAGGCTGCCGGGCTTTCAGCTCATCCGCCATCCGCGGGCGCGCGGGCTGAGCGCGGCCCGCAACGCCGGTCTGGCCGTCGCCTCGGGCCGCTACATCACCTACGTGGACGGCGACGACTGGCTCGCCCCCGGCTACCTGCCGGAGGCGGTCGAGGCCATCGACTCGCTCGGCTGCGACTTCATCAGGATCGACCACGTCCAGGCCCACGGACGCAAACGGGAGATCCACCGCGCCCCCCACGGGGTGCGCGGCAAGGTCCTCAACCCGCGCGACGGGTTCCTGCCGGTGCACGACCTGGCGATGGTGGACTACCCGTACGCCTGGGCCGGCGTCTACCGCCGCAGCCTCGCCGAGGACGGGCTGCTCACCTTCGACGAGGAACTGCTGACGGCCGAGGACCGGCCCTGGATCTGGCGGCTGCACCAGCGCGCCGCCAGCTACGCGGTGATCTCACTGTTCGGGGTGTACTACCGGCGCGGCGTGCCCACCTCGCTCACCCAGATCGGCGACGAGCGGCAGCTGCACTTCTTCGACGCCTTCGACAAGATCCTGACCGCGCTGCGCACCGACCCCGACTGGGACCGCATCAAGTACAAGTTCGTCCGCGCCTACTGCGTCCTCATCGCCACCCACGAGGAGAAGAAGGAGCGGCTGAGCCCCACCCTGCAGCAGCGCCAGCGGCTGCGGGCCGGCCGGACGCTGCGCGCCCTGCCCCAGGAGGTGCTCAAAGCGGTGCTGCCCGGCATGCGCCCGGCACGGGCCGCCCTGCTGACCGAGCTGATGGCGGCCGGAGGTGCCCGGTGAACCAGTTGTTCGTCTCCTCCGGTCCCATCGCGACCGCGCTGTTCGCCGCCGCGATCGACACCGGACGCCTGGGGGCGCGGCCCGGTCGGCGGATACTGCTGGTCAGCGACGAGACCGCCGGCGCCGAGCTGGCCCCGCCGCTGCCGGAGCGGGCCGACCACGCTGCGCTGTACGACCGCTTCGATGAGGTCGTCTCGCTGAACGAGCTGCTGGCGCCGATGCATCCGCAGGACTGGCGGCCGGCCCTGGAAGAGCAGCCGATGCTGGAACGGCTGCTGCGCCGCCACTGGGGGCTGGGCGACGAACCGGTGGAAGTGATCGTGGAGACCCTGGAGACCGCCCCCGCCCAGACCCTGGCGGAGGTCTTCCACGACGCCCCGGTGACCGTCTGCTGCGGCACCCTGGAGGTCTACGGCCCCGTCCGGGCGCTGCTGCCCAGGGGAGTGGGCAGCCGGGTCGAGCGGCTGCTGCACCTGGATCTGGTGCCCGGCCTGCCGCCCCGGCTGCTGTCGGATTACGGGGTCGCGCCGCAGATCGTGGCCCAGGACGCCTTCGCCAAGGCCTTCGAGGAGGTCAAGGCCGGTGCCGAGACCCTGCTGGCGGGCCGGCTGCCCGCCGGCGCCGACCGAGCGGTGCTGATCGTCGGCCAGTGCCTGACCGACCTGGGGCCGACCGGGGAGCAGGAGGAGCGCATCCACCTGGAGATGCTGCGGGGCCTGGTCGCCCGGGGGAACCGGACGGTCGCCTTCGTCCCCGCCCCCGATGGGCAGACCGCCCTGGCGGCGGCACTGGCCGCCGAGGCCGGGCGGCTGGGGGCCGAGCTGGTGATCCTGGACGAGCCGGTGCCCGCCGAGGTCTGGTGCGCCCTGCTGCGTCCGGAGGTGGCCGTAGGGGTGTTCCCCCCGGCGCTGGTGCGGGTCTCCCACCTGCTGGAGGTGCCCGTGATGACGCTGGGCACGGTCCGGGTGCTGGAGCGGCTGAACCCCTACGACAACGCCGCCCGGATTCCGGCGACCGTGGTGGACGCCACCTTCCCCCGCCTGACCGACGAGGGCGACGCCATTCCGCCGCCGATCGCCCGGCACGAGATCAAATCGCGGCTGGTCCCTTTGCTGGCCGCCGTCACCTATTGCATGCAGCCGGGACGTTATCCGGAAATGCGCGCGGCCACGGCCGAGTACGTGGACGCTCTCCCGCCCGGCCCGGCGCTGCGCCGCTATTTCAGAATGCAGCGGCTCATCACTTTGGGATTGGCGCAGCCGCCCCCGCCCGCCCCTGCGGAACCGGTCGGGACGCTGCAACGGGTCGCCGATGTCACCAGGCGCCTGAAAGGACGGCTCAGATGACCGCCGCCGGATCTTTACGGGTTTTCCACCGTCGCTGACGCCGGTCTGGTCATGTGACCGGGACGTCCCACCGGCCGCCTTCCCGATGTTCGGACGATTGCGAGAAGGACATGCCCCCACTGCTGAGCATCGTTGTACCGGTTTACAACGTGGAGCCCTATCTGCAGGAGTGCCTGGAGTCCCTGCAGAACCAGACCATGGATGACTTCGAGGTCATCATGGTCGACGACGGCTCAACCGACGGCAGTGCGGCCATCGCCAAGGAATTTGCCAGCCGGGACGGGCGGTTCCGGCTGATCCAACAGGAGAACCAGGGTCCGGGGCCGGCTCGTAACACCGGGGTGCGCCATGCGACAGGCACCTATCTGGCCTTTGTCGACGGTGACGACGTGGTGCCCCCGAACGCCTACCAGCGGATGATCAATTCGCTGGAGAAGAGCGGATCGGACTTTGCCTGCGGTGGGGTACGCCGATTCAGTTCCAAGGGAATTTACCCCTCGAAGATGCACGCCGACATTTTTGACCGGCCGGCGAAGAAGACCCACATCTCCCGCCGCCCGGAACTGGTCGGTGACCGCACGCCTTGGAACAAGGTGTACCGCAGGTCGTTCTGGGACGCCCACAACTTCCAGTTCCCCCGCGGGCTGTATGAGGACCCGACAGTGGCCATTCCCGCTCATGTGCTGGCGGAAAAGGTGGACGTGTTGTCCATCCCCGTCTATCACTGGCGGGTGCGTGAGGGCGGTGAGCGCTCCATCACCCAGCGTCGTACCGAGCCGGGCAACCTTGAGGACCGGGTGACGGCCATCCGCCGGGTCTCGAAGTTCCTGCGCGAGCACGCGCCGGAGCTGATGCGGGAATACATGTCGCGGGTGTTCGCCGACAAGCTGCCGATGTACATCGAGGTGCTGCACGAGGGGAGCGAGCATTATCGGCAGCTGCTGCAGAAGGCCGTCGAGGAGTTCGCCGCCGAAGCCGACGAGGAGATCTTCCAGGAGCTGCCGGCCCTCAAACGGCTCAAGTACCACTTGCTGCGGCGGGGCATGATCGACGAGCTTCTCGAAGTCCTGGTCTTTCAGCAGAGGGAGATCATCACCACCGACGTGGTGCTGCGAGGCGGCCGCTGGTATGCCCGCTATCCCTACTTCGACGACCCGGAGCGGGGCATTCCCGATAGCGTCTACGACATCACCGATGAGGTCACCCTGCAGGCCGGTGTGGACCGGGCCTACTGGCGTGAAGGGCGGCTCTACATCGAGGGATTCGCCTACATCGCCCGCATCCCGGTGCCCGACCCCTACACGGGCTCCATCCGGCTGTGGCTGCGGCACCCCGAAGAGGAGAACGTCGTCGAGCTGCCGGTGGGACGCATCTACCGGCCGCGCACCTCGGCGGACGCCAAGTGGGCCGCCGCCTGCTACGACTGGGCCGGTTTCTCGGCCGTGCTGGACCCGGCGACGCTGGGACAGCGCCGCTTCGGCTTCCAGCGCAGGTTCCGTCCCGGCCTGTGGCGGCTGGAGGTGGAGGTGACCATGCCCGGCGGGGTGCGGCGCAGCGGCCCGCTGCGCGGCTCGACCCGCGCCGACCAGCGCTGGCCGTCCGGCCATGACGTCGCCCCCGGCGTGTCGATGCGGGTGTCGCCCTCCCGGCAGAGCTTCGGCCTGGAAGTGGTGGACGTGGGCGCGCGGGTGACCGCGGCGCGTCCCGTCGAGGGCGCCATCGAGATCGAAGGCCATGTGGTGGGCGGCGGCAAGGCCACCGAGCTGCTGCTGTCCCGCCCCAACGGGACCAGCGAGATCCGGCTGCCGATCCTGGCGCATGGCAAGGGCCGCTTCCTGGGCCGCATCCCCATGGACGTGCTGCCGGAGTGGGAGGAGACCCCGGGGCAGGACCGGCTGCCCTGGAACGTCCTGATCACCGTGGCCGGCCGCCAGGAGCCGATCCAGCCGGTGGCCGCCGACCATGTGGAGACCTGGCAGGCCAAGGGTTCTCATGAGGCCGCCCTGACCCGGATCGACGGCGGGTACCTGCGGGTGATCCAGCGGCGCTGCCGGCCGGTGCTGACCGAGGCTCGCTGGACCGACCGGGGCGTGCTGCGGCTGCGCGGCCGGATGACCGGCGATCGGCGGCCCGCGGAGCTGGTGGCGCGCTGGCGCGCCGGGGCCGGCGAGCGCCGGATGCCGCTGAGCTGGGACGGCGAGGAGTTCACCGCCGAGCTGCAGCCCATGGAGCGCACCTGGTACGGCGATGAGCTGCCGATGCGCAGCGGGCGCTGGGACCTGGTCGCCCCTCTCGGTGAGGACGACGAGGTGAGCGTGTACGTCGCCCGCTCCGCCTGCGTGAACCTGCCGGAGCCCCACGTGGTGGGCATCCACGAGTTCCACCTGCTCATCGAGGGCATGGAGGAGCCGTGGGTGTGGGTGCGTCCGGCCCACGACCCGACCGAGCGGGGGGCCTACGGCATCAAGCGGATGTCCACCGAGGACTACCCGGTCTACCGCCGGTCGCCGATCCGCGACATGGCGCTGTTCGAGTCCTTCCAGGGGCGGCAGTTCTCCGACAGCCCGCGCGCCATCTTCGAGGAGCTCCGCCGCCGCCACCCCGAGTTCGAGTACGTGTGGGTCACCAGCGACGGCCGGTTCCAGCCGCCGGAGGGCGTCCGCACCCTGCTGCGGGGCACCCGCGAGCACCTGAAGGCGATGGCGCAGGCCCGCTTCCTGGTCTCCAACGACCCCATGCCGTACTGGATGGAGAAGCGGCCCGAGCAGATCTACCTGCAGACCTGGCACGGCACGCCGCTGAAGAAGCTCGGCTATGACATCGAGCGGCCCGCCCACCGCAACCCCCAGGACTACCTGCGCCGCTTTGGCAGGGACATGGCGCAGTGGAACGCGCTGGTCTCGCCGAACCCGTTCAGCTCGCCCATCTGGCGGCGGGCCTTCCGCTACGAAGGCGAGCTGCTGGAGATCGGTTACCCGCGCAACGACATCCTGTTCCGTCCCGAGCAGGCCGAGCGGATCCGCCGGCGGCTGGGGCTGCCGGAGGGCAAGCGCGTGGTGCTGTACGCCCCGACCTGGCGGGACGACCGGATCGTCAGCAACGGGTACGGCATGGAGCTGCAGCTCGATGTCGAGCGGGCCCGGGAGGTGCTGGGCGAGGATCACGTGCTGCTGATCCGCGGCCACATCAACGTGGTGGGGAACTTCTGCCCGCCCGATGACGACTTCGTCCGCAACGTGAGCACCTACCCCGACATCGCCGAGCTCTACCTGGTGTCCGACGTGCTGGTCACCGACTACTCGTCGGCGATGTTCGACTACGCCTGCACCGCCCGGCCGATCCTGTTCTTCACCTACGACCTGGAGCACTACCGCGACGAGCTGCGCGGCTTCTACTTCGATTTCGAGGCCGAGGCGCCCGGCCCCATGTGCATGACCTCCGATGAGCTGATCGATGCGCTTCGGGACGTCGGGAGCGTCTCCGCCCAGTACGAGCACCGCTATGAGGCTTTCCGGGAGAAGTTCTGCCCCTGGGACGACGGCGGCGCGGCGGCCCGCGCCGTGGACTGGCTGCTGCAGCAGTGAGCCCTTTCCCCTGGTGAGGTTTCCGCAGGGGATCTAAAAGCGCCTGGGGGACGCGGCGACCTCGGAGAGAACGATCTTGGAGCTCGCCGAGGTCGCCGCGTCCAGAGCCCGAGGCCGCGCACCGGAGAAGACTTCTGTGGGCTTTCTCGTTTCGTGGTTTCGGGGAGTCGGCGGGGTGCGCGCCTGCCGTGCCGGGCTTTGAGTCGCTGGCCGGAACCGGACACGGCTCAGCGGATGATCTTCGGTGAACCCTGACAACGGGTGGCTGGCGTCAGACGTCCCACATGCGGCGAGACCGGCTTATGTGAGCATTCAACTATTTGAAAACTGCCGGAGAAGGCCGCCGGGGTTCTCTTGAGGGGCATTCTCCGGGGCCTGCGAGAGGAGTTGCCCGAACTCGGCTCATCTGTGATGACCTGCCTCTTCGGCTCGGTCGGCGGACGATGCCGCGGCTTCGGCCTTGAAACGGCGGCGGGCGTGAGCCGGAGGTGATTTGCGTCCGCGAGGCGGGCGAGGTGCGTCCGTGTCACGAGAGCGTCTCGCACCCCTGCGCACCTTGTGACAAGTGAGGCTTATTCATATCCTCGCTCCGAAATTGGACACGGTGCGGCTCGGGTCGATCGGATCGGGACGCGCGCGTCCAGGCTGCTCGACTGAAAGTGGAAGATGTCGACCCCATCCATCGAGGAGACCCTCCGGCGTCCGGCCCCCGCTCAGGTCACCGGGGAGGCCGCACCCAGACGGCCGCGGGAAGGCCACCGGCCCGAGATCCAGGGGCTGCGCGCGGTCGCCGTGCTGCTGGTGGCGATCTACCACATCTGGCTGGGCCGGGTGTCCGGCGGGGTGGACGTCTTCTTGATGCTCACCGGTTTCCTCATCACCGGCTCCCTGCTGCGCATGGTGGAGCGGCGGGGACGGGTGGAGTACCGGGCCTTCTTCGCCCGGCTGGCGCGGCGGCTCTTCCCGCCCGCGGCGATCGCGCTGGCGGGGGTGCTGGCCGGGACATGGCTGTGGCTGCCGCAGGACCGCTGGCGCGACACCCTCGCCGAAGTGGCCGCCTCGGCGCTCTACTACGAGAACTGGCGGCTGGCGGTCACCGCCGTCGACTACCTGGCCGGCGGTGAGGGCGCCAGCCCCGTCCAGCACTTTTGGTCGCTGGCGATCCAGGGGCAGTTCTACCTCATCTGGGCGCTGCTGCTGACCGGCACGGTGGCGGCGGCGCTGGTCCGGCGGAGCCCGCGGGCGATCTTCACCGGCGTGCTGGTGGCCGTCTTCGCCGCCTCGCTGACCTACTCGGTGATCCGCACCGCCGTCGAGCAGCGCTGGGCCTACTTCGACACCGGGGCGCGGCTGTGGGAGCTGGCGCTGGGCGGCCTGCTGGCGCTCGCGCTCGCCCGCTGGGACAGCGCGCGGCTGCCGGTGCCGCTGCGGGTGGCGCTGGGCTGGGGCGGGCTGGCCGCCCTGGTGGCCTGCGGCCTGGTCCTGCAGGTCTCCACGGTGTTCCCCGGCTATGCCGCGCTGTGGCCGACCGGCGCGGCCGTCTTGGTCATCGTGGCGGGGACGACGGGCAGCCGGCTGGGCGCCGACCGGCTGCTGTCGGCCAGGCCGCTGACCTACGTCGGCGACATCTCCTATGCGCTGTACCTGTGGCACTGGCCGCTGTTCGTCTTCTACCTGGCCAAGACCGGCAACACCACCGCGAGCCTGGCCGCCGGATGCGCGATCCTGGCCGTCTCGTTCGTGCTGGCGGCCGCCACCACCTGGGTGTCGGACCGCTCGGTGGAGTGGGTGACGGCGCGGCGCGCCACCCGCACCTGGTCGCTGGTGCTGGGCGTGGTCTGCCTGACCCCGGTGGTCGGCGTCTCCTGGAGCGGGGTGGCCCACCTGGACGAGCAGGCCCGCATCCGCCAGGCGCAGGCCGCCGACCCGGCGAACTATCCGGGCGCGGCCGTGATGGTCGGGGCGCCGCCGCCGCCGAAGCTGCCGTACCGGCCCGACCTGCGGGACGCCAAGGAGGACCTTCCGCTGATTCACACCAACGGGTGCGTGGCGCCCTACAAGGCGACCGAGGTGAAGGTCTGTCAGTTCGGCGATCCGAACGGGCGCCGCACCATCGCGCTGGTGGGCAACTCGCACGCGGCCCACTGGTTCCCGGCCCTGCACAAGGTCGTCGACGAGACGGGCTGGCGGCTGATCACGATGGTCAAGTCCGGGTGCCCGCTGCTGGCGGGCGGGGCCCGCTACCCCGACACCGGGGCGCCGTACCCGGCCTGCGACGCCTGGGGGCGCGGCGTCATGCTGCAGTTGCGCGCCCTGCGCCCGGATCTGGTGATCACGATCGGCACCCGGACCGACCCCAAGGGGCGGCCGGAGGAGCTGGAGCGTCTGGCCGTTCCGCGCTGGCGGCAGCTGGGAGCCTACGGGATACGGGTGATGGCGATCCGGGACACCCCCCGCCTGACCTTCCCGCCGGCCGACTGCTTCACGCGGGTGAGCCTGCAGCAGTGCGCCGAGGCGCGCTACCGGAGCCTGGCCCCGGTCGCCCCCTACCGCAACCGCCGGGACCTGCCGCGCAACGTGCGCTTTGTGGATTTCACCCGCTATGTGTGCACGCCCGGAAGCTGCCCGATGATCATTGGGAACGTCCTGGTCACCCGGGACCGGGGGCACTTCACCGAGACCTATGCGCGCACGCTGGCCCCCATGATGGAGAGCGCGATCCGGCGGGTGACGGGCTGGCGGTGACCGGAACCGGTCACTTCGGGCGATAACGGATGTCCGGTCTTGGGGTTTGACAAGTGAGCTGACCGAATTGTCGCTCTTGGTGCCGCATTGGATGTGGTGTTCGGTTGAATGGTGGGCGAATCGGGCCGTTCATCCCTAGTCTGTACGGGTAAGAACCCCGACCGACGAGTGCTCATGCCACCCCGCCGAAGCAACGCACCGAACCTTCTTCGGCCCGCGGGCCGCCGCGCCGCCGGGCGCCCCGGACGGGCCGGAGCGGGTTCGCCGCTGAACCCCCTGGGGCTGTGACGTGACGGACGTGACCAGCGGGTCTGCGACGACGCGGTTAATACAACCGGACCGCGTGTACGTGGGCTGGCGCTATGCCCAGGTCCACCCCGACCCGGGGCCGCCGCCGCCACGTCCCGAGCCGATCGACGATCCCCCCGACGACCCGCTGCGCGATGTGCACGTGCGGGTGCGCAGCCCGATGCTCGACCGGCCGGTCAAGATCATCGCCACGGGCACCGGAGTGTTCGGCGGCCTGGTGCTCGCCTGCGGCCTGCTGGGCGTGCTGCCGTGGAAGTTCGCCGGGGTGGGGCTGCTGGCCTGCCTGGTCGTCCTGGGCATCACCGGCTACCAGAGCTGGCAGAGCGAACGGGCGCTGCGCGCCCGGCTGCGCCAGGAATGGGAGCGGATCGACCGCGAGCGCCAGGCCCGCGAACGCCGCCTGCTGGCCGCCCAGGCCGAGCACGCCGCCGCCTACCGGGAATGGGAGCGGCGCCGCCGCGCCTATGAGAACCAACGCGAGTGGTACCCGGTCGCGGTGCCGCCCGAGGCCGACCGGGTGGACATCGTCGGCGGCACGCTGGCCGGCTGGTCGGCGGCCGTCACCACGATGGGCGCGGCCCGCCTGGCGGCCGGCGCCCGGGTGACCGTGCTGGACTTCTCCGAGGGCGCGGTCGCCGGCGACCTGGTGCGGCTGGCCACCGCCCGGGGCGACGACCCGCTGGTGTGGGTGCTGCCGGGCGACCTGCCCCGGCTGGACCTGTCCAGCGGGCTGAGCGCCGATGCGCTGGCCGACGTGCTGTCCCTGGTCGTGGGGGCCGGCGAGGAGGAGACCTCCACCGGCGACCTGTCGCTGGACAACTCCATCCTGGAGCGCGTCATCTCCGGGGTGTTCGGCGGCAGCGCCACCATCCCCCAGCTCACCGCCGCGCTGCGCGCCCTGGCCCAGGTCGGCGACCCCCGCGACGACCTGCGGCGGGGCCTGATCACCGAAGAGCAGCTGGCGCGCGTCACCACCATGTACGGCCGCGGCGCCACCGACCGGATCGTCATCCGCCGCGCCTGGGCGCTGGAGGCCCAGCTGCGCAAGCTGGAACGCCTGGGCACCGAACCGGTGCTGCTGCCCCCGTCCCGGCTGCGCGTGGTGTCGCTGGACCGCGGGGCCGGGGTGCTGACCAACCGCATCCTGGGCACCTACGTGGCCACCGCGCTGACCCACCGGATCCGCAACTCCCCCTCGGCCACCCGCTGGGAGCACACCGTGTTCCTGTGCGGCGCCGAGAAACTGCGCGGAGACGTGCTGGACCGGCTGATCGACGCCTGCGAGGCCACCGGCACCGGCCTGGTGCTGCTCTACCGCTCCATCCCCCCGCACGTCCGCGAACGCCTGGGCCGCCGCGGACACGCCGCCGTCGGCTTCATGCGGCTGGGCAACGCCGAGGACGCCAAGATCGCCGCCGAGCACATCGGCACCGGCCGCCGCCTGCAGGTCGCCGAGCTCACCGACACCGCCGGAGCGGCGATCTCCACCGGCCCGTCCGGCTCCGCCGAGGCCTGCTACGCCAGCACCATCGCCTACGCCCGCGTCCGCGGCGACGCCCTCACCGACCCGGTGTGGGCCCCGCTGCCCGCCCCCGCCGCCGACGACTCCGTCCTGGTCGCCGGCATCAGCTCCGCCACCGCCTGGGGACGCACCCTGCCGGCCACCGGCAAGGCGGGCGGCTCCCGCGAACTGCTGGTCGAACCGCACGAGCTGCAGGAGCTGCCGCCCACCGCGATGATCTTCACCCACTCGGCCGCCACCGGCCGCCGCGTGCTGCTGGTGGACGCCAACCCGGGCATCATCACCCTGCCCACCACCCACTCCCAGCAACTGGAGGAAGTCCTCCAGCAGTGCCACCCGCCGGCGGAGGGCGGCCGGGACGCCCTGCCGCCCGGCGGCACCGAGAGCCCCTCCCCGGAGCGCGAGCCGTCCCCCGGACGCACGGACTTTCGCTCTGGAAGACCCTGACTGCGCGCGTGACGCCGTTCTCACCGGCCGCGCCGCAGAACGCGGTGACATGGCGCCGACCCGGTTGATAGGGATGGGCAGGTGACCAACTACCCCCCGGAAAGACCCGCCGTTCACTCCCTCGAAAGGCCGGTGGGCGACCCGCTGGCCGGCCCCTGGTACCGGATCGCGGCGATCCCGGCCGCGGACCGGGAACCGTCGGCCGAATGGGACTTTGTGACCGTGCTGCCGGCGGTGCTGTCGGCCCGGCAGCAGCAGCGGCCGTTCGTGGTGGGGTGGCTGTCGCGGGGCGGCGGCGCGCCCCTGGAACTGATCACCAACGCCGGGCCGATCGGGCCGGGCCAGGGGGCGCTGCTGTTCCCCAACGGGGCGCGCGGGGTGCCCATCGGCGACGAGTGGCTGCGCCTGGCCGGGCAGATGGTGTGGACGCGCTGCCCGGGCCGGCCGGCCCCGCCGGTGCACCGGGCCGGCCCGGCGGGCGGAGCCGGCCTGTTCGAGTCGACCCTGGTGACGCTGATGGACCGGCCGTTCGGCTGGCTGGTGATCGCCGACCCGGCCGACGAGCGGCTGATCGACGCCGAGATCGGCAACCTGCACCACGAGCTGCGGATGCTGCGCCGCGGCGAGGACGCCCAGTCCCGGCTGGAAGTGGCCCGGGCCGAGCAGCGCCTGGCCGAACTGGACACCTTCTACCAGGCGGGACTGTGGCAGGTGCGGGTGCTGGCCGGGGCCGCCTCCCCCGAGGAGCTGAGCCGGATCGCACCGGTGCTGGTGGGCTCCATGGAACTGAACCACCACCCCTACCGGCTGCGCGCCGGGTACGGCGCAGAGAGCCTGGCCGAGGCGCTTCACCCGATCGCCCCGCCGGCCCGGCTGCGGCAAAGCGGCGGGAACGACTCCAGCTTCCCCTTCCCGGCCACCGCGGGCGCCCTGGCGGCGCTGGCCGGGCTGCCGCGCCGGGAGGTGCCCGGGCTGCGGGTGCTGGAGGCCGGCTACTTCGACGTCACCTCCGAGACCGCCGCCGAACCGGCCGCCGAACCCGCCATCGAACTCGGCGCGATCCTGGACGGCCAGGACCGCCGGGTGGGCACGCTGGCCGTGCCGCGCTCGACCATCAACCGGCACGTGTTCGTCACCGGCGCCACCGGGGCGGGCAAGTCGCAGACCGTCCGGCACCTGCTGGAGCAGCTCACCCGGGCGGGCGTGCCATGGCTGGCGATCGAACCGGCCAAGTCCGAGTACGCCGCCATGGCCGGGCGCATCGAGGACCTGGGCGCCCGGGTCACCGTGATCAACCCCTCCGACCCCAAGTCGGTGCCGCTGTCGGTGAACCCGCTGGCGCCCGAACCCGGCTACCCCGTCCAGGCCCACATCGACATGGTGCGGGCGCTTTTCCAGGCCGCCTTCGACGCCGAAGAGCCGTTCCCGCAGATCATGTCGCAGGCGCTGCAGCGGGTCTATGAGGACAACGGCTGGGACGTGGTCACCGGCGCCGGCCGGCCCGGCTCGCTGGTGGAGCCGTCGGTGCCCACCCTGGAGCAGCTGCAGCGGGCCGCGCTGGCGGTGATCGGCGAGATCGGCTACGGCCGGGAGCTGATGGCCGACGTCAAGGGCTTTGTGGACGTGCGGCTGCGGTCGCTGCGCACCGGGTCGGCGGGCCGGTTCTTCGAAGGCGGGCACCCGGCCGACATCGGCGGGATGCTGCGCGAGAACGTTGTGCTGGCCATCGAGGACGTCGCCAACGACGAGGACAAGGCGTTCCTGATGGGAACGCTGATCATCCGGATCGTGGAGCATCTGCGGATGCGGGCCCGCAGCCGCACCCCCACCGACGGGCCCGGCGGGCTGCGGCATGTGATCGTCATCGAGGAGGCGCACCGGCTGCTGCGCAACCGCGGCCCCGAGCGCACCAGCTCGCACGCGGTGGAGCTGTTCGCCGGGATGCTGGCGGAGATCCGCGCCTACGGCGAGGGCATCATCGTGGCCGAGCAGATCCCCACCAAGCTGGTGCCGGACGTGGTCAAGAACACCGCGCTCAAGGTCGTCCACCGGCTGCCGGCCTTCGACGACCGCCAGCAGGTGGGCGCGGCGATGAACCTCGATGAGGACCAGTCCCGCGAGGTGGTGTCGCTGCGGCCCGGGGTGGCCGCGGTGTTCGCCGACGGGATGGACCGGCCGCTGCGGGTGCGCATCCCCTACGGGGAGGGGCAGGAGGGGGTGCGGCCCAGCCCGCCCCCGCCCATCGACGGCCGCCGCTCGGTCGCCTGCGGCCCCCAGTGCCGCTCCGGACGCGCCTGCACCCTCTATGAGCTGCGCGAGGCCGACCTGCAGGCCGGGCACGCCGACTGGGCCTGGCTGCGGGTGTGGGCCGATGTGCTGGTGCTGGCCCACGTGGTGGACCGGCCGCTGCCGGCGGTGCCGCCGGAGCTGGGCCGCGCCTGGTCCCGCCTGCCCGTGCGGCTGCGCGAGTGCATGCTGGCCACCGTGGTGGAACGCTGCGTGGCCCGGCGGGCCTGGGCGCTGCGGACGGCGTACGCGCCCGAAAGCCTCACCACCACCGTCGCCGAGGTCGCCCGGCGCCTGCTGGACGGCGAGCACGCCCTGGCCGGGACGCGACCGGGGCCGAACTGGGTGATCGGCCAGGTGCGCTGGCTGCACGAGATGGAGCGGATCTTCCCCTTCGGCCGGCCGCTGCCCGACAAGCACGCCCCGGTCCCGCCGCTGGAGTACCACCTGCCGGGGCTGCGCCAGGCACCCGGCGCCAAGGTCGGGCACCGGCTGCGGGCGCTGCGCCGCCACCCGCTGTCGATGGAGCTGCCGGCCAACCGGCCGATCGCGCTGACCGCCCTGTTCGGGGAGGACGACCATGCGGCCTTCGCCGACGATCTGGCGTTGGTGGCCATCGGGCTGGAGGCCGACGCCCAGTTCGCCGAGGTCGCCGAGGTCACGCGGACGGCCTCCTGGCTGGAGGCGGTGCTGAACTGGCCCGAGCGCTTCGTGCTGCCCTTTGAGGACCCCGACGCCGTGCTGCCGTTTCCCGCCCAGGAATAAGGGTCAGATGCTGCCGGAGTCGCGGGAGGGCAGGCCGTACTCGGAGGCGATCGCGTTCCAGTAGCCGACCACCTCGGACTTGGCCCGCGTGGCGCGGTTGTTGACCTCCTCGGCGGCCGAATCGCTCGGGCAGCCGGGGGCGTATCTCAGGTACAGCTCGTTGGACTCGATCGAGGCCCGCAGCGCCTCGGTCAGGGCGTTCTTGAGCGCATCCCCGTCGGGGAGGGCGTCGACCTGCAGCGTCTCGGCGGTGGCCAGCTGCTCCCGCCGCTGGTCCCGGACGCGTTCCAGGCCGGAGACATCGCACCCGGCCGACACCACCGCGCCCAGCTCGCTGCGGGTGCCGGCCATGTCGCGCAGCAGCGCGTCGATCTGCTCGGCCTGCCGCCGGCCGGCGTCGTCATCGGCGTCGGGGGTGGGGCTCTGCTCCTCGGCGCCGGTGGGCGGCGCCGACTGCCCGCCCTGCGTCTGCTCGAGGGCCTGCTGGCTCTGCTGGGGGAGGGTGTCGGGCTCCTGCTCCGGCTGCGGCCAGTAGATGATGGCCAGGGCGACTGCGGCCAGGACCCAGGCCGCCACCCCCGCCAGCACATACGGCAGCACCTTGTTGCGCTTCCGGGGCGGCGGGGGCTGCCACATGGGCGGGGAGCCGCTCCAGGCCTGCGGGTCGTTCCAGGGCTCGGGAGACAGCGAGGTGATCTCCTCGGTAGAGGAGCCGGGGGCGGCCTCCCGGCCGTGCTGCACGGTCCACGGCCCCGGCGACCAGGAGGCCGGGTCACCGGGGGGACTCGCCTCCGGCGCGGGCCGCCCCTGCCACGGCTGGTCCTGCCGGGTCAGGTCCTGCCGGGTCAGGTCCTGCCGGGTCAGGTCTCCTTGGGGCTGATCCTGCCGGGTCTGCTCTTCCTGCGGCGGCGCTGCGGGAGGAGAGGCCTGGGGAGTGGACGCAGAGTCCACGGCGGTGGCCTGATCGAGCTGCGCGTTGCAGTGCGAGCAGCGGGGCAGGTCGGGAGAGGTCTCACCGAGACACACCGGACACTGCATAGGCCCCCGCCTTATCCCGTGAATATTCCTTTACCAGGATAGAGACAGGCTCGGCGGGGCCGCGAGGTCGTGACCGTGTCGGAATGAACTTTGTTTCAGCGCGTGTCCTCAGGGCCTGGAAAAAGCCGCCGATGATGTGTGATCTGAGTCATATCAGCGGCTTTGACCTGCGGAAACGATCCTGCTGAAAAGGCGGGCGGGAACCGCTTTGTCAAAACTGGCTCTCGGTTCGGGTGGGCAGTCCCGTGCTCTGGGCGATCGGGTTCCACAACACGGTGAAGCGCCTCTTGGCCACCGTCGCCTGCGCCGACAAGGCGTTGCCCCGCGCGTAGTTGTCGTCCGGGCGGGGCCGCCCCTTGCACCCCTGCGCCGCCTGCGCCCAGGCCAAGAACGCCTGGTCGGTCTGCAGCGACAGCTGGAACGACTGCAGCAGCGCGGCCCGCAGCTGCTCGCCGTTCTTCAGCTTGTCGACCTTGAGGGCGTTGGTCCGCCTGATCTGGTTGTTGCGCCGCTGCGCCACCCGCTGGAACCCCTGGATGGCCACCGGCAGGTTCCGGCACTTGCTCGCGGCGTGCAGCGCCTGGCCGAGCTGGCCGCGCGTCTCGGCGCTGGCGGTCAGCAGCTTGTCGATCGCCCGCGCCTGCCGCCGGGCCGCCGGGCCGGGGCCGGGGGCCTTCTCGGGCGGCTTTTGCTGCGAGGCGTTGCGCGGGGTGGCCGAGGCGGTGGCACCGGCCACGGCCTGCTCGCCGCCGTCCGGCCGCAGCACCACCACGACGGCCGCCACCGCCACCATGACCAGCACCCCGACCGCGATGGCCAGCGACTTGTTGGACCGCCCGCTGGAGCGGGGGCTCGCCGGCGCGTACGCCCCATCGGGCGCCGGGTAGCCGCCATCGGCCGCATACGGGTCGACCGGCCCCGGGTACCCGGCGTTCGGGGGGTATCCGCCGGGCATCATCCCCGGGCCTTGCTGCATCTGCCACGCCTGGTCGCCGTAGCCGCCGGGCTGGGCCGCGGGGTATGCCGGCGCGCCCCATTCGGCCCCCGGCACCGCTCCCGGCTCAGGCGGCAGCTGCCGGGTCTGCTCGGCGGCGCTCTCGCCGGACGGCGAGCGCGGCTCGGCGAACCAGGAGTCCGGGACGATCGGCTCCGGCTTGCTCTCCGCCCGGGCCGGGGGCGCGGGAGGCCGCTCGGCGGCCGCGGCGGCCGGGGCCTTAGGCTCCTCCTCGTCTTCCGGCGGCATCGTCCACGCCTGCGTGGCCTCGGGATCGTCGTCCCTGGAGGCCGGTGCCGCCGGCGCCGGGGAATCAGCCGATGACGCGGACGCCGGGAACTGGGGGTCGGCGGCCGAGGGCGCCGCAGCCTGCGGGGAGACGGCCGGCGAGAACGGCGGGGGCGTCGACGGGCCGGAGGAGGCGGCCGGTGAGAACGGCGGCGGCGCCGGCAGCACGGACGGTGAGGAGTCCGCAGGCGAAGGCGCCGAGAACGGCGGCGTCGCAGGCCCCGGCGGGGAAGAGCCGTCCGTGGCGGCGGACGCGGCGAGCGGCGAGGAGTCCGAGGAACCGGCGAACGAGGAGGGCGGCGGACCCTCGGCGGACTGCGGCGATGCAAAGGCGCCGCCCTGCGACGCGGGCAGCCCCATGAAGTCCGCCCCGCCCAGCGACTCGGGCGAGGGCGTCTGCGTCGCCCAGGGCGCCGGGGGCGGCGCCGGCAGCGGAACGCCACCCGTCGGGGTGGAGGAGGGCACCGGCGAAAAGGCGTCGAGCATGGTGGCGTCAAGCACGCCCTGGCCCGCGCCGCCGTGCTGCCGACCCGGCGGAGCCTGCGGGTCTGGCCGCCGGTCCAGCGGCGCGCCGCAGCGCGCGCATCCGCTCGGCGTCCCAGGCGTGTACTCGCCGCACCGTGGGCACTGCATCGCTACTCGGACCTCGCCTTGTCACAGTTTTCCGACAACGTACTGGGAAACGCCGTCGGTGTGGGCGGGATCGGCGGTTATGAGCCGTCCGTCCCGGCCCGGCATGCCGCTCCAGGATGGCAGAATGCGCGGTTTCCCTCCGAATGTGACGCTGATCGCATCCCCCGTGCCTGCGGATGCCGAAAAGATCTTCGCAGGGGACGCGCCGACTCTCACGTCGGGGTGTCCTGCCCGGAATGAAACGCCAAGTCCCCTGCTGAGGCACTAGGCTCGCTTCAACGCCCCTTGTCAGCTGGCCGCGTCCAAGTTCCAGGCCAAACCGGAAGAGCAGGAGTCCATGAGCGATCTTCCGCTGCGCGCGCAGATGGCCGTAGCGCTCGGCCGCACCGCCGCGAAGGTGTCGCGGCTGACGGGCCGAGGCGACGGTTCGGTGATCGGAGGCCGGATCGGGCTCAAGCTCGACCCCGAGCTGCTGACCAGGCTGTCGAAGGACCGCAAGATCGTCCTGGTCAGCGCCACCAACGGCAAGACCACCACCACCCGGCTGATCGCCTCGGCGATGACGCCGCTCGGTGAGATCGCCACCAACGCCTTCGGCGCCAACATGCCGACCGGGCACGTCTCGGCGCTGGCCGCCGCCCCCAACGCCAAGTACGGCGTGCTGGAGTGCGACGAAAAGTACGTGCCGGCGGTGCTCAAGGAGACCAGGGCCGGCGTGGTGGCCCTGATGAACCTCAGCCGCGACCAGATGGACCGGGCCGCCGAGATCTGGCTGCTGGCCGGCAAGTGGCGGCGCGCCCTGGAGGAGGCGCCCGACACCCATGTGGTCGCCAACTGCGACGACCCGCTGGTCACCTGGGGCGCCTCCACCGCCAAGAGCGTGACCTGGGTGGCGGCCGGGCAGCACTGGCGCGAGGACTCCTGGTCGTGTCCCGAATGCGGCGGCCCGCTGGACCGCGAGGGCGTCAACTGGGGCTGCCGGGAGTGCTCCTTCGCCCGTCCCAAGCCCGAGTGGATCCTGCACGGGGAGCGGGTGACCACGCCCAGCGGCCAGACCTATGAGCTGACCGGGCTGCAGCTGCCGGGCCGGGCCAACCGCTCCAACGCCGCGATCGCGCTGGCGGTGGTCTCCCGCTTCGGGATCGAGCCGGAGACCGCGCTGCCGCTGCTGGCCCAGGTCAAGTCGGTGGCCGGCCGCTACACCACGGTCGAGCACGAGGGCCGCACCATCCGGCTGCTGCTGGCCAAGAACCCGGCCGGCTGGCTGGAGGCCTTCGATGTGCTGCAGCCGGCTCCCGGGCCGGTGGCGCTGTCGATCAACGCCCAGGTCCCCGACGGCCGGGACACCTCCTGGCTGTGGGATGTGGACTACCGCATCCTGCGCGGCCGCCCGGTGTGGGCGACCGGGGAGCGCCGGCTGGACCTGGCCGCCCGGCTGGAGGCCGCCGAGCTGGACTTCACCGTCGTGGACGACATCGACCAGGCGGTGATGGCGGTGCCGCCGGGCCACCTGGACGTGATCGCCAACTACACCGCCTTCCAGCAGATCCGAGCGAGGTACGGACGTGTCGTCTAGCGCCAGCATCAAGATCGTCTGGGTCTACCCCGACCTGCTCAGCACCTACGGCGACCAGGGCAACTGCATCGTTTTGGAGCGCCGGGCGGCGCTGCGCGGCATCCACACCCGTACCGTGCACGTGCGTTCG
Source organism: Thermomonospora sp. CIF 1 (assembly GCF_001896795.1). Taxonomy (NCBI): domain Bacteria; kingdom Bacillati; phylum Actinomycetota; class Actinomycetes; order Streptosporangiales; family Thermomonosporaceae; genus Thermomonospora; species Thermomonospora sp. CIF 1. The sequence goes on from NZ_MOYN02000007.1 coordinate 128,557, forward strand.
GACGAGACGGTCCCGGTGGACGGCGACATCTACCTGCTGGGCGGCGGCGAGGACCGGCCGCAGATCCTGGCCGCGCGGCGGCTGCGCAACGACGGCGGGCTGCACAAGGCCCGCGAGTTCGGGGCGGTGATCTTCGCGGTCTGCGCCGGCTACCAGCTGCTGGGCACCGAGTTCGGCGGTGAGGAGGGCCAGCCGGTCCAGGGGCTGGGCCTGCTGGACATCCGCAGCGGCCGGGGCGAGCGGCGGGCGGTCGGCGAGATCGTCGGTGACGTGGACCCGGCGCTGGGAGTGCCCCGCATCACCGGTTTCGAAAACCACCAGGGCGTCACCTATCTGGGGCCGGGCGCCAAGCCGCTGGCGCGCGTGGTGCACGGGGTCGGCAACGGCGACGGGACCGAGGGCGCCTACGCCGACCATGTGATCGGCACCTACATGCACGGCCCGGCCCTGGTCCGCAACCCCGGCCTGGCCGACCTGCTGCTGCGCTGGGCGATCAAGGACGAGCTGCCGCCGCTTCCGGAGTCCTGGGCGGACCGCCTGCGCGAGGAGCGCCTCAAGGCCGTCCTCGGCTGAAGGCCGGCCGGTCGGGAACGCGTGCCGAGGGGCGGGATTCCGCCCCTCGGCGTCCATCGGGCGGCCCGCCTGCCGGGACGGGCCGGTCGCGGTCGGCCACGCCGCGCAGCGCATCCTGTCGTTCGCGACCGCCTTGCGGCCCTGGGACGGCGAGGGGCGCGTGGCGGTCTTCTCAGCGCCTGGACAGGAGCGCCGCCCGCGCCCGGCCGGGCTGGTTTCGGCTACGTCCCCTGGTACGACGGCGTGTGGGTCTGCCCCGCCGGGCGGCCGAAGGAGCGCGGCAGATGGCCCCTCCCGCACCGCTCGTCCGGCACCGCTCCCACCGGGCGCCGCCCCGACGGCCGCTCACGGGCCGGACGTGCTGTCGCTCCGGCGGGCGGCCTCCTTCTGCTCGTCCCGCGGCTCCTTGCGGGGACGGACGGTGACGGCGACGGCGTGGGCCCGCTCCTCGGGGTGGGCGCGGACGCGCAGCAGGCTGGCCACCGTGGTGACGACCAGGACGCCCAGGATGACCAGCAGCGACAGCGGGGTGGGCACCTGCGGCACCGCGTGGGAGACGTCCTCGTGGGCGAAGTGCAGCAGCAGCTTGACGCCGATGAACGCCAAGATCGCCGACAGCCCGATCGCCAGGTAGACCAGCCGCTCCAGCAGCCCTTCGACCAGGAAGTACAGCGCCCGCAGGCCCAGCAGGGCGAAGGCGTTGGCGGTGAAGACGATGAACGGCTCGCTGGTGACCCCGAAGACCGCGGGGATGGAGTCCAGCGCGAACATCAGGTCGGTGCTGCCGATGGCGATGAACACCAGCAGCAGCGGGGTCACCACCGTGCGGCCCGCCTCCTTGGTCACCAGCCGCCCGCCGTGCAGGTCGTCGGTGACCGGCAGCACCTTGCGGGAGTGGCGGACCAGGAAGTTGTCGTCGACATCGGGTTCCTTGTCGCGGTTGCGGATCAGCTGCACCGCCGTCCACAGCAGGATCAGCCCGAAGAACAGGAACGTCCAGGAGAACATGCTGACGGCCGCCGCGCCGACCGCGATCAGCACGCTGCGCAGCAGCAGCGCCGCCCCGATCCCGAACAGCAGCGTCTTTTGCTGGTACTCCTCGGGCACCGCGAACCGCGCGAAAATGATCACGAAGACGAACAGGTTGTCCACCGACAGGCTTTTTTCGACCACCCAGCCGGCGAAGTACTCGGTGCCGGCCGTCGGGCCGGACACCGCCCACAGCACGAACCCGAACCCGACCGCGAGCGCCACGTAGAAGACCGACCAGAAGGTCGCCTCCCGCAAGTGCACCGCGTGCGGCCGGCGCACCGCCACCAGCAGGTCGAACACGAAAAGCGCGACGATGAAAACGATCGTCGCCGCCCACAGCCAGCCGGGGATCTCGATCATGTCGTGCACTCCCTCTGCCGCATGGGATCGGTATCTCCGCTCCGCAGGCGATCAACCCGGCGGTCCGGCGCGAGGCCGGTGAACCTTTCAGCACCCGCCCTCAGGCGTTTCGACCTGTGAAGACGGTGCTGAAAAGGGTCAGTAGACCAGCGCCTGGGCGCCCTCTGCCATGACCTCTTCGACGAACGTGGGGGCGCCGGCGATCCGCACCCCGGGGATCACATCGTCTGGGCCGATGTCGCGGCGGGCCGCGCACTGGCTGCACACCGTCACCGTTCCCCCGGCCAGCACGACCTCCAGCAGGTCCCGCAGCGGCGTGGCGTGCGGCAGCTCGAACTCCTCGGCCCTGCCCGGCAGGGCGTACCAGGCGGCCTCACCGGTCAGCCACAGCGACACCTTCGCGCCGGCCGCCACCCCCGCCGCGGCCACCGTGAACGCCTGGTTGCAGCGCTCCTTGGCGTCCGCGCCCGAGGTCGCCTTGATCACCAGTGATCTTCCCATGACCGGCACACTACCGCGCGCCGCGGAGCGTGCGCGGTGAAGTCGATCTCCCCCGCCCGCTACGCTCGGCCCATGGCCATGGTGAACGTGGTGGTCCTGGTCGCCGCGCTGGCGGTGACGGCGGTGCTGTCGCTGCTGCTGGTGGTCGCCCTGGCCCGGCTGCGCTGAGCGTCCTTGGCAGGGCGCGGCGGGCACTACGCTGACCGAGCATGAAGCCCGAGCTGCATCCCGACCTCAAGCCGCTGGAGTTCCTGCTGGGCGAGTGGGAGGGCGCCGGAGTCGGCGGTTACCCCACCATCGACAGCTTCCGTTTCGGACAGGAGATCTCCTTCACCCACAATGGCAAACCCTTTTTGATCTACTCCAGCCGCACCTGGCTGCTGGACGAGGACGGAAACCTGGGGCAGCCGCTGGCCGTCGAGACGGGCTACTGGCGGCCACAGCCCAACAATGAGGTGGAGGTGACGCTGGCGCACCCCACCGGGGTCGTGGAGATCTACATCGGCACCGTCGCCTTCAACCGGGTCGAGCTGCGCACCGACGTGGTCGCCCGCACCTCCAGCGCCAAGGAGGTCGCCGCCGGCCACCGGCTGTACGGGCTGATCGGGGAGGACCTCGGCTGGGCCTACGACATGGCGGCCATGGGACAGTCGCTGCAGTCCCACGTCTCCGCCCAGCTCAAGCGGGTCCGTTAGGAAAAAGAACGATCCCCGGGCCCTCCGCGCACGGCGGCGATGGACGGGACTTGATCCATCGGCCCGGGGATCGGGTGATTGCCTGGTATTCGCCAGCCGCCATCACGGCTGGAGAGTTCCCCGCGCGTGCGGGGAGTTCCAAGGCGGGACGGCGACTAGCGGACAGTCACCTCGCGAGTCCCAGAATCATGCATGTTCCGGACCACCTCCTTTCCCGCGTACCCGCACGCTATGCGACCGGTCCGGGACCGGGCAAGTGGATATTCGTCCGGTTCCCGCGGGCCGTCCCGCGGTGATCGGCGGACATAGACTCATGGCATGGCCGACACGTGGCAGGAGGAGCTGCGGGCCCGCGGGTACCGGGTCACCCCCCAGCGCCAGCTCGTGCTCGAGGCGGTCACCGAGCTTGAGCACGGCACCCCCGAGGAGATCTGCGCCCAGGTGCAGCGCACCGCACGCGGCGTCAACATCTCCACCGTCTACCGGACGCTGGAACTGCTGGAGGAACTCGGGCTGGTCAAGCACACCCACCTCGGCCACGGGCCGCCCACCTACCACCTGGCCGCCGAGGCCGAGCACCTGCACCTGGTGTGCCGGCACTGCGGCACGGCCCGCGACATCAGCCCCAAGGTCGCCGACGAGCTGGTGGAGACGCTGGCCCGCGACTACGGCTTCACCACGGACGTGCACCACCTGACCGTCTACGGGCGCTGCCGGGACTGCCGCTGAAAACTCATCCCCGGCAGGGCCGCATAGGCTGGGGACCATGAAGAGCCCGCTGCTGAGCCTGCCCGGCGCCGTCGCCGCCGACCGGCCCGACCAGGATGTCGCCGCCCACTACGGTGAGCCCGTCCACGAGCAACGCGCCCTGGAGGCCGGCACCGCCTTCGTGGACCGCGGCAACCGGGGCGTGATCCGGGTGTCCGGGCCCGACCGGCTCAAGTGGCTGCACAGCCTGCTCAGCCAGCACCTGGAGCACCTGGAGCCGCACCGGCCCACCCAGGCGCTGCTGCTGAGCCCGCACGGCCGCGTCGAACACCACCTGCACCTGGTGGACGACGGGGAGGCGGTATGGGCTCACGTGGAGGTGGGCACCGCGCCCGCGCTGGTGGAGTTCCTGGACCGCATGCGTTTTCTGCTGCGCGTGGAGGTCGCCGACCTCACCGACCGGTACGCGGTGGTGACCGGCGCGGTGGACGTCCCCGGCGCCCTGGAGTTCCCGGACGTGGCCGGCTCCAGCTGGATCATCGAACGCTCCGCCCTGCCGCGGTTGCCCGAGGCGGCGCGTCCGGCCGGGTTGTGGGCCTATGAGGCGCTGCGCATCGCCGCCCACCGGCCCAGGCTGGGACTGGACACCGACGAGCGCACCATTCCCCATGAGGCCGGCTGGATCGATGAGGCCGTCCACCTGAACAAGGGCTGCTACCGGGGCCAGGAGACCGTCGCCCGGGTGCACAACCTGGGCCGCCCGCCCCGCCGGCTGGTCATGCTGCACCTGGACGGCAGCGTCGACCACCTGCCCGCCCACGGCGACCCGGTGGAGCTGGGCGGCCGCCGCGTCGGGTTCGTCGGCACCGCCGCCCGCCACCACGAACTCGGCCCGATCGCGCTGGCCATGGTCAAGCGGACCGTCCCGGTGGACGCCGAGCTGCTGGCCGGGGGAGTGGCCGCCGCCCAGGAGGTGGTGGTCTCCCCGGACACCGGCGCCAACGCGCAGATCGCGCTGCGCCGCCGCCCGGCCGCCGGCCGCTGAGCGGGCGTCGAAACCACCCGAAGGCGGGCGCAGCGGGAAAGGATCACCCATCCTCGGAAACCGCGTGAAGCCTTGCCGGGGCGGGCACAATCGTCTGTCGTGGCCGCGCGCCCGGCCACCCATGAGCTCACAGTCGGTCCCGGCGGGAAAAGGTGGTCGCGAGGATGGTGGCGAATCCGGGCAGTCAGCCAGAAGAGGCGGGCTTCCCCGCAGCACCGCGCCTGGATCCGAACCAGACGGTCCCGGACATGCCGCGGCCGGACGGCGGCCGGCCCGCCCCGCGCCGCAGCGGCCCCGGGCGCCGGCGGCGGCCGGGACGGGAATCGGCGCTGGTGTGGTGGGCGGCCTTCGCGCTGCTGCTGGGCGCGGCCTGGTGGCTGCGCTCCTGGCGGCTGGCGCTGCTGACCCTGCTGCTGTGGTGCGGCTATGAGTTCCTGCTGGTGCCGACGATCTGCCGGGTCAGCACCCGGCAGGGCTTTTCCTGCCGGGAGCCGGTGCGCGGCCGGCTGTTCGCCTGCACCCCCGCCCACCAGGAGGTCAAGACCGACGCCCTGTGGCGCCTGGTGGGGCTGAGCAACCCGTTCCGCAAAAAGCGCGCACCCGACCCCAACCGCACCACCGGCAAGGTGGTCTTCAGCCCCAAGGTCCGCGGCCGGCTGGCCCAGGCCGACCGGGCGGTCATCCTGCTGGCCTGCGCGGGCACACTGGTCACCGTGGTCGGCATGGTCTACGGCTTCGGCCGCTGAAGCGGCCGGTCACACCTCCACGATCACGGTGACCGGGCCGTCGTTGACCAGCTCCACCTTCATGTCCGCGCCGAACACCCCGGTCTGCACCCGGGCGCCCAGCCGGCGCAGCTCGGCCACCACCTCCTCCACCAGCGGCTCGGCCACCGGGCCGGGGGCGGCCGCGATCCAGCTCGGGCGGCGCCCCTTGCGGGTGTCCCCGTACAGCGTGAACTGACTGACCACCAGCAGCGGGGCGGCCACGTCCGAGCAGGACTTCTCCCCGTCCAAGATCCGCAGCCCCCACAGCTTGCCGGCCAGCTTGCGGGCCCGCTCGACGGTGTCGTCGTGGGTCACCCCCACCAGGGCCAGCAGCCCCGGCTCCTCGATCGCGCCCACCACCGCGCCGTCCACGGTGACGCTCGCCCGGCTCACCCGCTGCACCACCGACCGCATGATCGCCTTTCCCCGGGGACCTTGTGACCCGCCTATTGTGCCGTCCCCGGCTCGCGGGCGAGGATGCCCTCATGGGAGCAACGACGCTCATCACCGTGGCCCCCACCGGGGCCGAGGCCGACAAGGCGAAGGTGCCGCAACTGCCGGTCACGCTCGAGGAACTCGTGCAGACCGCCAAGGACTGCGAGGCCGCCGGCGCGGGCGTGATCCACGTCCACATCCGCGACGAGCAGGCCCGGCCCACCTTGGACCCGGTCCGGCTGCGCGACACCGTCCAGGCGCTGCGGGAGAGCACCGGGCTGGTGATCCAGCTGTCCACCGGCGGCGCCGTCACCGACTCCTTCGACGACCGGCTGCGGGTGCTGGAGGCCGACCCGGACGCCTGCTCGCTGACCTGCGGCACGGTCAACTTCGGCGACGAGATCTTCGCCAACCCCTGGCCGTTCATGGCCGACCTGTACCAGCGCACCCAGGAGCTGCAGATCGTCCCGGAGTTCGAGCTGTTCGACCTGGGGCACATCGCCGCGCTGCACCGGCTGCTGGACGCCTACGGGGAGCCCTACGGCGGCCGCGTCCACTGCGACCTGGTCATGGGGGTGCCCGGCGGGATGCCCGGGGACACCCGCACCCTGGTCGCCGCGGTGCAGGCCCTGCCGGAGGGGGCCACCTGGTCGGCCACCGGCATCGGCCGCAGCGCGCTGCCGGTGATGTTCGCGGCGCTGTCGGCCGGCGGGCACCTGCGCGTCGGCATGGAGGACACCCTCAGCTACGCCAAAGGCGTGCCGGTCACCTCCAACACCGTCCTGGTCGAACGGGCCGCCGCGCTGGCCCGCTTCGCCCAGCGCCCGCCGATGACCGCTGAGGAGGCCCGCGCCTTCCTGGGAGTGCGTCCCCGCGCCTGAACCCCGCATGGGCGGGCCCGCCCGCCGGGTATGGGGGCGGGGGAGGATCCGTCGAGACCGGGTGGGGGAGTCCGTGGAGGCCAATCCGGTACTGATCGAGGTGGTGCGGTCGGGGTTCGTGGAGTCACGGCACCGCGGGGCGGCGGTGGGGCTGGGCGCCGACGGCGGTGCGGCGGTGCGGTTCGGCGCCGTCGAAGAGCCGATCTTCCCCCGGTCGGCCGTCAAGCCCATCCAGGCGGTGGCCATGCTGCGGCACGGGCTGGAGCTGGCCGATGAGCTGCTGGCACTGGCCGCCGCCAGCCACTCCGGGGAGGACTTCCACGTCGAGGGCACCGAGAAGATCCTGGCCGGGGCCGGCCTGAGCGCGCGGGCGCTGCGCTGCCCGGCGTCCTGGCCGCTGGAGCAGCCGGTCATGGTCGAGGTGGCCAGGTCCGGCGGCGCCCGCTCCCGGCTGCGGATGAACTGTTCGGGCAAGCACGCGGCGATGCTGGCCACCTGCGCGGTCAACGGCTGGCCGCTCGACTCCTACCGGGACTTCGACCACCCGCTGCAGCGGGCCGTGCGGGACACCCTGGCCGAGCTGGCCGGTGAGACTCCCGCCGCCGCCGGGGTGGACGGCTGCGGGGTGCCGACGTTCGCGATCTCCCTGAGCGGGCTGGCGCGGGCGGTGCGGGCGCTGACGCTGGCCCCGCCCGGCAGCCCGGAGCGGCGGGTGGCCGACGCGATGCGGGCCCACCCGGAGTGGACCTCCGGCATCCGCCGCCCGGAGCGCCGCCTGATGCAGGCGGTGCCGGGCCTGCTGGTCAAGTGCGGGGCCGAGGGCGTGGACGCGTTCGCGCTGCCGGACGGCCGGGCCGGAGCGGTCAAGATCGACGATGGGGCGGCGCGGGCGCGCACCCCGGTCACCGTGGCGTTGCTGCGCGCCCTGGGGGTGGCGGACTCGCCGCGGCTTCGGGAGCTGGCCACCGCCCCGGTGCACGGCGGTGAGGAGACGGTCGGCCAGGTCCGCCCGGCCCCTGCGCTCTGGGCCGCGCTGCCGTGCGGATGACCCTCACGAACGGGGTTCGAAGCTCTTTTCGTTGGCGTTGCGCTGGCCCGGGTCGCCCTCCATGATCCCGCCTTGGATGGGACCGCGATGCGGGGTGGACCCCTGCAGCTGCTCGGGATGCTGCGGCCGATGACGCGCCGCGCGCAAGGTCAGCATCAGCCAGATGATGAGCCCGAGGGCGATCAGCGCCGGGCCCAGCAGCAGCCAGTAGCCCGCCCCCAGCTGGACGGTCATGGTCGTCATGTCGATCCACCTCCGCTCCGGCCCCTACCCGGTGAAAGCGGATCGACTCCGGCGTTTGCCTGCATATCGCCCGATGCGGGCTCACAGGCTGCGGAACTGCCTGGTCTGGGAGATCGCGCCGGAGGCGGCCAGCGTGAAGGTGCGCATCGACTCGGCGAACTTCGACAGGTCCCACTCGGCCGGGCCCTCATACCAGTAGAGGTTGTCGGCGCCCTTGGCCTGCACGCCGGCGTCCTCGACGGTCTTGGCCCACTTGCCGACCACGTCGAACACCACCGCGTACGGCAGGTAGCGGGAGAACAGGGCGATGCGCTGCGGCCCCTCGACGCCCTCGGGGGCCTGGCCGCGCTCCAGGAACGCCCGGAAACCGATGGTGTGCGCCAGCACGGTGGAGCCGCGGGCGGTCTTGGCGGGCATGTACTGGCCGCCCACCGCCAGCGCCGCCCCACCGATGATCACCGACAGCCCGACCAGCGCCAGATCGGTGTAGATCGCCAAGATCACGGTGCCGAGCAGGCCCAGCACCGAGATCGCGATGCCCGCGGTGGTCCAGCGGCTGCGCACGGTGTCGGGGCGGCGGGCGAACCAGCCCTGGCGGACCACGTCGTCGTACATCGCCGAGCGGACCTTGGCCAGCTCGGCGGCGAAGGTGCCGCCCAGCTCCGACAGCTTGATCTCCTCGCGGTCCTTGAACAGGGCCTCCAGGAGCAGCCGCTCATACGGCAGCAGGTCGTCGACGGGACGCTGCAGCCGCCGCAGCGTCCAGTCGGTGCGGCCGGTGACCGCCCGGTCCTCCTCCTCGATCAGCAGGTAGGACCGCACCGCCAGATCGACGATGGTGGCGGTGACGTCGATGACGTCGGCCTGCTCGTCGATCAGGGTGCCGATCTGGCCGGGACGCACCCCGTCCGGCGGGGCGAACTCGGTGCCGACCACGGCCGGCCGGTCGCCCTCGGCGGCGTGCTTGCCGACGGCGCGCGCGTCCCGGCCGCGCAGCAGGTACAGCACGCCGAACCCGCCCAGCAGCAGCGCCAGCAGCACGCCCAGGGCGCTGAGGGTGACGGTGTTGACCGAGAACGCGGTGACCAGCGTGCGGCGCTGGGCGTACAGCGGCTGGGCGCCGGTGGCGCCCGCGGGGTAGCCCACCACCACGGTCAGGTGCTCGCCCGGCAGCAGGTTCTGCTGCTCGAACATGCCCCTGTCCTGGGTGTGGCTGGTGTAGAAGCGGCTGCAGCCGATCGCGCTGTGCAGCGGCCCGGCGAAGCAGTTGACGTTGCGGACCGGGGCCGTGCCGGCCACGGTGACCTTGGCCGAGTCGACCGGCACCCGCCAGCCGCCGATCGCCGGCCAGCGCAGCTCCTCCAGCTGCCCCAGCGGGGTGATCGTGCCGCGCACGTCGTATTCCAGCGTCACGGTGCGCCGGCCGCTCAGCGGCGCGTCCCCGCTGACGCGGATGTGCATCCGGTCGCCGCTGGTGGAGGCGCTCACGGCGGTCGGCCCGCCGTCGGGGCTGCCGGCCCGCACGCCGGTGACCTCGTAGATGCGGTCATGGGTGTCGCTGTCGCGGGTGCGGGTGACCAGGTAGCGGTCAAAGCCCCGCTCGCCGGCGAACTCGTAGACGATCGTCTCCCGGGCGTGCGCCACGCCGTCGCGGTCGATCGTCAAGGTGACCTCGTCGCTGATCACCCGGCCGGAGGCCGGTCCGTCGCTCCCGGGAGCGGCGTGCGCGGTCGCGGCCGGCAGCGCACCGGTCAGCGCCGCGACGAGCACAGACGTGACCAGCAGCCGCGAACGTCCCCACATGGGCGCAAATCGTAGCGCTTGCCGCTGCAAGCGGCCGTGACGTTGTGCTAACGGTGGGGCGCCAAGTGTCTGTCGCCCGGTCCTTTGCGGCATATCCGGGGCGTTTTCGCCATGAGTCCGGCATGAGATGATCCCGGCCATGGTGCGCCGAACCCCTGCCCCCGAGGTGCGGCGGCACGCGGCCGGATACCCGCAAGGACCGCCCCCCGCCCAGCGATACGCGCTGCCGCCGCGCAACCGGCGGCCGCGGCGGAGCGCGGGCGGCACGGCGGCGGGGATCCTCGGCGGGATCGCCGCGCTGCTGACGCTGGCGGCGCTGGGCATGGCGGCGTTCGCCGAGCCGGGGACGATGCCGGTGCGGATCGGCCGGGCCCCGGAGGTCCCCAGGCAGACGGCGACCGACAACCCCCTGTACCGGACCGGGCCGCTGACCCCCACCGGTTGCCGGCTGCCCCGCATCCAGGAGGGGGTGGACGAGTCCATGCGGCACTTCATGGAGACGCTCACCCAGTGCCTGGATCGTTCCTGGCAGCGGCAGTTCGCCGCGGCCGGAATGCCCTTCCGCAGGCCCGAGCGGGTCTTTTGGGACTCGCCCGGCCGCGGCCCCTGCGGCAGCTACCCCAGCCCCGGCACCGCCGCGTTCTACTGCCCGGAGAACAACACCATGTACGTGGGGCTGCGGCACATCGTGGAGACCGCCGGCGGCGAGCCGGTCTCGCACTATGCGGTGTACGCCCGGGTGATCGCCCACGAGTACGGCCATCACGTGCAGGAGCAGGCGGGCATCCTGGCCTACGGGCACCAGCGGATGGAGGCCGCCTCCGACGCCGACCGCGCCGAGATCAGCCGCCGCATCGAGCTGCAGGCCCAATGCCTGGCCGGCCTGTTCCTGGGGGCCGAGCGTCGCACGCTGCCCATGACGAGGGCCCAGTACGCGGCCATGATCGCCGATGTGCGGGGACGCGGCGACGACCGGCAAAGCGACGGCCAGCGCGACCACGGCTCCGGCCGCAACTACGCCGGCTGGGTCGTCAAGGGCTACCGCGGCGGTTCGGTGAGTGCTTGCAACACCTGGACCGTCCCCTCTGCCGACGTGGATTGAAACCGGGGGTCAAAGCCCGCGCGCCGGGAGTTCAAAACCCCCTTCTACCAGGGAGAACGCGCTTTTTCGCCATGGGCGTGCAGCGGGTGCGCGGTGTGTCCGAAGTCACGGTCAAGTGCTAGCAATAGTGCTTGCAATTGCAAGCACCCTGGCGCACCCTGAGGGTATGGCAGGTTCGAAGGTCGGCTCGATCGGCGAGTACATCCGGGAGCAGCGGCAGCGGGCGAAGATCTCGCTGCGGCAGCTGGCCGATGTGTCGGGCATCTCCAACCCGTACCTCAGCCAGATCGAGCGCGGGTTGCGCAAGCCGAGCGCGGAGATCCTCCAGCAGATCGCCAAGGGGCTGCGGATCTCCGCCGAGGCGCTGTACGTGCAGGCGGGGATCCTCGAGGACCGCGAGGCCGACACCGATGTGCAGACCGCCATCCGGGCCGACCTCAACCTGACGGAACGGCAAAAGCAGGTCCTGCTGGACATCTACGAGTCGTTCCGCAGGGAGAACGAGGCCGCCGCCACGGCGGCGGGCGGCCGTGCCCGCCCGAAGACCTCGGGCGCCGCCAAGAAGACGAAGCAGGCGAAACAGGCCGACCAGGACGAGACGTAGGGAAGAAGGAAAACGCCATGACGCTCGCCGCCAGACTCCGCGACAACCTCCGGGACAATCTCCGGGACAACAAGGCCCTCTACACCGTCGCCGGCGCCGGGGACCTGGCCGTGGAGAAGCTCCGCGAAGTGCCCGAGCAGGTCAGCCGGCTGCGCGAGAACGTGACCCGCTACCAGGACGAGGTCCGCGAGAACGTCACCCGCTACCAGGGGGAGGTCCGCCAGAACCTGACCAAGCTGCAGGGGGACTTCCGGGAGAACGTGCTGCGGCTGCAGGAGGAGGTGCGCGGCAACGTCACCCGGCTGCAGGAGCGGATCGAGGTCAGGGACCTGCCGGGGGCGGCACGGGCGTACATGGCCCACTTCAGCAGCCGCACCGCCGAGGTCCTCGACGAGCTGGCCGAGCGGGGCAGGAAGGTCGTGGCCCGGATCGAGCAGCAGGACTCCACCCGGGAGCTGCAGGCCGCCGCCAAGACCACCCGGCGCCGCGCCCGCTCCACCGTGACCGAGGCCAAGAAGACCGCCCGCGCCGCCTCCCGCGCCACCGGCGGGGCGAGCAAGAAGGTGGGCGACTGACCGCGCCTTCCGCAGCACCGCGAGCGGCAGGCCCGGCCGAACCGTCGGCCGGGCCTGCGCGCTTTTATCGTGGGGTCCGCGGCTTGAATAAGGTGGGGACGATCCTCTCGAGCGTCGGGCACGGTGCCGACCGGCTCAACGAAAGTGGTGGTCTGCGGTGGTGCAGGGACTGAACTACTTCTTCTGGCTCCTGGCGATCGTCGCCTTCGGGTTCGAGCTGTGGGCGCTGTTCGACGCGCTGCGGACCCCGGCGGGCGCCTATGCCGCCGCCGACAAGCAGAACAAGAACCTGTGGGTGATCCTCCTGGTGGTGGCCAACGTGGTGGGACTGGGCGGTGCGGTCAACTTCCTGCACCTGCTGTCCATCCTGCCCATCGCCGCGTTCCTGGTCGCCGCGATCTACCTGGCCGACGTGCGGCCGGCGGTGCAGCCCTACCGCGGCAAGCGCGGCGGCTCCTCCGGCGGGCCGTACGGCCCCTGGTGATCAGGGCCGTTTCGGATCGTCCCGCCCGGCGGGCGCGCCGGCCTCGGCGTGCTGCGGGGTCGGCCGCCGGGCGGGCACTCCCTGCATGGGGTGGTCCAGCCCGCGGGCGCGCAGGGCGGTGACGAGCCGGTCGGCGATGTAGCGGTTGCCCGCCGCGGTGGGGTGCGTGCCGTCCGGCAGGATGTACCGCTTGGCGTTGCCGGTTCCCTTGTGGACGTTCCCGGTGATCCAGCGCTCGGCCAGCGGGTCGATGAACGGCACCTTCAGCGTCGTCGCGGTGGTGCGCAGGGCGTCGCGCACCCGCAGCGCCCGCGGCGGGGGGTCGCCGCCCCACATCGGGCCCACCAGCACCACGTGGGTCTTGGGCCAGCGCACCGTGATCTCGGTGAGCAGCCGGTTGGCCGCCAGCGCCACCTGGTCCGGGGGGTGGCGGTCGTTGTGCCCGCCGGAGACCACGATCATGTCCGGGGCGGGCCGCCAGGCCAGCTGGGCGTCGTACAGGTCGGCGAAGTTCTTGCCGATCTTGCCGCGGGCCATGAAGCCGGTTCCGGCGTACCCGGCGATGACCACCTGCCAGCCCAGCCGGCGGGCGGTCTCGGCCGCGTAGGTCTTCTCCGGCGGCACGCTCTTGATCCCCGCGGTGTAGCTGTCGCCCAGCATGAACACCACCGGGACGTGCAGCCGGGGCGGCGCGGCGGAGGCCGGGTCCCCGGCGGGCTCGGCCGCCTGCGAGGTGCTGCAGCCGCACAGGAGCAACGCCACGAGGGCACACCAGACGAGTCGGGGCACCGCCGAACGCCCTCCATAGGTCGACCGCGAGTCATCGGGCCGGGCGGTGACCCGGCCTTGGGGTGACGAGTATGAGCACGCATCGCCGCGGGCGTACCGGCGACTCGGACTCGATGACCGATCGTCAATCCGACCGGACCTCCGGTGTCCTCGGGATGGGCCCGCAGGGATCATCCTCGACAGGTCGGCATTTTATCCACGGGCCGGCGAACGTCCGCCCGATCGCGTCATGTCGCAGAAAACCGCCGATCGGGTGATCGGCGGAAAGCGCCGGCCGTTCCGGGCGCTCAGGGGGCGGCCTTGTGCAGGGCCGGAATGGAGCCCAGGCCGCGCTCCATGATCATCAGGGCGCGGTCCAGGGCGGCGCGGGTGGTGCCGGGGTCCATGCCGTGCCGCCGGCAGTGGGTGAGCACCGCCTGCATGCAGCCGATCGCCAGCCCGGAGACGGCCATCGCGTCGATCTCGTCGATGTCCGGGCACAGCTCGCGCAGCCGGCCGGCCACCTCCAGCTGCGCCTCGTGCAGCCGCTGCAGGGCGCGGGCCTGCAGCGCGGGCCGCTCCAGCACCAGCCGCACCTGCACCGCCCCGTACTCGCCGTGCTCGGTGACCAGCGCCTCCAGCACGTTCAGCACGCTGTCGCGGATCGTCTCCAGCGGGGTCTCCCCGGGCGGGCGGCGGGCCAGCCGCTCGCGCACCTCGGCCAGCCGGTCGTCGATCTCGGCGAAGACCACGTCCTCCTTGCTGGGGAAGTAGGCGAAGAAGGTGCGGGGGGACACCTCGGCCGCGGCGGCGATGTCGGCGATGGTGGTCTCCTCATACCCCTGTTCGGCGAACAGCCGGAGGGCGGCGGTGGCGAGCGCCTGCCGGGTGCGCTGTTTCTTGCGTTCGCGCAGTCCCGCGGACTGGACGTGATGCATGTCACGGAGATTAACATGACTGCGAATTTGCACTAGTTGCAATTTTGCACCCGCACGATGTTTCATGACCGGCATGGCGGCTTTTCTGGACGCGCTCGGGCGCTGGTGCGTGCGGCGCCGGCGGACGGTCTTCGAGGTGTGGATCGTCGCGATCCTCGCCATCGGCGTGCTGGGCCTCACCCAGGGCGGGGTGTTCGTCCAGCAGTCCAGCCTGCCCGGCACCGAGACCCAGCGCGCCCTGGACCTGCTGCGGGAGGACTTCCCGGCCATGACCGGGCCCGCCACCACGGTGGTGTTCACCGCGCGGCAGGAGCCCGGCGCGCCCTCCCCCGGTGACTGGCGGGTGTCCCTGGCGGTCGGGGAGGCCATCGACAACATCGCCAAGCTGGACCGGGTCGGCTACATCGAGAACCCCTACGTCCAGGGCATGGGCGGGCTCAAGAACGACCGGGCCGTGGTCGTGCGCGTCTTCCTCAAGGGGACGATGGGCGACATCAGCACCGCCGACCTGGACAAGCTCGACCGCGCCGTGGAACCGGCCCGCATGGCCGGGCTGGAGGTGAAGTTCGGCGGCATCGTCGCCATGCTGCTCAACCAGCCCAAGGGCGGCCCCCAGGAGGCCGTCGGGCTGGTCATGGCCATGCTGGTGCTGCTGCTGGCGTTCGGCTCCTACCTGGCCGCCTGCATACCGATCGTGGTGTCGCTGTGCGCCCTGGCCGTCTCCTACTCCCTGATCCACTACGGGGCCTCGATCCTGGAGATCCACCCCACCGCGCCCATGGCCGCCGCCATGCTCGGGCTGGGAGCGGGAATCGACTACGCCCTGTTCATCGTCACCCGCTACCGGCAGCAGATCGCCCAAGGCGACGACGTGGAGACCGCGGTGGGCCGGGCGATGGCCCACTCCGGGCACGCGGTGCTCTTCGCCGGCGGCACCGTGGTGTTCGCCATCTGCGGGCTGTTCTTGTCGGGCATCGCCTTCGTCGGCCGCATCGGCATCGCCTCGGCGCTGGCGGTGATGGTCATGGTGGTGGCGGCGCTGACGCTGCTGCCGGCCGTCCTCGGCGCGGTCGGCCCCCGCATCGACCGCTACCGGCTGCCGCGGGTCCGCCCCGACAAGGCCAGCGACCGCTGGATGCGGTGGGGACGGCACGTGGACCGGCACGCCTGGCCGTATGCGATCATCGCCACCCTGGTGCTGCTGGTGTGCTCGGTGCCCACGCTGGATTTGAAGTTCGGCGTGATGGCCGACAGCACCGCCGCCTCCTCGATGTCCTCCCGGCAGGCCTACGACGTGGTGGCCCGCGAGTTCGGCGAGGGCCACTACAGCCCGTGGGTGATCGTCGCCAAGGCGCCCGCCCGTTCTTCCGGCGAGGAGGCCGACGCGAACTCCCGGACCGGTGACCAGGCCCCCGAAGTGGACGGCCCGGCCGGGCTGACCGGGCTGACCGTCCCGCAGGCCCCGCCGCAGGCCACCGCCGAGCCCCGGCGGGAGCAGGCCGTCGCCCCGGTGGTGCGCGGCGCCCCCGACCTGAGCAAGGAGCCCAACCCGCAGGCCGTGCTGCTGGGCCAGGAGATCAAGCGGGTCGTCGGCGAGGTCCCCGGCGTGGCGCACGTGGCCGACCCGATCGTGGCCGGCGACACCGCGGTGGTGTCGGTGATCCCCACCACCGCCCCGCACGTGGAGGCCACCACCGACCTGGTGCACCGGCTGCGCGCCCAGGAGATCCCCCAGGTGGCCGCCGCCCACCCCGGCTCCCAGATCTACCTGGGCGGGGAGAACCCGGCGATCATCGATCTGGCCGACACGGTGGGCGAGCGCATGCCGATCGTGGTGATCGCCGTGGTGCTCGTCGCCCTGCTGCTGCTGGTGATCGCCTTCCGCGCCATCGTGGTGCCGGTCAAGGCCGCGCTGATGAACCTGCTGTCCATCGGCGCCTCCTACGGCGTGGTCACCGCGGTCTTCCAGTGGGGCTGGGGGGTGAAGCTGTTCGGCATGGAGCAGGCCGTGCCGATCATCTCCTTCGTCCCGCTGTTCATGTTCGCCCTGATCTTCGGGCTGTCCATGGACTATGAGGTCTTCCTGCTGTCGCGGATCAAGGAGGAGTACGACCGCAGCGGCGACCCGCACGAGAGCGTGGTGATCGGCATCGGCGCCACCGCCCGGCTGATCACCTCGGCGGCGCTGATCATGATCTTCGTCTTCCTGAGCTTCGTGCCCCAGCCCGACCCCACCATCAAGATGATGGCGCTGGGCCTGGCGGTGGCCGTCGCCGTGGACGCCACCATCGTGCGCATGGTCCTGGTCCCCGCCCTGATGAGCCTGCTCGGCCACGCCAACTGGTGGTTTCCCGGCCAGGGCCGCCGCACTCCGCCGTCCCCGCCGGCGGACGGCCCGGAGTCCGGCGAGGTCTCCCCGGCCGAGAAGGAGCCCCGCACGCTCGCCCCAGTGGGGTGAGCGTGCCGCCTCACAGGCGGGTGGTGATCTGCAGGCTGTGGCCGGCGGGGTCGTCCAGGTACAGGCCCCGCCCGCCGCCCTGGGTGTCCAGCTCCCCGGCGCGGCGGCGATACGGGTCGGCCCAGTAGGTCAGGCCCTGCCGGCGGATCCGGGCGAAGATCGCATCGAAGTCGTCCTCGCCGACCAAGAAGGTGTAGCGCTGCCGGGGGAAGTCGCCGCCCGGCTGGGCGTAGTGCAGCGTGACCTCGCCCAGGTGCACGGCGGTGAAGACCCCGGCGGGCTCCGGCTCGTCCAACTCGAACAGGTCGGCGATGAAGCGGGCCGACTCGCGTCTGTCCCGGGCGAAGACGACGATACGGCGAAGCTGAATCGGCATGAACGTCCCCGCAGGTCAGGGCGCCGCGGGCGCTGCGGGCGGCGCGCTCGTGCTCCTCGGTCGGGAAGGTCCCTCGACCAGATCAACCTGCTCACTTGCGCCCGGAGTGAAACCCGCCCGCCCGGCCTCCGGCGGGAGGCTAGATGTGCTCGGAGACGATCACCGCGGTGGTGTCCGGCTCCAGGGCCTGGAAGATGTGCGGGATGTCGCCCGGGTAGGCGATGTAGTCGCCCGGGGCCAGCTCCACGGGTTCTGTGGTGGGCCCGGCCAGGGCCCGGCCGGTGCTGAGCACCAGGTGCTCGGTGGTGCCGGGCACGTGCGGGTCCGACAGGCGGGGCTCGCCGGGGCGGGCCTCGATGCGGTAGATGTCCCGCCGGGCGCCGGGCGGGCAGGACGCCAGCAGCGTGGCGATGTACCCGGCCTTCTCCGAGTGCACGGCCGGGCCTTCGCCGGCGCGGATGACGCGCACCCGGGGACGCGGCGGGTCCACCAGCCGGCTGAAGGGGACGCCCAGCGCGACGGCCAGCGCCCACAGCGTCTCCACGCTCGGGTTGCCGGAGCCCGACTCCAGCTGCGACAGCGTGGACTTGGCGATGCCCGCCCGTTTGGCCAGTTCGCTCAGTGACAGGCCGGCGCGCTCGCGTTCCCGGCGGATCGACGCGGCGATCTGCGCCAGCAGGGGTGCGGTGGGACGGCCCTCTGCCATCTGTTCACTCCAACGGTCGAATTGTTCGCCTTGACGAACAGAAAGCCTCATGTTCATTATGACAGACATGTGTTCGTTTTGGCGAACGATCGATCCGGGGACCCTCCGCGCCATCGGCCTGGTCTGCCTGGCCGACGCGATCGTCGGGGCCTCCTTCGGCGCGCTCGCGGTCTCCGGCGGGCTGGATCCCTGGCTGCCGGTCGCCATGTCCGTGCTGATCTTCGGCGGCGGCGCGCAGTTCGCCGCGGTCGGCGTGGTGCTCGCCGGCGGCGGCGCGCTCGCCGCGGTGGCCGCCGGCCTGGTGCTCAACGCCCGCCTGCTGCCGTTCGGATTCGCGGTGGCGGACGCGGCGGGGCGCTCGTGGCGGACGCGGCTGCCGGGCGCCCACCTGATCACCGACGAGACGGTGGCCTTCACGATGCGGCACCGCGACCCGCGGCTGCGGCGCGCCGTGTTCTGGACCTGCGGCCTGGCCCTGTTCACCTGCTGGAACGTCGCGGTCGCGGTCGGCGCGCTGGCCGGGCGAATCGTCGGCGACACCGGCGCCATCGGCCTGGACGCCGCCTTCCCCGCCGTGCTGCTGGCCCTGGTGCTGCCCTCGCTCACCGACCGCCGCCTGCGCGGCGCCGCGCTCTCCGGCGCCGCCGTGGCGGTGGCGACCACCCCGTTCCTGCCCCCCGGCCTGCCGGTGCTGCTGGCGTTGACCGGTCTCCTCCTGCCCGGGACCGGGCGCGGCGGCCCGGCCGAGGAGGCGCGCT
The DNA here is from genome assembly GCF_001896795.1 of Thermomonospora sp. CIF 1. NCBI lineage: Bacteria > Bacillati > Actinomycetota > Actinomycetes > Streptosporangiales > Thermomonosporaceae > Thermomonospora > Thermomonospora sp. CIF 1. The sequence goes on from NZ_MOYN02000007.1 coordinate 147,417, forward strand.
GATGCCCTGGCTCGCCGTCGCGGCGCTGGCCGCCGGAACCTATCTCTTCCGCGTGACCGGCCCGGTGCTGGGGAACCGCGTGCGCCTCGCCGACGGGCTGCAGCGATCACTGACCGCCGCGGCCACCGTGCTGCTGGTCGCCTTGGCGGCCGTCGCCGCACTGACCGAGGGAACGGGCTGGGCGGGCTGGGCCAGGCCCGCCGGGGTGCTGGCCGGCGCGGCCCTGGCGCTCCGCCGCGCCCCGTTTCCGGTGGTGGTCATCGCCGCCGCGGCGACCACGGCGCTGCTGCGGCTGTGCGGGGTGCCGTGACCGGACCCGGAAGGGGCCGGGTGACGCCCGGTCGCGCCCTCTTGGGCCGTCCGCGGAGGAGCAGGAGACCGGGCGGCTGCTACCGCGCGGCGACGGTCTTGACGAACGCGGTCGCCGTGCGCGGCACCGCCGGGCCGGAGCGGACGCTTTCCAGGTGGGACGCGCCGACGATGCCGGCGGCGGCCGTGAGCAGGATGAAAGCGGCAAGGAGCAGGATGTTGCGTGGCAGCACGTGCTTCTCCTTTGGCGGGGGAAGGGAGGCCGTGGATGCCCGGTCGCCCGGCGGCGCCGCAAGCCTCCTCCGGCACGCCGGTTCCGCAGGTCGCATGCGGGGCCGTCACGGCCGGGGCCGTCCGCTCCCAAAGCCGTGGGGCCGCGTGCCGGGGAACGTGCCGGGGAAGGTTCGCCGACGTCGGGGAAGGGTCCGCCCTGCTACCCGGTGTTGACGGGGTTCGCCGCGCCTGCGGTCGTTTCAACGCAGACGCGATTCGCAGCGGGGTTCTCCACAGGTTGTGGGTATCTCAGGAGCCCTGTCAATGGGGAATCGAGCGTCCCGATTGGGAATCGGCACACTTTGAGTGCGGCAACAAAACCGTTCGGGCCGCAGAGTGCGCTCTCACAGAATCTGCGAACGGAGAGGGCTTGCCCGGCACTGAAAGCGTCCCGGCGATCCACGGCAAAGGACCGCCCTCGCAGGACGGCCCTTTGCCGGAAGCGGCCCGCCCGATGTGCGGGCCTGAGCGTGCCGGACTCTCAGTCTCGCACGCCGAGAATTTCCGGATTCAGGAAACTCTCCGCGACGGACGTTGCTGAAAGCGCATTGCGCACGCTTTTTGCGGCTGCCTCCCTACCACCTGTGCCACTTGTAGTAGTGCCGGTAGTGGTGCCTCTGGTGGTGCTTGCGGTGATGGTACTTACGGTGGTGGTACTTGCGGTGGTGGTGGCCCTTGTAGTGCCTCTTGTGGTGCCTCTTGTGCTTGCCGTGCTTGCCAGGAGGAGGATCGGAGACGTCCATAACCGAGACGGCGGTGCTGGGACTGGCCGGTTCCGCCAGGGCGGGCGGAGCCCCCAGCAGCGAGCCCGTCAGGGCGAAGGACGCGACGCCGATCGTGAACAGTCGTTTCCTCATCAGAGTCTCCTGTTCCGGGGTGGGGGAGCGCTCGTGATTACATAAGCCGCGGCGCATCGGGAACAGTGCGCGCTTTACGCGGCTTGCACGACCGGCGGCGAATGAAGTTGAACGTTCGCGGGGTGATGTCGCCTGTCGGCCGCTACAGTGCAAACGTGCGGGACATCTCGTTCGAGAATAGTCGAAATCGGCGTTCCGGGCGGGCGGAGCCGTTCAAAGTTCGTGACGCAGTTGGTCAGTTCCGGGCAATCTGTTCCCGGTGCGTCCCGCAGCGCCCCGGCGGCAAGGGATGAGGAGGTCCGGCCGCTCTCCGGGAGGACGGCGGCAGCGGTGTTTCCCCCCGCGATGCCCGGCGGTCGCGTCCCTGATCGGCGGGTGAGTCAAGTCAGATTCAGCAGAAAGTTGCAGGCCGGCTTTGTCAGCCTGCGACAGGCCCCGGCCCGGAGATTTTTGGAACGATATTCGGATTCTCGTCCGGGCGCTGGAGCCTTGGGGAGGGTGGAGGCATGGACGCTGAGGTGTCGCTGCGGGACGTCTCGGACACCGCGCTGGTGGCGGCGGTGGTGCGCGCCCGTGAGTCCGCGCGGCGCAGGCCGCTGTTCCGCGACCCGTACGCCGAGGCGCTGGCCGGTGAACGCGGCAAGCGCCTGGCCACCGGGATGCAGTTGCGGATCATCTCCTCCGGCGTGATCGCCCGGACCGCCGTCTACGACGAGCTGATCACCCGCCTGGTCCGCGACGAGGGGATCGGCTGCGTGCTGAACCTGGGCGCCGGCCTGGACACCCGCCCCTACCGGCTGGACCTGCCCCCCGACCTGCGGTGGGTCGAGGCCGACCTGCCCGGCATCCTGGACCACAAAGAGCGCGTGCTGGCGGGCGCCCGGCCCCGCTGCGCGCTGACGCGCACCCGGCTGGACCTGTCCGACCCCATCGCCCGCCGCAAGCTGCTGGATGAGCTCGAGCCGGACCGTCCCACCCTGGTGGTCTGCGAAGGGCTGATCGCCTACCTGACCGAAGAGGACGTCACCGGCCTGGCCCGCGACCTGGCCGAACGGCCGCAGCTGCGGTGGTGGGCGCTGGACATGATCGGCCCGCTGTTCGTCCAGGTCGCCAAGAAGATCGCCGGCCGCCGCATGGAGCGGGCCGATGCGACCTTGCGCTTTGTGCCCGCCGAGGGCGCGGAATTCTTCCGTCCCCTGGGCTGGGAACCTTGTGACGTGCGCTCTTCGTGGGTGGAACGCCGCCGGCTGCGCCGCGAACCCCCGTTGATGCGCCTGATCTGGACCTTCAGCCCGCCCCGCACCCGCGAGTTCTTCCGCCAGCAGGGCATGTTCGTCCTGCTCCGCCGCGGAGAGGAGGCCTAGCGCACCCGGCGCGGCCGCGGTGCGCAGCACTGGGTTGCGTAGTACTACCCACAGTGGTGACCTGCCGGCCCCCCGGTTACCCTGGATGCGTGAAAGGTCTGGGAGAGCTTGAACGCACGGTCATGGAGGTTCTGTGGGCCCGTCAGGAAGCCGGTGACGGGGCGGCCACCGCCCGCGACGTCAGCCGGGCCCTGGCCGGTGACCGGGACCTGGCCCACACCACCGTGATGACGGTCCTGGACCGGCTGACCAAGAAGGGCTTCCTGGTGCGCGAGCGCGACGGCCGCGCCTGGCGCTACCAGCCCGCCGCCAGCCGGGAAAGCTACGTCGCCGAGCTGATGCTGGGCGCGCTCAACCAGACCGGCGACCGGGACGCGGCGCTGACCCACTTCGTGCGCTCGGTGTCCCAGGACGAGATCGCCGTGCTCCGCCAGGCGCTGGAGGAGCTGACCGCGCAGGAGGCGCACGCCAGAGTGGAGCCGGGCGGATGACCGGCACCGCGCTGCTCGCACTGATCGCCCTGGGCACGGTCGGCGGCGCGCACCTGCTTTCCAAGGCACGCTGGACCTGGACGATGCCGCGGGCGGGCATCGCGCTGTGGCAGGCGCTCGGCCTGGCCTGGGGAGTGGCGACCATCGGGGCGCTGCTCGGCTACGCCCTGCTCCCCTACGGCCAGGGCATCACCGGCGGGATCCCGGCGGCCCTCGCCGACGGCGCCGCCCGCATGGAGGTCCACCACCTGGCCGCGCTGCTGTCCGGGGTGGGGCTGACCGTGGTGCTGCTGGCCGTGCTGGTGTACGCGCTGGTGCGCATGGAACGTGCCCGCCGCCGGCACCGCGCCCTGCTGGAACTGGTGGCCGGGCAGAACGCGGCGGTGCCCGGCACCCTGGTGCTGGACCACCCCGCGGCCGCCGCCTACTGCGTGCCGGGCGTGCGCTCGTCCAAGGTGGTGGTCAGCGCCGGGACGCTGGAGCTGCTGGACGCCGATGAGCTGGCCGCGGTGCTGGCCCACGAGCGCGCCCACGCCCGCGAGCGCCACGATTTGGTGCTGCTGCCGTTCGCCTCGCTGCGCCATGCGTTCCCGCAGATCCGGCTGGTGGACCGCTGCCTGGACGCGGTGGAGCTGCTGATCGAGATGGCCGCCGACGACCGCGCCCGCCGCCACCGCTCGCCCCGCGAGCTGGCCACCGCCCTGCTGCGGTTCGCCGCCGCCCGCCCGGTGGCCGCCCCCTCCGGCGCCCTGTCGGTCGCCGGCGACCAGCCCGCCGTGCTGGCCCGGGTGGACCGCCTGCTGCGCCCCACCCCGCCGCACCGCGGCATCCGCGCCGCCACCCTGATCGCCATCCCGCTGCTGGCGGTGGTCCCGTTCCTGCTCTACCACCTGCCCGTCTGACCTTCTGCTGCGCTTTCCCTTCGGGCCGGGCCCGTCCGGGACGCGCGAGGGCGCAAAGGCACGCCCCTCGCTTCCTGCTCCGGGGCCGGCCCGCCGGGCGTTTTTCAGGACTTTCAGGACGGGCCGAAGATGTCGGCGGCCTCGCCCGCGGTGTCGAGGGCGGGCAGCACGGCGCGCAGGATCTCCCGCAGCTGCAGCACCTGTTCCCGGGTGAGCCGGTCGAACAGGTGACGCCGCACGGCCGCGACGTGGCCGGGGGCGGCCTCCCGCAGCACGGTGAAGCCCTTGTCGGTCAGCACGGCCAGCGTGGTGCGGCGGTCGGTGGGGTGCGGGACGCGGCGGACGTGGCCGAGCCGCTCCAGCTTGGTGACGGCGTGGGAGAGCCGGCTGGGGGAGGAGCGGACGATGCGGGCCAGCTCGCTCATGGTCAGGCGGCGCTCGGGGGTCTCAGAGAGCATGGCCAAGATGACGTAGTAGGTGTGCGGCATCCCCGAGTCACGCTGGAGCTGACGGTCCAGTGCCTCGTTCAGCAAGCGGGAGGTCCACAGGAAGGCCCGCCAGGTCTGCTGTTCTTCCTCGTCCAGCCAGCGCGTCATGACGGCAGTCTAGTCATCATTGAATGTTCAATACTTGAAAGTTAAACTATACGTGCCTAGAATGCCCGGTATGAACCGGATGCCTGCGCTTTACCTCAGTCACGGCGCCCCGCCGCTGGCCGACGACCCGCTGTGGAGCCGCCAGCTGGCGGACTGGGCGGCGGCGCTGCCCCGGCCACGGGCGGTCCTCATGATTTCTGCGCACTGGGAGGAGGCCCCGCTGACGGTGGGGGCCACCGAAACGGTGCCGCTGGTGTACGACTTCTGGGGGTTTCCCCGGCGCTACTACCAGGTCACCTACGAGGCGCCCGGGGCCCCCTGGCTCGCCGAGCAGGTGCGCGCGCTGCTGGCCGGCGGCAAGTGGCCCGTCCGCCACGACCCGGCGCGGGGGCTGGACCACGGGGCGTACGTGCCACTGGCGGAGATGTACCCCGCGGCCGACGTCCCGGTGCTGCAGATCTCCCTGCCCACGCTGGACCCGGCGGAGCTGCTGGAGATCGGCCGGCGGCTGGCACCGCTGCGCGACCAGGGGGTGCTCATCGTCGGCAGCGGCTTCACCACGCACAACCTGAGCGCGTTCGACCCCAGCCGGGGCCCCGACGGCCCGCCGCCGAGCTGGTCGGCGGAGTTCGACCAGTGGGCCGACCAGACGGTGGCCGCCCGCGACATCGACGCCCTGCTGGACTTCCGCCGCAAGGCGCCGGCCGCCCTGATCGCCCACCCGCGCACCGAGCACTTCGCGCCGCTGTTCGTGGCGCTGGGCACGGACGTGGACCGGCCGGGGGAGACCCAGGCTGTGATCGACGGCTACTGGTACGGCCTGGCCAAGCGCTCCTTCCAGTTCGGCTGACCGGCCCTACAGGTGGGAAAAACCGGTGCGCCAGCTGGCGAACTTGGGCTTCCAGCCCAGCGCCCGGGCCTTGGCGTTGGAGATGGGACGCCCCGTGGCGGCGGCATGCCGGGGCAGTGACGGCACCGGCACGCCGATGGCCTCGCAGTACACCGGCATCCACTCGGTGGCCTGGGCCGGCTCGTCGTCGACGATGTTGACCGCCCCGGCCTCCCACTCCAGGGCGTCCACCGCGGCCGCCGCCGCGTCGTCGATGTGGACGAACGACGTCCAGGCCGGGGTCGGCTTCAGGTCGCCCGAGCGCACCCGCATGGCGATGGCGCCGTCGGGGGCGTACCAGGTGCCCGGGCCGTAGAACGCGCCATAGCGCAGCACCACCCCGTGCGGCATGCCGCCCACGGCCTCCTCCAGCGCCGCCACCCCCGGGTACGGCGGGGCCTTCGGGTCGAGCGGGTCGCTCTCCACGGCGGGAGTCTGGCCGGCCACGTACACCCAGGCGATGCTCTGGGCGATCATCTTCTCCACCCCGGCGGCCTTGGCGGCCTCCACCAGGTTGCGGGTGCCCTCGATGCGCAGCCGGTTGTTGGCGGCGAAGTTCTCCTCGGCCAGGTCGGTGAGCTGGTGGATGACCACGTCGGGACGCTCGGCCTCCAGCGCCCGGTGCAGCGCCTCGGCGTCCATGACGTCGACCAGCACCGGCCGTGCCCCCGCCTCCCGCAGGAACTGCGCTCGTTCGGCGCGCCGGGTGGTGCCCGCGACGTCGTGCCCGGCGGCCACCAGCAGGGGGACCAGGCGGCGTCCGATGACGCCGGCGGCTCCGGCGACGAAGATCTTCACAGTGGACCTCCAGGAAGAGCGGGGGATCCCTCTGTCACGTTAGGGCCTGTTCACCCCGTGTGCTGGTGCAACGCGCGGTGATTTAACGCCTATCACGATGTGGGTACTCATCGGGTTGCCGACCGCGGAGGCGGAAAGGCAGGCTGAAGTGATGGATATCACACTTGTGCACGGTGACATCACCGAGCAAGAGGTGGACGCGATCGTTAATGCGGCCAACTCCTCTTTGATGGGCGGCGGGGGTGTGGACGGCGCCATTCACCGGCGCGGCGGCCCCGCCATTTTGGACGAATGCCGCAAGCTGCGGGCCACGCGTTTCGGCGGCGGGCTCCCGACAGGATACGCGGTCGCCACCACCGCCGGGAATCTGCCGGCCCGCTGGGTGATCCACACCGTGGGCCCGGTCTACTCCCCCACCGAAGAGCGCTCGGGCCTGCTGGCCTCCTGCTACCGCGAGTCGCTGCGGGTGGCCGACGAGCTGGGTGCGCAGACGGTGGCGTTCCCGGCGGTGTCGGCCGGCATCTACGGCTGGCCGGCGCACGATGCGGCGCGGATCGCCATCGGCACGGTGCTGTCCACCCCCACCCAGGTGGCCGAGGCCCGGTTCGTGCTGTTCACCAAGGAGGTCTACGCGGCCTTCGAACAGGCGCTGGCCGCGGTCTGAGCGATCCGCGGCGGGCTCACGCCCGCTTCGCCGCGGGCGGACGGCCCGGGCCGGGCGGCCCCGCGAACGCCTGCATGATGTCCAGCCAGCGGTCGGCGTCGGGGCCCTCGGCGACCAGCGCCAGGTCCGCGCGGTGCCGTCGCCGCACCGCCAGCAGGCAGAAGTCCAGGGCCGGGCCGGACACCGACTGCCGCGCCTCGGGCGGGCCCCAGCTCCACTCCCGCCCGTCCGGCCCGGTCAGCTCGACGCGGAACTCCTCGGCGGGCGGGACGAGCCCGTTGACCTTGAAGGCGTAGTCGCGGGTCCGGACGCCCAGGTGCGCCACATGCCGCAACCTGGCGGTGGGCTCGACGGGCACCCCGAGGGCGTCGGCCACGTCCAGCCCGTGCGCCCAGGTCTCCATCAGCCGGGCGGTGGCCATGGACGCGGCGCCCATCGGCGGGCCGAACCAGGGGATCTTCGTCCCGGCGGGCACGCCCGACAGCGCCTCGGCCAGGCGGCGCCGGCCCGTCCGCCAGCGTTCCAGCAGCGCGGCGGGGTCCTCGCCGGCTCCCTCGGCCGCGCCCGCGTCCACCGCGTCCGGCGACATCTCCTCGCGGGCCGCGACGAAGGCGGCGGGGTCGGTGACGGCCAGCAGCGCCTGCCGGTCGGTCCAGGCCAGGTGGGAGATCTGGTGGGCGATGGTCCACCCCTCGGCGGGCGTCGGGGCCGCCCAGGCGGGCGGGTCGAGCCGGGCCACCAGGGCGTCCAGCACCGCCCCCTCGGCCTGGAGGTCGGCGATCAGGCTGTGCAGGTCCGGCATGGGCGTCCTCCTTTGGGCGCGTTTTGCGGTGATGCCGCCCGGTGTTCGGAATGCTCCCGAAAAAATAATTTTCGCCGTTCGGTTTTCGTACGCCTTTTTGTGCGGTCCCGGACGCCGAAAACCGGAGCGGGGCGCCCTCGGCCTCGGGGGCGTTGAGCGGGGCGGACGACCCGCGCGAAGCGAGGCTCGTCCGCCCCGAGGAGACCGCGGTCGCCTGCTCGACGATGGGGACCGTCAGCGCTCGGCCGCGACCGGCCGCCCCGCGGAGGCGGCCACGATGGCGCGGGCGGTGGCGTAGTCGGCCTTGCCGTTGGGCAGGCGCAGGCTCTCGGTGGTGCGCAGGAACGCCTTGGGGATCTTGTAGCCGGCCAGGTGGGCGGCGCAGCCGGCGCGCAGCTCGGCGTCGGTGGGCTCGGGGGTGACCGCCGGGTCCATCCGGATGACCGCGACCACCTCCTGGCCCCAGCGCTCGCTGGGCCGGCCCAGCACCAGCGCCTCGGCCACCCCGGGCAGGCCGCGCAGCACCACCTCCACCTCCTCGGCGTAGACCTTCTCCCCGCCGGAGTTGATGGTGGTGGCCTCCCGCCCGTAGACCTCGATGCGGCCGTCGGCCAGCAGCCGGGCCCGGTCCCCGGCCACCACCAGGCGGCGACCGTCGATGGTCACGAAGGTCTGCGCGGTCTTGTCGGGGTCGCCCAGGTAGGCCAGCGGGATGGCGCCGCCCTTGGCCAGCCAGCCGACCTCGTCCTCGCCGGGCGTCAGGATCCGGGTGCGGTCGTCGCTGACCACGGCGGTGCCCGGGGAGGGCAGGAACGGCTCGCTGCCGGCGGCCTGCCGGGCGACCTGGAAACCGGACTCCGAAGAGCCCAGCAGGTCCACGATCCGGGTGTGCGGCAGCTGCCGGAGCATCCGCTCCCGCACCCCGGGGCTGATCGCGGCGGCGGAGTTGATGATGGTGCGCAGCGCCGACAGGTCGTAGGTCCCCGGCTCGGCCCGCTCCAGCTCCTCCACCAGGGGGCGGGCGAAGGCGTCGCCGACCAGCGGCATCCGGGTGACGCGCTCGCGGGCGGCGCAGGCCAGCAGGCTGGGCGGGTCCAGCCGGTCCACCCGGTCGGGGATGACCACCACGCCGCCGCCGCACCAGGTGCTCAGCGACGTCCAGGTGCCGCCGCCGTGCATCAGCGGCGGCGCCACCAGCGCCCGCACCGGGGGCCGGGTGCGGGCGGACTCCACGGCCTCCTCGATGCTCGCAAAGGGCCTGCCGTCGCGGCGCAGCACGCCCAGCGGGCCGGTCATCAGGTCGCCGATGCGCCACAGCACGCCCTTGGGCATGCCGGTCGTCCCGCCGGTGTAGAGGATGTGCAGGTCGCTCGGGTCCGGTTGCACCGGCAGCGGGTCGGGGGAGGCGGCGGCCAGCGCGGCCTCATAATCCAGCGCACCCGGCAGCAGCTCGGCCCCGGACCCGTCGTCCACCTGCAGCAGCAGGGGGGTGCGGCCCATGCGCTCGACCACCGGTCCCAGCGTTTCGGCGAACCGGGCGTGGTAGATGATCGCGGCCGGCTTGGCGTCGCCGAACAGGTAGGCCAGCTCGTCGCCGACGTAGCGGTAGTTGACGTTGAACGGCGCGACGCGGGCCTTGTGGGCCGCCAGCAGCCCCTCCAGGTACTCCGGGCCGTTGTACAGGTACAGCGCCAGGTGGTCGTGCGGGGACTCCCACGGCTCGGTGGCCACGTCACGGCGTCCCAGCCCGTGGTCGTGCAGCACCCGGGCCAGGCGCCGGGTGCGGTCGGTGACCTGCTGCCAGGTGTACCTGCGGTCCCGCCAGACCAGGCACTCCCGGTCGGGCATGGCCGCCGCGATGGCCTCGTGCAGGGACGCAAGGTCGAGCGGGCTCATCGGCTCTCCTCGAGGATGCGGGAAGCGGTGATCGCGTGACCAGTTGTACCGAATCACATTCGGTATCAGTTGGACAAGTATCGTCACCACAGCTCACCCGCTTCACCGGCCCCCTCGGAAAACCGGGACAATCGACGGCATGGCCGTGCGCAAGGCGCCGGGCAAACCGGTGGGAGAGGTGACCCGGGGCACCACCGCCCCCAATCGGCTGCGCCGGGTGGACCTGTGGATCGCCGTCACCCAGACTCGGGCGCTGCGCGCCACCGACCGGCCGCTGGCCGTGGACCTGGGGTACGGCGCCTCACCCGTCACCACCGTCGAGATGTACAACCGGCTGCGCGTGGTCTCCCCCCGGCTCCAGGTCGTCGGCATCGAGATCGACCCGGAACGGGTGCGGGCCGGACAGGCCTTCCTGGAGGCGGTGCGCCCCGCCGGCGACTATGCGGACCTGTCGTTCCGGCACGGCGGATTCGAGCTTCCGGTGGACCGGCCGCCGGTGCTGGTGCGGGCCTTCAACGTGCTGCGCCAATACGACGAGGCGGCGGCCTGGCGGGCCTGGGAGGACCTGTGCCCCCGGCTGGACCCCCACGGCGTCCTGGTCGAGGGGACCTGCAGCGAGACCGGGCGGCGCGCGGTATGGGTGACGCTGGGTCCCGAAGGACCCCGCACCATCACCTTCGCCGCGCACCTGCCGTCCCTGCCGCGCCCCTCACAGCTGGCCGAGCGGCTGCCCAAGACGCTCATCCACCGCAACGTCCCCGGCGAACCGGTGCACCGGCTGCTGGCCGACTTCGACCGCTGCTGGGCGGTGGCCGCCCCGCAGTCGGTGTTCGGGCCCCGCGCCCGCTGGATCGAGGCGGTGCGGCTGCTGGCCCGCGACCACCCGGTGGTGACCCGCCCGCCGCTGGGCGGACGGGGCCGCTGGCGGCTGGGCGAGGTCACCTTGGACTGGTCGGCCGTCAGCGGTAGCGCTCGATGAGCGGGGTCTTGCGGCTCTTGCCCTGCAGCGCGCCCACGCTCAGCAGCGAGGTGGTCTTGGGCAGCCGGTCCAGGTCACCGAGCTGGACGTTGCCGGACCGGGCCGGGCCGTACACCTTGCGCCAGGCGCGGCCGTTCCAGTGCAGGTAGTAGGACTTGCGGATGCGCCGGCTGGCGTTGTTGTAGGGGATCACCCACGCGCCGCCCTTGCCGTCGTCCGACAGCGACAGCGCGATGTGCCCGGACGGCAGCGCCTTCTGGATCCAGCGCTTGCCGTTCCAGCGCAGCAGGGCCGGCGCCGTCGGGCCGCGCAGCGCCAGCACGTTGGTGGCCGACACCGGGTGGATGCGCACCACGCCCGAGGAGTCCCGCCCGGGGCCGCCGATGGCCGGCGGCAGCGCGATCTGCTTCCAGGTCTTGCCGTTCCAGCGCATGACCAGCGACCGGCCGCCGACCGCGCCCGCCACCCACACGTCCTTCTTGGTGCGGGCGCCGACGGCCGCCAGCGCGGCGCCCGCCGGCAGCGGGACCTTCACCTTCCGCCACCGCCCCGACCGCCAGCGCAGCACGGTGGAGCCCGTGGCGGACCCGCCGGCGGCCACCGCCCAGGCCGAGCCGTCGGAGCCGGCGGCCAGCGCGTTGATCGCCCCCGCCCCGGCGGGGATCGGCACCTTGCGCCAGGCACGGCCGTTCCAGTGCAGCGCCACCGGGCCGGACTTGGCCACGCCCGCCGTCCAGGCGGCCTTCGGCCCGGCGACGGCCACGTCGGTGGGCGCGAAGACCACCGGCGAGCGGTGCCGCAGCCAGCGGCTGCCGTTCCACCGGTAGAGCGCGGGAACCTGCTTGCCGTTCCTGCGCTCTGCGCCCACCGCCCAGGCCGCCTTCGCACTGGCCGCGTCCACCTGGCTCAGCGCGCCCGGGGCCGTCGGCGTGGGCGGGGCCAGCTTGCGCCAGCGCGCCGCGGCGGCGGTCTCGGCGGACGTCCGCTCCGCCGAGACGGGCCTGTCCTGAGTCACCACGACCGCCCCGGTCAAGGCGGCGCCGCACGCGGTCACTGCGAGCAGTGCGGTCACGGTTCGCCGGTTCACCATCGCACTTCCCGTCTGCCATGGCAGGTGCCCGCCACCGGGCACCGGCACAGTGCGGAGCGCCCGCCCGCCGTCGGGGCCGAAGGAGGACTCACCAAACGCACGCGCCCGAACGGCGGGTCAGGCCCGGACCGGCCCCACCGTATTGGATCCTGTGTCCAACGCGGAACCCGGATCGCTGAAATCGGCCTTTTTCCGCCCCTTCCCGGGACGGCCGGTCACACCCGGTGGATCTTGTAGGGGGTGGCCTGCACCCTGGGCTGGACGTCGATGCGGTCGATGTTGACGTGCGAGGGACGGGTCACCGCCCAGGCCACGCAGTCGGCCACGTCCTCGGCCACCAGCGGCTCGGGCACCCCCTCGTAGACCTTGGCCGCCCGCTCGGCGTCCCCCCGGAAGCGCACCAGGCTGAACTCCTCGGTGTGCACCATGCCGGGGGCGATCTCGGTGACCCGCACCGGCTTGTCCACCAGCTCCAGCCGCATCACCTCGTTGACCGCCACCGCCGCGTGCTTGGCCGCGTTGTAGCCGGCGCCCCCCTCATAGGGCACGTGCCCGGCCAGCGAGGTGATGTTGACCACATGCCCGTCCCCGCTGTCGATCAGCTTCGGCAGCAACGCCTTGGTGACCCGCAGCAGCCCCAGCACGTTGGTGTCGTACATCACCCGCCAGTCCTCGGGGTCGGCCTCGGCGACCGGCTCCATCCCGATCGCCCCGCCGGCGTTGTTGACCAGCACATGGCAGGCCGGCAGCCCCGCCGCCAGCGCGTCCACCGAATCCTGGGAGGTCACATCCAGCGTCACCGCGGCCAGCCGCCCGGCCCCGGGAACCTCCTTGCCGATCTGCTCGACCAGCGCATCCAGCCGCTCCCGCCGCCGCGCCGCCAGCACCACGTTGAAACCCTCGGCCGCCAGGCGGCGGGCCGTGGCCGCGCCGATCCCGCTGCTCGCTCCGGTCACTACCGCCGTCTTACGCACGCCGCCCATTGTCCCCGAGCCCGTCGCGCCCCCTCGGCGGGCCCGCCGATCTTCACGGGAGGTACAAGCGGGAACAGACCGGACGGTCGATAGGTTCTGCTAACGGAGGTGGTGCCCGTGTCGCTCCCAATAGCCCGGATTGCGACGATCAGTGTGCACACCTCGCCGCTCGACCAGCCGGGGACGGGCGACGCAGGTGGCATGAACGTCTACATCGTCGAGATCGCCAAGCGGCTGGCCGCCCGGGGCGTGGAGGTCGACATCTTCACCCGGGCGACCTCGCGGGAACTGCCGCCGGTGGCCGAGCTGGTTTCGGGCGTGCAGGTGCGGCACGTGGTCTCCGGTCCCTTCGAGGAGCTGGACAAGACCGAGCTGGCCGGCGAGCTGTGCGCCTTCACCTCCGGGGTGCTGCGCGCCGAGGCCGCCCACGACCCCGGCCACTATGACCTGCTGCACACCCACTACTGGCTGTCCGGCCAGGTCGGCTGGGTCGCCAAGCAGCGCTGGGGCGTCCCGCTGGTGCACTCCATGCACACCATGGCCAAGGTCAAGAACGCCGCGCTCGCCGAGGGCGACACCCCCGAACCCGCCATCCGGGTGCTGGGAGAGGAACAGGTCACCGCGGGCGCCGACCGGCTGGTGGCCAACACCGCCGAAGAGGCCCGCCAGCTCGTCGAGCTGTACGGCGCCGATCCGGACCGGGTCGGCGTCGTCACTCCCGGGGTGGACCTGTCGCTGTTCCGGCCGCGCAACGGGCTGCTGCGCGGCGGCGCCGACCAGGCCCGCCGCCGCCTCGGCCTGCCCCGCGACGCCTACCTGCTGCTGTTCGTCGGGCGCATCCAGCCGCTGAAGGCCCCCGACGTGCTGCTGCGCGCCGCCGCGCTGATGGTCGAGGCCGACCCGGCGCTGCGCGAGCACCTGGTGGTGGCCGTGGTGGGCGGCCCCAGCGGCAGCGGCCGGGCCCGCCCCGAAGGGCTGCAGAAACTCGCCACCGAACTGGGCATCGCCGACCTGGTCCGCTTCGAGCCGCCCTGCCCCCAGCCGCTGCTGGCCGAGTGGTACCGGGCCGCCGACGTCACCGTCGTCCCCTCCCACAACGAGTCCTTCGGCCTGGTGGCCGCCGAGTCCCAGGCCTGCGGCACCCCGGTGGTGGCCGCCGCGGTGGGCGGGCTGCGCACCGCCGTCCGCGACGGCGAATCCGGCGTGCTGATCGACGGCCACGACCCGGCCGACTACGCCGCGGTGCTGACCCGGCTGAGGGACGAGCCGCGCCGGCGCGAGCGCCTGGCCGCCGGCGCCGTCCGACACGCCCGCACACTCGGCTGGGACGCCACCGTGGACCGGCTGCTGGAGGTGTATACCGGGGCGAAGGACACCGTGAACGCCACCGCTGCGGGAGTGCTGCCCCGATGACCCCTGTCGAGATCATCGAACAGGCCCTCAAGGACGCCGAACTGGAGTACGAGCGGCCCAGCCAGAACGCCTTCTTCGTCAAGCTGCCCGGCGAACGCAAGCTCGCCACCATGACCTGGCTGATCGTCGGCGACCACAGCCTGCACGTCGAGGCGTTCTTCTGCCGCCGCCCCGATGAGAACCACGCCGAGTTCTACCGGTGGCTGCTGGAGAAGAACGGCCGCATGTACGGGGTCTCCTTCGCCCTGGACTCCATCGGCGACGTCTACCTGGTCGGCCGGCTGCCGCTGGCGTCGGTGTCGGCCGAGGAGATCGACCGGCTGCTGGGCTGCGTGCTCAGTTATTCGGACGAGAATTTCAACAAGGCCCTGGAACTGGGATTCAAGACCTCCATCCAGCGGGAATGGGCCTGGCGGGTCAAGCGCGGCGAGAGCCTTGCCAACCTGCGGGCCTTTGCGAAGTTCGCAGACCCCTCCCGGTAGGCTGGCCCCCATGGCGACGCTGGTTTTGCTGCGGCATGGCGAAAGCGTGTGGAACGCGGAGGGCCTGTTCACCGGGTGGGTGGACGTGGACCTGTCCGCCAAGGGCGAAAGCGAGGCGACCAACGGCGGCGACCTGCTGCTGGACGCCGACATCACCCCCGACGTGGTGCACACCTCGGTGCTCAAGCGGGCGATCCGCACCGCCAACATCGCCCTGGACGTCGCCGACCTGCTGTGGATCCCGGTGCGCCGGTCCTGGCGGCTCAACGAGCGGCACTACGGCGCCCTGCAGGGCAAGAACAAGGCCCAGACCCGCGAGAAGTACGGCGAGGAGCAGTTCAAGATCTGGCGGCGCTCCTATGACACCCCGCCCCCGCCGATCCCCGACGACGACCCGCTCTCGCAGGTCAACGACCTCAAGTACGCCCACCTGCCCTCGGAGCTGATCCCGCGCACCGAGTGCCTGGCCGACGTGGTGGACCGGCTGCTGCCCTACTGGTACGACGCGATCGTGCCGGACCTGGCCGCCGGCAAGACCGTGCTGGTCGTCGCGCACGGCAACTCGCTGCGCGCCCTGGTCAAGCACCTGGACGACATCTCCGACACCGACATCGCCGAGCTGAACATCCCCACCGGCATCCCGCTGGTCTACGAGCTCGACGACGACTTCGCCCCGCTCAAGCGCGGCGGCGAGTACCTGGACCCGGCCGCCGCCAAGGCCGCCATCGAGGCCGTCAAGAACCAGGGCGCCGCCCCCGCCGGCGACGGCGCCAAGGCCGACAAGAAGAACGACAAGAAGGCCGATAAGAAGGACGACAAGAAGGCCGGCCGCAGCGGCAAGAAGTAACGGCGCCCGCAGGCGGGCATGAGACGATCGAACGCCCGGCGGCCCTTCACCGGAGGGCCGCCGGGCGTTCGCGCTGCATCGCACGCCTAGGCGATCTCTTCTGGGCGCTGCCCGGTGACCAGGTAGACCATGTTCTCGGCGACGTGCACCGCATGGTCGGCGAAGCGCTCGAAGTAACGCCCCGCCAGCGTGATGTCCACCGCCGGCTCGACCCCGTGCCGCCACTTGGGCGACAGCAGGACGTCGAACAGCTTGCGGTGCAGCCGGTCCATGGCGTCGTCGTCGCCGTCCAGCTCCAGGGCCATCGCCACGTCCCGGGAGGCGATCACGCTGCCGGCCTTGGCGGCCATGCGCTCGGCGACATGCCCCATCTCCAGCACGATCACCGACACCTGCGGCGGCACCGCCGGGTCGGGGTGCCTTCGGCGGGCGGTCTTGGCGAGGTGCACCGCCAGATCGCCCATCCGCTCCAGGTCGCCGCTCATCCGCAGCGAGGTGATCAACGTCCGCAGATCGCCCGCCACCGGCTGCTGGCGGGCCATCAGATCGAAGACGGTCTCCTCGATCTCGGCGTCGAGCTGGTTGATCTGCTCGTCCCCGCTGATCACCTGTTCCGCCAGGGGCAGATCGGCGTCCAGCAGCGCCGTGGTCGCCCGGGTCATGGCCGAGCGGACCAGCCGGGTCATCTCCACCAGCTTGTCGGAGATGCCGTCGAGTTCTTCGTGGTAGACATCGCGCAATTGAGTAAGGTCCCCGCTTGCTGTCAAGAGGCGGAAAGGTCCAGCGCACAGGATGGGCGGCGGCGGTGAACGGTCCCGGATGAAGAGGTGAACTTTGGGCGAACGTGCCCTCCCATGACGGGCACCTGGTGCAAGAACGCCCCGATCGGGACCTACGATCCCAAATGTGGAGCTGGAATTCGTCGCCGCGGCGCTGGCCGCCCTGGCCGGCCTTGCGGTCGGCCTGGCCGCCGGGCTGGCCGTGCGGGCGAGCGAACGCGCCCGGCAGGCCGCGCCGCCGGCCGCCACACCGGGCCGGACGCTGCCGGCGGGCGTGGCCTCGGTGCTCAGCGTGCTGCGCTCGTCGGCGGTGGTGCTCGACGCCGAGGACCGGGTGCTGCGCGCCAGCTCCGCGGCCCGCGCCTTCGGCCTGGTCAGCGGCGACCGCCTGGAGGTGGAGGAGCTGCTGACGATGGCCCGCCTGGTGCGCCGGGACGGGGAGATCCGCGAGACCGAGATCCAGGTGCGTCCCTCACGCGGCCGGGCCCGCGCCGAGGGACGCTGGTTCGCCGTCCGGGTCGCCCCGCTGGGCACCCACGGGCTGGTGCTGGTGCTGGCCGAGGACCTCACCGAGGTGCGCCGGGTGGAGGCCATCCGCCGCGACTTCGTCGCCAACGTCAGCCACGAGCTGAAGACCCCCGTCGGCGCGCTGTCGCTGCTGGCCGAGACCGTGGAGAGCGCCGCCGACGACCCGGAGGCGGTGCGCCGCTTCTCGATCCGCATGCAGCACGAGTCGATGCGGCTGAGCAACCTGGTGCAGGACCTGATGACGCTGTCGCGGGTGCAGGGCGATGAGCCGCTGAGCGAGCTGCACCGGGTGGCGGTGGACGACGTGGTCGCCGAGGCCGTGGACCGCTGCCAGATCAAGGCCGAGGCCAAGGGCATCGAGCTGACCGTGGCCGGCCCCAGCGGGCTCAAGGTCCGCGGCGACGAGGAACTGCTGATCACCGCGCTGCGCAACCTCATCGACAACGCGGTGGCCTACAGCCCCGAGCGCACCCGGGTGGTGATCGCCACCCGCCAGGCCGACCCCGACCATGTCGAGATCAGCGTGACCGACCAGGGCATCGGCATCCCGCAGGCCGAGATCGAGCGGATCTTCGAACGCTTCTACCGGGTCGATCCGGCCCGCTCCCGGCAGACCGGGGGAACCGGACTGGGGCTGGCCATCGTCAAGCATGTGACCACCAAGCACGGCGGCGAGATCACCGTATGGAGCAAGGAGGGGTCCGGATCGACCTTCACACTGCGGCTGCCGCTGCTGCGCGGCGACAGCCGTCCCGACCAGTCCTCGATCGCCCCGCGCGATACCGCGGAGCCCGCAGCCGATTCACAGCGAAGCAACGCCCGGGAGGCCGCACCGTGACTCGTGTGCTCGTCGTGGAAGACGAAGAGTCGTTCAGCGACGCGCTGTCCTACAACCTCCGCAAGGAGGGCTTTGAGGTGGCGGTCGCCTCCACCGGCCCGGACGCGCTGGAGATCTTCGACCGCAACGGCGCCGACCTGGTGCTGCTGGACCTGATGCTGCCGGGCCTGCCGGGCACCGAGGTGTGCCGGGAGCTGCGCGCCCGCTCCAACGTGCCGGTGATCATGCTGACCGCCAAGGACAGCGAGGTGGACAAGGTGGTCGGCCTGGAGCTGGGCGCCGACGACTATGTCACCAAGCCCTTTTCCACCCGCGAGCTGATCGCCCGCATGCGCGCCGTGCTGCGCCGCCGCGGCGACGCCGAAGAGCCCCCGCCGTCCGTCCTGGAGGCCGGCCCCGTCCGCATGGACGTCGAGCGGCACGTGGTCACCGTCGACGGCGAGGCCGTCCAGCTGCCGTTGAAGGAGTTCGAGCTGCTGGAGGTCCTGCTGCGCAACGCCGGGCGGGTGCTGACCCGGATGCAGCTGATCGACCGGGTGTGGGGCGCCGACTACGTGGGCGACACCAAGACGCTGGACGTCCACATCAAGCGCCTGCGCGCCAAGATCGAGCCGGTTCCGTCCTCGCCGCGCTACATCGTCACCGTGCGCGGCCTGGGCTACAAGTTCGAGCCCTGAAAAAGCCTCAGCTCACCGAAAAGGCCGGTCACCGGCGAGGTGACCGGCCTTTTTCGAGGCTTGCGGCGTGCGCTCGCCCGTCAGCTCGGCGAGGCGCTCGGCACGGTCGGGGTCGCCTCCGGAGTCTCGGTGTCCGCCGTCGGCGACGCGGTGGCGGTCTCGGCCCCGGTGGGGGAGGGAGCGGGCGCGGTCGGCACGGGGGAGTAGGTGGCGAACTCCTGCTGCCAGGGCACCACCGGCACCGGCACCGTGATCGAGCCGGCCTGCTCAAAGCGCAACGTCAGCCGGATGGTCTCCCCGCCGATCAGCGGGCTGGTCAGCCCCTGCAGCACGACCGGCGGCATCTGCTGGCCCTCGGCGATCAACCGCACGGCCGTGCCGCCCTCGGGACCGGCGGCCGGCAGCGCGATGCCGCCACCGGCGATCTGGGCCTGGCGGAAGGCCGGCGAGCTCACCTCCACCAGCCGGTCGGCCTTCCCCTGCACCTGGTTGATCAAGGTGGCGTACAGCGGGACCGCCGAGCCCGCGGCCGCGGTCGAACCCGGCGCCGGGCCGAGCACGAACATGTTGCGGATATCGATCTGCGCCACCTTGGCGTCCTGGGGAACCGACACGTTCACGCCCTCGGTCAGCTGGGTGGGCATGGCCGTCTGCGGCGTGTGACCGGCCGCGCAGCCGGACAGCACCGGTGCAAGGGCGATGGCACCCGCGACGGTGAGCGCGAACACGCGGCGGCTGTTGCGGATCACAGCAACGATCTCCTTGCCAAAGGAACAGTGGAACGATGCGCGGGCTCTGGTCGGGCCTTGCCGCTCAAGGCGCGCGTCTTTCGCCAGAGGAAGAGTAGCGAGGGGGAGCCCAGGGCTGCCCACGGGGGTGCACCGAACCCCTTCCGGCGGCGTGGCCGGGGCTTGGCGCGGACCGCTCAGCGGTGTCGCGGTGGAGCCGGACGCGCCCGGCTCAGCCGGTGGGCGTGCGCCCGCCCGGGGAGGTGAGCCGGCCGATCCGGTCCATCAGCGCGGCGTCGGGCACCGGGTCGTGGATGACCTCCCCCACCACCCCGTCGGTGTGCACCAGCACCGCCGTCAGGCGTCCGCCGTCGGTGCCGGGGGGCGGGCCGTAGGCGGTGGCGAGCACCTGCTGGGGATCTTCGATCAGCTCCGGCGTGCCGTCGTGGGACTTGCCGGCCAGCTCCCGCAACTGCCGGAGGGACTGCGGGGCGGGGACGGTCGCCCGCCGCCGGTCGGCGACCAGCCAGAACCGGACCATGTGGGCGCGGGCGGCCCTGGCCAGCCCGGCCACCACCGCGCCGCAGTCGCACCCGGGCGGGACGATGCCGATCACCCCCGAGCGCAGCTGCAGCACCGGGATCTGCCGGCGCTCGGCCCCGGCGATCACGGTGACCGTGCCGGACGGCAGCACCCCGCCGACCCGGCCGGGCGCGGCGGAGGGGGCGGTGGCCACCGGGCCCACGGACGCCCGCGGCACGGGCCGGGGACCCAGGGTGGTCAGCAGGACCACGCTGAGCAGCGCCACGACCAGCGCCCCGGCCAGCAGGGGCGCGGCGATCCCGAAACGCCCCAGCGGCCCCAGCAGCCGGCGCAGCCTCTCCTGACGGCGTTTGCGGCGCATCTCCCGGCGGTAGGCGATCAGGTCGCGTTCCAGTTCCCGGGCGTCGTCGGGAATCACCACATCGATCCGGGGCAGGCCGTAATCGTCGTGCTCGGGATCGCCGTCTGGCCTCACGCCGCACCTCGCATTCCGCACCGCCGAGCACCGGGTCGGGGGTTGACGGGGGGTTCACCCGGCGGTCAGGCGGGCTCACCTTCCAGTATGACCCTGTACGTCCTGGAAAGGGATCCGCCCATCGCCGTGCGTTCGAAGTCGAGTGTCCCCGGGGCGTCCGGGAGTATGAGCTCCTGCCCCGGTATGGCGCGACACGCCCGTGATGGGGATCTGCTATGGGCTTGGAAGGGTTCGTTCCCGGCTTCGCTACCTGCCGAAAGAGCGCCTCCGACCCGGGAAAACGCGCTCCAAGAGGCTGTTCGGGGCGTTTGTCAAGACCCCAATTAGTGGGTTGACCTGCGGATTTGTCCGGAAGGTCGCTGCGCCCACCGCCGGTACCGTGATATCCTTGGGGATAGCGGAAGGGGTACTTGTCACATGACTTTCACGGTCGGCGACACCGTCGTCTACCCCCACCATGGGGCTGCTCGGATCGAAGCCATCGAGACTCGCACCATCAAAGGTGAGGATAAGACCTACCTGGTCTTGAAGGTCGACAAGGGCGACCTGACAGTGCGGGTGCCCGTCGAGAACGTCGAGGAAGTCGGCGTCCGCGACGTCGTGGGCCAGGAGGGTCTTGAGAAGGTGTTCGAGGTGCTGCGTGCACCCTACACCGAAGAGCCCACCAACTGGTCGCGGCGGTACAAGGCCAACCTTGAGAAGCTCGCCTCCGGCGACGTCAACAAGGTCGCCGAGGTGGTCCGCGACCTGTGGCGCCGCGACAAGGAACGCGGTCTGTCGGCGGGTGAGAAGCGGATGCTGGCCAAGGCCCGGCAGATCCTGGTCAGCGAGCTCGCCCTGGCCGAGAAGACCAACGAGGACAAGGCCGAGGCCCTCCTCGACGAGGTTCTCGCCGGCTGACTTTGGGCGTACGGCTACCACGGGTGGGCGTCGGGACCGACGTCCACCCGTTCGGTTCGGGACGTCCGCTGTGGGTGGCCGGTCTGCTCTGGCCCGATGAGGGCGATGGGCTGACCGGCCACTCCGACGGCGACGTGGCCGCGCACGCGGCCTGTGACGCCCTGCTGTCGGCCGCCGGGCTCGGTGACCTCGGCGCGGTCTTCGGCACCGCCGACCCGCGCTGGCGCGGCGCCTCGGGCACCGAGCTGCTCGCCGAGGTGGCGCGCCTGCTCACCGAACACGGCTACGCCATCGGCAACGTGGCCATCCAGGTGATCGGCAACCGCCCGAAGATCGGCCGCCGTCGCGCCGAGGCCGAGAAGGTCCTCAGCGAGGCCCTGGGCGGCGCCCCGGTCAGCCTGTCGGCCACCACCACCGACGGCCTCGGCCTGACCGGCCGCGGCGAGGGCCTGGCCGCCATCGCCACGGCCCTTGTCGTGCCCACCACCGCCTGACGCCTGCCCGGCACAAGGCGGTCCCGCCCGCGGTTCGTCGTGCCCTTGAGCAGGAATCCCGAGTAGACGAGGCGCGATAAGGCCTGCCCGGTGTGCCCACCGGCGGGCCTTTGACCCCTTCGGGCACGCGAACCGGCCTGTGCCGGGCCTGAATTGTCACGCCCGGCACCGGAGAGGGCGGCTCCCCTTGAGGCGGGCGGCTCAGCTCATCCACGTCTCCAGGGCGAGCAGGTCGCGCATCGACACCATGCCGACCATGCGGCCGCCCTCCCGCACCGGCAGGTGACGGATGCCCGCCTCCAGCATCCGCCGGGCCACCTGCTGGGAGTCCTCGTTGACGTCGGCGGTCTGCACCGTGTCGGTGGCGTACGAGGCGACGTCGGTGGCGTCCGGGTCGACGGCGTCGGCCATCGCGGTCACCAGGTCTCGTTCGGTGATGATCCCGATGACCCGGTCGCCGTCGAGCAGCGGCAGCGCCCCGACCTTCTCCTCGGCCATCCGCCGGGCCGCATCGGCCAGCCGCTCACCCGGCCGGCAGCCGATGACGGTCGGGCGGTAGATGTTGCCGATGCGCATGTGCCCTCCCCCTGTCCCTCGACCGGATCGGATCACCGAGGATCCTCCCCGGTCGAGGGGGAACTACTCCGCTTCGCTCCGTCCTGGGAGGGATGTCACGTCTCAGGCGTCCCGGCGGAACCCAGGATCGCCCCGGGGACCTCGGACGGGAAGGCCGGGGAGGGATGCACCGTCCCCGTCACCTCCCCCAGCGACAGCCGGCCGCCGCCGGCGGTGGGGGCGAAGGCGCGGATGGTGACGGTGTCCCCGTCCTCCAGGAAGGTGCGGCGGGTGCCGTCGGCCAGCTCGATCGGCTCGGTGCCGCCCCAGGTCAGCTCCAGCAGGCAGCCCCGCTGGTCGCGTTCGGGGCCGGACACCGTGCCGGAGGCGAACAGGTCACCGGTGCGCAGCGGAGCCCCGCCCACCGTGGCGTGCGCCAGCTGCTGGGGCGAGGTCCAGTACATCGACGCGAACGGCGGACGGGAGATCACCTGCCCGTTCAGCAGGATCTCCACGGTCACATCCAGCCCCCACGGCTCGTCGCAGCGCAGGTAGGGCAGCACCGGCGGGTCCTGGGTGGGCGGGGCGACGCGAGCGGCCTCCAGCGCGGCCACCGGCACCACCCAGGGAGAGATCGAGGTGGCGAACGACTTGCTCAAAAACGGCCCCAGCGGCTGGGACTCCCAGGCCTGGATGTCGCGGGCGCTCCAGTCGTTCACCAGGACGAACCCGAAGATGTGGTCCCGGAAGGCCGAGGTGGGCAGCGGGTGGCCGGGCGCGGACGGCATCCCGGCCACGAAACCGATCTCGGCCTCGAAGTCCAGCCGCCGCGAAGGACCATAGGAGGGCTCCTGCTCGGGCGTCTCCCGCCGCTGGCCCCAGGGCCGGTAGACCGGGGTGCCCGACACCTGCACCGTCCCGGCGCGGCCGTGGTAGCCGACCGGCAGGTGCCGCCAGTTGGGCGGCAGCGGGTCGGCGTGCGGCCGGAAGATCCGGCCGACGTTGGCCGCGTGGTGAATGGAGGAGTAGAAGTCCACATAGTCGGCCACGTCGAATGGCCGGGCCAGCTCGACCTGGTCGAGCGGGATCAGGTGGGGCTCCACCCGCTCCCGGTAGGTCTCGATGGTGAGCAGCTCGATGATCCGGGCGCGGTTGGCCTCCCAGGCGGCGCGGCCGGCGGCCATGAACCCGTTGAGCGACCCGGAGGCGAACCAGCGCCGGTCGTCCACCAGCCCTTCCGCGGCGAGCCCGGCCAGGTCCAGGACGTGGTTGCCGATGGCGACCCCCACCCGGGGAAGCTCTCCCGGCAGGGAGAACACCCCGTAGGGGAGGTTCTCGATGCCGAAACCGCTGCCGGCGGGGATCGAGACCCAGGGAACGTCGGTCATGCCACGGTATCTTCCCCCACCGGCCCGAATTTGATCAGCTCTGCGCGGGGCGTGTCGATGTCGCAGCAGCCGAAGGCGACAAACAGCCTCCGGACGGCACGCCCGTCCGCGCCCGCCGCCTCCGCCGCCAGCGCGGCCCTATCGGCCGAGGCCACCGCCTCGGCGACCGCGGTGGGATCGGACGGGTCACTGCGGGCCCGGCAGGCCGCCACCAGGAGGTTGAGGAACCCGTGACGGGCCGCCCCGGTCGCGGGATCCACCCGCCGGACGGTGTGATACTCCCCGGCCATGCACGTGAACGGCAGTCCCCGTTCGGCGCAGGCCGTCATGAACGCCGCCACCTGGGCCGGGGACGGCGCGTATTCTCCGTCGGCCTCCCCGCCGCCCGGGACGTCATCGCCCCATGGGCCGCCGACGCGGAACTCGGCGGCCAGGCGGGCGCCGCTGCCGCGGGCGGCGGCCAGCCGGTCCAGCGCCTCCCGCCAGCCGGGGGTCTGCCTGATCTGCACGATCAGGCAGGGCAGGTCGGCGGGCAGCCGGGCGACCGCCACCGCCGCGGCCCGCGCCTGGTCGGCGCCGGGGGCCAGGCCGACCCGCACCGACCGCAACCGCACCCGCGGCTCCCTTCTGGCGGCCTCCAGTGCCGCCGGCAGGTCTTCCAGGGCGGTGTCGGCGACGAGCCCCAGATCGAGCAGGTCTTCGGGGATCAGCAGCCGGCGCAGCTCCGCTATCCGGGACGCCGGGCACAGGAACCGTCCCACCACCGGGTGCCCGGCCGCCTCGCGGTAGGCCGCAAGCGCCGGCTCCATCGGTTTGCGGGCGGGTGGGAACAACGCCGCATCGTCGACGATCCGCTCAAGCAGGGGCCTCACACCCCGGTGCCTACCCGCTCCGGGACCGCCCCCACGCACCGCCGTTCACGCCTCTTCCCGGAGGAGCCGTCGCGAGCGCGCGTCCGGTCACTCCCGCGGCGGGGTCGGCGAGCTGCGGAGGTTGCCGGACGGCGGGGACGGTTCGGCATCGCCGCCGTCGGGGTCCTCGGCCCGGTCGGCCGGTGCGGACCCGGCCTCCTCACCGGTCTCGGCGGCGGCGGCCGCCAGCTCCTCCGCCGAGGGCATGACGATGTCGGGACGGGTGGTCGGGGCGGGCTTGACCTCCGGCTTCGGCCGGTTCCCGGAGCCGACCAGCTCCACGTCCGTGGGCAGCAGAGCGGGGGCGGGCTGCTCGCCGGGCGGAGTCGGGTCGTCGTCCACGTCCACCTCCCCGCCCTGCTCGGGCAGCGGCGGCCGCCAGTCCGGCTCGTCGTCGAAGGGCGGCGGCGAGTACAGGGGCGGGGCGTCTGCGGGGAACGATGCGGCGGGTTTGTCCAGGTTCAGCGGCGGGGCGGACTGCCGGGCCGGCTGGAAGGAGTCCGGCGCCGCATCGCCCTCGAAGTTCTGCGGAGTGTCCTGCGGCAGGGGGTGAGGGGCGGTGTGCTCCTCGTCCGCCCGCCGGTCGTCGTCGGCGCCGCCGAACAGCCAGGCCTCGTCGGAGCGGGCCGCCGCAAGCGCGAGCGGGGGAGCCGCCGCCTCCACCGGGGCGGTCTCCACCTCGGCGGTCTGCGTGGGAGCGGCCTCCACCGGCCCGGTGACCGGCTCGGCCGGCGGCGGGGCCGGGGCGGGCGGGGCCGTCCGGTGGATCTGCCGGAACATGGCCAGCCACAGCCAGACCACGACGATGAGCATCACGTAGGGGGCGACGGCCACTCCCGCTTTGAGCGCATCGTCCGGCAGCGGCTCATACCCCTTGACCGCCCGCTGCACGGCGGCCGCCGCCGCGCCCGCCACCACCGCCAGCAGCAGCGCCCACCGGATCCAGCGCGTCCACCAGCGGGCGTGCCGCGCCACCACCAGCGCCAGCACGGTGACCGTGATCAGCACGTCCACCAGCACCGGGTACAGCGGGGCCCAGCGCGGGGCGGCCCCGCCGGCCAGCGCCAGCACGCGCAGGTCGTCATAGGTGAGCACGAACGCCCCGCCGAGTGAGGCGATCACTCCCAGCCCGGCCAGCGCGGTCAGCACCCGTTGCGGTGTTCGCCCGCCGGGGGCGTTCGCTGGAGGGGACCCGGCTGCGCCGGAGGACGGAGCCGCGCTGCTGTGATCGGGGGCCATGGAACTCTTTTCAGGGTCTGTCGGGGTAACGGGCGGTCACTTTGGGCAATCATGACCTCATCTAGAGAAGGTCATTCCTATCTTGCTGGTGATCGTCGCCCCTACCTCCACGACACGCGAACTCCGGGCGGCGAAGGCCGTCTGCGATCGCCCCGGCCCGGGGCCTGCGGCGGGAGAGCGGGCGGAGGGCACGAGATCTGCGAGCGCCGCACCGGGAACACAACCGTGGACAGGCGTAACGTGGGTCACACACCCCAAAAGGGCGTTCCTGGCCAGGAGGCGACGATGCCGTATTACCGGGTCGTGGGGGAGATCCCCCGCAAGCGTCACGTGCAGTTCCGCAGGCCGGACGGCGGCCTGTACGCAGAGGAACTGATGGGGGAGGAGGGCTTCTCCTCGCACTCCTCCCTGCTGTACCACCGGCACGCTCCCACGGCGATCCTCAAGAGCGAAGAGATGCCCGAGGGCGCCGGCGAGGGGCCGCTGGAGCCGAACCATCCGCTGCGTCCCCGCGCCTACCGCACCCAGGACCTGCCGGTCGGCGGCGATCTGCTGCTGGGGCGGCAGCTGCTGGCGGGCAACGAGGACGTGCGGATCTCCTTCGCCGCGGTGGACCCGGCGAGCGGGCCCGGCGAGCTGTACCGCAACTCGGTGGGCGACGAGGTGGTCTACGTGCAGACCGGCGCGGCCCGGCTGGAGTCCACCTACGGGGCGCTGGAGGTCACCTCCGGCGACTACGTGGTCATCCCCACCGGCACCATTCACCGCTGGGTCCCCACCGGCGAGGAGACCTTGCGCGCCCTGGTGATCGAGGCGCGCGGGCACGTGCGGCCGCCCCGGCGCTACCTGTCGCAGTACGGGCAGTTCCTGGAGCACGCCCCCTACAGCGAACGGGACCTGCGCGCCCCCACCGAACCGCTGCTGGCCGACGGCGAGGAGGTCCCGGTGATCGTGCGCACCCGCGCCGGGCTCAGCCGCCTGACCTACCTGCACCACCCGTTCGACGTGGTGGGCTGGGACGGCTACCTGTACCCGTACGCCTTCAACATCGCCGACTTCGAACCGGTGGTGAAGAGCATCCACGCGCCGCCGCCGGTGCACCAGACCTTCGAAGGGCCGAACTTTGTGATCTGCTCGTTCTGCCCGCGTCCCCTGGACTTCCACGAGCAGGCGGTGCCGATCCCTTACAACCACCACAACGTCGACTCCGACGAGCTGATGTTCTATGTGGGCGGCGACTACTCGGCCCGCCGCGGCACGGGCATCGGCATCGGCTCGATCTCCCTGCACCCGGCCGGCTTCACCCACGGTCCGGCGCCCGGCGCGGTGGAGGCGGTCATCGAGGCGATGCGGGCCGGGCACACCGCCACCAGCGAGACCGCCGTCATGGTCGACACCTTCCGCCCCCTGCTGCTGGGCCCGGCGGCGGCCCGCTGCGAGGACCCCGAGTACGCCTGGAGCTGGGCGCGGCTGTCGTGACCGGCTGAACCCCGCCGGGCGGCGGTCTGGGGCGGGCCGTGCCCGAACCGCCGCCCGGTGACTGCGGTCACCACAGATCGAAAAGGGCCTGGTGGGGGATTCGTTCCAGACGGGCGGGGTAGGCGTTTTCCCGTGGCGTCTGCGCAGTTTCCCCGGCCTGTGCTCGATCTGGCCGAATCGCGGCGGCTGGGCGAGCCGGTCCGGTCGTTCGACGCCCGCCCGGAGTTCCGGAGGGCGGTCATCTGGCTGGCGCTGCTGGCGCCGCCGGGCGTGCTGCTGGTGCTGTCGGCCCTGTTCTACCTGGTCGAAGGGCCGCGCTGGATGGGCGTGGGCGGGGCGCTGCTGGCGGCCGCCTACCTGAGCGGCCTGTGGTGGATCGTGCGCGACGGCGCGCTGCGCGGCCGCGGGCAGGCGGTCTTCGTGTTCGAAGACGGCCTGGTGCGCCTGGCGCCGCGCCGCACCTGCGTCCACCGCTTCGACGAGCTGCGCAGCGTGACCGCGACGGCGCGGCCGGGCCGGGACGGGCGCCCCCGCTGGAGCTTCACCGTCGCCGACGGCGACGGCGAGTTCGTCTTGAGCGAGGTGCTGCCGGGAGTGCGCGAGCTCGGCGAGGTGATCATGGCCGAGATCGCCCAGCGGGAACTGCCCAGGGCCCGGGCCGAGTTCCAGGCGGGACGCCCGGTGCGGTTCGGCCCGTTCACCGTGGACCGGACCGGCGTGAGCAAGAACGGCAAGACGGCGCCGTGGGAGGCGATCGGGCAGGCCGGGCTCGGCCACGGCATGGTGTACGTGCAGCGCCTGGACACCGGCACGCGGCTGACCGCCGAGACCGGGCTCGTCCCCAACGCCCTGGTGTTCGTGGAGCTGTGCCGGTGGGCCAAGACCGCCCCCAAGGCCCCGCAGGGACGGTGAAACGCGCCGGGAGCACCCGGCCATCCAATAACCTTGACTGCGTGAGCCTGCACCTGTACGACACCGGCACCCGTACCGTCCGCCCGTTCGAGCCCCTGCACGAGGGCCGGGTGGGGATGTACGTGTGCGGCGCGACCCCGCAGGCCGAACCGCACATCGGGCACTTGCGCTCGGGCGTGATCTACGACGTGCTGCTGCGCTGGCTGCGGCACCTGGGCTATGAGGTGACGTTCGTCCGCAACGTCACCGACGTGGACGACAAGATCATCGCAGCGGCGGCCGAACGCGGCGTGCCCTGGTTCGCGCTGGCCGAGGCCAACCAGCGGATCTTCACCCGCGGCTATGAGCTGCTGGGCTGCCTGCCGCCCACCGTCGAGCCGCGCGCCACCGGCCACGTGCCGGAGATGATCGTGCTGATCCGCCGGCTGCTGGAGGCCGGGCACGCCTACACCGCCGCCGGGGACGTCTACTTCGACGTCAACTCCTGGGCCGAGCATTACGGCGAGCTGTCCCACCAGCGGCTGGAGCACATGCGCCCGGCCGGCGACACCCCCAACGAGGACGCCAAACGCGACCCCCGCGACTTCGCGCTGTGGAAGGGCGCCAAGCCCGGCGAGCCGAGCTGGGAGACCCCCTGGGGGGAGGGCCGGCCCGGCTGGCACCTGGAGTGCTCGGTGATGTCCACCAAGTACCTGGGGCCGACCTTCGACATCCACGGCGGCGGAGTGGACCTGATCTTCCCGCACCACGAGAACGAGCGGGCCCAGTCCCAGGCGGCCGGTGACGGTTTCGCCCGCTACTGGCTGCACAACGGGCTGCTCACCGTGGACGGGGTGAAGATGAGCAAGTCGATCGGCAACGTGGTGCTGCTGACCGACCTGCTGGAGAAGGCCCGTCCGGTGGAGGTGCGCTACTACCTGGCCTCGGCGCACTACCGGTCGCTGATGGACTACACCGACGGCTCCCTGGCCGAGGCCGTCACCGCCTACCAGCGCATCGAGGGCTTCGTCACCCGCGCCGCCGAGCTGGTGGGGGCCGGGGAGCCGGCCGCCGAGCTGCCGGAGGCGTTCACCGCCGCGATGAACGACGACCTGGGCGTGCCGCAGGCCCTGGCGGTGCTGCACGAGACCGTCCGGGACGGCAACAGCGCCCTGGCCTCCGGGGACCGGGCCGAGGTGGCCCGGCGCCTGGCGTCGGTGCGGGGGATGATGGGCGTGCTGGGGCTGGACCCGCTGGCCGAGCCGTGGGCCGACGACCGCGGCTCCGACCTGCGCCCGGTGGTGGACGCCCTGGTCAAGGTGGCGTTGGAGCAGCGTCAGGCGGCCCGCGCCCGCAAGGACTACGCCGCCGCCGACGAGATCCGCGACAGCCTGGCCGCCGCCGGCATCGTGGTGGAGGACACCCCGCACGGCCCGCGCTGGGAACTCAAGCGCGACTGACGTCTTGTCGCCCGGACGGGCGGAAGCCGTCCGGAGGGCGACGTTCGGGGCGGGCCGCATCGGTTCACCGTGGTGTGGCGGGAGGCCGTGCCGCTCGGCCGCGGCCGGAGCGATCGCCGAGGCCGCCTAGAATGAGGAGTTCGTTGCGGGGGCCGGGCCGCCAGTCGCCGCCCCGGGATTCCAGGGGATTTTCGGAGGATTTTCGGCATGGCCAAGCGCCGTAAGAAGGGGCCCAGCTTCACTCCCAAGGCCGAGGACCGGCACTGGTACGCCCGCCGGCAGGCCGCCCGGGCCGCCAAGAACGCCGCCCGCACCGGCACCCGCACCCTCGGGCCGCGCGCCCTGGCCCAGGGCGCCGAAAGCCCGGCCCGTCCGGCGGGCACCCGGCGGGCGAACGGGCCCGACGCCCCCGAACTGGTGGTGGGCCGCAACCCGGTGGTGGAGGCGCTGCGCGCGGGCGTGCCCGGCAAGGCGCTGTATGTGGTGTCCGACACCGACGAGCGGATCCGCGAGGCGGTCAAGATCGCCGGTGACCGGGGCATTCCCCTGCTGCAGGCCGGGCGCAGCGAACTGGACCGCCTCACCGACGGCGCCGTCCACCAGGGCATCGCCCTGCAGGTCCGCCCCTACCGGTACGCCGACCCCGAGGAGCTGCTTCAGCGCGGCACCCCGCCGCTGATCGTGGCCTGCGACGGCATCACCGACCCGCGCAACCTGGGCGCCATCGTGCGCTCGGCCGCGGCGTTCGGCGCCAACGGCGTGGTGATCCCCGAGCGCCGCTCGGCCGGGGTGACGGCCGGCACCTGGAAGTCCTCGGCGGGCACGTTGGCCAATCTGCCGGTCGCCCAGACCACCAACCTGACCCGCCAGCTGAAGGCCTACCAGCAGGCCGGCTGCTTCGTGGCCGGGTTGGACTCCCGCGGCGCCATCACCGTCGCCGACCTGGAGATCGCCGACGGCCCCCTGGTGCTGGTGGTGGGCTCCGAGGGCAAGGGCCTCAGCCGCCTGGTCGCCGAGACCTGCGACATGCTGGCCACCATCCCCATGCCCGGCCGGGCCGAGTCCCTCAACGCCGGCGTCGCCGCCGGCATCGCCCTCTACGAGATCGCCCGCCGCCGCGCCGCCTGACCGCCCGTCCTCAACGGCCGCGCCCGGTCTCGATCTCACACCACACGCTCAGGTGGTCCTGTAGCAGGACGCGGTATCCCCAGGCCCGGGCCAGGGCGTCCAGGATCGGCAGGCCACGACCGTGCTCGGCATCGGCGTCGTGGACGAAATGCGGCAGGGTGGCCCCGGCCCGGTTGGTGACCTCGATGTGAAGGGCGTCCGGCAACAGCGCCACGCTGCAGGTGACGGTGGGGCCGCTGCCGTAGCGGACGGCGTTGGTCAGCGTCTCCGACAGCAACAGCACCGCATCGTCGGTGATCTCACGAACGCAGGGGGAACGCCCGGCCAGCAAACCCGCCAGCCAGCGGCGAACCGGACGAACACACGCGGGATCCGCCGGAACGGTACGAGCCCCCAACGGAATCCAGCTCATTTGACGCCCACCAGCCGGGCGATGCGGGCCGCGGCGGCACGCAGGTCATCGGCACCGGTGACGCACGGCCCGAAGGCGAACATCCACGCCCCCCGGCATTCGACCGCCGCCACGCTCAGCCACCTGCCGGACTGCCCCGGGTAGAGCACCCGCAACACGGCCTCCCCCGGGATCGGCCACAGCAGCACGGACTCACATCCGCACTCCTGCAGCCGATAACACAGCCCGCACAGCAACCGAAACCGCACGACCTGCGGTGATGTCGCCTGCGGCATCGCTTGGCCCCTTCCCGACCTGACGAACCCACGACGAGGTTCTGCAATCACTCGAACACACCGCGTGATTGGCGCTATGTTCGCAGTGTGCATGAGCGAGCTCGTTCTGTAAACGCCATGAAGTGAACTCGCTCAAAAACTGTCCGTTCAGAAACGGATATTTCGTTCGGACGGGAGGTCGGAGTGACAAGACGGACCAGCCCCACGGTGCGCAGGAGGCGGCTTGCCGCAGAGATGCGCAAGCTGCGCAAGGAAGCCGGGAAGACCCGCGAGGAGGCGGCAAGATACGCCGATATCGCTCCGGCCACCGTCAGCCGAATCGAGGCGGCCGCTCACGCCCCGAAGGTCGCCGACATCATGGCGCTATGCCGGTTCTATGGACTTGATGAGGCGCACACCGAGATGCTGGTAACCCTCGCCCGGCAGAGCCGCCAGCGCGGCTGGTGGCAGAAAGTCGGAGAGGACGCCATCCCCACCTGGTTCGAAACCTATGTCGGCCTTGAAGAAGAGGTCGCCGAGATCCGCAGCTACCAGCCAGAAGTGATCTTCGGCTTGCTGCAGACCGAAGACTATGCCCGCGCCGTCCTCACGGCCGACGACACGGTCGGCCCCGCGGAAGGCGAACGCCGCCTAGAGGTCCGCATGCGGCGACAAAAGCTCCTGGAGGAGCCGGACCGCCCCAAACTGTGGATCATCCAGAACGAAGGCGCGCTGCGCCGCCACGTCGGCGGCGTCGCCACAATGCAACAGCAACTGAAACACCTGATCGACCTGTCCCGGCAACCCGGCATCACCATCCAGGTGCTCCCCTTCTCGGCGGGCGCCCATCCGTCGATGCACGGCGCCTTCGAGATTCTGTCCTTCCCGGAGCGCTACGACCCGGACGTCGTGTACATCGATTACCGGCGGGGCAGTATCTACTTGGAAAACCTTGATGAGGTCGATGACTACACCCAGCTCTTTGATCAACTGAGGGCAAGAGCCATCAGCCCTGACGAGTCACGGGCCCTGATCGGTCGCATAATTCAAGAAATGGATGCTTCGTAAGAAGCGGAGGTGGCCACGTGGACCTCTTCAACCTCCCCTGGCGCAAGGCGAGCGCCAGCGCCAACAACGGTTCGTGCGTCGAGGTCGCCCCAAGCGAGGCGATGGTGCTGGCCCGCGATTCCAAGAACCCCCACGGCCCGGTCCTCGCCTTCAGCCGGAATGAGTGGCGGGCATTCCTGTCCTCGATCAAGTCCGGACGACACGACCTGCGCTGATACGTCGGCGGCGGGCGCATCCCCCTCACTGACATCGCCTTCGGGGAGGACGCCCGCCGCCGCACTGCACCCTCCCGGCTCGCTATCGCCCGTCCTGCACGCGACAGATGCGCTGCACATCTTCATTCAGGGAGGGCTCGTGGCGGTGATTCGGTATCGAGAAATCGCCGACAACTTGCGCAAACGCATCCAGAACGGCGAATGGGCACCGGGCGAGAGGCTGCCCCGGCACGCCGACCTCGCCAGGGAGTACGGGGTCTCCCGCAACGCCGTGGCGCGAGCCATCAGCGTTCTGGAGGACGAAGGACGGCTGTGGGCGGTGCCGCGGCGTGGAACGGTCGTCCGGCCGGCCAAGCGCCGGGTGATCCTGCGCACCAACATCGTGCGCCGCAACACCCGGCATGTCGTGGACGGCAAGCCCGCCGCCGGCGGCTACAGCTTCCCGGCCGCGCAGGGCGACGAGCTGTGGATCCATCACATCGAGCCCACCGTCACCGAAGAGCCCCTGACGGACGCCCGGCTCGCCCACATGCTCAACGTCGAGGTCGGCGCCACCATCTGCTGCCGTCGCCGGGTCACCGGCCCGCCGGGCGAACCGCCCTTCCAGATCAGCACTACCTGGATCCATCCCCGAGGGGTTGCAGATGCCCCGCTGGTGAAGGACCCCTATGGCACCGGCCCGGGCGCCTGGATCGACCGCCTGGAAGAGGCCGGGCACGGCCCGATCGAGTGGCTGGAGCGCCGCCGCGCCCGGATGCCCGACCAGCAGGAGGCCGCCTTGCTGCAGATCCCGGTCTCCCTGCCGGTCTGGGAGATCGTCCGCATCGGCTATTCGGCCAAGGACGGAAACGCTCTGGAAGTCACCCAGGTGATCATCCCGTCCGACCGTATGGAAGAGGTCTCCCGCCTGGAACGCGACGAGTCGGCCAAGTGGCCCCACCCCGACCATGGACCCGACGGCCCGCCTGTAGCAGGCCGCCGCCGGGACGATCACTAACGGAAAGGGGGGCGGTATGAGTGAGGGGCGCGGGTCCGTAGTGGACTTCTCCCGCATTCAGTGGCGCAAGAGCAGCCGCAGCACCCAAGAAGGCAACTGCGTGGAGGTCGCCTCGGGCCGGGCGGTGGTGCCGGCGCGGGACTTCAGGAACCCGGACGGCCCGGTCCTCGGGTTCGGCCCGGACGAGTGGCGGGCGTTCATCTCCTCAGTCAAGACGGGACGGCACGACCTGCACTGATACGGGTCGGCAGGCGGCGTCCCTCTCCGGCGTTGCCTTTGGAGAGGTCGCTGCCGCCGTGCTGCGCTCTCCCGAATCAATCCCGTTCATCAGGCGTGCAACGGAAGCACCGCGCATGATCAGGGAGAGTTCGAGGCGGTGACCCGGTGTTGGGAGACCGCCCGCCGCCAGGCGCCGGGGTAAGGCGGTTCGAACACGTCAAGGGC
Organism: Thermomonospora sp. CIF 1; assembly: GCF_001896795.1. NCBI lineage: Bacteria > Bacillati > Actinomycetota > Actinomycetes > Streptosporangiales > Thermomonosporaceae > Thermomonospora > Thermomonospora sp. CIF 1. Next base: position 181,446 of record NZ_MOYN02000007.1, read on the forward strand.
TGCCGCTCTTCACCGGAGCGGCAGAGACTTCGTCCATGGACTTGAGGACGCTTCGCGATATGGCCGCCATCGCAGACCCGATTGAGAGGGCGCGGGCGATCACTCGGGCGATGACCGAGCAGCAGGGAATCGCCGAAGAGGCCGCACGGATCCGGCGCGGCGCCATCGCCGAGGCCAGGGAGGCCGGCTACACCCTCGAAGAGATCGCCAAGGCGCTCGGCGTCACGCCGGGCCGGGTTTCCCAGATGCGCAAGGGGCCGGCGGCCAAGGCTCCGGCGCCGCCGGTCGGTCAGCGACCGCCGGTGATCGTGCAGCGGGCGCTGCCCACCGATCCGGCCACCCGCGGTTCGGCCTCGTTGTTCCTGACGGAGGCCGAGAGGCAGGGCATCACGGCCGGACGCAAGATGCTTTATGTCGGCCTTGAGGAGGCCACCGAGCACGTCGCCGCCTGCCTGCGCATTCAGCCGGGGGACGAGGTCATCGCCCGCCGCAAGATGATGACCGCCAACGACGTGCCCGTCCGCATCGCCACGTCCTTCTTCCGCAACGACCTCTTCGGAGGGACTCGCATCGCCGAACCGGACTTCATCAAGCCCTCCTTGCAGTCGGCGATCCAGGCACTCGGCTATACCTTCGGGCACGCAGAGGAGACCCTGACCGCCCGTCCGGCCACCCGTTTTGAGGCCGACACTTTGCAACTCGATCCCGGCGAGTGGGTCGTCCAGATCCTCCGTGCGTCCTACTCCAGTGAGGGAACGCCGATCCACACCCTTGAGACGATCTGCTCGGCCAACCGCCACATCTTCACCATCGGCCAGGTCGGCGGCCTCGACGAGTTCTGAAACCGTTGATGGGCGAGGACGTGAGTGGCGCGGCGGACGGTCCGGGCAGTCCATCGCCAGTACCGTGGACGCGATACGGGCAGGTGGGGCTGCCTGTGGATCTCGGGCTGTGGACGTCCGGGGCGAGCCGCGCGGGGTGCAGATGCCGGTGCCCGCCTCCGCCTCCAGTGGCATAAGAGCGGCCGTTGAGGCAGCGATCGGGTGCGAACTCTTCTCCCCACCGACCCGGTACGTGTCGGCAGGTCGCTGGTGGCTCACAGGCAGTGAGAGGAAGCCCGCGATGGCCGTGCGACCGGATGGCTTCATCTCTGGCCACGGCCGTGCACCTGGGCCGGAGAAGAATCTGCGCGCCATCCGGGCCGCCTTGACGGTGCCCGAGGACCGCGAAGCGTTCGACGCCGGGCTCAAGGCGGTGCTCGGCGAGGTCCGCGTCGGCCTCGACCTCGGGGTGCTGGACGGCTTCGTGCGCCGCTGGTGGATCTCCGCTTGCGACTCGGTGCGAGATCCCGAAGGACGCCGGCAGATGCATGCCCGCGCCCGCCGGGTCACAGCCGAGGGGACCTCAGCCTCCCAGGGGAGACCCTGGCGAGAGGTCCTCGCCGAACGACGATCAGACCGCCCGGGGAGGCAGACGGTCAGGGGTGGTCGAGCAGGGCTGTGGCCATCTGCTGGATGGAGCGGGTGAAGCGGCGGGGATCCTCGGGGCGGGTTATGTGGCGGATCAGGTTGCCGTCGAAGGCGGCCAGGAGGGCGTGGGCCAGGAAGTCGGCGTCGCAGCCGGGGCGGCCTTCGGCGAGCAGGGTGCTCAGGTGGCGGTGCCAGAAGCGGTAGCTGGGGTCGTTGTATTTGTCCTCGGCGCAGGCCTGTTCGTGGGCGGACAGCAGGACGGCGTTGTGTTCGGCGATTTCGCCGAGGCGGTCCAGGAAGGCCAGCAGCCGTTGCCGGGCGGGGGCGCCGGGGCCCAGTGGGGGAGGGCCGCTGGTGATCGCTTCGCGCAGCTCGCGGGATTTCTCCTCCAACAGGGCCTGGAGCAGGCCGGCGCGGCTGCCGAAGCGGCGGAACACGGTGCCCTTGCCGACGCCGGCGAGGGCGGCGACGCGGTCCAGTGAGATGTGGTCGCCGCCGCCTTCGGCCAGGAGCCGTTCGGTGGCCTGCAGCACCGCGCGGCGGTTGCGGGCGGCGTCGGCGCGTTCGGTGCGCCGGACGGCCGTCATGAGCGCCTCCAAGAATGCGGACTGTTGGTCCGGATATGTTACCGTGCGCTATACGGACCGGCGGTCCGGATAGTTGCTCCGAGTACGGAGGAGTTCGCATGACCATGCGCGCGCTCATCGTCGATCCCGACGCCCCGACCGCCCTGCGCTTCGGCACGGTTCCCGAACCCGACCCCGCCCCCGGCCAGTTGGTGCTCGAAGTCCGGCACATCTCGCTCAACCGCGGTGAGGTGACCTTCGCCGCGCAGCGTCCGGCCGGAACCGTGCACGGCTACGACGCCGCCGGAATCGTCGTGCGGGCCGCGGCGGACGGCACCGGGCCGTCCGTGGGCGCCAGGGTCGCGGCGCTGGGCACCGGAGCGTGGGCCCAGCGGATGGCCGTGGACACCACCGCCGTCGCCGAGGTCCCCGATGGGGTCGATCTCGCCGACGCCGCCGCGCTGCCGGTGGCCGGCGTCACCGCGCTGCGGGCGCTGCGCACCCGCCCCATCCTGGGACGGCGGGTGCTGGTCACCGGCGCGGCCGGCGGGGTGGGGCGCTATGCGGTCCAGCTGGCGGCCCTGGGCGGCGCCCACGTCATCGCCTCGGTGGGCTCGGCGGCCCGCACCGCCGACCTGGCCGACCTGGGCGCCCGCCAGGTGGTGATCGGCCTGGACGGCATCGACCGTCCGGTCGACCTCATCCTCGACACCGTGGGCGGCCCGCAACTGGCCGCCGCCTGGCGGCTCCTCGCCCCGGGCGGGGACGTCCAGAGCATCGGCTGGGCGTCCGGTGAACCGGCGGTGTTCGAGCCGTACTCGCTGTACTCTCCCGGTCCGGCCAAGCACGTTCGGCGACGCCGACGAGCCCGGCCCCGACCTGGCCGTCCTGCTCGGCTTCGTCGCAGACGGCGGGCTTTCTCCGGAGATCGGCTGGCGGGGCTCCTGGGAGCGCTTCGACGAGGCGATCCAAGCCCTGCTGGAGCGGCGGGTGCCGGGCAAGGCCGTCCTGGATGTGGAACCGGACTCTCAGGACCGCTCGGCGTGAACGTGGGCGAGGCACCCGGTGCAGGCGGTCGCGCCTGGGCAACGGCAGCGGCTTCTCATGGCGGCCACCCCATCTCGTCCGGCAGGACGAACGGAGCGGCTCCCACGCCCTCGACGGTGATGGGGCCGCGGTATCTCATCGGCTCATCCTCCCCGCCGGTCCGGCGTGTTTCGGGACCGCTGCCCGGCCGGGTCTCGCCGGGACGCCAGCAGCTCGGCCAGGTGGACGCCGCGCCGATCGGCCAGTGCGGCGAGCTGGGTGCGGCAGGAGAAACCGTCGGCCAGCACGACGGCCTCCTCCCCGGCCCGGCGGACGGCGGGCAGCAGCGCGGTCTCGGCGACGGCCACGCTGACCTCGTAGTGGCCGCGTTCGACGCCGAAGTTGCCGGCCAGGCCGCAGCAGCCGCCGACCGCCTCGACCGCCGCCCCGGCCCGTTCCAGCAGCGCCCGGTCGGCGTCCCAGCCCATCACGGCATGGTGGTGGCAGTGCGGTTGCGCCACCGCGCGCACGCCCTCCAGCGACGGCGGCTCCCAGCCTTCCCGCTCCATCAGCAGCTCGGCCAGGGTCAGCACATGCGGCACGGCGACCGGCGACCGCCGGACGGCGCCGACGGACCGCGGGTCCTTCGGCCCCGAACCGGTGGACGCGCCCTGGCCCGGCGCCCCGGACGAATCACCGGGCACACGGGAGGATTCCGGGGCGTCCGGCCCGGCGGGCACGGAAGCAGAACCCGCCGTCGATGGGAGCCGCCGCAAAGGTTCGGGAGGCGTCTGACGGGCCGGAGCGCGCCCGCCGCCCAGCAGGTCGCGGGCGTCGGAGCGGAAGACGGCGACACAGGACGGCTCCAAGCCCACGATCGGGACACCCGCCTCGGCATGGGGAGCCAGGACGTCCACCGCGCGGCGCAGTAGACGGCGGGCCGTATCCAAGCGTCCGGTGGAGATATAGGTCAGGCCGCAGCACAGCCGCTTGTCGGGGATGCGCACCGAGAACCCGGCGTCCTCCAGCACCCGCACCGCCGCGATCCCGACCTGCGGAGTGAAGTGGTCGGTGAAGGTGTCCACCCACAGCAGCACCGGATCCCCGGGCGCGACCGGATGCCTGCGGAACCAGCTGCGGAACGTGCGGGGCGCGAACGACGGCAGGTCACGGCGGGCGTCCACCCCGGCCAGCCGCTTGCCCGGCCCCGCCAGCGGGCTGCCGAGCAGCCGGTTGGCCAGGCCGGGGGCCAGGGACGCCATCCGCGCCAGGCGGGGCAGGCCGCCCAGCACATAGTGCGAGAGGGGACGCGGGCGCCGCCGGTACGACTGGTAGAGCACCTCGGCCTTATACGTGGCCATGTCCACCCCGGTCGGGCAGTCGGAGGCGCACCCCTTGCAGGCCAGGCACAGCTCCAGCACCTGGTGCACCTCGGGGGCCCGCCAGCCGCGCACCAGCGACCCGTTGGCCATCTCCTGCAGCACCCTGGCCCGGCCCCGCGTGGAGTCCTTCTCATCCCGGGTGGCCAGATAGGACGGGCACATCACGCCGCCGGAGCCGGTCAGGTCGGCGCGGCACTTGCCCACCCCGGTGCAGCGGTGCACGGCGTTGGTGAAGTCCCCGCCGTCGTCGTCATAGGCGAACCCCAGCCCGCGCCGCAGCGGGACGGCGGCCGGCACCCGCAGGTCGGCGTCCAGCGGCCGGGGCCGCACCACCACCCCCGGGTTGAGCACGTCATCGGGGTCGAAGACCCCTTTGACCTCCTCGAACGCCCGCAGCGCCGCGGGGGAGTACATCAGCGGCAGCAGCTCGCTCCTGGCCCGTCCATCGCCGTGCTCCCCCGACATCGACCCACCGTAGGAGGCCACCAGGCGGGCCGCGTCGGTGAGGAAGTCGCGGAAGACCTTCACCCCGCCCGGCCGGTGCAGCGGGAAGTCGATGCGCACGTGCACGCACCCGTCGCCGAAATGCCCGTACGGCACCCCCGACAGGCCCCGCTCGGCCAGCAGCGCCTCGAACTCACGCAGGTAGGCGCCGAGCCGCTCGGGCGGCACGGCGGCGTCCTCCCAGCCGGCGTGCGACATGTGCCCGCCGACGGACCGGGCCGCCAGCCCCGCCCCGTCCTCGCGGATGCGCCACAGCATCGCCGCCTCCGCCGGATCGGTGACGACCCGGTGGTCCAGTGCGCCGGCGTCCCGGATCACCCCGGCCGGGTCGCTCTCGCCGGGCAGCTCCACCAGCAGCCAGCCGCCGCCCGAAGGCAACTGCGGCACGGCCGCCTCGCCGCGCAGCCGCCGCACCACGTCCACGATCCGCGCGTCCAGCCCCTCGGCGGCGATCGGGCGGTGCGGCAGGACGCCCGTCACCGCGTCGGCCGCATCGGCCATGTCGGGGTAGCCCAGCACCACCAGCACCGGACGGTCCGGCACCGGGACCAGCTCGACGGTGGCGCTCAGCAGCACCCCCCAGGTGCCCTCGCTGCCCACGAACGCCCGCGCCGTATCGAACCCCCGCTCCGGCAGCAGGTGCTCCAGCGAGTAACCGGAGATCTGCCGTCCGAACCGGCCCAGCTCGGTGCGGATCACCGCCAGGTGCGCGCCGACCGCCTTCTCCAGCGCGGCCAGCGTCGCCGAAGAGCCCGGACCGGCCCCCCGCCGCAGCACCAGATGCTCGCCGGTGCCGGTCAGCACCTCCAGCGCGGCGACGTTGTCGCTGGTGCGGCCGAACCCCAGGGCCCGCGACCCGCAGGCGTTGTTGCCGATCATCCCGCCGATCGTGCAGCGGTTGTGCGTGGACGGGTCGGGCCCGAACCGCAGCCCGTGCCCGGCGGCCGCCCGCTGCAGCTCATCCAGCACCACCCCGGGCTCGACCTCGGCGATGCGCGCGGCCGGGTCGATGCCGCGGATGCGGCGCAGGTGCCGGGAGAAGTCCAGCACCACGCCCGCGCCCACGGCGTTCCCGGCGATCGAGGTGCCCGCCCCGCGCGCCGTCAGCGGCACCCCCAGCGACCGGCACACCTCCAGCGCCGCCGCCACCTCCTCAGCGGCCCGGGGGAAGGCCACCACGCTCGGCACCACCCGGTACAGCGAGGCGTCGCTGGAGTACTCGGCCCGGCGGCGGGTGGAGACGTCCACCTCGGCAAGGCCCGCCCGGCGCAGCGCCGCGGCGATCTGTTCGGGTCTGGCAGAAGTCGGCATCCGGTTCCCGTCGTTCGCATCGGCCGGCCGCCACGCGCTGAAGACGGCCTCGTCGGGCCCTTCTTTAGCGCCCGTCCCGTCCGTCCGCCGTGGCGGAGATCACCACAGCGACAGCGAGCGGGTGAAGATCTGCTCCAGATCCTCCCCGCTCACCGGGCGCGGGGCGGTGGACAGCAGCCGTTGCTGCTTCAGCGCCCCGTCCACCAGGTCCGGCACGTCCGAGGCGGCGAAACCGACCGCGCCGACCCCGTTGGGGATGCCGATGTCCTGCATCACGCGCAGCAGCGCCGCCGGCAGGTACTCGGCCGGGTCGTCCGGGCGCTCCAGGCCGGGGTCGAGCAGCTCGGCGGCCCGCACGTGCCGGTCGGGGGCGGCGGGGAAGGTGAAGCGGAACGCCTCCGGCGCGGTCAGCGACACCGACATGCCGTGCGGCACCAGCGGCTCGTCGCCCGGGTAGCCGGGGGCGTGGTAGTCGCGCACCCGCCCGGCGATCGGGTAGGCGTTGGCGTGCGGGATGTGCACCCCGGCGTTGCCGAAGCCCAGCCCGGCCATGGTGGCCGCCAGCGCCATCTCGGTGCGCGCCTGCAGGTTCTCCGGGTCGCGCACGGCGGTGCGGAACGACCGCGACAGCAGCCGCAGCGCCTGCTCGGACCACATGTCGGAGATCGGGTTGGACCCGCAGTAAGGCACCCGCTGCTCGGGCGTCTTGCGCTCATAAGAGGTGTAGTGGCGGGCGGTGTAGCTCTCCAGTGCGTGGCAGAGGATGTCCATCCCGGCCGAGGCGGTCACCTCCGGCGGCTGGGTGACCGTCAGCAGCGGGTCCACCACCGCCATGGTGGGGCGCAGCCAGGCGTGGCTGATGCCGGTCTTGACCTTCAGCGACAGCACGTCCAGCACGCAGATGGTGGTGCTCTCGGCGCCGGTGCCGGTGGTGGTGGGCACCGCGACCAGCGGTTTGAGCGGCTTGGACGGCGGTTTGGCGGCGCCCACGGGGGCGTTGATGTAGTCCATCAGCTCCCCGGGGTTGGTGGTGAGCAGGTTGACGGCCTTGGCAGTGTCGATGCTGGAGCCGCCGCCGACCGCCACGAAGGCGTCCCAGGGGCCGCTGCCTTGGGCGTACTCGATCGCCTTGGTCATGCTGGTGTCGGTGGGCTCGATGTGGACGCCGTCGAAGACGTGGGCCTCGATGCCGTAGGCGGCCATCCGGTCGGCGATCCGCTGGGGGTGCCCGGTGGCGGCGATCTGGGGATCGGTTATCACCAGCACGCGGCGGACGCCGAGCCGGGACAGGTCGAAACCGATCTCCTCGGCGGCTCCGGCGCCGAACTTCAACGCCGGCGACCCGTAGGTGAAGACCGTCTCGGCGTGGGTGGGTTGGGTGTGCACTTTCCGGCCCTCCTCGATTGTCGTCCGCGGCCGGGACGGCTCGGCCGGGGACGGGAGCACGGTCCTGTCGCCGTCGAACTGTTTCCGGTGGCGGGCACCTGGGAGCCCTGCCCGTGCAAATCAGGGCCCTTCGGTGTGTACCCACCTAGAATCCGCCTATGACGGAGCTCCGCACGCGCGACGGGACGTGGACGTTCGACGGCGAAGTGCTGCGGATCCTCCCGGCGCTGGACCGCAAGGTGCACAGGGTGCGCAAGGCGCTGGGGGAGATCACGGTTCCGTTGGCGGCGATCTCCACCCTCACCTTCGAGGCCGGGCGCAAACGCGGCCGGCTGCGGCTGTGGCTGCGCAGCGGCGCCGACCCCTTCACCCAGGCGGTCGGGGGGAGACTGCCCGACGACGCCGACCCCTACCGGCTCACCGTGGACCCCGACGCGTCCGTCCTCGCCGAACTGCTCGTCGAGGAGGTGCACCGCAGCCGCGCGGTGGAGCAGATCCCCGCCGGACCCACCGACCGCTACCTGATGCCCGGACCGACCGTCCCGCTGAGCGCCTCGGTGGGGGACGGGACGGTGAGCTTCGACGGCGAGCAGGTGCACCTGGAGTGGGCTGCCACGGCCGACGGCGCCAAGCGGAGCGCCGGGCCGCGCCTGTTCCACATCTGGGAGCTGACGGGCGTGGAGTGGGAGCGCTCCACCTTCACCACCTACGGCTACCTGACTCGTCCGCAGTGCTCCGGCCTTCAGGCCGGGGGTGAAGCGGACCGTCCTGCGGTTCATCACCGGCGGTGCGCCTCAGGGGAGGCCCCCGGAGAAAGACCCCTCTTGCCTGGCCTGGCCCTTCGGCGACGGCGGAACCACCCCGCTGGTGGCGGCCGCGGTGACCGCCCGGCTGCCCCACCCTCATGCTCCGGCCGACGCCGGCACGCGCTCAAAGGCCGGTGGGGAGGCGGCCGGGCGGGATGTGGACGCGCTGCTGCGCCGCCTGCGGGAACTGGGTGAACTGCACCGCAGCGGGGTCTTGACCGACGAGGAGTTCGCCTTCGCCAAACAGGCCGTGCTGCGCCGCTTTTGACGCCGGCGGACGCCCGCCTTGGGAGAAGGCAAGGCGTTCGGCCGCCGACGTGAAGGGCCGAGCCGCCGGCCGCACGGAGCCTCTAGGGGCGAGAACACTCGGGAAACGCCGCCGGAACGCTTTCATGGCCCGGCCGGCGGGGTCTGGCGCTGTGCTCGTCGTGAACGGTTTTCCCCAGAAACCGCTTCGGACGCGCAGACCGCCCACGTCCTCATAAGGTGGGCGGGTGGCTGTCCCCGAGACCGACTCCGCGGTGAGCGAAGCGTCGCGAGTGCTCTCGCGCGTCTTCGGCTACGACTCCTTCCGCCCCGGCCAGCAGGAGATCATCGAGCATGTGATCGCCGGTGGGGATGCGCTGGTGCTGATGCCCACCGGCGGCGGCAAGTCGCTGTGCTACCAGATCCCCGCGCTGGTGCGCCGGGGAGTCGGCGTGGTGATCTCCCCGCTGATCGCGCTGATGCAGGACCAGGTGGACGCCCTGAACGCCACCGGGGTGCGGGCCGGGTTCCTCAACTCCACCCAGGACTACGACGAACGCCGCACCGTCGAGGCCGCCTTCCTGGCCGGCGAGCTGGACCTGCTGTACCTGGCGCCGGAGCGGCTGCGGGTGGAGTCCACCCTGCGGCTGCTGGACCGGGGCGAGATCGCGTTGTTCGCCATCGACGAGGCGCACTGCGTCTCCCAGTGGGGGCACGACTTCCGGCCCGACTACCTGGAGCTGTCCCAGCTGCACGAGCGCTGGCCCGACGTGCCGCGCATCGCGCTCACGGCCACCGCCACCAAGGCCACCCACGCCGAGATCGCCGAGCGGCTGAAACTGCAGGACGCCCGCCATTTCGTCGCCAGTTTCGACCGCCCCAACATCCAGTACCGGATCGTCCCCAAGGACAACCCCAAACGCCAGCTGCTGCAGTTCCTGTGCACCGAGCACCCGGGCGACTCCGGCATCGTCTACCGCCTGTCCCGGGCCGCGGTGGAGGAGACCGCCGCCTGGCTGGTCGAGCAGGGCATCGAGGCGCTGCCCTACCACGCGGGGATGGACGCCGCCACCCGCGCCGCCCACCAGGCCCGCTTCCTGCGCGAAGACGGCCTGGTCATGGTGGCGACCATCGCCTTCGGCATGGGCATCGACAAACCGGACGTGCGCTTCGTGGCCCACCTGGACCTGCCCAAGTCCATCGAGGGCTACTACCAGGAGACCGGCCGCGCCGGCCGCGACGGGCTGCCGTCCACCGCCTGGATGACCTACGGGCTGGCCGACGTCGTCCAGCAGCGGCGGCTGATCGACACCTCCGAAGGGGACGAGGCCCACCGCCGCCGCCTGAGCATCCACCTGGACGCCATGCTGGCGCTGTGCGAGACGGTCCAGTGCCGCCGGGTGCAGCTGCTGAACTACTTCGGTGAACGGGCCGAACCCTGCGGCAACTGCGACACCTGCCTGTCACCGCCGCAGGCCTGGGACGGGACGATCGCCGCGCAGAAGGTGCTCTCGGTCGTCCACAGGCTGTGGAGAGAGCGCGGCCAGCGGTTCGGCGCCGGTCACATCGTCGACATCCTGCTGGGCAGGACCACCCCCAAGGTCGCCCAATACCGGCACGACTCGCTCAAGTCGTTCGGGGTGGGGACCGAGCTCAAGGCGGGCGAGTGGCGCGGCGTCATCCGCCAGCTCCTCGCCCAGGGCCTGCTGTCGGTGGAGTCCGACTACGGCACCCTCGGCCTCACCCCCGCCAGCGCCGAGGTGCTGTTCCAAGGCCGCACGGTCCGGCTGCGCCGCGACCCCGAACGCGTCAAGACCGCCAAGGCCACGGCGGCCAAGGAACGCCGCGCCCCCGCCGAGCTCCCCGACCACGCCCGGCCGGTCTTCGAACGCCTCCGCGCCTGGCGCGCCGCCACCGCCAGGGAGCAGGGCGTGCCCGCCTATGTGGTCTTCCACGACGCCACGCTGCGCGACATCGCCCTGCGCCTCCCCGCCACCCTCCAGGAGCTCGGCGCCGTCTCCGGGGTGGGGGAGAGCAAGCTCGCCAGATACGGCCGGCAGGTCCTGGAGGTCCTCGCCGCCGGCGAAGGACCCGCCCCGGAGGCCGCTTCGAACACGCCGACGTGATCGTGCGGCGGGCCGCAGGGGGATGCGGGCGGCGCCCACCGGGCCGTGGAAGGAACGGGTCCTGAGCATGATCCCGGCCTGGTGGGCGCCGCGGCTCGTGGGCCCGACGCGTGCGGTCAGGCGCTCTCGGCGGCGGCGAAGCGGGTCGCGACGTCGGCCCAGTCGACCAGGTCCCACAGCTTGGCGACGTAGTCGGGGCGGACGTTGCGGTACTGCAGGTAGTAGGCGTGCTCCCAGGCGTCGAAGACCAGCAGCGGAACCGAGCCGACGCCGACGTTGCCGTGGTGGTCGTAGACCTGCTGCACGATCAGCTTCCGGCCGACCGGCTCCCAGGCCAGCACGCCCCAGCCGGAGCCCTGCACGGTGGTGGTGGCGGTGGTGAGCTGCCTCTTGAACGCTTCGAAGGAGCCGAAGTGCTCGTCGATGGCGGCGGCCAGCTCCCCGTCGGGACGGTCTCCGCCGTCGGGGGAGAGGTTCTTCCAGAAGATCGAGTGCAGGATGTGGCCGGAGAGGTTGAACGCCAGCGTCTTCTCCAGCCCGACCAGGCCCTCGTACTGCTCCTTGGCGCGGGCCTCCTCCAGCTTCTCCAGGGTCTCGTTGGCGCCCTTGACGTAGGCGGCGTGGTGCTTGGAGTGGTGCAGCTCCAGGATCTCCCCGGTGATCGCGGGCTCCAGGGCGGCGTAGTCGTAGGGCAGGTCCGGCAGTGAGTACGTCGTCATGCGGTCACTATTGCAAATAACTCGCAACTGCATCAACAATGCGATTGCATGCTGGACGCTCCCGGTGGAGGCGCAGAGGTGCGGATCGAGGTGGACCGGCTGGACGGACGGCGCGTCATGGCGATCGCCGACCGGATCGCCGCCCTGTACCGCTCGTGCTATCGCCGCCCGCCGTGGTCGGAGACCCCGGAGCAGATGGCCTCCTACGACGGCAAACTGGCCGAGGCCGCCGCCCGCCCCGGCTTCACCGCCCTGACCGCCGCCGCCGGGAACGGCCGGCGACGACTGCTGGGCGTCTGCTACGGCTGGCCCACGCCCGCTCTCTCCGAAGGCGACCGCGTCCATGACGCCGTGACCCGGGCGTTCGGAGCCGCCCGGGCCGCCGAGCTCATCGGCGGGGCCTTCGCCGTCGCCGAACTGTTCGTCCACCCCGACGCCCAGGGGCAGGGCATCGGCCGGCGGCTGGTGCAGGCCGTCGTGCGCGACCGCCCGGCCGCCTGGCTGATCACCTATGCCCGATCACCCGCCGCGCGCCTGTACCGCTCCCTGGGCTGGCGCGACCAGGGCCCGCTGCCGGCGGACCTGTATCCCCGGCTGCGCCTGTCGTTGTTCACCCTGCGCGCGCCCGCGGAGGCGTCCTCGACGCCCCCCTGAGGCGCCCCTCGGTGCAGGGGCGCCCGGTCGCCGGCCGCGGACCGGAGCGCCCCGGGCGCGAGGAGGCCGTCAGCGGTCGGGGCGGTTCTGGCTCTGCGCGGTGTGCCGGCCGGCCGGTGCGGGCTGGCGCCGCGGAGGCAGCAACAGGCCGAGCAGGACCATGCCGACGCCGAGCCCCAGATGCAGCCAGTTGTCGGCGTGGTTGACCGGGATGAAGTTGGCGCCGCTGCCGTGGTCGATGAACAGCCCGTACAGCCACAGCAGCAGATAGATCAGACCGCCGCCGACCAGGAAGGCGCGGGCTCCGGTGACCGTGCGCGCCAGCGCCAGCCCGATGATCCCGAACGCCCCGTGGACCAGGTTGTGCAGGACGGAGACCTGGAACAGGCCGAGCAGTTTCGCCCCCGACTCATGCCCGGCGAACTCCATCGAGCCGTAGTTGGTGGTGATGCCCGGGATGAATCCCAAGATCGCTATCAGCAGGAAAACAGCCCCGAGGATGTAGGCCGCCATCTGCACCGGCGTGGACTTCTTCACGGTCTGTGTCAAGTCGGATGGGGAGACGTGGGACATGACACCTCCTATTTGTCCTGCATTGAGCAGGTGAAGGCGCCTTACCCAGCAAAGTGAGACCTATCCACACCCGTGGCACGTCCCTAGGGCTCCCGCCCGGAGAGCCGGCCGTGCAGAGCCCGGTCCGGATGCCCGTGGCATTCGATGCCTTGTTCTAATCACAGAACGCATCCTTCCCTGCACGGGCGCGCCCGCCACGGCCCGGCGAACTCGGTTACGGAGACGGCGGCCATGACGACAGGTGATCTCCCCGCCGATCGGGCGGGAGCATGCCGCCGCGTGCCGAGATCGACCGTACCGTCGGCGGCCATGGCGAGCCGGTGCTGGTGACCGGGGAGGCGGGCTATCGGCGAGACCGCCCTGGTCACCGAGGCGGCCGTGGCGGCCTGCCGCGGCGCGCTGGTGCTGAGCGGATCGTGCCGGCAGTTCGGCGGTGCACCGGGTATCGGCCGTGAGCTCAGGCCGTCCGCGGGCTGCGCAGGTCCTGCACCGCCCGCGGAATGGGCCGAGGTCGGCGCGCTGATGGCCCGCACGGTCGGCCGCCGCCCCGATGACGCCCTGGTCGCCGAGGTGCATCGGCGCACCGGCGGCAATCCGTTCTTTGTGGAGCAGGCCGCCCGGCTGTGGCAGAGCGGCGGCCCGGTGGAGGCCATCGCCCCCGGGGTGCGCGATGCCGTGCAGCAGCGCCTGTCGTTGCTGCCGGAGGCGGCGGTGCCGGGCCGACGGTTCCACCGCCGACTGCCGGCGGCCGTCACCGCCGAACCGGTCTCCGGCGTGGACCGGCCGGCCGGGGAAGTGACCGTGCTCGCAGCCGCCCGGCCGGGAACGAACGCGACTCCTTGCCCTGCATCGAGTAGGTGAGGGCGCTCTGCCCGGCGGCAGACGACCCATCCCACATCCGCGCGTCCCTGCTTCCGCCTGCAGGTGAGGGAGCTGTGGCAGTTTCCTGCCGGGTCTCTCGCCGGCCGGTGCCGTCGAGGGTGCGGAGATCCAGGGAGCCTGCTGCGGGGAAACGCCGACGACACCGCAGGCGAGAAGATCTCCTGCCGCCATCGGAGGGACCAACGCCGATCGTGGAACCGCCGCCCTCATCGCTGTTGTTGCTCGATGCGCGCTGGAAAGGGCTGCGTGCCTACGCTGGTCTTGAAGCGAGCAGTCACTCCGACCCGAACCTCAAAGCAGGTGTTCCATTGACCTTGCACAAGAGCAACCCAGGTGGTGAGCAGGATTACCAGGCCATCGACCGCCATCTGCGAGGCTTCTGGCCCGGCGCCCACTTCCATGACTTCTCCTGGACCAAGGGCCCTATCCAGCAGGTTCTGCCGAGGTTCCGAGTGCGCCGGATCACTCCTGCCTCCGCGCAAGACGCCTGGGTGTATGTGACCAAGGGGGCGTTCGAGGCCGACGGCGGACAGCGTCTTGAGTTCATCATCGAGGCGCCGGCGGAGGATCCCATCCATGTGGAGTCGCTGGCGATGGTCACCTACCGCCACCTGACCGGACCTCCACTGGACCTCGGCCAGACCGTTGCCATCGGCCGCCCCTGGATCACCGGCTCGCCCCAAGACCACTTCATGGTGGACCTGCCGTACCCCTTCGGGCCGAAGTTGGAGTGGGCGGAGCTTCCCAACGGAGAGCCGGTGCGCTTCCTGTGGCTGGTCCCCATCACCGCCAGTGAAGCCGAATACGCGCGCACTCACGGTGCGGATGCCCTGGGAGACCTGCTCGAGCAGAACCAGGCCGACGTCCTCGACCCGCAACGCAGGTCAGTGGTCTGACCAGCAAAGACACTTCACGGCTCCGTCGCCCGGCGATGGAGCCGTTTCTGTTGTTTACAGAACAAAATAGATTAAGTCAGCCAACTTAGTTGAAGCCGGGCAAGATGGTCACTAAGCTATGCACTCGATCTTCGGGGTGACCGCCGGGGTGGACAGTGGGAAACGGCGAGCTCAGAGTCGATTCAGGCACGCTTCGACGCGCGGCCAGGGACTTGGATCAGGCCGTTGATCAGCTCGATGCGCATCTGACCGCATTGGAGAACGAGCTGGCGGGGTTCGGTGCGCCATGGGGCAGTGATGAGATCGGCATGCTGATCCAGGATGCTTACGAAAGCATCGTCGATATTGCGATGAACTGCTTCAACAGCAATATCGAGGAGCTGGAGTCCGTCCTGGCAGGGCTGGAGAACATGGCTGCTCAGTACGAAGCAGCTGAGCGGAATTCCGTTGTCGAGGTCAACCGGGTCCGGGAATTTCTCTGATGGGGCTCCAGCTTCCTGGGGAGCTGATCTCCCTTCTGGGCATGCTCGGCTTCACCTGGCCCGAGGCCGATGAGACCAAGCTGTTTGAGATGGGGCAGCGCTGGGTGTCCTTCTCGGGAACGCTGGAGTCGGACATTTCTGCGGCTGATGCGGCTGTCCAGCAAGTCTGGAGCGGTCACTCGGGACAGGGCATCGAGGCCTTTCAGAACGCGTGGTCCGGCAGCGATTCCGCTTCGGCGAACCTGCACACCGCGTCAGAGGGTGCAGTCCTCATCGGGGCGGGGCTGTTCGTCATGGGGGCGGTCGTACTCGCCCTCAAGATCAATGTGATCATTCAGTTGACCATACTCGCCTTCCAGATAGCTCAGGCCATCGCGACTGCCCCGGCGACCTTCGGAGCCTCTCTGCTGGAGATTCCCATCTTCAAAGAGATCACAAAAATGATCATCGATTTCCTGATCGACCAGGCCATACAGGTGCTGCTCGGTGGGTAAGGGAGATCGCCGCCGGCGGTCGGCGGAACGGCGTAGGGCAAAGAGCCGTAAGGGATCTCAAGGAGCTAAAGGCGTCTATCGGCTCTCCCGAACCGACAAGAGATTTAACGAGTCCCTTAAACGGTGGGGGCTCAGCCCCAACTATCCGGGCACTAATAAACCTCGTCCGACCAGGCCGACTGAGCCATACGACCGTACCAAGCACTACGGCGGTTCGCAGACCGACCATCCGGTCGGCGATAGGATTCGCCGTGAATTTGCGAATAAGCCGTGCCCATCGTGTAGAAGTAAGATGGTGCCCGGCAGTGATCATAGGCCGGTTCCTGAACATGATCCGCCGCTTGTCGTCCACTACTATGATCATGGCGGATTTGCCATGACTGACGAGGAGCGCCGCACCTACGCGCGTAGCGAGGAAGCATTCAACGGGGCATTTTGCCTGCAGTGTCAAAGAAAGCAGGGCCACGAGATGGCCAAGCTGTCACAGCGGTATAAGAAGAAATATGGCCTCTAAAAGCAACCCTGGCGGCGAGCACGACTACCATGCCATCGATCTGCATCTGCGCAATTTTTGGCCTGACCGCCCATTTGAGGAGTTCTCCTGGAATCTGGGCCCCATCCGGGATGTGCTGCCGAACTTCCGGGTGCGTCGAATCTCGCCGATAGCTGTAAATCAGCCCTGGATTTACGTGTCTGTGGGGGCGTTTGAGGTGGACTCCTTCCAGCGGGTTGAGTTCGTCCTTGAGGCTCCGGCGAAAAGTCCGATTCATGTGGAGTCGCTGGCGATGATCGCCCACTATCATGCGGTCGGAGACCACCCCTTCCACTTGGGGCGCACTGTCAACCTCGGCCGGCCATGGATAGATGGCGCTACCGCCACTGGGTTCATGCTGAACCTGCCTTATCCTTTCGGCCCTGACCTGGAGTGGATGGAACTCCCCAACGGTGAGCCGGTTCAATTCCTATGGCTGGTGCCGATCACTCGACGTGAGGCAATATATGCGATGGGCAATGGCACGGCGGCGTTGGAGGACCTCTTCGAGGAGAAGCAGGTTGACGTGCTGGATCCGTTCCGTAAGTCCGTGATCTAGATCCTGGAGAGATGGACTTATCCGCTTCTGTCGGCGCGCTGGCCCAGCTGCGTCATGGCATCCCGCAGTCCTTCGACGAACATGGTCATCTGCCTGAGTCCCTGGTCCTGCACTTCGGCGAGCCGCTGCGCCAAGACCTCTGGAGCGATCGCCGTCTCCGCTGTGGTCACTTGAGCGCGTAGCTCGCGCAAGGCTTGGTTGACCGCCTCGACAAGGTGTTCGGCCAGCTCTTGGGAGGACATCCGCATGACACGCGGGTCCAGTTCGATCGAGGTGATCTCACCTCCGGCGCCCGCCACGACCCTGATCCGGCCGTCTGCCGCCGAGCCCTGTCCCTCTACCGCTTCCTGGGAAGCACCGCCCTTCCCGGACCTCACCTGACTGAGCAGGCCCCTGGTTTCGGTGAGCATCCGGTCGAGCTCAGTCAGATTGACCACAACACCCCTTCTTTCCGATGGCGCACAGACTTCCTATGCAATCAGGATCTTGGATTTTGCTGCAGCAGGCAACCCATCGTGTGGGGTATGAATGATCACATGGGGACTACTGCAACGGACTACCTCTGGTTCGATGAGCAGTTCAGGGGCGACCTGGCCGAGGCTTATTGCTTCACCGTCGCCCTCAGGCTGACTCCCGAGGAGTATCTGCGTCGGTTGAGTGCGGAGATCACCGAACGGCGCCGGGGCGTCACCGGCCTTTACGATCTCGCCCTCAATCTGGAGGGCGATATAGACGACAACACGGACGGAAAGTTCAGTAGTACTCGGCTGCTCGTCGCCGCTACCTACTGCGAGGGAGCTGACGGTTCGGCGGTGCTGGCCGTGGAGCCCAACGGTTACCTGGGTGTGAGGGAGGATGTCATGTCCTCGGTGTCGAAAGGCACCAGGACGGTTTCCTGGTATCGCAACATCGAATGGCTCAGCGACTTCCTGTGGATGGAGGACGGCCAGAAGCAGCTCGGGTTCGATCCCTATCGGCCCTACGAACGTTGGGGCACGACGCCGGACGCCCTGGTCGCTCAGATGGAGGAAGTGGGCTTCGACCTCAACTCACAGGGCAAGGACGATGAAGAACGAGGGCCCTACAATGCGGCCGCTTTCGCTCTCGCCGAGCGTCTCACCGGTGTCCGCGTGACCCCCGAGCTCCTGAACGAATCCACCTTCCTGTGCGGAATCGCCCCCATCCCCTGAGCTCCCTGCCGAGGGTGGGGGCAGGAGTCTTCGAAGCGCACCCGCCCCTTTCCGGGTTCTCTCAACGTCCGTCGAGAGGGGCCGGGAGGGGGCTGTCGTCGTTGGACGGGTCCGTCCGGGGATGTGGATCTTCCTCGTTCGCATCGAAGCGGGAAGGTTCCACATCGGGGCGGGGAGAGCCGTCGACGCAGGTAAGGGCGGTCTGTGTCAAGTCGGATGGGGAGAGATGGGACATGACACCTCCTATTCGTCCTGCATTGAGCAGGTGAAGGTGCCTTGCCTGGCAAAGTGGGACCTACCCACGCCCGTGGCGCGTCCATAGGAGTCCTGCCCGGGAAACCGGCCGTGCAGAGCTCGGTCGAGATGTCGGTGGCATTCGATACCTTGTTCTAATCGCGGAACGCATCCTTCCCCCACACGGGCGCGCTCGCCACGGACCAGCGGGCTCGACGACGGAGACGGCGGCCATGACAACGGTGACCTCCCCGCTGATCGGGCGTGAACACGCCATCGAGACGCTGCACGCCGAGCTCTCCCGCGCCATCGACGGCCACGGCGGGCTGGTGCTGGTGACCGGGGAGGCCGGCATCGGCAAGACCGCCCTGGTCACCGAGGCGGCCGTGGCGGCCCGCCGGCGCGGCGCGCTGGTGCTGAGCGGGTCGTGCTGGCAGTCCGGCGGCGCACCGGGCTACTGGCCGTGGGTTCAGGTCGTCCGCGGGCTGCGCAGGTCCTGCACCGCCGGGGAATGGGCCGAGGTCGAGGACGCCGCCGGGGGCGTGCCGGCGGCACTGCTCGGCGAACGCCCGGAGGAACCCGGGGAGATCGGGGATTTCGTCCTCTACGACGGGGTGACCACCGCGCTGGTCACCGCGGCCCAGCGCCGCCCGCTCATGATCGTCCTGGACGATCTGCACTGGGCCGACCCCGCCTCGGTGCGGCTGCTGGAGTTCGCCGCCCGGCACACCTGGTTCGAGCGGCTGCTGCTGGTGGGCACCTACCGGGACGTGGAGGTCGAGCTGCCCGGCCATCCGCTGCGCCCGCTGATGTCGTCCCTGGCGATCCGGGCGACCACGGTGACGCTGACCGGGCTCGGCCGCGCCGAGGTCGGCGCGCTGATGGCCCGCACGGTCGGCCGCCGCCCCGATGACGCCCTGGTCGCCGAGGTGCATCGGCGCACCGGCGGCAATCCGTTCTTTGTGGAGCAGGCCGCCCGGCTGTGGCAGAGCGGCGGCCCGGTGGAGGCCATCGCCCCCGGGGTGCGCGATGCCGTGCAGCAGCGCCTGTCGTTGCTGCCGGAGGCGGCGGTGCGGCTGCTGACCGTGGCGGCGGTGCTGGGGCGGGAGTTCCACCGCCGGCTGCTGGCGGCCGTCGCCGCCGAACCGGCCGCCGCCGTGGACCGGCTGCTGGAGCAGGCGGTGGCCGCCCGGCTGGCGGTGACGCTCGGCGGGGGCCGTTTCGCCTTCGTGCACGACCTGGTCCGCGAGACCCTCTACGGCACGCTCACCGAAACACAGGCCGCGCAAAAACATGCGGCGGTCGTGCGCGCCCTGGAGCGCTTCCCCGATCTGGCCGAACACCTGCTGCCCGCCGAACTGGCCGCCCACGCCCATCGCGGACGCGGCGAGCTGGACCCGGCCGTGGTGGTCGACCACCTCATCGCGGCGGCCCGTCACGCCGGCGCCAGGATGGCCATCGACGAAAAACTCCAGCACCGCCGCCGCGCCCTGGACGTGGCCGCCGCGCTGGAGCCGCGGCGGCGGGCTCTGATCGCCTTGGACCTGGGCCGCGACCTGTACCACTACGGCGAGATCGGCCAGGCGCGGGCGATGCTGACGGACGCCGCCGCATGCGCCCGTCGGGCCGGCGACCCGGTGGTGACGGCACGGGTGGCGCTCACCCTGCACATCTACGCGGGGACCGGCGACGGCCCGTCCGATCCGGCGGAGGAGCTGCTGCGGGAGACCCACCGGGCGCTGGCCGGCGACATCGCGGGCCCGGTGCCGCTGGACCGGCTGGCCAGGGAGGTGACCGTGCTCGCGGCCGCCCGGGCCCGGGACGAACGCGACGACGACGCGCTGGCGTTCTTCCTGTGGACGCTGCACGACCTGATCTGGGGGCCCGGCACCGCCGCCGAGCGGGAGCGTCTCGCCCAGGAACTCTCGGAGCTGGGACGCCGCCTGTCCGACCCCGACATGACCTACTACGCCCTCTCGCTGCGCTGGGTGACGCTGCTGGAGCAGGGCGACCCCCGCTACCTGGACGCCCACGCGGAAATGCTCGCCATGAGCGAGCGCGAAGGGCTGCCCGGCCTGCGGATCGGCTCCCTGATCGACCGGAGCGTCATCGCGGGCATGCAGGGCCGGTTCGCCGAGGCCGAGGAACTGATCGCCGAGGCCGCCCGGCTCAGCGAGGCCCACGGCGGCGACCACTTCGGTTCGCTCCGCCACCTGCGGTGGATGCTGCACCACCTGCGGGGCCGCCCGGAGGAGGTGAAAGAGGCCGCCGCCTCGTGCCTGCCGGACGACGGCACGTACACCCGGCTGCTGAAAGCCCTCACGGCGGTGCAGCGGGAGGACCTGCCCACCGCGCGGCGCCACCTGGCGGAGCTCACCGCCCCCGGCAGGCAGGTCCAGGGCATGTTCATGCCGCTGCTGCTGCGGCTGCAGGCACAGGTCGCGGCGGCCACCGGCGATGCGGACCTGTGCGAGCGGACCCGCGCCGCGATCACCCCCCATCTCGGGCAGTGGGCGGTGGCCGTGTACGGGTGCGACGTCGGCGGCCCCTACCACCTGTGGCTGGCGATGGTGGACGCCGCCCAGCGGCGCTGGGAGGAGGCGATCGCCGGTTTCACCGCCGCCGTTTCCGCCGCCGACCGCCTCGGCGCCCGCCCCTGGTCGCTGCAGGCCCGCGTCGGCCTGGCCGAGACGCTGCTGGCCCGCGCCCACGCCACCGGCGACCGGGACGAGGAGGCCGAAAAACTCCTGGAGCAGGCCGAACGCGAGGCCGCCGAACTGGGCATGCGGCACCTGCTGCGCCGGATCCACCGCGCCCGCCGGACCCGCGGGCATCCCGCGGCGAAGACCGCCACCGGCGAGTTCCGCTTCGACGGACGGGTCTGGGCACTGGCCTACGCGGGCCGCCGCGTCCACATGCCCGACGCCAAGGGCCTGCGCGACCTGCACACGCTGCTGTCGTCCCCCGGCGCGGACGTCCCCGCCACCCGCCTGGCCAACCCCGAGGGCGGCCCGGCCGTGGCGGCCGCCCGCGCCCTGGGCGGCGATCCCGTCCTCGACGAGGAGGCCAAGGCCCGCTACAGACGCCGCCTGGCCCACCTGGACGAGGAGATCGAACGCGCCACCGCCGTCGGCGACGACGACCGCGCCGCCGCCTACGACCGCGAACGCGCCGCCCTGCTGGCCGAGCTGCACGCCGCCACCGCCCTGGCCGGCCGTCCCCGCCGTCTGGGCGATGAGGCCGAACGCGCCCGCAAGACCGTCACCGCCCGCATCCGCGACACCCTGCGCCGCCTGGACCGGCACCACCCCGAACTGGCCGCCCACCTGCGCCGCTCCGTCTCCACCGGCACCGCCTGCGCCTACCGCCCCGACCAGCAGGTCACCTGGCGCCTGTAGCGGATGCGGGCGGCGCAAGCCACCAGTCCGGCGGCATTCGGGGCACGCCGATTCGAGAGGTCCGTAGGGGGCCGGTCCTGGAAGCGGTCACGCGGGGTTCACCGAGGCACGGTGACGCTCGCAGTGCGCGGACCGCCCGGCAGGACGTCGCCGGATGCGGCCGGGCCGGCCGTTTCAGCTTGGCCGTCCGGATGTTTTCAGCGGACTTTGCCGGCCTGTTCTCGGCGGCTTGACTTGGAGTGCGCTCTAAGCGGAAGGCTGGACGCATGGACGAGGGGCTGACCATCGCCGAGGTCGCCGCGCGGACCGGTCTGAGCGCGCACACGCTGCGCTACTACGAGCGGGTGGGGCTGCTGAAGGCGCCGGCCCGCTCGGTCAACGGGCATCGCCGTTACCAGGCACGCGACCTGGAACGCATCCACCTGATCACCCGGTTGCGCGCCACCGGGATGCCGATCGCCGACATGCGGCGCTACTTCGCGCTGGTGGACATCGGCCCGCACACCGTGTCCGAGCGCAAGAGGCTGCTGCTGGAGCACCGGGCTCGGGTGGTGGAACAGATCAGGCAGCTGGACGCGGACCTCGCCCTCATCGATCAGAAGATCTCCAAGTACGAGCGACGCGAGGACGGCATGATGACGAGCACGCGCACGCTGGGCCGGGGGCTGGTCAGTTCGTCGCTGGGCCTGGGCTGCATGGGCATGAGCGACTTCTATGGGCCCGGCGACGAGAGCGAGGCGGTGGCGACCATCCACCGGGCGCTGGACCTGGGCATCACCCACCTGGACACCTCCGACATGTACGGGCCGTTCACCAACGAGCAACTGGTGGGCAAGGCCATCAAGGGACGCCGGGAGGAGGTGCTGCTGGCCACCAAGTTCGGCATCGAACGCCTGCCGGACGGCACGCGGGTCGGCGTCAACGGCCGTCCCGAATACGTGCGCAAATGCTGCGACGCCTCACTGCAGCGGCTGGGCGTGGACCACATCGACCTGTACTACCAGCACCGGGTGGACCCGTCGGTGCCCATCGAGGAGACCTGGGGCGCGCTGGCCGAACTGGTGCAGGCGGGCAAGGTGCGGCACCTGGGGATCTCCGAGGCGACCCCGCAGACGCTGCGCCGCGCCCACGCGGTGCACCCCATCACCGCCGGCCAGTACGAGTACTCGCTGTTCACCCGGGATCTGGAACAGGACGTCCTGCCGACGCTGCGGGAGCTGGGCATCGGCCTGGTGGCCTACAGCCCGCTGGGACGGGGCCTGCTGACCGGTGCGATCACCAGCCGGGACCAGCTGGCCGACGGCGACTTCCGCGCCGGCAACCCGCGCTTCCAGGAGGGCAACTTCGAACGGAACCTGGCGCTGGCCCAGCGGGTCCGGCAGATGGCCGAGGCCAAGGGCGTCACGGCGGCCCAGCTGGCGCTGGCGTGGGTGCTGGCCCGGGGCGAGGACATCGTCCCGATCCCCGGCACCAAGCGCCGCAGCCGCCTGGAGGAGAACGCCGCCGCCCGCGACATCGAACTGACCCGCGAGGACCTGGCCGCCCTGGAGGAGGCCGTCCCCGCCGACGCGGTGGCCGGCGACCGCTACCCCGACATGCGCACCGTCCGCCACTGACCGGCGGAGCCGTGGACGGCCACAGCAAAGAACGCCCGGCGTCCCCGCGGACGCCGGGCGTTCTCCGATCGGGCTACCTGCGGTTGTACAGCCGCATGGTCAGCGTCCCGAAGACCGCGGTCAGCACCCCGCCGGCGGCCAGGGTCCAGACGATCTCACCGCCGTCCACCCGGCCCGCCATCAGGCCGCGGACCGCCGCGACCAGGTGGGTGATGGGGTTGACGTCCACGAAGACCTGCAGCCAGCCGGGCATGGTCTGCGGGTCGACCAGGATGTTGGACAAAAAGGTCAGCGGGAACAGCACCAGCATGCTGACGCCCATCACCGCCTTGTCGGTGCGCAGCAGCAGCCCGAACATCGTCCACATCCACGACAGGGCGAAGGAGAAGGCCACCAGCAGCGCCATCCCGGCCAGCACCCCGGCGGGGCCGCCGCCGGGCCGGAAGCCCAGGATCAGCCCGAGCACGAGGATCACCGCCGCGCCCATGGAGTAGCGGAACATGTCGCCCAGCAGGTAGCCGACCATGGGCGCCGGGCGCCACATGGGGATGCTGCGGAAGCGGTCGAAGACGCCCTTGGAGACGTCGAGGTTGAGCGAGGTCCCGGTGTACATGGAGGTCATGACCACGCTCATCACCATGATCCCCGGCAGCAGGTACTGCAGGTACTCCCGCGGGGAGCCGGCCAGCGCGCCCCCGAACAGGTAGGTGAACATCAGCGTCATCATGATCGGGAACGCGGTGACGTCGAACAGCTGCTCGGGCACGTGCTTGATCTTCAGCATGGCCCGCCAGCCGAAGGTCAGCGAGGACGACAGCGCGCTGGGCCGGGGCGGGCGCGCGCCCCGCGACAGCACGGCGGCGATGGTCTCCGGCGCGGGGGAGTAATCCGGGGTCACGGCGGTGCCGGCGGTCACTCGGCCACCTCCTTGTCGGTCTGCTCGGCGGTGTCGGCGGGATGGCCGGTGAGGGCCAGGAACACCTCGTCCAGGCTGGGCTGGCCGAGGGAGAAGTCGTCCACGACGACGCCGGCGGCGTCCAGTTCCGCCAGCGCGCGGGACGCCTGCACCGAGGCGCGGGCGTCGCCGTTCATGATCCGGGCGGTCAGCGCCACCGGGTCGGCCTCCAGCTGCACCTCGGTCTCCAGCGCCCGCGCCAGCACCCGGCGGGCCTGCTCGCGCTGCCGGCGGTCGCGCAGCCGGACGTGCACCGAGCCGGCGCCCACCGACGACTTCAGCTCGCCCGGGGTGCCCTCGGCGATCACCTTGCCGCGGTCGATCACCGCGATCCGGTCGGCCAGCCGGTCGGCCTCCTCCAGGTACTGGGTGGTCAGCAGCACGGTGGTGCCGTGCGCCACCACCGCGCGCACGATGTCCCAGACCTGGTTGCGGCTGCGCGGGTCCAGCCCGGTGGTGGGCTCGTCCAAAAACAGCAGGTCGGGGGTGTTGAGGATGCTGGCGGCGATGTCCAGGCGGCGGCGCATCCCGCCGGAGTAGTGCTTGACCTGCCGGTCGGCGGCCTCGGTCAGCCCGAACGCCTCCAGCAGCGATGCCGCCCGCTCCCGCGCCGCCGCCTTGCGGTACCCCAGCAGCCGGCCCAGCAGCACCAGGTTCTCGGTGCCGGTCAGATCCTCGTCCACCGAGGCGTACTGGCCGGTCAGGCTGACGCGGGAGCGCACCGCGTCGGCCTCGCGCACCACGTCGTGGCCGAACACCCGGGCCGTTCCGCCGTCCGGGCGCAGCAGCGTGGCCAGCATCCGCACCGTGGTGGTCTTGCCCGCGCCGTTGGGCCCCAGCACGCCGTAGACGGTGCCGGCGGGCACCACCAGGTCGATGCCGTCCACCGCGCGGGTGCCGCCGAACGTCTTGACCAGGCGTGAGGTCTCGATCGCCGGCACGGCGGACCGCTCGCCCGCGGCCGTGGCGCCCTCCTGATGGGTGCTAGTCGTCATCGGGTCTTCCTCGTCTCGGGTTCAGCAGACATAGGGGCGCGCGGCCCGGGCCTCGCGCAGCGCCAGGCCCCACCACACGAGCTGGTCGAGCATGGCCGCGGCGTCGTGCTCCGGGCCGTTTCGAGCGGGATCGCCGCCGCGCAGGTCGATGTGCACGGCGCTGCACATCGACACCATGTGCAGCCCGGTGAAGACCGAACGCAGCTGTTCGGCGGCGTGCAGCCCGGCGGACCGGTAGCCGTAGGAGACCAGGCCGACCGGTTTGGCCAGCCACTCGTCGTACACGCAGTCGATCGCCTGTTTGAGGGAGGCGGGAAAACTGCGGTTGTACTCCGGTGTCACCACCACGAACCCCTCGGCCCGTCCGATCAGCTCGGCGAAGCCGGTCATCTGCGGGGTGGCCGCCCCGGGCAGGCGGGCGGGCAGATCGTGCTCGGCCAGATCGACCACCTGCACCGCGATGTCGGCGCGTCGCTCGGCCAGGCCGGTGAACCAGCGCCGGATGCCGTCCCCGATCCGGCCCTCCCGGGTGCTGCCCACGATGACCGCGACCCGCAGCGGACCGCCGCCTTCGTCCAGGACCATCGGGCTCGCCTCCTCACCGCTCGGGCCCCTCACCCCGAAGGCGCGAGATCCGGCCGCCCTCCCGCTAGATGCGATCTAGCGGCCCCTGCCCGCCCGCCGGATGCCGCCGTCCCGGGTTTGAGGACGCCATGCCCCGTACGGGGCGATGCACCCGGCTCTTCCCAGGCTTAAGGCCGCGCGGCGAGAAGCTCATTCGGCGCGCTGCCCGGGAACGACCGGCTCCTGGGCCTGGGCACCGGTCCCCCGATAGCGGACGACACCCACGAGATCGTCCGGCCCGAGTCGATGCCGCACGCGGTTCTGTCAGGTCGCCTCGGCGGCGGGGCGGAGGGTGTTGTCCGGTGCGTCCAGCCAGATCGCCTGGCCTTTGGGGGTGACGGTGATGCCGAAGCGGTCTCGGCCGGGGCGTCCCCACTCCAGCCAGCGGAAGAAGATGTCCTCGACCTCGCTCCACAGGGCGCGGGGGCCGTACTGCAGGACGGTCGTCTCTCCGCTGCGCTCACGGGTGATCTGCGCCCCGCAGTCGGTCGTCCACAGCCATGCCTTGAAGTCGCCCTCGGCCGTGGTGACCCTGCTCGCCCCAAGATCGGGAAGCAGCCCGGCGATGGCGATGTCCAGGCCGGCGGAGGCGTGGAAGATCCTGCGGGGGTCGACCTGCGCGGTGCCCTCTTGGATCTCGCTCTGCGGACCGCCGTCGTCGGGCGGTCGCTGTGACCGCAGCCGCATGTAGGCGCACCCGCCGTGGAAACGGCCGATCGCGGTGCCGTCACGTCCCACCGTCAACCGCACCTGGTGACCGCCCTCGTACCACGGCATCCAGGGGAAGACGATGACACCGCCCGGACGGGTCTGCCGCACCCATGCGTGCGGGACGGTGACCACTCCGCAGGTGACGTGGACGCAGTCGAAGGGAGCACCGTCCGGATCTCCCTCGGCGCCATCGCCGACCAGCACCCGCACGTCGCGTCCGGTGGCCTTCAGGTTCGCCGCCGCCCGCTCGGCGATCTGGGCGTCCACCTCGATCGTGGTGACCTGCACACCGGGACGGGAGGCCAGCAGCGCCGCGGTCCACCCCGTCCCGGTGCCGATCTCCAGGACGCGGTCACCGTCGAACGGGTCCAGCAGCTCCAGGAACGTGGTGACGATGCCGGGCGCCGACAACGACGAGGACGCGCTGCCCCGGCCCGTGCCCGGATCGGTGGCCCCGTCATCGGCCTGGGTGATGATCGGCTGGTCGGCATAGGCGGCCTCCCACCAGCCGTCCGGGTCGGCGGCCAGGTCGATGCGGCGGCCGGACCCGTCCGGACCCTGTGCCCATGCGACCGGCGGGACGAACAGGTGCCGCGGCACCGCGTGCAGAGCCTGCCGCCATACCGGGTCGCTGAGCTGCCCGGTCGCCTCGAGCAGATCGGCCAGCCGGTCGATCCGTTCGGCGAAGTCGATCATTTCTCCCGCTTCCCGCCGCCCTGGGTCTGGGCGTCCCCCTGTTCTCTGGTGGGAGGCTTCGGCTCGAAGGGCTTGTCCTTCTTCGGTCCGCCCTCATGCTTGCCCATCGTCTGTGCTCCCTTCGATGTATTCGGTCGGAGTCCTGCCGAGCACGGCCCACCGGCGCACTTGCCGGGGCGACCGCTCCGCGACCGGCACGTCCCAGTGGACGGGCTCTGCTTCGGCGGCGGCAATGCGCTGTGCGATCACGCCGTCCCCAGCGAGAACAGGACTTCGATCCGCCGCCGGATGCCGCGTCCGTCCCGGGCCGCCGCTCGCCGGGGAGGAGGGCTCGCCCACCGGCTGGAGCCGGGCGGCATGAGTCGAAGGCCTTCTTGCCGGCCGGGACCTCTGAGGGCGAATGGCGTGGAGTGCTCCCGTCGGTTGGACCGGGCGGTCGCATACCGGGGAGCCGGTGGGCCGCTCTCTCGTCCAGGGCTTCGAGAAGGGGAGACGACGGCGCAGGGTGGGGACGTCCACTCGGCCGCTGCACCGGCCCCGGCCTCATCCGGCACAGTGCGCAGGGGAGGCGGCGGCACCGCGTGGGAGATCATCTGCGGGCATCGGTCGGCGCCTTGGCGGACGAGCCCGTCCGCCGAGGCGCTTTGGAGCAGTTCGACGGCTCGCGCACCGCCCGGCATGGCCCACCAGTGCCCCGTCCTGCTGCCGTACCAGATCGTCACCCCGGGGAACCGGGCCTGCAGCGCCCGGAGCGGTTCTCGCACCGCCTCCGGAATCCGCGCAGGGTCCGATAGGTTCGTCATCAGCCACGCTCCGGTCGTGGTCAGGCCTCGGAGCACGGTGCGTCACCACCGTCCGGGGCCGCTTCATCTACAGATGCCATCTGCCGGGGCCATCGCGGGGAATCTTGCTGTCACCGCCCCGGCACTTTCAGTGAATCAATGCCGTATGGCACACCCCAGGGGCATCATGAAAAGCACATGGGAGCAGACCGGAGCAGGTCCCCCGGAGGTGTGCCATGCCCCAGGCCCGTCATCGGACGCTGGGTGCCCGGCTGCGGGCGGAGCGGGAGCGCCGCCGGTGGACCAAACCGGAGATGGCCCGCCGTTTGCGCGAGGCCATCCCCGATCAGCAGCGGCCCGACCTCGACACGGTGCTCTCCTACGTCAAGCGCTGGGAGGCGGGCAAGGTCAGCGTCAGCGAGCGCTACCGCTTCGCCTACGCCACCGCCTTCGACATGGACCTAGACGAGCTGTTCGGCCCCGGGCAGGGTGCTCGACCGGCCGTGCCGGGCGTTCCGGTCGATCCATTCGGCGTGATCTGCCTGCCCGCCGGGAGCAGACGGCCGGTCGACGCCCGCTATGTCGAGTCGCTCCGGCAGGCCAACCAGGCGCTGGTACGGCTCGACACGCTGCACGGCGGCAGCACCCTGCTCCCACATGCCGTCCGTGTCTTCCGAGAGGCGCACCACAAAGTCGGCGTCGGCGCCCGCGATTCCCGGATTGAGCGCGACCTGCTGGCGGCCGCCGGGGAGACCGGCGAGATCGCGGCGTGGATCGCCTACGACGCCGGCCGGCAGACGACCTCACGGCAGCTCATCAACGAGGCGCTGCTGCTGTCCCGCCAGGCCGGCGACCGCGCCATGGAGCTGTTCGAGCTGGGCCATCTGAGCATGCTGTCGCTGCGTGCACGCCGCCCCGCCGAGGCGCTGAGAATCGCCGATGACCTCGCTGATGACGGCCGCCTGCCCCCTCGCGTGGCGGCGCTTTTCGAGATCCGCCGCGGCCGGGCGCTGGCGCAGATGGGCCAGGAGCACCGCGCGATGGCCGCCCTCGACAAGGCCCAGACGATGATCTCGGCCGGGATCGGCGCCCGCGATCCTCGCTGGACCTGGTGGGTCGACGACATGGAGATCCTCCGGCAACGGGGCGCGGCCCTGGCCCAGTTGGGCCGGTGGCGGCAGGTGCTTCCCCTCCGCGAAGAGGTCGTCGCACGAATGCGCGAAGGCCCCACCTACGCCAGGCTCGACCTGGCCGAACTGCTGGAGGCCCTGGTCCACGTCCGCGACTGGCCGCGGACGGAGGAAATCATCGGCGAGGCCACCGACCTCGCGGCCGCCCTCAGCCCCTGCCGCACCACCAGCCTGCTGCAAGAGACCGCCACGAGGATCATCCGCTCCCCAGGCGCGCCGTCCACCGTCACCGACGCCGCCGAGCACATCCGGCACCTCCTCGGCGACGCCCGGCAGCGCCATCCCCTGTGACCACGCCGAAAGACGTGACGGCCGAAACCCACCGTCGACCGCACCGCTCGTCTGGCGCCCTACCGTGACGTGCCCGCCGTCCGGGACTTCCAGCGGCGTCACCCGGTGCGGTGACGGCTACTTGCGCTTGGCCTTGGGTTGTTTGGCCATGACGGGGACCATGCGCAGGGCCAGGGCGGGGCACATGGCGACGGCGCGTTGGGCGTCGGTCTCCATCCAGCCGGGGATTTCGGCGTCCAGGACGACGGGGAAGCCGTAGCGGTCGAGCTGGATGAGTTCGGGGACCAGGTAGGCGCACAGGCCGTGGCCCTCGCAGCGGCTCCAGTCGATGGCGAACTTCGACTCGCCGCCGCCGGGGACCGGCAGCGGCAGCACACCGAAGCACGGCTGGCCGCAGGTGCCGTTGAGCTGGTGGATCTCGATGTCGCGGGCGAAGGTGTTCAGCGCCGACAGCGCGAAACGGGCGGTGCCGTCGGGATGGGAGCAGGCGCCGCGGCCGCGGCCGATGCCGGCGGCGCGGCGCACCAGTTCGGGGCTGCCGGAGCCGTCCACCAGCGCCTCGAGGGAGCGGTACAGGTCGGGCAGGCCCAGCCGGCAGGGGCCGCACTGCCCGGCGGACTGGCCGGCCATGTAGGAGGCGATGCGGGCGACCTCCCGCAGCGGGCAGGTGCCCTCCGGCAGCGGCAGGATGATCCCGGCGCCCAGCGACCCGCCGACCGCCTGGAAACCGGCGCGGGAGACGATGGCGGTGCGGGCGGCCTCGGGGGTGATCCACTCGCCGTGGTAGCCGCCGACCAGGACGCCCTGGCCCGGCTGGACGCCGCACTGGGCGAAGACGCTCGCCAGCGGGGTGCCCAGCGGGCACTCCACGACGGTGGTGCCGCCGACGGTCAGCAAGGTGGTGCCCGGCTCGGAGTCGGTGCCGACCGAGGCGTACAGGTCGGGGCCGAGGGAGACCAGCACCGCAAGCTGGGCGAAGGTCTCGGTGTTGGACAGCAGGGTGGGACGGCCGTCCACGCCCGATTCGGCCGCCCGCACCTTGCGGCCCGGGGGGATGGGGGTCTCCCCGTTGATGGCGCGGATCACCGCGCCGCTCTCCCCGGAAATGAAGCGTTCGGGCAGCCGGACGACCTCGGCGGGCATCCGGCGTTCGGCGATGGCGGCGCGCATCGAGCGGGCGGCGGTCTCGTCCTCGATCGCGATCACGATGTCGCGGGTGCCCAGCGCGGTCGCGGCGATCTGCGCGCCGTCCAGCACCAGGTGGGGGTTGCGGGTCAGCAGCACCTTGTCCTTTTTGCTGCCGGGTTCGCCTTCGGAGCCGTTGACCACGACCACCGCCCGCTTCTGGCGCCGGCCGCGGTGGTCGTCCTCCTCGCCGGGCAGCAGGAAGTCATCGACGTCGCCGGGACGGCCGACCTGCTTGGCCACGGCCATCAGCTTGCGGGCGAACGGGAAGGCCGCCCCGCCCCGGCCCCGGATGTCCACCGCTTCGGTGATCTTCAGCAGCTCCTCCAGGGTCGGCACCGCCAAGGCGCCGTGCAGCGCCCGGTGCCGGTCCAGATCGATCCGGTCGAACCTGTCAAAGCCCATGGTCAGCCGGGGGCTGCCGATGGTCGCGATGCTCACGGCGGTCATGCCCGTCCTCCGATCGTCCCGCCCGTCCCGGGAGTCTGCGGTGGTGTCGAGGTCGGGCCGGTCACGAGCCCGTGCCGCTGCAGGAACTGCACCAGGCGCTGCCCCAGCGGGGTCAGCACCAGGCCGCCGCCCGCGCACGTCCGGCACGTCACGTACTCGGCCTCCAGCGGCCGGGCCCGTTCGTGCTCGTCGATCGCGCGTTCGATGGCCGCCATCACGGTGGGGGCGTCGCCGCCCGAATGCCCCGTTGCGTAGGCGCGGCGGCGGCGCGGCAGGTCGTCCGGCGCCCGCACCACGGCGCCGCTCGCATCCAGCCGCATGCCGGAGGCCCGCTGGGCGGCCAGCGCCACCCTGCCCAGTTCCTCGGCGCGCTCGTGCCAGGCCTGCCAGGCCTCGCTGCGCACCTGCCCGGTGCCCGAGCAGGCCGGGCAGGTGGTCTCCAGCGCGGCCAGGAAACCGAACCACTGATCGGCCGGCCCGTCCGGCATCGTCATCGGATCCGTGACCTCACCTCTGCCGCCATCGCCCCTCGGTCGTGCCGACCCGTCGGGGGGTGGTACGCGGCCCGGCCCGGTGCGAGTTCAACGCCGACCGGTCACCGGGGGCTTTTCCGAGAACGCTTGACCCTTCCGGGCCGTGTGCTGCGTACCTCCTGGCGGATCACCCACCGCCTGCGGCCACTGTGAAGGAGCCGAGATGTACCAGGACCCGTTTCCCGGCGCCTGCACCGGACGTCACGCCCGCGGCCGGGACCATGAAGCGCTTGGGACCGGCTGGACGGCCGGCGCCCGTGACGGGGCGGGTTCTGCGGGCATGAGGCCCGGCGACGGCCGCGCCGCCTGGGGCGGCGGTTCGTGGGCCAACGACGGCCGCACCGCCACCTTGCGGGTCGCCGGCGGCTCGTGGGGCGATGACGCCCGTACCGCCGCTTTTTGGACCGGCACGTCGCAGGTGGTGGACGCGCGTACCTGCGGGGCGTGGGCGGACGGCCCCCAGGGCCGGTCGCGGGCGTCCCGGCGGCGCAGGAGGCGCAGGTGGCCGCGGGTGATGGCGGGGACGCTGGCGGTCGCGCTGGCCGCCGGGGCGGGGGCGGCCGGGATGCATCTGGCGGACGGGCGGTCGGCGAGGCCCTCGCCGCGGGCCGTCCCGGCGGCGGCCGACGCGCCCGGCGATCTGGCCGCCACCGTCTCGCGGGTGCAGCGCAGCGTGGTGTCCCTGCAGGTGCGCCGGGCCGGGTCCCGCGCCACCGGGTCGGGCTTCGTGTTCGACCGCCAAGGGCATGTGCTCACCAACGCCCATGTGGTCGCCGGCGGCGTGAGCGTCGTGGTGGAGATGCCCGACCGGCGGCAGCGGCGGGCCCGGGTGGTCGGCGTGGACGACGCCAACGACATCGCCGTCTTGTCGATCGGCGCGGCGGGGCTGCCGCCGCTGCCGGTGGGGCGCGTCGACCAGGTGCGGGTGGGCGAGCCGGTGCTGGCGTTCGGCTCGCCGCTGGGGCTGGCCGGGACGGTCACCTCCGGCATCGTCAGCGCCCTGGACCGCCGGGTGAGCATCGGCGGCGGGCGGACGCTGCGGGTGCTGCAGACCGACGCCTCCATCAACCCCGGCAACTCCGGCGGCCCGCTGGTGAACGCCCGCGGCCAGGTCATCGGCGTCAACACCGCCATCGCCACGCTGGGCCAGGGCCGCGCCGGCTCGATCGGCATCGGTTTCGCCATCCCCATCGACCGGGCGATGGCCCTGGCCGCGCGGCTGCTGAACTGAGGCGTCCGCCCCTGGAAGGGGCCGGGGATATCGTCGCGGTCATGGGTTTGGGCCGCGCCGACGCCGGCGGGACGCCGCGCGATGAACGGAACCCGGTGGTTTTGACGCCGAAGGACTCCCCGGTCACGCTCTTTGAGATCGCCGTCGATCCCACGTCCTGGGACGATCGGGAGAAGACGGCCACGGCGATCCGGCATCTGGCCCGGGAGGACCCGTCCCTCCAGGTGCGCATCGACCACGAGACCGGCCGGGCCGTCATCGGCGGCGAAGACGCGCCGCGCCTGCAAGCCCTCATCGACCGGATGAGGAGAGAACACCGGGTCGACGCGGCGATCAGCGGGCCTCAGGTCGCCTACCGGCAGACCATCCGCCGCAAGGCCGGGCCGGTGGAGGTCACCTACAGCAAACAGACCGGAGGCGCGGCCCATTACGCCAGGGTGTGGCTCTCGGTGGAGCCGATCACGGACGGGACGGTCTATGAGTTCATCGACCGCCTCCCCGCCGGATGCGTCCCCGCCGAGTACGTCTCCGCGGTGGACGCCGGCTGCCGGGAGGCCATGCGGTTCAGCCCCCCGACCGGCCACCCGATGATCGGGGTGCGCGTCGCGCTGCTGGACGCCCGGGAGCATGAGATCGACTCCTGGGAGGGCTCCTTCCGGATCGCCGGGGCCCTGGCGTTCCGGAAGGCGGTGCGGCAGGCGGCCCCCGTGCTGCTCGAACCGGTGATGGCCGTCGAGCTCACCGTCCCCGCCGGACGCCTGGACGGCGTCACCGCCGGCATCGAGGGCCGCCGCGGCGAAGTCCGCGCCGTGCGGGAACGCCCCGGCGCCCGGGTCGTGGACGCCCTGGTGCCGCTGGCGGAGATGGGCGGCCGCCCCGCACCGGCCGGCGGCGCGATGCGCTTCGACCACTACGCCGAGGTCCCCGCCCGCATCGCCGAGAAGCTCACGGAGCAGGGCGCCGCCGGGTGACCCCGGCCGTGGCCCGGTGCGGGCCCCGGCCGGGGTCAGGCCGCTCAGCCGGCCTTGATCTGGTACTCCTTGGCCAGGTCCGAGACCTGGGGCTCGCGGACGATCTTCAGCCCGCCGACGGTCTCCTTGTCCGGCTTGAGGATGTGGGTCTCGCGGGACGGGGGCTCGTTGACGTCGGTGAAGTCCATCTTGGTGCCGAAGCCGCCGTCCCAGCCGGAGGTGGAGCGGTGGGCGGAGATGATGCCCTCGCGGGTCAGGTCCTTGGCCGCGCACGCCTTCTTCAGCGCGTCACTGGTGATCATCGCGGTGACGAACCCGGCCATCACCCCGTTGTCCAGGGTGTCCTTGGGGTACTTGGCCTTGTAGTCGGCGATCAGCTTCTTCATCACCGGCAGGTCGGCGCTCAGCGGGCTGGAGGCCTGCATGACGTAGAAGTCCTTCAGCAGCGCCGGGGCGGCCGGGGTGGCCAGCAGCTGCGGGGCGAAGGAGGAGTTGCTGCCGATGAACGGCACGTCCAGGCCCTGGGAGAGCGCGACGCCCACGAACGAGGCGGTCTGCTTGGGGCTGACCGACAGCACCACGGCCTTGACGCCGGCCTCCTTCATCACCGCGACCTGGGAGCTCATGTCGGCGTCGGTGGCCTTGACCTTCTGCTCGACGACCTGCAGGCCCAGCTTCCCGGCGGCGAACTTGGAGCCGGCCAGGGAGTCCTCGCCGTACTCGCCCTCGACATAGACGTGGCCGATCTTGGCGCCGGACTTCAGGCCCTTCTCCTTGACCAGGAAGTCCACCCCGTTGATCACGTCCACGGCGTAGGTGGTGCCGGTCATCTGGATGGCCTTGCTGCCCAGCAGGTTCGGCGCCCAGGCCAGCACCAGCGTCAGCGGGCCGCCGGCGTCCAGCCGCTGCCGCACCGCGCTGACCGTGGCCGACCCGATGAAGTGCGGCAGCGCCGCGACCTTCGACTCCAGCTCGGTGTAGGCGGCCACGCTCTTTTGCACGTCGTAGCCCATGTCGCGCACCAGCGGCTCGACCGTGCGGCCGCAGATGCCGCCGGCGGCGTTGAGCTGCTCGAAGTGCAGCTGGGCGCCCTGGGAGATGCTCTTGCCGAGCGCCGCGTACGGGCCGGTCAGGTCGGTGATCATCCCGACGGTGATCTTGTCGTCGGTCACGCCCGGGCCGTACTTGACGCCGTCGGGGCCGGTCTTGGCGTCCCCGCCGCCGGCTTTGTCGCTGGCGCAGGACGTGGCGGTCAGCGCCAGCAGCGCCGCCGCGGCCACGCCGATCCGGGTTCGGAACCTGCTCATCGAGCACTCCTTGACTTGGAGGGGTGGGGGAGCCTGCCGGACAGCGCGCGCCGTGCCCGCGCGGCGAGCCCCAGCAGGCCGCCCGGCAGGAACAGGACCACGGCGACGACCGCGATGCCGTACAGCACCCGGGACGCCTCCGCGGGAGAGAAACCGCCGCTGCCGGGCGCGGCCACCAGCGGCAGCGCTTCGCTGTAGCGGCCCAGCACCTCCGGCAGCAGCGAGACGAAGGCCGCGCCGATCACGGCCCCGCCGACCGACCCCAGACCGCCGATGACGATCATCGCCAGGTAGTCCAGGGAGCGCAGCATGTCGAAGTAGCTCGGCACGGTCTGCTGGAAGGTCAGCGCCAGCAGCACCCCGGCCAGCCCGCCGTACATCGACGACAGCACGAACACCCCGGCCCGGTAGCGGGCCACCGGCACGCCCATCACCCCGGCGGCGGTCTCGTGGTCGCGGATGGTGTTCATGGCCCGGCCGGGCCGGTCGGCCAGCACGCCGCGGGCGAACCAGGCGGCCAGTGCCAGCAGCGCGGCGGCCAGCAGCCACAGCTTCTCGGCGGCGCCGAACGGCACGCCCAGCAGCACCACCTGCGGGTCGTCGGCGAAGACGAACCCGAAGATCTCCAGCGGCGGCACCGGCCGTCCGTTGTAGCCGCCGGTGACCGGGCCGGCGTTGAACAGCACGTGCTGGCCCAGGAAGATCAGCGCCAGGGTGGCGATGCCCAGGTAGGCGCCTTTGAGCCGCCCGGCGATCGGGCTGAACAGCCCGCCGGCCGCCCCGGCCAGCGCGACCGCCAGCACCGCCGCCAGCGGGGTGGGCAGGCCCAGCCCGCCCAGCCCGCCCTCCGGTTCGGCGGCCAGGTAGACGTAGCCGTAGGCGCCGACCGCCAGGAAGAAGGCGTGCCCCATCGACAGCTGCCCGGTCGCGCCGGTCAGCAGGTTGATGCCGATGGCGCCGATGGCGGCGGCCATGGCGAACACCCCGGCGGTCAGCCAGAAGCTCTCCAGGTAGAAGGGCGCCACCACGGCGGCCACCGCCACGGCCGCCCAGACGATCGCTTTGAACGCGGGCATCTCAGACACGGGTCAGCTCCCGGGTGCCCAGCAGCCCGGCCGGGCGGACGAGCAGGATGACGATCATGACGAGGAAGGGCGCGACGTCCCCGATCCCGCGGCCCAGGAAGGACAGCTCGCTCTGGTAGCCGGTGGCCAGCGACTCGGTGACGCCCACGATCAGCCCGCCCACCAGGGCCCCGGTGGTGGAGTCCAGCCCGCCCAGGATCGCCGCGGGGAACGCCTTCATGGCGGCGGAGGCGGTGGTCCGGTCCAGTCCCGGGGTGGGGAAGACCGCCAGGAACAGCGCGGCGACCGCGGCCAGCGCCCCGGCGACCGCCCAGGCGCTCAGCGACACCCGGCTCAGCCGCACCCCCATCAGCGCGGCGGTCTCCCCGTCCTCGGCGGCGGCCCGCATGGCCACGCCCCAGCCGGTGTACTTGAACGCCAGCAGGAACGCGGTGATCAGCGCGGCCGCCACCACCAGGGCCACCACCCTGGTCTGCGCGATGGACACCGGCCCCAGGTGCACCACCCGGCTGCCCCACGGGTCGCCCATCGCCAGCACGTCGGTGCCGATCCGCCGGGTCAGCTCGGTGACCAGGACGATGTCGACGCCGATGGTGACGATCGCCAGCACGCTGTGCGAGGCGGCCTTGGAACGGCGGATCACGCAGAACTCGATCAGCGCGCCCAGCAGCGCCGCCGCGGCGATGCCCGCCGCCAGCGCCGCCCAGAACCCGATCCGCGGGTGCAGCTCGGCCACGATGAAGCCGCCGGCCAGCAGCAGCGAGGCGTGCGCGAAGTTCACCACCTCACTGGCCTTGAAGATGATCACGAACCCCAGGGCGATCAGCGCGTACACCGCCCCGATGGACACGCCGTTCAGCAGCAGTTCGGCGAAGGTTGTCACGTCCCCTCCTTGCGGAGCGCGGCGCCTTCGTCGCCGGCGGCGCCCAGGTAGGCGCGGATGACCTCGGGGTCGCGCTGGACCTCGGCGGGGGTGCCGTCGGCGATGCGGCGGCCGAAGTCCAGCACGGTGACCGCGTCGGCCAGCCGCATGACCATGCCCATGTCGTGCTCGACCAGCAGCACCGAGATGCCCAGGTCGCGCCGGACGGCGGAGATCAGCGCGGCCATCTTTCGCCGCTCGCCGCCGTTCATCCCGGCCACCGGCTCGTCCAGCAGCAGCAGCTTGGGCTCCATGCACAGGGCGCGGGCCAGCTCCACCCGCTTTTGCACCCCGTACGGCAGCAGCCCCACCGGCATCGGCAGGTATTCGCTCAGCCCGACGAAGGCGGCGATCTCGGCGACCCGGGCCGAGTGGGCGGCGGCCTCGCGGCGGGCGCGCGGCAGGCGCAGCCCGGCCGACAGGAACCCGGTGCGGGTCAGCCGGTGCCGGCCCAGCATCAGGTTGTCGGCCACCGACAGCAGCGGCGACAGCGCGATGTTCTGGAAGGTGCGGGCCACGCCGAGCGCGGCGATCTTGTGCGGGGGCAGCCCGGTCAGTTCGGTGCCGCCGAACTTCACGCTGCCAAAGGTGGCCTTGTAGACGCCCGACAGCACGTTGAAGCAGGTGGACTTGCCCGCTCCGTTGGGCCCGATGAGGGCGTGGATGCTGCCCGGACGCACGGTGAAGCTCACCGAGTCCAGGGCCACCAGCCCGGAGAACCGGACGGTGACGTCCCTGACCTGCAGCTCGGCAGGCGCGCTCATGGCGTCCACCTGCTCAGCGCCGGACGGGCGCTCTCCTCGGCCCGCTCCTCCTCGCCGGGGCCCGTCTCGCCCAGGTAGCGGCGGCGCACTTCGTCGCTGGCGGCCAGCTTTGCGGCCGGGCCGGACATGGTCACCTCGCCGACCTCCAGCACGTAGGCGTGGGAGGCCAGCGACAGCGCCAGCGCGGCGTTCTGCTCCACCAGCAGCACGGTGGTGCCCTGGGCGTTGATCTCGCGGATGGTGTCGGCGATGCGGGCGGCCATCAGCGGGGCCAGCCCGAGGGTGGGCTCGTCCAGCAGCAGCAGGGAGGGCCGGGCCATCAGCGCCCGCCCGATGGCGAGCATCTGCTGCTCACCGCCCGACAGCAGCCCGGCGCGCTGCCCGGCCCGCTCGGCCAGCACCGGGAACAGCTCCAGCACCCGCCTGCGGGCGGCGGCCGCCGCCTTGCGCCCGCGCACGCCCAGCGCCCCGGCGCGCAGGTTCTCCGCCACGGTCATCCGGGTGAAGATCCGCCGGCCCTCGGGCACCTGGGTCACGCCGCGGGCCACCACCGCCGCCGGGCTCAGCCCCGACAGCCGGCGGCCGGCGTATTCGATCTCGCCGGCGCTGATGGTGCCGCGGTGAAAGCGCAGGGTTCCCGAGATCGCGCGCAGCAGCGTCGATTTGCCCGCTCCGTTGGCGCCCAGCACGGCCACCACCGAGCCGGGCGGGGCCTGCAGCGACACTCCGCGCAGCGCCCGGACCGGCCCGTAGCCGACGTGCAGGCCGCTGATGCGCAGGCCGCCGGCGCCGTCGGGGGGCAGGGGCTCCTCGGCGTCCATCCAAGATCCTCCGTGGGGTGTGTGGTACGACACACAAACCCGCGGCCGAAAGGGGCGTCCAGACTCCGGCGGCAACTGGAGACCGATGCACATCCGCACGTCGGGAGGGGTTGCGGGGGACTGTGCGGATGCACAACGCTGGGATAACTTTTTCGGCCGAACGACATTCGGTTTGGGAGGGCCTCGTGCCGAGTCCGGTACTGACCCGAGCAGAGATCCGCACGGTGATGCGGACGGTGGCCGCCCGGCTGCTGGAGCAGGTTCCCCAACTGGCCGACCGGCTGCTGACCGAGCTGCGCTCCACCGAGAACGCCTACCGCCGGATCCCCGAGGCCGAGCACCGCCGGGACCTGGAGCAGGGGTTCCGCGCCGGCATCGGCGCGGTCATGCAGGCCTGGCCGGAGCGGCGCGACCTGTCCCACGCCATGGAGGTCGGCGCCCGCCGCGCCGAACAGGGCGTCCCGCTGGACTCACTGCTGCGCGGCTACCGGCTGGCCACCCAGATCACCTGGGAGGCCATGGTGGACGTGGTGACCGCCGAATACCCCGAGGCCGCCGCCGCGCTGCTGCGCGGGGCGGGACGGCTGTGGCACGGCGTCGACCGGCAGGCGGTGGTCGCCGCCGACGCCTACCGGCGCCGGGAGAGCGAGCTGCGCAGCCGCCGCGCCGAACGCGCCCAGGCCCTGCTGGACGCGCTGCTGGAGGGCCGCGCCGACACCGCGGTGGTGCGGGACGCCGCGGCCGCCCTGCAGGTGCCGCAGTTCGGCCGCTACCTGGTGGTGGCCACCCGCGCCGACGGCTGCGCCCGCCCCGAACTGTCCCGCCGTCCCGCCGAGGCGGCCGGGCTGCGGCTGCTGTGGCGCACCCGCCCCGACTGCGAGCTGGTGGTCGTCGCCCTGGCCGACCGGGACCCCGACAAGGCGCTGGCCGCGCTGCGGCCGGCGCTGCCCGGCCGGGCCGGGGTCAGCCCCGTGGTGGAGGGCCTGCCGGAGCTGAGCGAGGCCCGCCGCTACGCCGTCCTGGCGCTGCGCACCTGCCGGGAGGGCGAAGTCGTCCACCTGGACGAACGGCTCCCGGCGGTGCTCTCGGTCACCCAGCCCGACCTGGCCGAACGCCTGGTGAACGCGGTGCTGCGGCCCATCTTGGAACTCGACCCCCACGACCGGGACACCCTGCTGGCCACCCTGTCGTGCTGGCTGGAGTGCGAAGGGTCGGTGGCCCGCACCGCCGCGACCCTCTACTGCCACCGCAACACGGTCTTCAACCGCCTCCGCCGCATCGAGACGCTGACCGGCCGCTCCCCGGACCGCCCCCGCCAGGTGATGGAACTGACCCTCGCCCTCGACGCCTACCACATCCTCTCCACCCCTGAACGAGAGGCCGGCTGACACGGCCCCCGTTCGAACCGGCCCTCCGCAGGGAACAAGCCGTCAACGGCGTCCATGACCGCACAGCGGCGGCGGGACTTTCGAAACCGGTGCCTCGAAAGTCCCGCCGCCCCGTGACCTACGGCCCTACCGGGGCGGCGTCGGCGGTGATGACCTGGAATCGGGACGGCTCACTCAGGGGGCGAGATGAAACCTAAGCCGGTGAACGACACCCGCGGCGATACCGGACGGTTCGCCGAGGACGCCCGCTTCGCCGTCGAGGCCGCCCGGTGGGCCCCGTCGGTCTACAACACCCAGCCCTGGACGTTCGGGATCGGGGAGGGGCGCATCAGCCTGCGCGCCGACGCCGACCGCAGGCTGGATGTGGCCGACCCCGACGGCCGGGAGATGCTGATCAGCTGCGGCGCGGCGCTGTTCAACCTGGTCTTGGCGCTGCGCTACCGGGGGTATGCGCCGCGCGTGCGGCTGCTGCCCGAACCCGACCGGCCCCACCTGCTGGCCGATGTGGACGTGACCGAGCCCGCCGAAGGCCCCGCCGGCCCCGACGTGGTCCGGCTGTATGAGCAGGTGCGGGAGCGGCGCACCCACCGCGGCCCGTTCCGCCCCCACCAGGTGCCCGCCGGGCTGCTGGCCACGCTGCGGGAGGAGGCGCGGCGGGAGGGCGCTGCGCTGCACGTGATCACCGACGAGCACGCCCGGGCGGCGCTGGCCGCGCTGACCGGGGCGGCCGAGCACCTGGGCCGGGCCGACCCGGCCCGCAACGCCGAGATCATCCGGTGGGCGCCCCCGCCGCACAGCAGCCGGCCGGACGGCGTCCACGCCGAGGCCTACCCCCGCGAGCCCGAACGGGCCCGGCCGGACTTCCCCGGCCGGGACTTCGCCCGCGGACAGGGCTGGGGGAGCGATGCGCCCTCCGGCGACGCCGCCCGGGGAGCGGCCACCGGCGTGGTCGTCCTGCTCACCACGGCCGCAGACACCCCCGCGGACTGGCTGCGCGCCGGCCAGGCGATGCAGCGCGTCCTGCTGCGGGCCCACGCCGAGGAGGGCCTGTCGGCCGCCTTCCACACCCAGGCGCTGGAGTTCCCGGAGCTGCGGGAGGTCATCCGCACCCGGTTGTGCGACGGGGCGAACCCGCAGATGCTGCTGCGGCTGGGAGTGACCGACACCCGCTACCGGACCGTGCGCCGTCCCCTCGGCGAACTGCTCCACCAAGAGTGAGGAGCAGCGCGCGAGCCGCCGGAGGAGGGTCAGCGGGTCCGGCGGGGATTAAGCCTGGCCAAGGCGGCGTCCCACTCGGCGGCGCGCAGCCGGTCGGTGTGCTGGCGGACCAGCATGTAGGCGATCAGCAGCAGCAGCCCGGAGGCCAGCACGGCGCCGGCGGCCGTGGCGGCGGTTTCGAAGACGGTGCGCCGGTGCGAGCGGGGCGGATCGGCGGGCCGGCCCGAGTCGTCCACCCACACCCGCCTGGTCTCACCGGGGCGGATCTGCGGGCTCCACGCCGCGGCCGTCCCGGTGCGGGCCGAGCCGTCCGGCTCGGTCCAGCGCACCCGCACCACATACCGGGCCACGGCGTCGGGGCCGCCGGCTTCCGGGCGGCTCAGCGCGGTCGCCACGACCTGGTGCCGCACGGCCCGCTCCTGCCGCTCGGCCCGCACGCCGTCCTGGTAGACCGGCCCGGCGGCCAGCACCGCCACCGTGCTGCCGAGCACCACGAACAGCACCGTCAGCAGCAGCCCGGCCGACCACTGGAGCCGGTCGACGCCGCGCCGCAGCTCATTGCGATCGAAACCCAGCCGCCTGCGCAGGCGGTGCAGCCGTTCGATCGCGCCGGAAGCCCTCATGCTCTTCCTCCCCGCGTCCCCGCGCCCTCCTTGGCGTCCCCCCGACGCTAGGGCCGCAAGGACCTTCCAGGTCAGGGCCGGGTTTCCCGACACCAAGGGACCAAAGTCCCTTTGCCCCGTCTCGGGGACGGCTCACCGAAGACGCGAAAACGGCGTGCAAGTGATCTCGGCTCGGCTGCGCGCGGCGGCCCGTCCCCGCGCCCCGGCGATCTCCTCCTGCGCCGGCAGCGGCGTGACCAGCGGCGAGTCGAGCCCGGCGGTGACCGCCCGGCGCAGCGCCCCGGTGAAAGGCGGCCGGCCGTCCGGGCCGGGCCTGCGGCACCTCGGCGAGCATCTGGTCGTCGGCGGGGCGCGGCCGCCCGGTCGGGAACTCCCGCTCGCGGGGCTGCGGCCCGCCGCGCACCGGCTCGTGCAGCGGTGCGATCCCCTGCGCACCGGGCGCCGCCGTCCGCACCTGCCCGGCGATCGACAAGGCGGTGGACCGGGGCGACTTCGACGAGATCGCCGTGCACGGGCTGCCCGCCCACGACCTGTTCATCCAGGCGCTGCTGGACCTGGGATTCCGGTTCGAGAAGTCCGACACCGAGTTCGCCGAGTTCGAGCTCACCAAAGGGATGCACACCCTGCCGTGCTCCCAGCA
Source organism: Thermomonospora sp. CIF 1 (assembly GCF_001896795.1). Classification (NCBI taxonomy): domain Bacteria; kingdom Bacillati; phylum Actinomycetota; class Actinomycetes; order Streptosporangiales; family Thermomonosporaceae; genus Thermomonospora; species Thermomonospora sp. CIF 1. Next base: position 223,879 of record NZ_MOYN02000007.1, read on the forward strand.
GCTGGAATTCTTCTTCCCCGCGGGGTACGGCGGGTGGAGCCACCAGAACCTGGAAATAGGCGTCCTCACCGGAGCCGACTCATTCCACCTGATCATCGGCCCCTACGGTCCCTACCGGTTCGAGTACGAGGGACTGACCGAGGAATTCTTCCCCCAGTGGCTGGAGGAGCACTTCCGTTCCCAGTGGGGAGTGGGCGGGTAGCAGCCGCTGCGGCTTTTGAGCACGTCCACGAGGCCGACGACGACCTCGCCGGGAGCAAGACCGAAGCCACACGGCGGCCTTCTGGGCCGCGCCGGGGGCGGTGAGCCTTTTCAACACGCCGTCCCACAGGTTGCGTGCGGGGCGGTGAGGTCAGGGGCGACGCTGTGACCTGTATGTCATGACTTCGGACGCCGCCTGGGTCTCCGTCCCGGCCCGCACGTGTTGAAAAGGTTCACTGCCAGTAGTCGCGGCGGGGGAGCCGCAGCCACACATCGGGTGGGCCGGTGACCGCGCGGGCGTCGGTCAGCCGCAGGCCCGCGTAGGCGCACGCGTACCCCACCGCATCGTCCTGATAGAGGAAGGACAGCAGGACCTCCCGAGAGGAGGCGTCAGGGCCGGGAGGGGCGCCGGGAATCAGATCCCAGTCCTCCAGCACGCCGTCCCGGCAGATGCTGCCCTGATCGCCGCTCTTGGGATTGGCGTACATCCCGTAGCAGACGGTGCCCGCCGACAGCGCCTTCAGCACCCCGGGCATCTGCGGGGCGTACCCCCACGGCTGGGTGATGACGCACCCGCCGGACACGTCGGTGGCGCCCACGATGGTCAGGCCGTCCTCCCCGTCCAGCCGGTGGGACCACGGATCGGCCAGGAAGGAACCGGGACCGGTGTCGGTGATCGGCGTGGCCTGCAGCCGCCGCGCGGCCTCGGCCGCGTCGATACCGGCCACGCACGCCACGCCCATGCCGATGTAGTCGGAGACATCGCCCAGCACGGCGACCATGCGCCGGGCCTCGGCCACCGCGGCGGACTCGGCGGGCGACAGGCCGCTTCGCCCTTCCGGCAGGGGGAACAGGTCGGGGTTCGGGCCGGCCAGGGCGAGCCGTCCGGGCGGCCAGCCGGCCATCATCGGCCGCCACGGGTCGGCGCCCGCCTCGGCCAGCACGCGGGCGTTGCCGTAGCAGCGGGCGAAGACGGCCTCCCACAGCGCCGTGCGCCCCATGTACTCGGCGTCGATGTCACGGGCCCGCGCGGCCAGCTCGGCGACCGCCTCCGGGGACCCCAGCTCGGCCGCCACGTGCAGCACCGGCCGGCCGCCCCAGATCCGGGCGTCGGGATCGGCCCCCGCCTCCAGCCGGGCGCGGATGGTGTCCGGATCCTCCCAGTCCCACCGGGCCACTCCCGTCCAGTCGTTCTTCTCAGCGGCCATGGCGCCCCCTGGGGTCCACGCACCCGACAGCATGATCATTTTCAACCTACCGTTTCTTTGTGGCGGCGCGCGAGCACCTCACGGCCAGGGCTGCGGTGTTTCCTGAGGGGGCCTTAGGGAGACGGAAAAAGAACCCTTCGCGCATCGGGGCGGACCCCGGCGCTATTAATTCCGCCGACGTTCACCCGATGGATGGAGAATTCTGTCCAACACCCGTCCTCAAAACTCTGGGAGCAGAAGTCTTGAAAGCACGTCCTACCCGTAGGTGACCTGAGGAAACAGGGTGGTGAACGAGTTCGGCGGCGGAGAAGCGGCATGAGCGCCCGAAAGGAGGGGCCGCGGCGGGAAGGACGCGGCACGCGACGCCGCCGGACCGGGCCTGCGCTGCAGCATCAGTGAACCTTTTTCAACACGTGGTCTTGGGCGCCGCAGACGGGAGCCCTTGCGGCATCCAAGGTCACGACGTTGCAGGTCACGGCATTGCCGCCGGCTCCATCTGCGGGAACGTCGTGTTGAAAGAGGTTTGGTGACGACCGGCACCGGCTCGCCTTGGACGGCCTCCCCGCCGCCGCGTGAGGATCCCAGGGCGCGGCGGTCAGCGCTCGCGGACCAGCAGCGGCTGGGTGACCTCGCCGAGATAGCCGGTGAGGTCGCTCATGGTGGCGTGCGCGACGCCCAGCCCGTCGTCGGACAGGCGGGTGCGGGCGGCCATGTGCACCCACTCGCCCTCGGGAAGGCGCCCCAACGTGGCGGTCATGGTCGGCGGGATGGACAGCCACTGCCGCATCGGCAGCGCCAGGGATATCCCGTTGGCCGAGTCGGCGACGATCAGCGCCCGCGCCAGGCCGGTCGGCTTCTCCCCGGCGATCAGGGGGATGCGCACCCGCGTCCACACCTCCGCATGGCCGGAGGTCTCGCCGAGGCCGTGGGTGTGCCGCCACTCGATGGCCTGGCCATAGCCCCAGCCGTCCAGGTCGGGGTCGTGCCAGTCCTCCTGGGCCTCAGGCAGCGGCGGCGGCGGGTCGAACGGGGCGCCGGCGGCCGGGGGCGTCGGGCCGGTGGCGATGTGCCAGGCGCGGGCGATCACCGCCGGCCGGTCGTCGACGATCATCGTCGCCTCCGCCAGCGCGATCTGCCGTCCCGGACGCAGCGTGGACACCTCGATGCGCAGCCGGCGGCGCGGGATGGGGCCGAGGAAGTCCACCGAGATCCGGGCCAGCCGCATGCCGGGTGCGGCGGCGGCGTCCAGCTCGTGCGCCAGCAGCGCCGTGGGCGGCCCGCCGTGCTGGGCGTCGGGCGACCACGGGCTTTCGGTGGCGCGGGTGGGCTCGTAGCGGCCGTCCCCGAGGGGCAGATAGAAGGCTTCCGGCAGATCGCTCATGGGACGATTTTTGTGCATGCCGGAATCTGCGTTGACCGGCGGCCCCTCCTCGCGCCGTCCACGAAGGGCGCAGGTCAGCGCACCGCCGGGACGAGGGCGCGCTCCTTCAGCAGGGCCAGCGCCCCCTCCACGGCCTGCCGGACCCGCACCGGGTCGGTCTCGGTGACCACCACCCCGTAGACCATGCGCTGGGCCAGCAGCACGTCGTCGGCGGTGAGCGCGGGGTCCACCAGCCCGGCCGCCCGGGCGCGCGGCAGCGTCGCCTCCACCAGCGCCAGCAGCCGCCGGTCGTCCCCCCGGTCGGGCAGGGCGCGCCGGGCGTCCACGACCATCTCCACGAACGCCGACTCGGCGATGGTCATCTCCAGCAGCCGCGACCACAGCCGCCCGAAGGCCCCCTCGCCCGGGTCGGCGGCGATGGCCTCCAGCTCGGCGAAGTTCTCCTCGAACACCGCGAACGCCAGGTCCAGCCGGGTGGGGAAGTGCCGGTACAGCACCCCCTGGCCGACCCCGGCCTCCCGGGCGATCGTGCTCAGCGGCACCCGGTAGCCGCGTTCGGTGAACAGACGGCGGGCGGCGTCCAAGATCGCGCGGCGGTTGCCGGCGGCGGCGGCCGGACCTCGATTGCCCCTGCGTGACGTGGCGGGCACATCCGCAGCATACTCTTCCGGACAAAGGTGTCCGGTTAGGTGAAGGAGCGGCCGATGTCCCAACCCGGCAACCAGTCCTTTGATCACACCTATGACGTCGTGGTGGTCGGCAGCGGCGGCGCCGGATTCGCCACCGCCCTGGGCGCCGCCGACGAGGGCCTGAGCGTGGTGATCCTGGAGGGCACCGACAAATGGGGCGGCAGCACGGCGATGTCCGGCGGCGGCCTGTGGATGCCCAACAACCCCCTCATGCGGCGGGCCGGCGTCGCCGACTCCCGCGAAGAGGCCCTGGCCTACATGGAGGCCACGATCGGCGACGTGGGCCGCGCCACCTCCCGGGAACGCAAGGAGGCCTTCGTCGACGGGGTGGACGACTTCGTCACCACGGCCGAAAAGTACGGCATGCGCTTTGTGCGCGCCACCGACTACCCCGACTACTACCCCGAGCTGCCCGGCGGCAAGATCGGCCGTTCCATCGAGGTCGAGCCGTTCGACTCCAAGCGGATCGGCCACTGGTGGGACAGCTGCCGCGCGGCCCTCCCGGTGCCGATCAAGACCGATGACGTGTGGCTGCTGTCGCGGGCCTGGTCCACCCCGGGCGGCTTCGCACGCGGCGCCCGTTTCGTGTTCCGGGCGCTGGGCGGCGTGGCGCGCGGCCGGCGCCTGGTCGGCATCGGCGCCGGGCTGGCCTGCTCGTTCCTGGAGGCGGTGGTGCTGCGCCAGAGCGTGCCGCTGTGGCTGAACGCGCCGCTGGAGGAACTGCTGGTCGACGGCGACCGCGTGGTCGGCGTCCGCACCCGGCGGCACGGCCGCCAGATCACCGTCGGCGCCCGGCGCGGCGTCATGCTCGCCGCCGGCGGTTTTGAGCACAACGCCAAGTGGCGGCGCAAGTACCAGGGCATCGACGGCTCCCCCTCCGGCAACCCCGGCAACCTCGGCCGCGCCATCGAGCTGGCCCAGTCCGTCGGCGCCGCCCTGGAACTGATGGACGAGGCCTGGTGGGGCGCCTCGGTGGCCCCCGTCCCCGGCGGCACCCCCGCCTTCATCGTCGGCGAGCGCTCCCTGCCGTACTCGATCATGGTGGACGCCAAGGGCGACCGCTTCGCCAACGAGTCCGAGTCGTACGTCGATTTGGGCCACCACATGCTCGAACACGACAAGGACGGCCCCTACTGGCTCATCGCCGACGCCCGGCACGCCCGCCGCTACATGCGCAGCTTCGCCATGGACCCCCGGGTCAACAAGGCCATGGCCGAGGCCGGGATCATGGTGAAGGCCGCCACGCTGGGCGAGCTGGCCGTCCGGATCGGCGTGGAACCGGCCCGCCTGCAGGCCACCGTCGAACGCTTCAACGGCTTCGCCCGCTGCGGCATCGACGGCGACTTCGGCCGCGGCAACTCCGCCTACGACCGCTACTACGGCGACCCCACCGTCCGCCCCAACCCGTGCCTGGGGCCGCTGGAGAAGCCCCCGTTCACCGCGTTCAAGGTCGTCATCGGCGACCTGGGCACCAAGGGCGGCGTGGTCACCGACGCCGACGCCCGCGCCCTGCGCGAAGACGGCTCGGTCATCGAGGGCCTGTACGCGGCGGGCAACACCTCCGCCTCGGTCATGGGCCGCACCTACCCCGGCCCGGGCTCCACCATCGGCCCCGCCACCGTCTTCGGCCTCCGCGCCGCCCGCCACATGGCCCGCAACCGCACCTGACGAACCGCCCGCAAAGGCCATGAGTCTTTTTCAGCATGCCGTCCCCGCAGGTCACATGCGGGGACAGCGCAGTCAGGACGGAGCCGTGACCTGCGATGTCATGACCTTGAGGACCGCTTGGGCCTCCGTCCCGGCCCGCTGAGAGCGCATGTTGACAAGGCTCGCTGGACGGCCCCTCCCGTTCTCGGGGAGGGGCCGTCCAGCGTATGGGCTGGGAGAAGCACCTCGTTCGGAGCGCGGCGTCCTCGGCCGGCTGTCCGGGCTTCCGGCCTTCATGAGCCTTCCAGTACGGATGGGGGCACCTTGCCGGCGTAAAAGCGGATCTTGTTGCTGCGCGGCCGGTAGACCGTGACGGTCAGCCGGAAGGGCTTGCCGTCCTGGTCGTAGGCGGTGCGGGAGTGCTCGATCACGGCCAGGCTGTCGCGGGAGAGACCGAAGAACTCCGCCTCATCGCGGTGCGGGGGCCGGGCGTCGAACTCATCCAGGTAGCCGACCTGCACGAAACCGAGCTCGGCCAGGTAGGCCACATGCCCTTGCTCGATGTCCTCCCCGTTCAGCAGCAGGGGAGCTTTGAGGGCCAGTTCCAGGGTGAAGTAGGAGTACTGCAGGGAGTTGGGCTCCCCGTCGATGAAGCGCCGCTGCTTGCGCTGCACGATCTGCACCCGCTGGTCCGGGGGGAGCCCGAAGGCCTCCAGCTGCCAGGGCTCGGCCGGGCCGACGGTGACCTCCGGCAGGTCCCAGGTGGCCTGAAAGCCCTGGCGTTCGGCCTCCTGCCGAAACGCCCGGCCCTCCCCGCCGCCCATCCGGGATTCGGCCGGCACCTGCGGCATGTCCAGTTCCCGGTCGTTGAGGGTGATGGTCAGCGGTCTGCGGCGGGGCAGCACGAAGGTGCCCTCCCGGGGGCGGGTCTGGACCCGGCCGCTTTTGCGCAGCTCGCTGAGGGCGTCTTTGACCGTGCTCGTGGAGACCTTCCACCTGGCCGCCAGTTCGCTTTCGGTGGGCAGCCGGTCACCGGCCTTGAGCGTGCCTTCCTCGATCTGCCGTTGCAGGTCTTTGGCGATCTGGAGGTACTTGGGCAGGGCGTCCGCCATGATCGACTCTCATTCCCATCAGAGGCGCGGAACCCATCAGAGGGGTTGGTTCCTCTGTCGGGTTTTACCGCTCTTGCTTGGGAGGCATTCCTCGTCAAAAGACCTGAAGGGAAGTCCACAGGAGAGCTCGTGGAGAGGCGGGCCGGTGTGCTCACTCAATGCCCCGTGCCCTGCTCGGGCGACCCCACGCTGCCCAGGTCGGGAACCGGCTTCGGAGCACGCCCGTGAACTGCGGAAACGGTCTTCTGAAGAAGAGCGGGACCTTCTTTCCGAGTGCGGTGATCAGCCTTCGCCCCCGAGCGTCGGGGAGTCTTTTCAACAGGTGGCCCTGGAGGGCCGGGACGGGGCTTCGGCGGTGTCCGAGGCCACGGCATCGTCCCTGACTGCGATGTCTCCGTATGCGTCCTGCGGGAACGGTGCGTTGGAAACCAGCGCACACCGACAGTGGACGCTGTCCAGGGGAGGAGCAGGCCTGGGGAAGCGACACGCCCATCCGCTTGGAACCGCTGGATCTTGATCGGTGCGCAACAGGGTTTCACGACGGGACGGGGCACGCACCCATGTCGCACGGCCTTCCGGAGGCCTCTCGGCCCTGGCGGGCCGCCACCAGGGCTTCTGTTTTCCAGCGGCGCCGATCGCCGGGAAACGCCAACGTGCCGTGCGCGATGCCGAACTCGCCGGCATCACGCTGTGGTGAATGTTTCGCGGTGTTTTTGGCGGAGGAGTTCTTTTTGGACTTTGCCCATCGCATTGCGGGGGAGTTCCGCCTCGATGAAAACGCGCTTGGGCTGCTTGTAGCGGGCCAGTCTCCCGTTGAGGGCGTCGATGATCGAGTTCGGGTCGAGTTCGGCTCCCGGCAGGGGGGTGACGATCGCGATGACCCCTTCGCCGAAGTCGGGGTGCGGGACGCCGACCACGGCGCTCTCCTTGACGCCCGGCAGGGAGTCGATCTCTGTTTCGACCTCTTTGGGGTAGACGTTGTAGCCGCCGGAAATGATGAGGTCCTTGCTCCGGCCGACTATGTGGATCTGGCCTTCGGCGTCCAGCATGCCCAGGTCGCCGGTGATGAAGAAGCCGTCCGGGCGCATGTCCTGCGCGGTCTTGTCCGGGGCCCGCCAGTAGCCGTCGAAAAGGTTGGGGCCGCGCACCTCGATGACGCCGATCTCGCCGGCCGGCAGCACCTCGCCCGTCGCCGGGTCGGCTATCCGCACCTGGACGTCCGGCAGAGGGAAACCGACCGAACCGGGACGGCGCTCCCCGTGGTAAGGGTGCGAAGAGATCACCAGGGTCTCGGTCATGCCGTAGCGTTCCAGAATGGCGTGACCGGTCCGCTCTTTGAAACGCCGGTGGGTTTCGGGCAGCAAGGGCGCCGAACCCGACACGAACAGCCGCACGCCCTTCACCGCGGCCCGGTCCAGCTCCCGCCGTTCGAGAAGCCGCGTGTAAAAGGTCGGCACCCCCATCATCACCGTGCAGCGGGGCAGCCAGGCCATGACCTGGGCCGCGTCGAACTTCTTCAAAAAGACCATGGAGGCGCCCGCGGCGAGCACCGTGTTGGTCGAGATGAACAGGCCGTGGGCGTGGAAGATCGGCAGAGCGTGCAGCAGCACGTCCTCAGGGCCGAATTCCCAGATCCGGGCGAGGGCCGCCGCGTTCGAGGCGAGCACCCGGCGGCTGAGCACGGCCCCCTTCGGCCGTCCGGTGGTCCCGGAGGTGTACAGCATCGCGGCGGGGGCGTCCAGGTCGAACCGGGCCTGCTCGCGGTGGGGCGGGGCCGTGCGCGCGGCGGCCGAAAGCGTGCCGCCGTCCCCCAGCGTCTCGACCGGCACCCCGGGCGCCACGGCCTTGGGACGGTCGGCCTCCTGGTCCAGGACGAGCAGGGCGGGGTCTGCGTCCTGGAGGAAGTACTCCAGCTCGGCCGGGGTGTAGGCGGTGTTCAGCGGGGTGTAGATCGCGCCGATCCGCAGGCACGCCAGGCACAGCGCCAGCGCCTCGGGCGACTTGCCGGCCTGCACGACCACCCGGTCGGCCGCCTTGACGCCGGCCTGCCGCAGCGCCCCGCCGTAGCCGGCCACCAGCTCGTCGAAGTGGCCGTAGGTCAGGGCCGAGCCGTCCTCCAGCAGCAGGAACCTTCGGTCCGGGCTGCGATCGGCGTGCGTTGAGAGCCACTCGTCGGGCCCTTTGAGCATCGTGCTTCCTCCATCGCGCCCGTCATGACCTGGTCGGCTCCTATGATGATGGCTCGCCGATCAAGTCAACGAGAGGGAGTGCATGGCCACCAAGGTCGTCCTGGTCGACGACATCGACGGGCACGAAGGGGAGGACGTCGCCAAGCGGGATTTCGAGGTAGCCGGCGCCCAGTTCACCATCGACCTGGGGGACGCCAACTACAAGAAGCTCACCGAGGTGCTTGAGGCGCTCGCCCCCTACCTGGAGAAGGCGACCACCGTCAAGCGCGCCACCCGCGCCCGCAAGAGCGCCGACGCCGCTCCTCGGCTCCGGGGTTACTCCAACACCGATGTCCGCCAGTGGGCCCAGGCCCAGGGCATCGAGCTCAGCGAGCGGGGCAAGATCCCCGACGAGGTCTACGAGCAGTTCATCGCTGCTCACCCGGACGCCAAGCCCGAAGGGTGAATCTCACCGCCCGTTCCTGATCCGGCGGCCCTCTCTTCCTGACGCGCGGATCACGGGCACCCGCTGACGTCCTCCCCCGCCGTGGGGAGGACGTCAGCGGCGGCCGGTGCCGAGAGCGCCCGGCCGCGACGACGATCGACACGACCCGGCTGACGGAAAACCCACCCGGCCCCTTTTCGGTTTGAACGGACGTTCAGCACCGGCGGTGGTGCGCTCACCGGGCCGGACACAGCCGCATCCCCGGGACGGCAGGGCCTGGGACTGCTTCGGACGTCTCGTACCGAATCCGGCGATGCAGATCTGGCCCGGGCGGCCGGGACCGCCGCATGCGAAGGGGATGCATCCCACCGAACCTTTCCGCCGCACCGTCTCCGCAGGTCGAGACGGGGACGTCGCAGCGCCGGACACCTGCAAGACCCCGTCCGCGGCGTCTTGGGCCATGCGTTAAAAGGGGCCAGTGAACCTTTTTCAACACGTGGTCCAAGGCACCGGGGACGGGAGCCCCGATGGCCTCCACTGCCGCGACGTTGCAGGTCACGGCATCGTCCCAGACTGCGATGCCCCCGTCCCGACCTGCGGAGACGGCGTGTTGAAAAAGGTTCAGTGAAAAGGCTCACCGCAAGGCGCATGTCGGCCGGGCTTTCGGTGGACCCCGTATATGTTGAGCGGGTGTTCAAGGCGACCATAGACTGAGGCGCGAGCATGGAGGCGGTGGTGGAGTCGACCGGGAAACGACGGCGGTCCGCGGCCGCCTCATCGGGCAACAGCGTGGTGCTGCCCGGCGACGACCCCACCGCGGCCGCGATCCTGCAGGCGGCCGTGGAGGTGATGGCCCGGCACGGCTACCACGGCACCTCGGTGCGCGACCTGGCCGAGGCCGCCGGGGTCAGCCCGGGGCTGATCTACCACCACTTCGGCTCCAAGCACGACCTGCTGGTCACCATCCTGGACCGCTGCATGGACCGCCTGGTGGAGAGCACCGAGGAGGCCCTGTTCCACGCCGGGGACGACCCCGCCGACCGGCTGCGCGCCATCGTCGGCCAGCACGTGCTGGCCCACACCCGTTTCCGCCGCGAGAGCCTGCTGGGCAACACCGAGCTGCGCAGCCTCTCCCCCCAGGCCCGCCGCCTGATCGTCGCCAAACGCGACACCCAGCAGCGCATGTTCGACCGCGTCGTCCGCGACGGCGTCGTGCGCGGCGTGTTCACCACGCCCCACCCCAAGGAGGCCTCCCGCATGATCGTCACCGCCTGCACGGCCGTGGCGACCTGGTTCCGGGAGACCGGCCCCCAGACGCCGGAGGAGATCGCCGCCATCTACCAGCGCATGGCCCTCGATACGGTCGGCTACCGGGAGCCCCACGCCCTCTCCTGAACCGCCGACACGGGGCTTTTGAACGGCTGCCGTTCAAGCGGGGAGCAACGTTCACCGTCCGGCGAAGCGGGCCGGGAAACCCCCCTAGGGCCGGTGTGCGGCCTTCGAGGTGGGTGGCTGGAGGGGGCCGGAGTTTTCTGGGCTGCTGGCGCGGGGCCGCTGGACCGGCATGCGGCCGCCCCTGGGACCGGGAGCGGCGTTCAGCGTCCGGTGAAGCGGGGCTTGCGGCGCTCCAAGAACGCGGCGACGCCCTCGGCGCGCTCTTCGGGGGCGAAGCGCTCCTCCAGTGCCGCCCGTGTGGCCTGCAGGTGCTCGCGCAGGCCGGTCGCCGTCCCCTCCAGCACCAGCCGCTCGATCCGCCTCAGCGCGAACGCAGAGGATCCGGTGATCGCGGCGGCCAGTTCCCGGGCCGCCCGGGGCAGCTCCTCGGGCTCGACGACCCCGGTGACGAAGCCGGGCTCCAGCGCCTCCCGCACCTGCAGGTCGGCGCCGGTGTCCAGCAGCCGCAGAACCCGATCTGCCGGGGCGTCGGCCAAGTGCCCGCCCCGGTGTCGGACACCGGGCCGCGGTGGGCGAAGTTCCACCGGGAGCGCGCCCGGGTCGAGGCGATGCGCAGATCGGCCTGAGCGGCGAACTCGGTGCCCATGCCGTCCACGGCGGTGGTCACCGACTTCGGGCAGCCCATCAGCAGCGGCACCCCGGAGCGCCTCGATGCGTCCCCGGTCCGCGTGGGAGCGGGAGGCCAGGTCGATCCCGGTGCAGAAAGCGCCCGGCACACCCGTGACCAGCACGACGGCGACCTCGGGGGCGGCGCCGGCGCGGGCGATGCGGCCGCAGAACTCCTCCGGCATCGCATGCGTCATGGCGCCGGGCTGTCCGGACGGTCGATGGTCACGGCGGCGATGCGGTCGGCCGCCTCGTGGCGGATCCCTCTCCAGGGGCCCCTGCCCTCTTCCCCGGCGTCGGCGGCGGTGCCATGCTAACTGAACGATCGTTCAGGAGGGATTGTGGATTTCGAGCTTCCCGAGCGGCTGGTCCGGCTGCTGGCCGATCTCGACGACTTCATTGAGCGGGAGATCAAACCGCTGCAGGAACAGGACGACAACGAGCGCTTCTTCGACCATCGCCGCGAGTACGCCCGCACCGACTTCGACAACGGCGGCGTGCCGCGCCGGGAGTGGGAGGAGCTGCTGGAGGAGATGTTCCGGCGCGCCGACGCGGCCGGCTGGCTGCGCTACGGCCTGCCCAAGGAGGCCGGCGGCTCCGGCGGCAGCAACCTGGACATGGCGGTGATCCGCGAGCACCTGGCGCGCAAGGGCCTGGGCCTGCACAACGACCTGCAGAACGAGGCCTCGGTGGTGGGCAACTTCCCGTTCGCCCACATGCTGCTGGAGTTCGGCACGCCCGAGCAGATCGAGGAATTCCTGGAGCCGATGCTGGCCCGCAAAAAGCGCATCGGCTTCGGCCTCACCGAGCCCGACCACGGCAGCGACGCCACCTGGATGGAGACCACCGCGGTCCGCGACGGCGACGACTGGATCATCAACGGGGTCAAGCGCTTCAACTCCGGCATGCACTCGGCCACCCACGATGTGGTCTTCGCCAGGACCTCCGGCAAGCCCGGCGACGCCGGCGGCATCACCGCCTTCATCGTCCCCACCGACGCCCCCGGCCTGACCGTGGACTTCCACTGGTGGACGCTCAACATGCCCACCGACCACGCCGAGGTGACCTTGCGGGACGTGCGCGTGCCGAACTCGGCGATCCTCGGCGAAGAGGGCGAGGGCCTGGCGGTGGCCCAGGCGTTCGTGCACGAGAACCGCATCCGCCAGGCCGCCTCCAGCCTGGGCGCCGGCCAGTACTGCATCGACCGCAGCGTCGAGTACGCCCTGCAGCGCAAGACCTTCGGGCAGCCGCTGGCCACCCGGCAGGCCATCCAGTGGCCGCTGGTGGAGCTGCAGACCGAGGCGGAGATGCTGCGCTGGCTGATCCGCAAGACCGCCTGGGACCTGGACCGGGTGCCGCACCTGGAGATCAGCGACAAGGTCTCGATGTGCAACTACCGAGCCAACCGCTTCGTCTGCGAGGCGGCCGACCGCGCCATGCAGATCCACGGCGGGCTCGGCTACACCCGCCACACCCCCTTCGAGCACATCTACCGCCACCACCGCCGCTACCGGATCACCGAGGGCGCCGAGGAGATCCAGATGCGCAAGGTCGCCGGCTACCTGTTCGGCTTCGCCGGCCCGCGCAAGAGGGCCCGCTGAGCGCCGCCCGGCCCGGACGGGAGGTTCGCCCGTCCGGGCCGTTGTGAACGCTCCGGAGGATTTTTCCGCATTACGGGTGGGTATAGAGAGCAGAATGCGGGCCGAAAGAAACGGCACGGCCGAGTATTGACCGCGCCGCCCGGCGCGACTTAGTGTCGAACGACCGTTCAACCGGGAGATTTTCCCAGTCTCCGGAAGGGCTGAACCATGGTCAGTGCCGTTCCCACCCCCACCGCCCCGGCGGCGTGCCCCCGCGACCTCGGCAAGGAGCGGTCGGCATGACGACCGCAGAGCACCGGACCGCCGGCGGGCTGCGCGCAGAACTGATGGCCCGCCTCACCGCCCCGGGCGCGCCCTTCGAGATCGTCGAGCGGGAGATCAGAGGCGTCCCCATGCGGGTCTACTCCGGCGGCCCGCAGACCTGGCGGGACGTGCTGCTGGCCGGCCGGGGCTTCGCCGACCGGGACTGCCTGGTCTACGGCGACCAGCGCTGGACCTATGCCGAGCACCTGCGGCAGGTGGCCGGCCTGTCCCGCCTCCTGCTGGAGGAATACGGCCTGCGCAAGGGCGACCGGGTGGCGATCGCCATGCGCAACTACCCCGAATGGTCGGTGATCTTCTACGCCGTCCAGGCCGCGGGCCTGGTGGCGGTGCCGCTGAACGCCTGGTGGACCGGTGGCGAGCTGCACCACGCGCTGGAGGACTGCGGCGCCCGGCTCATCGTCGCCGACGCCGAACGCGCCGCACTGATCGCCCCCTACCTGGCCGGCCTCGGCGACGTCCCGCTGATCGAGGTGCGCGGCGGGGCCGAACCCGCGCCCGGAGCCCGGCGCTGGGAGGACGTGCTGGCCTCCCTCGACCCGGACGCCGCCCTGCCCGAGGTGGACATAGCGCCCGAGGACGACTCCACCATCCTCTACACCTCCGGCACCACCGGATGGCCCAAGGGCGCGGTGGGCACCCACCGCAACCACTGCACCAACCTGTTCAACATGCTGCTGGCGGTCACCGTCGGCGCGATGGTCGCCAACGGCGGGCAGCCCCCGGCGCTCGACCCTGACGCCCCTCAGCCCGGCACCCTGTGCACCTTCCCGTTCTTCCACATCGCCGGCATCAGCGTGCTGGGCTTTGCGTCCCTGACCGGCGCCAAGCTGGCCTCCCAGTACAAGTGGGACCTGGCGGAGGCGCGGGAGCTGATCCGCCGCGAGCAGCTCACCTCCGTGGCGGGCGTGCCCACCGTGATGCGCCAGATCGTCGAGGACGCCGCCGCCGACCCCGCCCCCTACACCACGCTGTCGGGCGTGACCATGGGCGGCACGTCGATCCCGCCCGACCTGATCAACCGCATCGACGCCAACTTCGCCTCCGCGGTCTCCCCGGGCGCCGGCTACGGCCTCACCGAGACCACCTCGACCGTGGTGTCCAACAGCGGCGCCGACTACGTGGCGCGTCCCGACAGCGTCGGACGCTGCATGCCCGGCACCGACGTGCGGGTGGTCGACCCGGAGACCGGGCGGGACCTGCCCGACGGGCGGATCGGGGAGCTGTGGTTCCGCGGCCCCAACATCGTCCGCGGCTACTGGAACAACCCCAAGGCCACGGCCGAGGCGTTCGTCGACGGCTGGTTCCGCAGCGGCGACCTGGGCAAGGTCGAGGACGGCTGGGTGTATGTGGTCGACCGCCTCAAGGACGTGATCATCCGCGGCGGGGAGAACATCTACTGCGCCGAGGTGGAGGCGGCGCTGTTCGAGCACCCCGACGTCAGCGACGCGGCCCTGGTGGGCGTGCCGCACGAGACGCTCGGCGAGGAGGCGGTGGCGGTCGTCCAGCTGCGCCCCGGCGTCCAGCCGGGCCCGCAGGCCGCCGAGGACCTGCGCCGCCATGTCGCCGCCCGGCTCGCCGCCTTCAAGGTGCCCGCGCACGTGGTCTTCCGGGACGAGCCCTTGCCGCGCACCCCCAGCGGGAAGGTCCTCAAACGCGACCTGCGCGGCCCGGTGGCCGAACAGGTCCGCTCGGGGAAGGCGAACTAGGGCGTGTCGCCGAAGTAGCCGCACGGAGCCCGGCGGGACGCCGTCGGACACGGCCGGGCCGGGCCGGTGCTTGCGGGACCTCGGCGACAGGTCGCAAAGCGGGCCCGCGGGAACGGGAAGCCGTGCCCGCGCCGGCCGTTCCACGTGGCCGGCCCGTCCCCGCTGCGGACGGGCCGGCCACGTCCGCCCGGGCGCATGGCCGGCGGCGGCCGTTGGGACCATGAGCACGCCGGGTACGGCCACCGGGCCCGACGACTGTGAGGAGATGGATGAGCACGTCTTTGTTCGACCTGTCCGGCCACACCGCCCTGATCACCGGGGGCAACTCCGGGATCGGCCTGGGCATGGCCCACGGCCTGGCCCAGTGCGGCGCCAACGTCTGCATCTGGGGCACCAACGTCGAACGCAACGAGGCCGCGGTCCGGGAATTGTCCAAGCACGGCACCCAGGTGGCGGCGATCCGCTGCGACGTCGGCGATGAGGACTCCGTCAACGCGGCCTTCGCCGAGACGCTGGAACGCTTCGGCCGGGTCGACTCCTGCTTCGCCAACGCGGGCGTGAGCGGCATCGGCACCCCGTTCATCAAGACCTCGCTGGAGGAGTTCCGCAGGGTCTTGCGCGTCAATCTGGACGGCGCCTTCCTCACCCTGCGCGCCGCCGCGGCCCACATGGTCGAACGCGGCGGCGGTGGCGTGCTGGTGGGCACCTCCAGCGTCTCCGCCATCCACGGCGCCCCCGCCAACCAGGCCTATGCCGCCAGCAAGGCCGGCCTGGCCGCGCTGATCAGGGGATGCGCGGTGGAGCTGGCCCGCTACGGCATCAACGCCCACGCGATCGTCGCGGGCTGGACCGAGACCCCCATGGCCGCTCCCGTCCTGCACAACCCCAAGTTCGAAAGCAACGTCATGAAGCGGATGCCGCAGCGCCGCTGGGGCCGTCCCGACGACTTCGCCCGCCTGGCGGTCTACCTGGCCGGCGGCGTCGGCGGCTTCCACACCGGCGACACCATCGTGGTGGACGGCGCCTACTCCATCTTCTGACGGGCGCGGCGCTCCCTGCGGCCGAAAAACGAGCGGCCCGGGTCAGGGGCGGGGACCCGGGCCGGGGCGAGACGGCTCAAGCGTAGAGGGACCTGCCGGTCTCCAGCAGGGACTTCAGGTCGCTGAGGACCTGGCTCCAGCCGCCGCCGGCGTCCGGGGCCGCGCCGGAGACCTGGGCGGCGGTCTTCGGCGCGCCGGTGACGTCGTGGGTGACGGTCAGCCGGCAGACGCCGCTGCCGTCGTCTTCGATCTCGTAGGTCAGCCGCGTGTAGTCCTCGCCGAGGAACAGCGGCCGCCAGGTCTGCACCAGCTTGCGCGGCGGGTCGGCCTCGATGACCTCCCCGTCGATGATCACCTCGGGGGCGCCGCCGGCCTTCATCTCCTCGCTGGCCAGCCCGCGGAACGCCCCGCCGGGCCGCAGCTCGTACTCCACGGGCGCGCGGTAGCCGAACCGCACGGCCCACTCGGGCTTGGTGATGGCCTCCCAGATGGCCTCCGCGGTGGCCCGGATGTACACCCGGTACACCTGCACGGTCCTGTCGGCGGTGTCGGTCGCGGTCATGTGCTGGGCCTCCAGTTCGTGCTTGAGGTCGGCGAGCGCGGACGCCCTCCGCTCGGTGTACTTGCCGATCCACCGGTCGTGGATCAGCCGGATCGGCACCGGGTTGAGGAAGTGGAGCTTCTCCCGGCCCGACCGCCGGGTGACCACCAGCCCCGCCTCCTCCAGCACCCGCAGGTGCTTGGCCACGCCGAACCGGCTCATGTCCACCTCCGACTCCAGCTCCGTGAGCGTCCGCCCGTCCCGCTGAAACAGCAGGTCGAGCAGGAACCGCCGGGTCGGATCGGCCAGCGCCTTGAACGTCGGCTCGTCGTCGGTCACACCCCCAGAATATGAGACCTTTTGGTCACATATCAACCGTGCTTGAGCCCGGCTTCACGTGAATGGCACGTAGTAGGCCCCAAGGCCCATGGGCCGCGATGCCTGTCCCACAGGTCCCACAGGTGAGCAGGCCCTGTCGTGGGCGGCAGCCGCAGTCAGGGGCGAGGCTGGGACCTGGAAGGCCCCGGAGACCGTCGAGCAGAAGGGCCGGCCGTGAGATCGCGCCGGCTCCTCATCGCACGCTGTCCCTGCTCGCCGATATCATCCCTGGTCACCGCCGATTGTCCGGAGATCGGTGGTGAACGGGTGGCGGATGGTGAGATGGAGGGGTCGTCCTGGACGCGCCTGCTTCCCGCGCGGAACTTGTCGCCGCATGGCGTAACAAACGCAACGCCAGGATTGCGGCGATCAAGTCCGGCAAAGGGGGTGGTGACCCCGTCACTCAGGGATGGGCCGCGCTGGGGGTCCGGGGTGAGGACACCATCAAAGAGCTGCGCCGGGTGCTCTCGGAGGTGCTCGAGCACAAGTCTCTTCCTCCCAACGCGCAGACCGTGGTCAAGCAGTCTCTCGACGGTGCGCCTGAGCCGGCCCTCCCCGAAGCCGTCAAGACGGTGCTCGCAGCTCTCGCCCCCGAGCACATCGTCCGCTACCTCGACGAGCTGCTCCAAGCCGGAATGCCCTGGATGACCGATGTGGGGCGCCGCCGGGTCCAGCTGCTCTCTCTTGAGCATCCGAAGGCCGGCAGCATCCGCCTGCCCGGTGAGGACGTGCTCGACGGCTCCGTCGACTGGCGGATCTATCTGGCGGCCCTCGGGCATCCAACACCTGTTTCCACGGCCGAAATCCTGCAGGTGGTACCGGATGTGCCGCTGTCGGTCGTGGACGATTTCATTGAGCTGGGGCTGCTCGGCAGCGACGACCGGCCCTGGCGCCTCCGCGATGACAAGAGCGAGCGCACCTACCTCAAGGCCCGCCTGGCCCCGAAGAAGATCGGGAGAGCGGACGCGGTTGCGCTCGGCTGGGACGAGATGGAGCGCCGCCACCGCTTCCTGGAAGGGGAGGACCTGGACGACGGGGACGACTTGTTCTCCCTCCTCGCCTCCTTCTGGCGCGGCGAACCGGACATCTCCCTGCGCACTCGCCTGCCTGTGGAGGCGCGTGTCATATACGACCAGATCATCGTCGGGGCGCAGGTCGGCAGGTGGCCCGAGCACATCACCACCGACCGGGGACTGTGGGCGCTGCTGGCAGCGCTCTGGGTACCAGGCGGCATCGTCAACCCCGAAAACAGCGAGTTTCATGTATGGCGAGCGCTCTATAACAGCTACCGCTGGATTCTGATGGGCTGGCTCGACAAGGCCCGGGTGCAGGTCCAGCACTTGCTGAAGGCCGCTGACAAGTCCGCCTCCGGAGAGGGGATCAAGATATCCGCCGACCTCTGTGCGGAGGCCTACAACATGGGCGCCTATCTGGCTCTGGAGAATGAGGAGCTGGAACTGGCGGTCAAGTTGCTGAGGCGGATACGGAAACAGAGCCCCGCCCTTACGGAGAATTTGAAGTACCTGCGCCGTCGCCGCGCCACCCTGATCAACGATCGTGACCATTGGGAGAATCCCTACCTCATGCTGGGGGTCCCGCACGGCGACCCCGACTGGGAGGACCAATGGCGTGCGCTGCGCAAGCAGTTGAATGGCGACATCGACAGGCTGACCCGGATCAACTCCGCCAAGCGGAGGCTGAGCCATGCCAAGCGGAATGGCGGCCAGTTCTATGTCCTCCCACTCGATGAGCGCGTACTGCTGACTCCCCGGAAACGTTCGGCGGTGCTGCTGCCGGAAGCCGAACCCCTGCAGCGCCGCACTCCACAAAGCGGCCCAGAGGAGCTGGCCGGGCTGCGGGCCGGGGCGATCCGGGCGCTGCTGGACGAATTCACCTCTCACCCCTCCATAGCCGAAGAAAGCAACTAATGAACCACCAGGACAAGGGAACCGGAAAGTCTGACCGCAAACAGCAGGGTTCCCGGCGGAAGCATGGGGCGAAGCCAGGGGGAATCGAAGACCACCGGGTGGCCATAGAGATCACCGAACAGCTGGATCGCGAGGTGGAACGCCGCCTCCTCGAATTGAGCAAGGAGCTGAAGAAGTTCATACGCAGTGAAGTGCGCAGCCGGCTCGAGCGCCTCGCCGTGCAGCCGAAGGAAGACGAGCCGGTTGAGCGAGAGGATTTGCGCCGGGAGCGAGCCGAGCTCGAGAAACGGCTGCGCAGTGAAATGGAGTCCCGCCTTCAAGTCATTGCCGAGCAGCGGGTTCAGCTCGACCTTAATCTCGTATTGCAGAGATTCGCCCAACGTGCTGCCGAACTCCTGGCCGAGGTCGATCCATCGGCTTCAAGAGGGCTGAGCGGGCAGGTGAGCGGTGTACTTCGCCAGGCCGTCCTAGAGGCATTTCGTAATCGCAAACAGCACCTGTCTCACCTGACAAAGATTGAACGCGTGGTTCGCGAAGGGGATTTGGATCGGCTTCCCCAGTTGCTTGACGAGTTCTTTGTCGAAGCGGGTGTGAAGAAAATCTCTGACCCCAAGCACGGCGCTCACTTCTTCAAGGCGGAAAACAGCCCCGAAGGCAAGCTCTACCTACAGGTCACAGAACCGGCCTATGTCGATGAGTTCACCGGGAAGATCATCCGAGCGGGACGCCTGAAGCACGTGGCCGAGCCGCCGTTCCTTGTGGGAAGTGGTGGTGAAGCGGGCGAGAGGAGCACTGAATCGTGACCACCGGAATCGACTTCGGCACCACCAACTCCGTGGTCGCGCAGTGGAACGGCGACGATGTCGAGGTGCTGGCACTCGACAGTGAGCATCTCGAGGACGAGTGGTTCTACCCCTCCTTTGAGTACCTCTTTCCCACCATCGCCGGGGAGAGTTCTCTTCGGCTGGGCACTCTGTTCGGCTGGGAGGCCAAGCTCCGGTCGAACCGGGTGATCGAGGCGTGCAAGCGGATGCTCGCCAGTGACGGCGGGGTCCAGTTGCGGGATAGGCGAGTGTCGGCGACCACGGTCGCGGCCGGTGTCTTCCGTGCCATGCGGGAGCGGGCCGTAAGCAACCTCACCACGATCGACAGCGCCGTCATCACGGTTCCGGCCAACGCCAAGGGAGGCGCCCGCTACCGCACGCGGGCCGCGGCCCGGGCCGCCGGGATCGCGGTCAAGACACTGCTCAATGAACCCACCGCCGCCGCGCTCTCCTACATGCACGACATCCAGGAAGAGGGCACCATCATGGTGTTCGACTGGGGCGGCGGCACCATCGACGTCACCGTCTTGGAGCACAAGGACGGCGTTTTCGAAGAACGGGCCTCACGCGGCGTCACCCAGCTGGGCGGGCTGGAGATCGATAAGAAACTCCGTGAGCTCATCGTCAGGAAGATCGGCAAAGAGCCGGAACTGTCGGCGGAGGAGAACCGGCAGTTCGAGCTCGCAGTGGAGCGGACCAAGATCCGGCTCTCCACGGAGGAGAGCGTCCTGACCAGGATTCCCGGCAGCAGCAAATTGATCGAGGTGACGCGGCCCGAGCTGGAGGAACAGATCAGGCACCTGGTCGAGGCCGCCCTGCAGCCGGCCCGCATGTGCCTCAATGACCTGGGCATGGACCCGACCGGAATCACCGACATCCTCATGATCGGTGGCACCAGCCAGATGCCGTGCGTGCGCCGCGCCGTGGAGCGGATGATGGACACCGAGACGGTGCCTGCCGAGATCTGCCACCCCATGACCGCCGTCGCCAGGGGCGCGGCCATCGCCGCTGCGATTATGGACGGGGAGCTCGACAGCATCCTGCAGGTGTCCTCCATGTACGCGCTGGGCACGACCGCCAAGCGGAACTCAGACGGGCGGAGGGTCTTCAGCGAGATCATCAAGCCGCGTTCCCCGCTGCCCACCCGCGAACACAAGAACTACACCCCTCTCAAGGACTACCAGCCCGAGCTGAAGATCGAGATCTGGGAAGCGGACCCGGCCAAGGAGCTCCACGATCCGGAGAACTTCCAACTGACCACCTTGCATGTGCGTTACCCGGAGCTGCTCCCCCGCAATGAGGCGTCCTTCACCCTGGAGTACACCTACAAGGACGACGGTTTGCTTCACGTGAAGGCGACCCTCGACCGGGACGGACGGGTCCTGGTCGACCAGGAGATCTCCGACTTCACCCACGGCCAGACGCTGAGCATCAAAGAGATCAAGCGGGAAATGGCGATACTGGACGGTCTTTCCCGCACTGCCTCTTCACCTGGCGTCCAGCCCAAACCCCCGGTGCCCAAACCCCCGAAAAGCAGGCCGCCGGCACCTGCCGCTGCTCCGGCGAAAGCCGTCGGCAGCGGTCGGCGGTTCGTGGTCGACGGCTCTAACATCGCCTGGCTCGGCAGGGATGCGAGAGCCGGCGACATGCCGAGTTTCGCCCGGCTTCTCAGCGCGGTCGAGGCGCTCAAGGCGCAGTACCCCGGTTCTCAGGTCGATGTGATCGTGGATGCCGCACTGGCCCACCAGGTCAGCCAGTCCGACCGCCGGGAGCTGGAAAAGAGCATCCGTGCGGGAGTCGTGGCCCAAGTTCCCGCCGGAACCGAGGGAAAGGCCGACCGTCTGGTGGTGATGCTCGCAGAGCGAAAGAACGCGATCATCGTCAGCAACGACAGCTTCAAGGAGCTTCAGTCCGAGTTCCCGTGGCTCCTCACCCCCGGTCGTATGCTCGGAGTCTCGAACGCAGGAGGCGAGTGGATCTTCTTGCAGCGAAAGCCCGTCCGGCCGCGAAGGCGGATATCCGGCAACACTTGATCAATCCTGAAGCGGGGTGCTGCGCCGCCACCACGTCGCCTCCCACCCACGGGCACTGAACCTTTTTCAACACGTGGCCTTGGAAGCCTGGGACGGGAGCCCGCACGCTGTCTGGGGGCATGACGTTGCAGGTCACGGCATCGCCCCGACTGTGACGTCCCTGCCTGCGGCCTGCGGAAACGGCGTGTCGAAAAAGGTTCGCTGAAGTACGGCCGTCAAGTTGAAGGCCTGGTGCGTCCTGCACAGGCGGCGTTGCCGCCCGTACATGGGCGGAGACCGCCGCAGAAGGGCGGCCGGGTGTTTCCGGCATCCGCCTGTGAAGGGACCATCCCTGACAGCGCGTCCGGCGGTGCTCAGGCGAGATCGGGGGCGGGCACGGGGACGGCCGACAGTCCGACCACGGGGCGGAAGGCACGGGCTCGGACGGCCTCCGCCGGGCCGCGGGGGCGGGGAGCCGGCCAAGACCCGGGAGACACTGGCTTCCATTGTCGGGGAACCGAGGCCGCCGAAGGGGGAGAGCCGATATCGCCGATCACCGCCATGGAGCTCAGGTGAGAGCTGCACAGGGCATCGGAGCCCGCACGGCGCGCAGTTGACCGAGCATGCGCAGCGCAGCAGCCCGCCGAGGTCCCCGGCGGGCCTGCCCGTGCTCGCCGCTGATCAACGTCCCACACGCCCGGTGCGGTTCCTCGCAGTCGTCCCACGCTGGGGACCGCGATGTCCGCCCACAGGTGAGCGGCATCCCGTCCCGCCCGGGGAGGCAGGTGCGCAACGGCCCTCAGGGCATGGCTCTGGGGGCGCGGGCCGGCTCGTCAGGGGCGCGCGGCGGCCGAACAGGGAACCCTTCGCCGCTGAGAAGCGCTCAGGAAGGAAGCCGGGGCAGCCGGTCGAGGCGGATGCCCAGTGCGCAAACCCCGTGCGGGCCGCCGGCGAACAGGGTGCCGTCACCGGCCAGGGCCAGGGCGTTCACCGGAAAGCCGAGGCGGACGATCAGTACCTGGTCGGTGGACGGGCGCCACAGCGCCAGAAAACCGTCCGCCCACCCGGCGGCGATCAGCGCGCCGTTCGCCCCGGGCGCGGCGGCGACGGCCGTGACCGGGCAGTCGCGCTGCAGCAGCGCGTCGCCGTCGACCCCTTCCTCGCCCGGGCTCCACAGCCGGACCGCCCCATCGGCGCCCCCGCTGATCACCAGATGCCCGCCCGGCCGCGTCCTGAGGCAGGTCACCGCGGTGACGGGACCGAGGTGGGGGGCCCAGGTGAGCGGTCCGGGATCGCCGGCGCCCGGACGCCACAGATGCAAAGTCCCGGAACGGTCGCCGGCCACGACGTGCCCGCGTCCACTCTCGTCGGCGGCCAGCGCTGACAGCGGGGCGGTCCGATGCCCGCTCACCAGCGCGCGGACCTGCTCGGCGGCCGAGCCTGCGCCGGGCCGGTCCTGGGCGTCCTGCACGCTCGTCAGCCCACCGTCTCCGTCCAGGCACAGCGCCGAGCCATCGGTGAAGGCGAGCAGTGCCCGGACCACGGGAATGCGCCGCGGCGAACGCCCCACCGGCCTTCCATCGACGGGGGACAGCAGCCGCAGCGTCCCGGTGCCCGCCACCTGCAGGCGGCTGCCGTCACCGGCGGGGGCGAACGCCATCGCATCTACCGGTCCCGCCCACTTCCCGGTGCCAAAGTCCCCGGGACGGGCGTCGGCCCATCGAGTGGTCCAGGGCGCCGCGGCTGCGTACCCGGCCAGCCGGCCGGCCAAGTCGGTCCCGCCGGTGCATCGTGCCGCCAGGTGCAGCATCGCTGCCCGTTCGGCGGGCTCGGAAGTCTCCAGCAGGGCCGGCCCGGCGAACTCCCAGGCGCGGGTGAGCGCCGCGGGGGCACGATCCCCCAGGTCCTCCAGGGCCGCCGTGACAGCGATGGGGTCGGCATGGACCACACAGCCCGGATCACCCAGCAGCCGCTCGGCGACACCGGTGGCGGCGGCGTGCCGGAGTATCTGCACGGCCGCGTACGGGTCGGCGCTCGGCCAGTCCACAGCGCCGCCGGCCACCGGCAATGTGTTGAACAGCGCGTGCCCGAGCAGCCCGGCCACCTGAGCGGCCGTCGCGGCGTCCCGCAAACCGCGGATTCGTTCCCGCAAGATGCGGCAGTCCAGTACGTACCGGTCGCCGATCCTGGTGGCCGGCGGCTCGGCGAGGGACAGCGCCGCCTGCCCGCGGGCGGCGTCCCCGGCGAGCGCGACGGTCCACGCCCGCCACACGTGCAGGCCGATCGGCGCGTACGCCCCCGCCAGAGCCTCCAAAGCGGGCCATGCCTGCGGGGGGACGGTGCGCAGCCAGCGCAGCGGGACGTCCTCACCGGGCCCGGCGCGCAGCGCCGGCTCGGCCAGACCCACATTGGGGTACAGCGTCGCAGCGGCCTCCACCACGGCCGGGTCGCTCACCCCTCGCCGGGCGGCGACCTGTCTCAGCCAGGCGGTGAAGCCCTGCCGGGTGGTCAGGGAGGGCGCGTCCAGGTCGATCGTCTCGGCCGGGTACAGGGTCAGCGGCTCCACGGTCGGGGGCCGGCCTTCGACCAGCAACCGGACGTGCGGCAGCTCCAGCAATGGCGACAGCAGCCGTTCGATGATCACGGCGGCCTCCGTGCCGTCCATCCGGACTCCGCACTCGTCCAGCTCGCCGAGGATCAGCGTGACCGGGCGGATGTCGGATACGACCCGCTCCACCAGGCTTTCCGGGCCGCCTCCGGGGAGGGCGAGTTGCTCGGCGACGGCCCAGGTCGCCGCCTGCAGGGTCATGCCGCGTGCACTGAAGATCGCATGCGCCCCGCCGGTGCGCAGCGAGTTCAGCGCCACCCAGGCGACCAGCGAGCTCTTGCCCGTCGCCGGGGATCCGGTTACCAGACACAGCCGGGGGCGCGACGGGTCCATCAGCCATGCCATGACGGCGGCGGCGGCCGGTTCCCGGCCTGCGCCGACGGTCGGGAGCGTCTCAGGGGGGACCGTCATGTTCAGCCCTGCTCGGCGGCTTCGCGCATAAGTTGCAGGAAGCCTTCTTCGCGCTCTTGCATTGTGGCGCCGTAGGGGTAGCTGTAGGAGATCTCGGCGTTGGGGAACATGGTCAGCCACATCGCGCAGTAGTTACCGGGCAGGAAGCACGGCTCCAGTTCGATGTAGATACGGCTGATCTGCTCTGGCCGCACCCCCGCGCCTCCAGCTTCGCCCACAGCATCTGCTCGGGGTGGGGGAGGCCCACCTGCGCCTGCTCGGTTTCGATGTGCTTGCGTCCGTCCGGCTCAACCACTTCGAACGCCGCCGAGAACGGGAAGCTCAGCGCGTGCCGGATCTGCTCTAGCACCCGAGGCCACCATGCCTCATCATCTTCGTGCGCCGCCGCGTCGATCTCCAGCAGCCGCCCGCGCATCTCCCGGAACACCTCGGCGGGGTTGCGCCGTCCCGGCGAGGCCAGCACCGGCAGGTACTCATCCAGTGTCAGCAGGCTCGCCGCGAACGCCTCCACGCCGCTGCTGACATGCATTGAGGGAGCGTCTGCCTGAACGAACACCGCCTGCACCCGCCCGGTGGCGTCCACGCAGATCTCCGCCCCCTCATCGGTGCCCAGTCGCAGCCGGCCGGCGGCCTGCTCGCCGGGTTCGGTTTCGGCCACATCGAAGCCGATCGAGGAGGCGTACGCTCCCAAGGCGATGGGGTGGGTCGGCCTCGGCGGCGGTGAAGTACGGCCCGACCCGCACGGGCATGCCGAGCTCGATGACTTGCGCCACGGCGGCGTCCGGGACATGCACCCCGGCCATCTCCCCGGCCGTGAACCTGCGTATCCCCTGCTCACCGAAATGAGCCTGTATCCGTTGAGCGAGCGCTGTCGTCATGGTCGCCTCACCGTCGGTGTTTCTCGCCGCCACCGTGCATTCAGCCCCGAATCGGGCCGCCGGTACTGCTGACTCTATTACGCCGCACATCTGATCTGGGGCATCAGCCCGCGTTGAGTCACTGAACCTTTTCAACGCGTGGCTCAGGGCGGCTGTGGACGGGATCGCCGATGGTGTCCGGTACCGCGATGTCCCTGTCTCGACCTGCTAAGACGGCGTGTTGAAGGTTCA
Organism: Thermomonospora sp. CIF 1; assembly: GCF_001896795.1. Lineage (NCBI taxonomy): Bacteria > Bacillati > Actinomycetota > Actinomycetes > Streptosporangiales > Thermomonosporaceae > Thermomonospora > Thermomonospora sp. CIF 1. The sequence goes on from NZ_MOYN02000007.1 coordinate 249,273, forward strand.
TCGGTATGGCGGATCAGGGCCAGGCGCCGGTGGAGACCTCTCCCAGACGGCTGTCCCAGATGTTCTCCGGACTCTCAAAGGCGATGGGGTCGGCCTTCACGAGTTTCTTGCGCATGAAGTCCGCCACATCGACCAAGAGATGGCCCAGGTAGTCGGTTGGCGCGTTCTTCGGGTAATTATTGACGTCGTATATGGGTTCGAAGTGGGAGAATACGTAGAGGAAATGAGCCAGGTTTGCGATTTTGGAGTTCAGTACCACCGGAGTGGTCTCGTCTATTTCGGAGACCAGGTAGACCGTGCCGGACGCTCCGTCTATGCCGACTGCGCCCACCACTGCCGCTTCCAGTTCGCCCAGCAGTAGGTAGTCCCGGCAGTCGGGCGGGCACTTGACATCGTCGAAGAATTCAGATTCCGGGAAGGGGCGCATCCCGGTGGTGAGGCGCTCATCCACCCACAGAATCCCCTGGGATTCTTCGTCGGGGAATCCCACTTCGGTGAGGAAGGGCGGGTCGGTTCGTGAGCGGGTGATGCGGAAAGACGGTCGGGCCGAACGGTCAACAGGCTTTCGGCGCCGAATATCTCGACCAATTGCTTACGTTTGATGATGTCGGGCATGGAGTCGTCTTTGAAAGGGCTGGCCGGTCAGAGCATGTCCATATCCGCCAGGACGCCCTCCCAGATGCCGTCCCCCCTTCCAGGGCGGCGGGGTCCGCTTGCCGGAGCACGTGGCGGATGCGTTCGCTGAGCAGCTCTTCGCGGTCGGCTCGGACGGCGCCGGGGGGAAGGAAGCGAGCAGGGTCGAAGTCCGGCTGGTGAGCGCGGTCCAGGATGTAGAGGAAGTAGGCCAGACAGGTGATGTCAGAATTCAGCAGTGCGGCCTCGTCTTCGTATTCCATCTCGGAGACGACGTAGACGGCGCCGGTTCGCGGGTTCAACCCGACCACTCCGAGTACCGCAGAGTTCCAGTCGCCCAGCAGCAGGAAATCGGCGCACATGGCAGGAAGCTCCCACCCTCCGTGCTCCCCGCTGCCGAAGTACTCGTGCTCGGACATGGGAGGTAGCCCGGCCGCGAACGCCTCGTCCACGTCGACCAGGCCACCTGCCGTGGAGTCGGGAAGGCCCACCGAGGTGAGGAAATCGCGGGTCGGTTGGTGGATGAGCAGGTCCGGCAGCCGGTCGGCGGGGATGGTCAGCAGATTCTCTTCCCCGTACGCCTCGGCGAGCTGCTCACGGGTCAGCCGTACGGTCATCCTACCTCCTTTCCGGGATCATATCCCTTCTTCCGATAGCAGGGCTTTGGCTTTGGCCTTGATTCTTTCGTTGGCCTTCTTCTTGTTCTCTGCGGTGTCGTACAGCTCATCATAGGTGATCTTGAAGTTGGGTTCGTGCTTCTGGAAGTACTCATAAAGTCAGGCGCCGCATTGCTGGGAGGTGATGTTGCAGGGCGATCGTTCGGTGTACACCTCGATGATCTTGAGAATGTTTTTTGCTTTCAATTGGTCCAGTAGGAAAGCTCCGCCCTGCTGCTCGGAGTGATAGGCGTACTGTCTGTATTTCCCGGGATTTTTTCGTCCTCTTTTCCGCCGCGGGCGACGAGGATTCTCTCATTCCCGTCCTTGTCGATGTACCGGTAGGCGGCGTAGTTTCCGCCGGTGTCCTTGTTGTGGCGCCGGGCGAGGTTGACGGCGTCCCGCAGGTCCTGCTGCGCGTCACCGGCCGGCTCATATTTGGCGACGGGTCGTTTTTCGCCTTTTTCAGGCGAGGAAGTCTGTAGCCGCGGGCGTGAACATGATTGCTTTTGATGGGCCGCAGGAAGTGTATGCGCTTGCCTGCCTTGTTCGGCAGCTCGAACAGCTCTTCCGCCGCTTTGCCGAAGATTCCCGCGCCTTTCGCCGCGATCTCCTCGCCGGCGCCCTTTTTGCTGCCGTTACCCAAGGAGCACCCCGATGGCCTGGTCGATGAGGAAGTCGATGATCATGCCGGTGATCATCTTGAAGACGGGGATCTCCAGCAGGGACGCGCCGAAGGTGGCTGGGGCGGTGGCGATGGCCTGGGCGATCTGGATGGCCAGGATGGTCAGCTGGATGATGATGTTGATCTTCAAAGCCAGCACGACGGCCGCGCAGAACATGAAGCAGCCGCCGACGGCCAGCGCGCCGGTGCCCGCCTTGCGCAGCACCGGGAGCGGGGCGTCCTCGGCCGACCAGGCGGACTGGAACGCCTTGATGTCGGCGCTGGTGTTGACGGACGGAACCTTCTGGGCGGCCCCCTCGGCGGTGGCGGCGATCTCGTTCAGGGCGCCGCTGAACCCCATCCACTGGGAGCCGAGCCGGAACAGCTTGCTCTCGTCGGCCTCCGGCCAGGTATAACCCAGCATGCCCAGCAGGGAGACCAGTTCACCGGGGAGTTGCAGTCCCACTGTGCGTCATCCGTTCCGATAGACCGTGGAAACGGCTTTGATGTTCTTCTCTTCGGCCTTCTGGTGGTTGTCGGCTGCCCGGCGCAGGCCCTCGGCCATGGCGCCCAGCTCCTCGGCGACGCCGGTCAGGCTCTCGTCGGCCTGCGCTTCGATGGCCTTGTAGCTCATCCCGATGAGCATTCCGATGTCGTCGGAGCCCCAGGGCTCGCCCATCCCCTGGACGGCGGCCAGCATCGCCTTCCACTGTTCCGCCAGCCGCTCCCCGGCGCGTTCCAGTTCGCTGGCCGCGGTGCGCATGCTCTGCGCCTGGATCCGGTAGTCGCTCATCGCATGCCGTCCAGCTTGGTCAGCAGCTCGTTGAACGCCTGGCCGATCTGCGCCATCTGCCGCACGCTCTGGTCCTGCAGCTCCTGCATGCTCGCGGCCAGGGCGTTCAGGTCCACGGACGCGGCGCCCACCGCCTGATTCGCCTTGGTGCGGAAGTCCTGCAAAGCCGCGTTCACCGCCGTCACGATGTGCTCGCCGATCTCCTCGGCGGGCAGGCGCAGCAGCCGTGGGTTCAGCTCGACGCTCTCCAGCAGGCCGCTGCTGTTCACGGTCACCGTCACGCGACCGTCCGCAGCCTCCCCGACGCCTTTGACCTCCTCCTCATCGGACGGCGCCGACCTTCCGGAACGCATCGCATCGAGCATCGACCTGGCCTCAGCCAGCATGCGGTCGAACTCGGCGCTTGCGAACTCTGCCAATGCCATCACCTTTCCGCCGGGCCGGCGCTGAACGGCCGCTCCCTGCGACCGGTGCGCCGGACCATAAGGAACAAGTGTGACAATACTATTGCTTAGTGCACTTTATGACTCTTTGTGCATTTTGAAGGCATATGGGGCTTTTTGTTCGATGTGGCACTAGGCTGCCACCCTGATGTTCATGTAGGTTAGAGGTGTATTTCTGGTTTTCCGGGCGAACACGTGCACTTTGTTCGCCGTGCGAGTCCTCCGGAATTTCCGCTGCCCCGCTGCTTTCTCGACAGAACGTCGTCTGCGGATGCGCCTTGCTCGCCGGAGCGGCAGCCCCTGGACACCGGGCGGCCCGCCGTGTCGACGGCGAAGGGCGAAGCGACGCAGGCCAGTGGGCTGGAGCATGGCAGCGGCGCGCCGGATGGGCGCACAGCCGGGACCGTGATGCTGTCGGGACTGATCAATCTGCCGGCGGTCCTGATCGTCGTCGTGCTGAAGGCGTCGCTGTCCCACTGATCGCCCGGTTCCCGGGGCTTTGGGAGGCGGGGTCCTGGCCATCTCTGCGGACAGGGGCGTCCATGAGCGGGGATGACCATGGCGCAGGAGGCGCCGGACCTTTTCAACACGCCGTTTCCGCAGGCCGAGACGGGGACATCGCAGTCAGGGGCAATGCCGTGACCTGGAAAGCCGCAGTACCGGACACCTTCGAGCCCTCGTCCACGGCGCCTTGGGCCACATGCTGAAAAAGGTTCAGTAGCGGGCGGCCCGTCACATGGCCGAAGACGGCTCCTTGCACGTCACAGAGGCTGAGAGCCCCCGGCCGGGTTCGAACCGGCGACCTGCCGCTTACAAGGCGGCTGCTCTGGCCAGCTGAGCTACAGGGGCGGGCGCATGTGCCGGTGGCCACAATACCGCTGCCGGCCGGCGGTTGGCCGCCCGGATTCCGAGGATGATCGCTCACGTGGCCTGAGTCACGTGGTGATACGGACGGGGCTTACTGGACGGTAGGGCATGCTGGGGCGGGTGAAGGTCAAGTCTTTGCTCGCCTTGTCAGGGGCGGCCGTGGGCACGGTCGCCGCCACCGTGGGGATCGTCGCCGTGCTCCTGGACGGCGGCGAGGGGACCGGCGACCGCGGCACCGTGCGTCCGGAGGCCAGCGCCACCGGGCCGGTCGGGGAGATCGCCGCGGTGCTGCGAAAGCACGGCGCGACCGAGTGCAAGGACGAGCGGGACCGGGTCGAATGCCGCTACCGGGACCGGTACGTGGCGGCCCAGATCCTCGACCCGAAGCTGGGGCTGACCTTGCGCTCGGTGCTGGCCGTCTGGAAGACCGGCGCGGCCCAGGCGGCCACCGGCGACCGGGCGCCGTTTGCGATCCTGGTCGGAGACGGGTGGCTGGTCACCGGTCCGGACGCCTTCGTCGAGGCCGTGCGGCCCGAGCTTTCCGGACGGATCATCTACTGCGATCGCCCTTACAGTACGTGTAAGTAGCGTTACAAGCGCCTTCGGGGTGTCGGAGCGGGCCCCTGCGGTCGTAAGGTGCCCAAGAACACATTGGTGGCTCGATGTCCCACGGTCGTCTCTGATGTGCCTGAGCGCCCGAGTCGATCAAGGGCCGCATGGCACAATGTTGGCCGCCCCAGGAGATGCCACGGGGGTGCGCTGGTCTCGGCCGGCCCGGGGCTCGATGTCCACCGTCGCGGTCCGTGCGACGCAGAAGTGAGCCGTCCGCACGTCGATCACGGCAGTGCGGGCCGGGAGGAGGGTGGTGCCGTGTCAGCCGACGGCCGACACCGACCCGTGCCGGACGAGCCTCCCCATCGGGAGGACCTCGGCGGGCCGGGCGGGCGGTTCACGGTCGTGCTGACCAGGGTCACCGCCACGCTGGCCTTCGTGACGCTGATCGCGGCCGCGGTCGTCCCCGTGGTGATGCTGCGGGAATCCGACGCCTCCCCCGCGGCCCGGCCCGGGCGCAGCGGGCCGCCCGCCGTGGGCGCGATGCAGGCCGCCGCCGCCACCGACCAGGTCCGCGGGCGGCAGTGGTACCTGAACGCGCTGCGCGTCCCCAAGGCCTGGCGCTGGGGCAAGGGCGAGGGCGTCACCGTCGCGGTGCTCGACACCGGAGTGGACGGCCGGCACCGGGACCTGATCGGCCAGGTCACCAACGGCCCCGACTACACCGGCCGCACCCGCCGTCCCGGAGGCAGGTACTGGGGCGGGCACGGCACCGCGATGGCCGGCATCATCGCCGGGCACGGCAACGGCCCGGCCGCATCGGCCGGGATCATGGGCATCGCCCCCCAGGCCAAGATCCTGTCCATCCGGGTGACCTGGGAGAACGACGATCCGCTGCGGCGCAGCGGCGCACTGGACGGCCGCAACCGCGACGCCGTCGCCCGGGGCATCAGGTACGCGGTGGACCAGGGCGCCGACATCATCAACATGTCGCTGGGCGGCGGCCGGTCCTACTACAACGGCAGCTCCAGCGAGGAGGCGGCGATCAAATACGCCCTCTCCAAGGGCGTCGTGCTGATCGCCTCGGCCGGCAACGACGGGACCGGCGCCAACCGCAAGAACTTCCCCGCCGCCTACCCCGGCGTGATCGCGGTCGGGGCGGTGGACCGGCGGCTGCAGACCTGGCCGGAGACCAACCGCAACTCCTATGTGTCGGTGTGCGCGCCCGGCGTGGACATCATCAGCACCGCCCCCGGCAACCGGTACGTGCTGGGCACCGGCACCAGCCCGTCGTCGGCCATCGTCGCGGGCGTGGCCGCGCTGATCCGCTCCCGCTACCCGCAGCTGACCCCCGAACAGGTCCGCCAGGCGCTGATCCGCGGCTCCATCCCGCGCGCCGGCACGGGCGTGTGCGCCAGGTCGCTGGACGCGGTGCGCGCCGTCTACGCCGCCCACCAGATCAACAAGACGGCGCACGGCGCCACCCCGGCCCCCACGGGCGACGCCACCTCCACCCCGGCTCCCGCCGCCGAGCCGGCATCGGCCGAGGAGCCCGGGGCCGTGCTGTGGAGCATCCTCGGCGGCGGCGCGCTGCTGGTCGTGGTCGGGGTGGTGCTCGGCTGGCGGCAGCGGCGCCGCCCGGAGGAGAGCGGCGCCGAGCCGTCCCGGGAACCGGCGATGGCCGTCGCGGGCGCGGCCCCGCCGGACGCCCCGGCGCGGCCGGCCGAGCCCTTGGCCGCCGGGTCCCCTCGCCCCGGTCGTTTCGCCCTGGAGCCGGAGCGGCCGGGCCGGGACGGCGGGCACGGCACCTTTGGCGCGCCCGCCGAGCCGCCGTGGGCGACCCCCGCGCCGGCGTCGTCCCCGGCGGAGGAGACGGGCGCCGCTGCAGGCTCCCTCACCCGCTCGTCCGCGCAGGACCCCCACCCGGCGACCGGGCCGTCCGGCAACGGCGGCCGGCACTCCCCGGACCTGGACGACCTTCGTCCCTTCTCTCCGAGCGGCGAGCGGACGCAGCCGGCCGCCTCCGGCGACTCCCCGCCCTTCGGCACGGGCCTGCCGCCCGAGCCGCCCGGTCGGGGCGCGTCCTTCGCCGCCCTGGACGAGGACCCGTTGAGCACCGGTTTCAGCGGCCGGTTCGGCACCAGGTCCGGCAACGGCGATCCGTCCGCCTCGTTCGCCTGGGAGGACTGGCGCAACCGGCCCGAAGAGCCCGCCGCTTCGGACGCCGACGCCGGACCCGCCTCGCACACTCCCCGCGCGGAGACCACCGGCTCCTTCCGGGAGAACTCCGCCGCGTCGGCGCCGTGGGAGGAGAAGCCCTCCGCTCGTTCCGTCCGGCCGGATAGCCCGGACCCTGAAGAGCGGCCGGCCGCCCCGGCGGACCTCCCCCAAGGAGATCCGGGCTCGCGCACCGCCCCGATCCCCAAGGTGGACCCGCAGCACCTGTCCTGGCTGCCGCCGGACGATGACGACTCCACCGGCAGGCCGGTCCCGCCGGAGGAGGAGCCCACCGGCGCGCTGCCGACCGTCTCCCCCTCGGCCGCCGATCTGCTGTCCGCCGGCCGGCCGGTCCCGCTGGAGGACGAGCCGACCAGCGCGCTGCCGGCCGTCTCCCTGACGGAGGCCGACGCGCCGGTCCCCTTGGAGGAGGCGGCCACCAGTGCGCTGCCGGTGGTCTCCGCGTCGGCCTCCGACGCGCCGGTCCCGTTGGAGGAGGCGGCGACCAGCACGTTGCCGAAGGTGCCCCCACGGGCCGCCGACCCCGGCGAGGGCGACGACCCTTGGCGCTCGTCAGAGGACGGGGAGCGGCGGCCGTCGTGGTGGTGACCGCCGGCGGTCAGGGCGCCGGGGCGATGCGCACCCGCGCTCCCGGCGGCAGCCCCAGGCGCTGTGCGGCGTTCCCGGTGTTGACCGCCAGCGCTATGCACCCCGCCGAGTCCGCGTAGGCGACCAGCTCCCCGGGCGTCACCGAGCCGAACGTCCGCCGGTAGGGCACCGTCAGGCGGCGCCTGCTCAGCGACAGCAGCATCGGCTCACCCGCCCGGACGCCCACCTGTTCCAGGTCGGCGGCGGTCACCGACAGCTGGACGTTCCCGAAGCGGTCCACGGTGAGCACCTCGCCCTCGGCCGCGCCGTCCCGGATGCGCCGCACCGGTGGCGGCAGCAGCATCAGGTCTTCCGGCGGCAGGGGCCGGCCCACCTCCTCCAGCGCGGTCCCGCCCGCCAGGTGCGCCGCCACCGGCATGAAGATGTCCCGCCCGTGGAAGGTGGCCGAGACCGGGTGCAGCCACAGCTCCTCGTTGGTCAGCTCGTGGGCGCGCACCGGCCCGTCGCCGGCCGCCTCCCGCACCGCCCAGGACAGCAGTCCGTTGTCGGGGCCCACGAACACGTGCTCCCCGGCGGCCACGGCCACGCCCCGCCGCGCGGTGCCCACCCCCGGGTCCACCACCGCCACGTGCACCCCGGGCGGCAGGTAGGGGATGGTCTGGGCGAGCACGATCGCCCCGCGCCGCACGTCGCCCGGCGGCACCAGGTGCGTGATGTCGATGATGCGGACGCCGGGCCGGATGCGGGCCGCCACGCCGTGGCACGCCGCGACGAACCCGTCCTCCAGGCCGTAGTCGGTGAGGAATGTCAGATACCGGTAACCCGCCACACGCCCACAGCGTACGTCGCCCGGTTCGCCGGGAACAGCCGGTGCACGTCGGCTCGGGCCGCTAGCATGAGGCCCCGCCCGAACCCGGACGACCGGGGATCAGCGACCACAGAGGGGAACGATCCGCGCGGCCGCGCGCCCGCGGGCTTCTCGCTCAGGAGGGCTCCCATGGACGACGGTTCAGCCCCAAGACCCGGCAACGACGACCTGGTGGACGACGTGGCGTTCCCGGCCGGCCTGCTGTCGGAACGCGACCGCAAAATCTTGGCCTTCGAACGGCAGTGGTGGCGGTACGCCGGCGCCAAGGAGCAGGCCATCCGCGAAGAGCTCGGCATCTCGGCCACCCGCTACTACCAGCTGCTCAACATCCTGATCGACCGTCCCGAGGCGCTGGAGCACGACCCCATGCTGGTCAAGCGCCTGCGCCGGATGCGCGCCCAGCGGCAGCGGCAGCGCGCCGCACGCCGGCTGGGCATCCGAACCTGACCTGTCCGACACTGGAGGAGTGAGCGCACCTTCACTCAACGCCCTGACGGACGCCGGCAACGACGGCCTGGCCGCATTGCGCAAAGCGCCCGGCGATGCCGTCCTGGGCCTGGATTTCGACGGAACGCTGGCGCCCATCGTCGAGGACCCCGCGCAGGCCCGCGCCCATCCCGGCGCGGCCGCCGCGCTGGGCCGCCTGGCCCCCCTGGTGGGCGCGATCGTGATCATCACCGGCCGGCCCGCCGCCGTCGCGGTCGACTACGGCGGGCTGGCCGACCTGCACGGCGTGGTGGTGCTGGGCCAGTACGGGCTGGAGCGCTGGGAGGACGGAAAGCTGACCACGCCCGAGCCGCCGCCGGGGGTGGCGCAGGTGCGCGCCGAGCTTCCCCGGCTGCTGGCCGAGGCGGGCGCGCCCGAGGGTACCCACGTGGAGGACAAGGGCCATGCGCTGGCCGTGCACACCCGCCGCTGTGCCGAGCCGCAGGCCGCCCTCGACCGGTTGCGCGACCCGCTGCACGCGCTGGCCGAGCGTACCGGGCTGCGGGTGGAGCCGGGCCGGTTCGTGCTCGAGCTGCGCCCGCCCGGCGTGGACAAGGGCGTGGCGTTGCGCAACTTCCTGGACGAACGCGCCCGGCCGGGCTTTCCCTCCGCCGTCCTGTACGCCGGGGACGATCTGGGGGACCTGGCGGCCTACGCGGCGGTGGAGGAGCTGCGCGCCCGCGGCGTGCCCGGTGTCAAGATCTGCAGCGGCTCCACCGAGGTCACCGCGCTGGCCGAGCGCGCCGACCTGGTCGTGGACGGGCCCGCCGGCGTGGTGGACCTGCTCGGCAGGCTGGCCGCCGCGCTGGCGTGAGCGGGGGAACCGACCGAAAGAAACGCGAGAACATCTCATCTTGTGTGCCCGGCTGAAGGGCGCCCCCATCGCTGTTTTGTTCCGGCCGCCTATTTCATCTCTGGCAAATTGCGACAAACTAGGGCGGATTACGAAAGGGCACCGGAGCGGAGAGCGATCATGCGTGAGGCAGCACCGCTGAGGCCGGAGGACCCCGAGTTTCTGGGGGGATTCCGCCTGACCGGACGCCGGGAAGCCGACGAGCGGGGCGTCTCCTACCTCGGCGAGGGACCCTCCGGCGAACCGGTGGTGGTCCGCACGCTCTCCGCCGATCTCCTCGGCGGGGGCCGGGGCGGCGCCACGGCCACCCGGGCGCCGGCCGTGGCGCGGCAGGCCGCGGCGCTTCGGCAGATTCCGGCCGCGCGGCGGGTCGACTCCCCCTGGACGGCGCGGGTCCTGGCCGCCGACCTGGAAGCCGAGCCCCCCTACGTGGTCAGCGAGCACGTCGCCGGGCCGACCCTGCGGCAGGTGGTCGAGCGCCACGGCCCGCGCACCGGCTCCTCCCTGCACCGCCTGGCGAACGGGACGATCCAGGGCCTGGCCGCCGTGCACCGCGCCGGGCTGGTGCACGGCGCCTTCGGCCCGGACCTGGTCGTGCTCGGCCAGGACGGCCCGCGCCTGGTGGACTTCGCCCTCGGCGCGGTGGCGGGCGGCCGGGAGAGGGGGCCGGCCTTCCAGGCCCCCGAACGGCTCGGCGGCGCGGAGGCGACCTTCGCCTCGGACGTGTTCGCCTGGGCGGCCACCATGGTCTTCGCCGCCGGCGGGCGTCCCCCCTTCGGCCCGGACGACGATCCGGCCACGGCGACCCGCGTCCTGCACCACCAGCCCGACCTGCGGGCGCTCCCGGAATATCTGCAGAAGATCGTCCTGCGCTGTCTGGCCAAGGACCCGCGGCGACGGCCGTCCGCGGCGGAAGTGGCCGCCTGGCTGCAGCACCCCGGCCGGGACGCACCGGCCGACGCGGCGCCGCCTGCGGAGAACCCTGCCGGCACCCCCGAGCCGCACCGGAGGGACAGCGGCCCCATGCCCGCGGTGGCCCCGGCGCCCTCCGCCAAACCCCGGACGCCCAAGTACTCCACGGTCTCGAGACGCTCCCCCGCTCCCGCCGCCGGCGGGCCGGAGGGACCCGGGCGGCCCGCTGCTCCGCCGGCCGCTCCCGGCCGTCCGCACACGGACCCGGTGACGCCCCCGCAGCCCGCCCACCGGACGAACCCCGCGGGTTCTTCCGGGACCGATCATGCGGCGTCCGCGGCCCCGGCGATGCCCGACCGCCCGGCGGGGCCCGAGGAGCCCGCCTCCGCTGACCGTGCGGGAGGTCCCGTCGGGTATGCCTCTCAGGCGGACCCTACGGGCCCGGCGCCCGGCCATGCGGCGGGGCCCGGGGAGCCCGCGTCCGCTGACCGTGCGGGAGGTCCCGTGGGGTATGCCTCTCAGGCGGACCCTGCGGGTTCGGCGCCCGGCCATGCGGCGGGGGCCGGGGAGCCCGCGTCCGCTGACCGCGTGACCGATCCCGCCGGATATGCCCCGCGGGCGAACGCCGCGGGCGCGGCAGAACCCGCTTCCCGAACCGCGGGATCGGCACCGGGCCCCCGGCTGTCGGTTCCTGAAGATCGGCTGGTGGCCTCCGCCGCCACCAGCGGCGGCGCGAGGATGCGGGTGCACGAGACCAGCGGGATCCAGGTCACGATCCGGGGGCGGGCCTCCGGGCGGCGGGACGCACCGCGGCGGACGGGCCGGCGCAACGGCCTGCTGGCCGGGCTGGTGGCCGTCGTCGTGCTGGCCGGCGGGGCGCTCGTGGCCTGGAAGAGCGGGCTGGTGGGCGGCTCGGCGGAGGCGCCGACGCAGGCCCAGGCGGCTCCGCACACCGGCCCGCCCGTGGAGATCTCCACCATCGACGGGCAGCGCTACCGGCTGGCGGCGATCGGCAGCGGCGTGAGCCCGGGGGCCGCCCCGACCGGGGGACCGTCAAAGGACGGGGAGGGGGCGGCGTACGTCTACGCCGAGTACCTGATCAGCAACCTGATGAACAAGCCGGTGCCGCTCGACCTGTACGCCGTGGACCTGTTCATCAAGCGCGACCTGCTGCCGGAGCGGTCGCGCGGGCTGTGCATGTGGCACAACGGCGTGCCCGAGGACATGTGCACTCCTCCGGCCAAGCCCCATGTGATGTTCCGGCTGGCGGGCGGCGCCCCGGTGAGCGGTGCGCAGGGGGGCCAGTACATGCCGCCCGGCGCCTCCTATGTGGTCAGGGTGACCTTGGACGTGCCGCTGCGGCGGGACCCGGGAGCCGGGGAGCTGGGGCTTTATGTCTGGAAGCAGATGTACATGACCAGCGCCCTCGCCCAGGAGGTGCCGTTTCCCCGCTGACGCCGCCCGCCGCGGGGGCGCTCATTCGGCCGCGGGGTCGTCGGCGAGGATGCCGTAGAGCTTGCGGCGGGTGTCGGCGATGAGCTCCAGCGCCCGGCTCCGCTGCTCGGTGCTGCCGGCGGCCATCACCTGCTGCAGGGCGTTCAGGAGCCGGCCGACCTCCTCACGGGTGTGCAGCACGCCCTCGTCGGGCTGCTCGGCGAACTCCCGCCAGGGCGCGTCGCCGTGCCGGGCGGCCTCCCGCCGGCCGGTGTCGGTCAGTGAGAACAGCCGCTTGCCGCCCTCCTCCCGGCTGGTGACCAGGCCCTCGTCCTCCAGCATCTGCAGGTTGGGGTAGACCGAGCCGGGGCTGGGCCGCCAGGCCCCCGAGGTCCGGTTCTCCAGCTCCTGGATCATCTCGTAGCCGTGCATGGGGCGCTCGGCCAGCAGCGCCAGCAGCGCGGCCCGGACGTTGCCGCGTTTCATGCGGCGGCCGTGCCGGCGGCCGTGGGGGCCGCCCCAAAGATCGGGACCCGGCGGGCCGAACGGCGCTCCCCAGGGGCCGAAGGCGCCCCGGCGCAGGCGGATCCGCGCCTCCTCGGGGGTCATGCCGGCGAACATGCGGTGCATCGTGTTCTCCTCTCCACACATGTCCGTACTGTCGCGATGTATTGACGATATATCGCTTACGAGTCACGAGGCAACCGTGCGCGGCCGGGAAGGGTTCGGGCCCCGAATACGCCGCCGCGGCCGTCCGGCGGAACGTGCGGACGGCCGCGGCGCGGTCGGCGAGCCGCTTTAAGGAGCGGCCAGCCTGAGGCTGTTGAGGATGTCGTTGGTGACCTTGCGGTCGTCGATCTCCTTCACCCGGATCCAGACCCCGAACTTGCCCGTCCGGTCGACCAGGCCGACCTCGGTGATGGACGGGGTGCCGGTGCTGCAGCCGGTGTAGCGGATGATCGTCCCGCTGAGGCTCTGGTCGGGGGTGGTGTACCTCTCCGGCTGCCCCTTGGTGCACTGGTCGTGCTCGGAGACCCCGGGCGGCGGCAGCCTGCCCTCGCCGACGTCGGTGGTCAGCCCGATGAAGACGCCGGGAGTCTTGGCGGTGCTGTCCAGGAACTGCTGGAAGCTCCCCGAGGTGGCGCGCAGCACCGGCCTGCTTTGGGTGTCGCCCGACAGGCCCACCGACGAGGGCTGCCAGGTCGTCGGCTCGGCCAGCTTGGGCCAGGCCTTGGGCACGAAGGCGCGGATCTTGCCGGAGGCGTCGCTGACCGCCACGAAGTCCTTCGGCGGCGTGGGGGAGGGGGCGGGCTTGGCGCCGCCGCCAGAGCCGATGGCGTTCAGCAGCAGCCCGCCGACGATCACGATGACCACCAGCCCGGCGCCGATCGACAGCGCGAGCAGCTGCCTGCGCCGCTTTTGCTCCGCCTCGCCCGCCGACGGGCGGGGGGCGGCCGTCGAACCGCCCGGACCGCCGGGACCCCAGGGCCCGCCGGGGCCGGGAGGCGGAGCCGGGGGAGGACCTTGGAACCCGCCCGGAGCGCCGCCTCCCTGCGGAGGCGGCGGCAGCACCGCCGTGGCGCCGTCGTCGCCGGGACGGCCCGGCCCGCCGGAGGTTCGGGCGGGCCCGAAGGGAACCTCGGGCGTTCCACCGTGCGGGCGGGCGGGGAACTGCTCGCGGGACATCGCCACCGTGCGCTCTTGGCCGATGTCTCCGGCGGGCGGACGAGCCTGCCCGGCCGCGTCGAACAGGCCCGGGTTGTCCACCACCGTCTGCTCCAGGCCGGACGGCATGGGCCTTTCGCCCGGGGAACCCGCGGCGCCTTCGCCGCCGGCCGGCTCCGGCCGCGCCTGCGCAGGCTCCGCGAAGGGCACATCCGGCGCGGTGGCCGGTTCCGGCCGCGCCCGTCCGCCCTCGGCGGGCGGTGCGGCGGCCTCAGACCCGGCGGGCGCCGCCTCCGCCGGTGGACGCCCTCCGCCCGTGGACTCGGCCTCCACCGAGGACCGCAGCGCCACCAGCGCCTGCGCGAACGCCTCCGCCGTGGGCCATCTCTTCTCCCGGTCGACTTCCATAGCGCGCAGGATCACACGGTCGAACTCCGGGGTAAGCTCCGCGCGCAGCTCGCTAGGCCGAGTTTTTACCGGCGCCGGACCCGGCGCTTTGCCGGTCAGCATGTGGTAGGTGAGCGCGCCCAGCCCGTACACATCGGCCCGCACGTCCAGCCCGCCGCCGAAACGGGCCTGCTCAGGAGACATGTAACCGGGCGTTCCCACCGGCAGCGTGAACGCCCCGGAGGCGTGCGCGATGGCCTTGGCCAGCCCCAGATCGGCGATCAGCAGCTTCTCCCCGCCGTCCGGAGTGGACTGAAACAGCACGTTGGACGGCTTGAGGTCGCGGTGGATCACTCCCAGCTGGTTGATGACCTGCACCCCGCGGGCGATCTCCTCGGCGAACGCCAGGGCCGTGGGGACCGGCAGCAGCCCACCGCGCATGCGATCGGCCAGCGTGCCGCGGTCGGCGTACGACATCACGAAATAGGGGCGGCCGTCCGGCAGCTCCCCGATGTCGTGCACCCTGACCAGCCGTTCGGAGTCGGCCCTGCGCAGGATGCGGGCCTCCTCCAGGAAACGGTTGCGCACGTCCAGATCGTCCAGCAGGCTTCCGGACAGTACCTTGATCGCTACAGGGACGGCCAGCGCGTCGTCGTGCCCCAGCCACACTGAGGCGAACGCCCCGGACCCCAGGACGCGATCGATTCGGTAACGGCCGACTGAAGACGGTATGGACACCCACGTATCATGCCCAACAAACGGGGGACACGGGGACACAGGCCGGAGGCAAAGAAATGGTCCGCATCGGGGAAGGCGCCGCAGGCGGCGGCCCGGGACCCGACCGGCACGAAGACAGAGGCGGCCATGGCTTTTGACGAACGGACCGAGGAACTGGCCGCTCAGGCAGCCCGTGGCGACCAGAACGCACTCAACGAACTGCTGCGCAGGATCGAACCGGAGGTGCTGCGGCAAAGCGCCCGGTTCCTGCCCTGTCGCCAGGACGCCGAGGAGGCCTGCCAGGACGCGCTGCTGCAGGTGGCGCGCAACATCCACCGTTTCGAGGGGCGCTCGAAGTTCAGCACCTGGCTGCATGTGGTGGTGGCCAACTCGGCGCGTTCCACCTACCGCTCGCTCAAGCGCCGTTCCCTGGAACAGGCCGGCGAGCTGCCGCAGCAGCGTCCCGACCCGCGCCGCACCAGCGTCATCGCCGGCTCCCGGGTGGACATCCTGGACGCGATGGAGGAGCTGGAGGCCCGCAAGCCCGACCTGATCCAGGCGCTGGTGCTGCGGGACATCTCCCAGCTGGAGTACTCCGAGATCGCCGAGCAGCTCGGCCTGCCCCTGGGCACCGTGAAATCCCGCATCCACGAGGCCCGCAAGCAGGTCCGCCAGACCCTCGGGGAGTCCTACACCTGACCGCGCGGCACCCGCGGCGGGCGCCTCGCCCCCGGGTCAAGACTCGGTAATGGGTCGGCCATCGTGACAGCAGGCCAGCGGCGGCTCATGCCCAAGCTGGCGCAGCATGAAGCGCATGGCTTCGCAATCTGATCGGCCCATCTTCGTCATCGGATGCCCACGGTCGGGGACGACTCTGCTGCAGCTGATGCTGCACTCCCACGAGCGGATCGCCATCCCGGCCGAGACCCGGTTCCTGCTGCAGGCCTACGCCTCCCGGCACCGCTTCGGGGACCTGCACGTGCCGGACAATCGCCGCGCGTTGGCGGAGTGGATCGTCAGGCGCCGGGAGACCAAGTTCCACGACCTGGGCCTGGACCCCGATGAGGTCATCGAGGAGATCGTCGCCGGCCCCCCGACCCTGGGCTCGGCGCTGGGCATCGTGTTCCGCGCCTACGCCCGCCGCTTCGGCAAGCCCCGCTGGGGCGACAAGCGGCCCAGCTACTTCAAGCACGTGGACGTGCTGCGCCGCATGTGGCCGGACGCCCAGTTCATCCACCTGATCCGCGACGGCCGGGACTGCGTGGCCTCCCTCAAGGAGATGCCCTGGTACAACCTCGGCTCCTACCACGCCATCTGCGCCTGGCGGGAGGCGATCGACTACGGCCGCCGCTACGCCCGCAAGCTCGGCCCCGACACCTACTACGAGCTGCAGTACGAGCACCTGGTCGCCGACCCCGCCGGCGAGCTGGCCAAGCTGTGCAAGTTCCTCGGCGAGGACTTCGACCCCCGCATGACCCGCCCCCAGGAGATCGCCAAGCTGACCGTGCCGCCCAACAAAAGGTGGCATGAACGCACCCAGAGCGACATCACCACCGGCCGGGTCGGCTCCTGGGCGCACCGCCTGGAGCCCTGGGAGATCGCCCTGGCCGAAAAGGCCCTGGGCTCGCGGCTGCGCGCCTACGGCTATGAGGTGAGCGGCAGTGAACGCCCGTCCATGACCCACGTGCTGCGCCTGGCCCGCGTGGCCGTCCGCCGCAAGACCACCCAGCGCCGGCGCGCCCTGCGCGACCGCCTGGCGCGCCGCAACGAGCCCGGCCCGGTCGAATGCCGCCTCAACCGCTCCGGCGACAGCGAACGCGCCACCGCCTGAGCGGCGGCTACAGGGCGGCCAGCTGGTCGGCGAACCAGCGCTGGGGCGGCAGCGCCGTCGCCGCGGCGGCCAGGCGGCGGCAGCGCTCGGCGCGCTCGCGCGGCGACATCAGCAGCGCCCGGTGCAGCGTCTCGGCGGTCTGCGACACATCGAACGGGTTGATCAGCAGCGCGTCCTCGCCCAGATCGGCGGCGGCGCCGGCCTCCCGCGACAGCACCAGCGCGCAGCCGTTGCGCGACAGCACCGGGCCTTCCTTGGCCACCAGGTTCATGCCGTCCCGGGTCGGGTTGACCAAAAGCACATCGGCCATCCGGTAGGCCGCCAGCGACCGCGGATAGTCGTCGTTGACCTGCAGGATCAGCGGCTGCCAGGTGGGGGTGGCGAACTCCTCCACGATCTGGTCGGCCAGCTTTCGCACCTGCTCGGTGTAGCGCCGGTACTCCGGCAGGTCGTGCCGCGACGGGTAGGCGAAGGCCAGGTGCACCACCCGTCCCCGCCATTCCGGATGGTTGGTCAGCAGCTCGCGGTAGGCCGCCAGGCCCCGCACGATGTTCTTCGACAGCTCGGTGCGGTCGATCCGCACGATCAGCTGCCGGTCGCCCACCTGCTCCCGCAGCGCCTGCTCGCGGGCCCGCACGTCCTCCCGGCGGGCGCGCTCGATCAGCTCGGCGCCGTCCACTCCCAGGCCGTGCACGCCGATCCGGGTCAGGTGCCCCCGGTAGGAGACGGTGCGGGCGGCCCGGTCGACCTTGGCGTGCAGCAGCGCCTCGCAGCAGTCCAGGAACGCCGCCGCCCAGCGCTCGGCCAGGAAACCGGCGTGGTCGGCGCCCAGGATGCCCTCCAGCACCTGCACGCCGATGTCGTCGGGCAGCATCCGGTAGTACTCCGGCGGCGCCCAGGGCGTGTGCGAGAAGTGGGCGATCTTCAGGTCGGGACGGCGCTCGCGCAGCATCCGGGGCGCCAGCGCCAGGTGGTAGTCCTGGATGGCGGTCTTGGCCCCGTGCGCGGCGTCCCGGGCGAGCGCGTCGGCGAACGCCGCGTTGTAGGCCTCATACGACTGCCAGTCGCGCCGGGCGCGGGCGTCGAAGTGCGGCGCGTTGGGGGTGTCGTAGAGCATGTGGTGGACGAACCACAGCGTGGAGTTGGCCACTCCGTTGTAGGCGCGCTGGAAGGTGGCCGCCGGGATGTCGAGCATCCGCACGCTGGCCCCGCCGGTGTCGTGCCCGGCCTTGTCGAGCCGTCCGTCGGGGGCCTGCCGGGCCGCCAGCCGGTCGGCGTCCGACAGGGCGGCGCATACCCAGACGATCTCCGGTCCGCCTTCTCCGTGGGGGCCGCTCTTGGCGGCCACCGCGGCCAGTCCGGAGACCAGGCCGCCACCGCCGCGGCGCATCGTCAGCGCGCCGTCCTCAGACAGCGAAAAGGACACCGGGCCCCGGTTCGAGGCCACCAGGACCTGACCGTCGGTGACCCCGCCCTGTGAGTCGTTCATGTTCGGCAGTTTGACATGTCTGCGTAAAACCTCTTCTGTACGGCCCCTGTATGTCCTGCTTCCGGCGGGGCTCACAACGGGGGACGTGGCGAGTGTCACACCGGGGCCATAAGGCCGCCCGGTTCGGGCGTTAATGATCATCAAGAGGGCTTTTCGGGCGGTGTGTGCGCGGCCGGTGCGGTGTTTTCGAACCGTCCCGACTCATCTCTGCGTCCCGGTGGGAACATCTCACTAACTGAGACGCTGGTGTCTCAGATGTGGGCAAATCGGGTAAAGTCCCGCACGGAACTCCACTGAACCTTCGGGGAACGAGAGGAATCTCGGGATTCCGGTAGGGTGGCAGTCACGCTGCGTGTCCACTCAGTGGAGACATAACTGAATACGCAACTGAAGAACGCTCATCCAGAGGGGTGGAGGGACCGGCCCTGTGAAGCCCCGGCAACCCTCCCGGTGCTGACGCTCTCGCGACCTGCGAGGCCGGCCGGGACAGGGTGCCAATTCCGGCCCGCGACCAAGGTGGCGCGGGACAGATGAGGAGAAAGGCCTCGCTCCATGGCACTTGATGCTGCCGATCTCGGACCTGCCACGTCCCTGACCTGCCGCGAGTGCGGACAATCCTACGAACTCGGTCCCCGCTACGCCTGCGAGCAGTGTTTCGGCCCGCTGGAGATCGCCTACGACTTCGCCGGCGTCACCCGGGAGTCCATCGAATCCGGCCCGCGCAACATCTGGCGCTACCGCGGCCTGCTGCCCGTCCCGGCGAACGTGGAGAGCACCCCCAACACCGAGCCCGGCTTCACCCGCCTGGTGCGCGCCGACCACCTGGCCGAGTCGCTGGGCATGCAGAAGCTGTGGGTCAAGGACGACAGCGGCAACCCCACCCACTCCTTCAAGGACCGGGTGGTGGCGGTCGCCCTGGCCGCCGCCCGTGAACTGGGCTTCAAGGTGCTGGCCTGCCCGTCCACCGGCAACCTGGCCAACGCGGTGGCCGCCGCCGCGGCCCGCGCCGGCATCCGCAGCGCCGTGTTCGTGCCCGCCGACCTGGAGCAGCAGAAGATCATCACCACCGCGGTCTACGGCGGCACCTTCGTCACCGTCCGCGGCAACTACGACGACGTCAACCGCCTGGCCTCGGAGATCGCCGGCGAGCAGGAGGACTGGGCGTTCGTCAACGTCAACGTCCGCCCCTACTACGCCGAGGGCTCCAAGACGCTGGGGTATGAGATCGCCGAGCAGCTCGGCTGGCGGCTGCCGGACCAGATCGTGATCCCGGTGGCCTCCGGCTCCCAGCTCACCAAGATCGACAAGGCCTTCCAGGAGTTCATCAAGCTGGGCCTGGTGGAGGACAAGCCGTACAAGGTCTTCGGCGCCCAGGCCACCGGCTGCTCCCCGGTCGCCGCCGCCTTCAAGGCCGGCCACGACGTGGTCCGCCCGGTCAAGCCCGACACCATCGCCAAGTCGCTGGCCATCGGCAACCCCGCCGACGGCCCGTACGTCCTGGACGTGGTGCGCCGCACCGGCGGCGCGGTCGAGGACGTCTCCGACCCCGAGGTCGTCGAAGGCATCCGGCTGCTGGCCGCCACCGAGGGGATCTTCGCCGAGACCGCCGGCGGCGTCACCGTGGCCTGCCTGCGCAAACTCATCGCCTCCGGGGCGCTGGACCCCGAGGCCGAGACCGTCATCATCAACTCCGGCGACGGGCTGAAGACCCTGGACGCCGTGGCGCCGGTGGCCCGCCCGTCCGCCGAGATCGCCCCCACCCTGGAGGACTTCCGCGCCTCCGGCCTGGCCTGAGCCCTCCCCGGTCCGGTCACCGCAGTCCCGAACTTTCGAGTGGAAAGACGCCCATGAGCACGGTTTCCGTACGCATTCCGACGATCCTGCGCACCTACACCGGCGGCGAGGCCGAGGTCAAGGCCACCGGCGCCACCCTGCGGGAGGTCATCGCCGACCTCGACGCCAACTACAGCGGAATCGCCGCCCGCGTCCTGGACGACAACGGCAAGATCCGCCGCTTCGTCAACGTCTATGTCGGCGACGAGGACGTCCGATTCGCCGACGGCCTGGACACCGCCACCCCCGACGGCACCCTGGTCTCCATCATCCCGGCCGTCGCCGGAGGCTGACCCGGCATCATGCGGGATGCCCGCTCGGGCATCCCGCTCTTTTGTTTCTCCCCACCCCTCTTGACCGACTTTTCGGTTCTTATCGGACGGGGCGGGCGCTACGGCCGATCAGGGGATGTTCGGGATTGTTCCGGCGGGATTTTCGTTTCCCCGTCCGCCGCCCCTGCGACTGCGTAATATTCCCGGTGACCATAACCGGCCGTCCCACAGCCTCCCACAACCGGTGTCACGTCGATAGGGTCGCTCCCGAATCATCACCCCGGTTCCGCGGTGACAGGGGCGGGACCGGAGAAAGACCCCCGCGTCCCGCAGCGGCCGCGGGCGCGGCGACAGGGTTGGCATGGCGCAAGGCACCGTCAAGTGGTTCAACGCCGAAAAGGGCTACGGCTTCATCGCGGTCGACGGCGGCAGGGACGTCTTCGTCCACTACTCCGCGATCCTCATGGACGGCTACCGCACCCTTGAGCAGGGTCAACGCGTCGAATTCGAGATCGCCCACAGCGAGCGCGGCCCGCAGGCCGAATCGGTCCGCACTCTGTGAGCGCGGGCATCGCCCGGCCGCCGGCCGCCTCCCTGCGCGGCTTCCCTCCGTGACCCAAGGCCCGTCCAGACGATGCGGACGGACGGGCCGCGAGCCGGCCGAGGCATCGACGCCGGTCTCCCGCCGGATGCTCCGGGCGGCTGCGTTCAACACGCCGGCTTCACAGCCCCAGACGGAGACGTCGCAGCCGGCGGCGGACACCCCGGGCTCCCGTCCCCGGCACCTTGGACCATGCGCCTGAAAAAGACCGGTGATTGAAAGGCCGCGAGCGGGGCAGAACTTCGCAGCACGGACTTCGGCTCGCAGGCGCCCTCTCGACGATCATGGACGAGAGCCCGCGACGCGCCGCCCGCCCCGGCGGCCCGGCGCTCGGCCAGGTCCGGGATCGGCGATGTTTTCGCAGGTCAGAGCGGGTGCCGACGGGCTGGTGAACACTTCGTCGGAGGCGGGTCCATCGCTTGCACTCGGCAGGGTAGAGTGCTAAAAAACGGTTGGCACTCTACTGTGGAGAGTGACAATCCCACAGTCTAGGGGTCGGGGCGATGAGGCCTCACTCCGGCGGCTGAAGGGGTGCCGTCGGGTGGGTCGTCCGTCGCGGGCGTCGGCTCGATCCGTGATAGCCACCTCGTTCCGGGAGGACTGGAGCCTATGGCTGCAAAGATGATCGCGTTCGACGAGGAGGCCCGCCGGGGTCTTGAGCGCGGGATGAACCAGCTTGCCGACGCGGTCAAGGTGACGCTGGGTCCCAAGGGCCGCAACGTGGTGCTGGAGAAGAAGTGGGGCGCTCCCACGATCACCAACGACGGCGTGTCGATCGCCAAGGAGATCGAGCTGGAGGACCCCTGGGAGAAGATCGGCGCCGAGCTGGTCAAGGAGGTCGCCAAGAAGACCGACGATGTGGCCGGTGACGGCACCACCACGGCCACCGTGCTGGCGCAGGCGCTGGTGCGTGAGGGTCTGCGGAACGTGGCCGCCGGGGCGAACCCGATGGCGCTCAAGCGCGGTATCGAGGCGGCGGTGGAGCGGGTCAGCGAGGAGCTGTCCAAGCTGGCCAAGGATGTGGAGACCAAGGAGCAGATCGCTTCGACCGCCTCGATCTCGGCCGGTGACACCCGGATCGGGGAGATCATCGCCGAGGCGATGGACAAGGTGACCAAGGACGGTGTGATCACCGTTGAGGAGAGCAACACCTTCGGTCTGGAGCTGGAGCTGACCGAGGGTATGCGCTTCGACAAGGGCTACATCTCGCCCTACTTCGTCACCGACCCCGAGCGGATGGAGGCCGTCCTCGACGACCCCTACATCCTGATCGTCCAGGGCAAGGTCTCGGCCAACAAGGACCTGCTGCCGGTCCTGGAGGCCGTGATGCAGGCCGGCAAGCCGCTGCTGATCATCGCCGAGGACGTCGAGGGCGAGGCCCTGGCCACCCTGGTGGTCAACAAGATCCGCGGCATCTTCAAGTCCATCGCGGTCAAGGCCCCCGGCTTCGGTGACCGCCGCAAGGCCATGCTGGGCGACATCGCCACCCTGACCGGCGGCCAGGTCATCTCCGAGGAGATCGGCCTGAAGGTGGAGAACACCACCCTCGACATGCTGGGCAAGGCCCGCAAGGTCGTGGTGACCAAGGACGAGACCACCATCGTGGACGGCGCCGGTGACGCCGCCGAGATCGAGGGCCGGATCAACCAGATCCGCACCGAGATCGAGAACACCGACTCCGACTACGACCGGGAGAAGCTGCAGGAGCGGCTGGCCAAGCTGCGCGGCGGCGTGGCGGTGATCCGGGCCGGTGCGGCCACCGAGGTGGAGCTGAAGGAGCGCAAGCACCGCATCGAGGACGCCGTCCGCAACGCCCAGGCCGCCGTGGAGGAGGGCATCGTCCCCGGCGGTGGCGTGGCCCTGCTGCAGGCCAGCGCCAAGGCCTTCGACAAGCTGGAGCTGACCGGCGACGAGGCCACCGGTGCGGCGATCGTCAAGCGCGCTCTGGAGGAGCCGATCAAGCAGATCGCCGTGAACGCCGGCCTGGAGGGCGGCGTGGTGGTCGAGAAGGTCCGCAACCTGCCTCCGGGCCAGGGTCTGGACGCGGCCACCGGCGAGTACGTGGACATGTTCGAAAAGGGCATCATCGACCCGGCCAAGGTGACCCGCTCGGCCCTGCAGAACGCCGCCTCCATCGCGGCGCTGTTCCTGACCACCGAGGCGGTCATCGCCGAGAAGCCGGAGAAGGAGAAGGCCCCGGCCGCGCCGGGCGGCGGCGACATGGACTTCTGATCCCGCCCATCGCATAGCACGGCGACACACGAGGGCGGCCCCGGACTCCCGGGGCCGCCCTTCGCCGTCCGGGCCCGGCCGGCGAGTCCACGGGCGGGCACACAAGACGGCGAGAATTGGCCATACTGCGGAATGTGACGGAACTGTTCAACCTCCCCTCGCTGCGGGTGGAACAGCCACGCAAAGTGATCGCCACCCGCAACCAGTACGACTACTTCGACCCTCAGGGCACCAAGGTCGCCTCGGCGCTGGAGACCAGCGAACGGACCAAGCTCACGGCCGTGCGGGCCGCCCTGCCCGGCAGCGTCCTGGCCGGCGCCCGGACGCTGCTGCTGCGCGACGCCGCCGAAAAACCCCTGCTCATCATCGAGAAACACGCCTCCAACCGCTACACCCGCATCCGCCGCCCCAACCTGGACGCCCAAGGCGACGCCATGTTCGAAGGCGAGGTGGTCGGCACCATCCAGGCCGCCCGGACCACCCGCCACTACACCCTCACCGACGCCGAAGAGAAGACGATCGGCAAGGCCACCGGGGACCTGGGGCTGAAGAAGTTCGCCGTGACCGACGCCGACGACCGGCACGTCGCCCAGGTCGACAAGAAGTGGGCCGGGCTGCGGGCGGAGCTGTTCACCCACGCCGACCGCTACACGATCGACTTCGTGGCCAACCGGATCGACGAGAGGCTGCGCACCCTCATCCTCACCCTCCCGGTCGTCCTCGACCTCACCCTGCACGAAAGCAAAGACATCCTCTAAGAAGCCGCCGGCCGTGGGCGCGGCCGGCAGCCCACGCCGCGCACGGTCTCGACGCGGGGAGGCGCCCAGCTTGCGCCGCGGGCAACGGATGCAGACGTCCACGATGCCGGAGACGGGGCCGAAGTCGAAGCCCCGCACGTGACTGAGCGGCTGCTCACGGGTCAGCACCTGGTCGGGATGCCGGCAGAACATCTCGGCCAGGGCGAACTCCCGGGCGCTCGGATCGGCCGTGCGTGCGGCCACCCGGGCCCGCGGATCCGAACTCAGATCCCGCCGGTTCGAGCATCGTCCTCCTGCCCGGGAGCGCCCGGCCGCTCTCCACATCCGGCCCAAAGGAAGCAGCGCCCTCGGCAGTCCGCCCGTTCGTCCCCTCTGGCCAGGGACCAGGCGGCAGAACCAAGGTCCCCTCCGGCCCGCCGCCTCCGTACGCCGACCGCGACGGCAGACCCAGGACGAACCGTGCGCCGTCTTCCAACACGTTGTCCACATAGGCCGTCCCGCCGTGCGCCTTGGCGATGGACGCCACGATGACCAGCCCCGGTCCGCGCTTGTCTCGCTTCCTCCCGCACCGGCAGGGCCGCAGACGTCGCTTCAGGACCCGCACCCGCACGTATCTGGACAGTGAGGGGTGCATGCCGGAGCAGAAACTTTCCGGTGCCCGGGGAGTCACCGACAAGCAGCGCATACGCTACGACGCCGCTCATCGGGCGGGACTCACCGACGAGGCCATGCGCTTCCTGGAGGACGGCCTGCCCACCGCGTACCGGATGAACTCACCGGACGTCCTGGTCCCCACGGCGACCACCGGCTGTTTGCGCGCCACGTTCGTGCCAACCCCGACGCCGAGCCGGGTGATCTTCGACGCCGGCCTCGCCTGCGTCCGCAAGAGGCGGTCGGTGGCCGCGGACCCCGCCGGGTATCGGTGGAGTCGAAGACCGGCCACGCCGACGCCCCGGTGGACCGGCTGTTGCCGCAGCCTCGGGGTTCATCCGGTGAGTATCGGCAAGTACCGCCTGGCCGTGGCTGTCCTCTATCCCCGCGGGCCAATCCCCGGCGCCCGGTGCTGCGCCGCTATTTCGGCGGCCAGGACCGGGGAGGCCCTTGGGACCGCATGCCCTCCGAACGCGTGCGCTGAGCGGCTGTGCGACGCGGTGTTCTCTGACGAAGCGGAAACGGCGGCCGGAGCGGGGAATCCTCATCCACGGTGGCGGGAGCGCCGAAATTCTGGCCCAGGTTTCGTCGATTCTTTGCCGCCCCTACGGGATTTCCCGAAGAGGAAACCTCGATGGTTCCTTGTGATATTTCATTTTCGCAGGCTGCAGGGGGCATTGCAGGCAATGATGAGGTCGTGCTCCGGGCCGGGACGGTGAGACTTTCCGAGAACGTGGCCAAGGAGCCGGGACAGGAGCCCTGCTGGTGTCCGGTGTCGCAACGTCCCAGGTCACAGCGTCGTCCCTGAGTGGGAAATCCTTACTCTCGACCTGCGGGGAGGGCATGTTGGAAAAGGTTCGGCAGTGAGGTACCCACGCTTGGGTTCCGGGGAGCAGAGGCTGGAGGGGGATGTGGCCTCCCCCGCCGGATCGGGCCGCGCCACCGGATTTGCAGCGGAAAGATCTTCAGAACCTTTCCCGAAGCGTCTGCCGGCGGTACGTTCCTCATGTGCGGGCCATGCCGGGAGACATCGACGGGTGGTGGGTCTCGCCCGCCGTCCCGATGATCGCTGACTGCGCTCTCGCCGCGCTGTGGGCCTTCACCGCCGTCGGCGGCTGGGGGGAGAAGGCGTTCTGTGAGATCTCCGGCCGTCTCGACCCGAGCTGCACCGACGGGTTCGCCACCGCCGTGCTGGCCTCCCTGCTCGTGGCCGTCCCGGCGGCCCTCGCCGTCCTGCTGGCCTGGGCGCTGCCCGCGGTGCGGCGCCGTCCCGGGCGGCTGGTCGGGACGCTGACCTTCGCCGCCGCCCTGTGGGCGCTCGCCGAGGGGGTCGTCTTCGTCGGCGGAACCCTGGCTCAGCCGTAGCGGGCCGGCCGGTTCCCGCAAGACCCGTCGCAGGTGGTCTCGGTCGGGATGTTTACGCAGGTGGTGCCCTGGGAAGGAGGAGGAGTCCACAGCCCGCAGGGGGAACGAAGGGCAACGGGGGACTCCCGGGCCGCGTGTGTCGGTTTGACGTAAGGCGGCCAGGGGCATAACGTTCTCTTCGCCCCACGGGGAGCGGGACGCCGAGCAGGCGGCCGGCCCAGGGGAACCACCAGCGGACTGACAGGGCATGGCTCGCCGTGCCCGGGCAGCGATGGTGGGTCGGAGAGGCCGGGTCCTTGGATCCAAGCCGATCCGATGTGCGACCACCGCCTTGAAGAGCGTGTCTTCGGGCATGCCCGGAAAGGCGAATCAGAAAAGTCGGCGAATTTGACTCGCCGGACGGATCTGATAACCTGAAATTGGTCGCCCCGGGAAAAGGGGTTCGCAAGAATCCCGGACCTGGTGGGTGTCCGTTTCTTGAGAACTCAACAGTGTGTCAAAAGCCAGTGCCTTGTGTCAGCCTCTGCCTGGTGTGGGTGGGGGTTGTGGTTCCTCGTCAGAGGATGATGTTGTTGGGATCGTTTGATCTCGTCTGAAGGTTTGGCTCACCTGGTGTGTTTGTGCCGGGTGGGTGTGTGGCCTTTGGTGGAGAGTTTGATCCTGGCTCAGGACGAACGCTGGCGGCGTGCTTAACACATGCAAGTCGAGCGGAAAGGCCCCTTCGGGGGTACTCGAGCGGCGAACGGGTGAGTAACACGTGAGTAACCTGCCCTCGACTCTGGGATAAGCCTGGGAAACTGGGTCTAATACCGGATATTCACCTTCTGTCGCATGGTGGGGGGTGGAAAGTTCCCTCTTTTTGGGGGTTCGGTCGGGGATGGGCTCGCGGCCTATCAGCTTGTTGGTGGGGTGACGGCCTACCAAGGCGACGACGGGTAGCCGGCCTGAGAGGGCGACCGGCCACACTGGGACTGAGACACGGCCCAGACTCCTACGGGAGGCAGCAGTGGGGAATCTTGCGCAATGGGCGAAAGCCTGACGCAGCGACGCCGCGTGGGGGATGAAGGCCTTCGGGTTGTAAACCCCTTTCAGCACCGACGAAGTTTGGACGGTAGGTGCAGAAGAAGCGCCGGCTAACTACGTGCCAGCAGCCGCGGTAATACGTAGGGCGCGAGCGTTGTCCGGAATTATTGGGCGTAAAGAGCTCGTAGGCGGCTTGTCGCGTCTGTCGTGAAAGCCCACGGCTTAACCGTGGGTTTGCGGTGGATACGGGCAGGCTAGAGGCAGGTAGGGGAGCATGGAATTCCCGGTGTAGCGGTGAAATGCGCAGATATCGGGAGGAACACCGGTGGCGAAGGCGGTGCTCTGGGCCTGTTCTGACGCTGAGGAGCGAAAGCGTGGGGAGCGAACAGGATTAGATACCCTGGTAGTCCACGCCGTAAACGTTGGGCGCTAGGTGTGGGGTTCTTCCACGGATTCCGCGCCGTAGCTAACGCATTAAGCGCCCCGCCTGGGGAGTACGGCCGCAAGGCTAAAACTCAAAGGAATTGACGGGGGCCCGCACAAGCGGCGGAGCATGTTGCTTAATTCGACGCAACGCGAAGAACCTTACCAAGGCTTGACATCACCCGAAAACCTGCAGAGATGCAGGGTCCCTTCGGGGGCGGGTGACAGGTGGTGCATGGCTGTCGTCAGCTCGTGTCGTGAGATGTTGGGTTAAGTCCCGCAACGAGCGCAACCCTCGTTCCATGTTGCCAGCGGGTTATGCCGGGGACTCATGGAAGACCGCCGGGGTCAACTCGGAGGAAGGTGGGGACGACGTCAAGTCATCATGCCCCTTATGTCTTGGGCTGCAAACATGCTACAATGGCCGGTACAGAGGGCTGCGATACCGTGAGGTGGAGCGAATCCCTAAAAGCCGGTCTCAGTTCGGATCGAAGTCTGCAACTCGACTTCGTGAAGTCGGAGTCGCTAGTAATCGCAGATCAGCAACGCTGCGGTGAATACGTTCCCGGGCCTTGTACACACCGCCCGTCACGTCACGAAAGTCGGCAACACCCGAAGCCCGTGGCCTAACCCGTAAGGGGGGGAGCGGTCGAAGGTGGGGCTGGCGATTGGGACGAAGTCGTAACAAGGTAGCCGTACCGGAAGGTGCGGCTGGATCACCTCCTTTCTAAGGAGCACTTGTCCAACCTGCCGGCACTTGTGTGGTGTTGGTGTGGTTCAGGGTTTCGGTCTACGGGGCCGTGGGTGCCTCGGACCGGTGCTCGCAAATCGTGGAACACTGGCTAGTCAACCTGCCTGGGTTGCTGCCCGGTCAGTACTACCCGCATCCGACGGTGTCGGATGGCTCCTCTTGACTGAGGGGTCGGAGCCTTGCTTCTCCCTGTGCGGGGGGTGGGGTTCGGGGTGTGGAACCTCCGGTGTCGGGGGCTTGGGTGGGTTGGGCACACTGTTGGGTCCTGAGGAAACGGGCCTCTTTGGGGGTTGGTTTTCTCGGACTGTTCGGGGCCACGTGCCTGGCGCTCTGCCTGGTGGTGGGGTGTGTGGGTGTGGTTGTCCGGTTGTTTTTTGTGAACTGCATAGTGGACGCGAGCATCTGTTGATTGCCCGACCACCTGTTTCCTCCCTTTTTTGTGGAGGGGTTGGTGTTGGTAAGTTGGTAAGGGCATACGGTGGATGCCTTGGCACCAGGAGCCGATGAAGGACGTGGGAGCCTGCGATATGCCTCGGGGAGCCGGCAACCAGGCTGTGATCCGGGGATTTCCGAATGGGGTAACCTGGCACCTGTCATGGGGTGTCGCCGCCGTCTGAATGTATAGGGCGGTTGGTGGGAACGCGGGGAAGTGAAACATCTCAGTACCCGCTGGAAGAGAAAACAAATTGTGATTCCGTGAGTAGTGGTGAGCGAAAGCGGAGGAGCCTAAACCGTGCGCGTGTGATACCCGGCGGGGGTTGCGTGTGCGGGGTTGTGGGAGCGCCCAGCTGGGTCCGCCGGCCTGGCGGGGAGTGAGAAACCGTGTGTGTAGCCGAACGATCTGGGATGGTCGACCGTAGACGGTGAGAGTCCGGTAGGCGAAACGCATGCGGCTCCCGGGCGTTGTCCCGAGTAGCACGGGGCCCGTGGAATCCCGTGTGAATCTGCCACGACCACGTGGTAAGGCTAAATACTTCCTGGTGACCGATAGCGGACTAGTACCGTGAGGGAATGGTGAAAAGTGCCCCGGTGAGGGGTGGTGAAAGAGTACCTGAAACCGTATGCCTACAAGCCGTCAGAGCCGTTGGCCCTGCCTTTGGTGGGGTTGGTGATGGCGTGCCTTTTGAAGAATGAGCCTGCGAGTCATGGTGTGTGGCGAGGTTAACCCGTGTGGGGTAGCCGTAGCGAAAGCGAGTCTGAAGAGGGCGTTTGAGTCGCATGCTGTGGACCCGAAGCGGGGTGATCTAGCCATGGGCAGGGTGAAGCGCCGGTAAGACGGTGTGGAGGCCCGAACCCACCAGGGTTGAAAACCTGGGGGATGACCTGTGGCTAGGGGTGAAAGGCCAATCAAACTCCGTGATAGCTGGTTCTCCCCGAAATGCATTTAGGTGCAGCGTCGCGTGGTGCTTGCCGGAGGTAGAGCTACTGGATGGCCTAGGGGCCTTACCGGGTTACCGAAGTCAGCCAAACTCCGAATGCCGGTAAGTTGAGCGCGGCAGTGAGACTGCGGGGGATAAGCTTCGTGGTCGAGAGGGAAACAGCCCAGATCATCGGCTAAGGCCCCGAAGCGTGTGCTAAGTGGTAAAGGATGTGGAGTTGCCGTGACAACCAGGAGGTTGGCTTAGAAGCAGCCATCCTTGAAAGAGTGCGTAATAGCTCACTGGTCAAGTGATTCCGCGCCGACAATGTAGCGGGGCTCAAGCACACCGCCGAAGCCGTGGCATCTCGTGTTCTCCTTGGGAGGGCGCGGGGTGGGTAGGGGAGCGTCCTGTAGCCGGTGAAGCCGCCGAGGGATCGAGTGGTGGAGGCTGCGGGAGTGAGAATGCAGGCATGAGTAGCGAGTCACACGTGAGAATCGTGTGCGCCGGATGACTAAGGGTTCCTGGGGCAGGCTGTTCCGCCCAGGGTAAGTCGGGACCTAAGGCGAGGCCGTGAGGCGTAGTCGATGGGCAACGGGTTGATATTCCCGTACCCGCTGGTATGCGCCCATATCGAACCTCCGGATGCTAACCACCCGAACCGCCCCTGCGACCTTCGGGTCGTGGGTGTTTGCGGGGAGGCTGGGACCCGACGGGGTAGTAGGTAAGCGATGGGGTGACGCAGGAGGGTAGCTCAGCCCAGGCGGTGGTTGTCCTGGGGTAAGCATGTGGCCCGCGCGGTAGGCAAATCCGCCGCGCATTGAGGGTGAGGTGCGATGCCGAGCCGTTTTAGGCGAAGTGAGTGATCCCATGCTGCCGAGAAAAGCCTCTAGCGAGCATGCCGGCGGCCCGTACCCTAAACCGACTCAGGTGGTCAGGTAGAGAATACCGAGGCGTTCGGGTGAACTGTGGTTAAGGAACTCGGCAAATTGCCCCCGTAACTTTGGGAGAAGGGGGGCCCTGTCTGGTGAACCCACGTGCTGGGGGAGCTGGGTGGGGTCGCAGTGGCCAGGGGGAAGCGACTGTTTACTAAAAACACAGGTCCGTGCGAAGTCGTAAGACGCTGTATACGGACTGACGCCTGCCCGGTGCCGGAACGTTAAGAGGACCGCTTAACCCCTTCGGGGGTGAAGGTGAGAATCTAAGCGCCGGTAAACGGCGGTGGTAACTATAACCATCCTAAGGTAGCGAAATTCCTTGTCGGGTAAGTTCCGACCTGCACGAATGGCGTAACGACTTCCCCGCTGTCTCAACCACAGGCCCGGCGAAATTGCAGTACGAGTAAAGATGCTCGTTTCGCGCAGCAGGACGGAAAGACCCCGGGACCTTCACTACAGCTTGGTATTGGCGTTTGAGGTGGCTTGTGTAGGATAGGTGGGAGACTGTGAAGCCTGGACGCTAGTTCGGGTGGAGTCGTTGGTGAAATACCACTCTGGTCATTTCGAGCGTCTAACCCGCGCCCGTGGATCCGGGTGGGGGACAGTGCCTGGTGGGTAGTTTAACTGGGGCGGTTGCCTCCTAAAGGGTAACGGAGGCGCCCAAAGGTTCCCTCAGCCTGGTTGGTCATCAGGTGGTGAGTGCAAGGGCACAAGGGAGCTTGACTGTGAGACGGACGTGTCGAGCAGGTGCGAAAGCAGGGCCTAGTGATCCGGCATCTCCGTGTGGAAGGGGTGTCGCTCAACGGCTAAAAGGTACCCCGGGGATAACAGGCTGATCTTCCCCAAGAGTCCATATCGACGGGATGGTTTGGCACCTCGATGTCGGCTCGTCGCATCCTGGGGCTGGAGTAGGTCCCAAGGGTTGGGCTGTTCGCCCATTAAAGCGGCACGCGAGCTGGGTTTAGAACGTCGCGAGACAGTTCGGTCCCTATCCGCTGCGCGCGTAGGAGACTTGATGGGGGGCTGTCCCTAGTACGAGAGGACCGGGACGGACGAACCTCTGGTGTGCCAGTTGTCCCGCCAGGGGCATGGCTGGTTGGCTACGTTCGGGAGGGATAACCGCTGAAAGCATCTAAGCGGGAAGCCTGCCCCGAGATGAGGTCTCCCTCCCCGCCCTTCGGGGTGGGGGTAAGGCTCCCAGGAGATGACTGGGTTGATAGGCCGGGCATGGAAGCCCTGTGAGGGGTGGAGTGGACCGGTACTAATAAGCCGAGTGGCTTGCCTACACCGTTGGGTGGTTGGGCAGTCAACAGGTGTTCGTGTCCCTGTGTGGTTCACAGGAAACAACCCCGCACCCGCAAGGGGTGGGTGTGGTCCTGGTTGATAAGTGAACAGCGTGAGCGAGTGTTCCCACTGTTCCCGCCCTGTTTTGTAGTGTGGGGTGGGGGGAGCGTCCATGATGGGTTTCCTCACCGGCCCGCCGGTGGGTCTGGCCCCTTCCCCGGGGAGTGGGGAGGGTGTGGTCGGCCTCTTGGGGGGTTGGGGTGGGGGTTGGGCGTTCCGGTGGTTATGGCGGAGGGGAAACACCCGGTCCCATTCCGAACCCGGTAGTTAAGCCCTCCAGCGCCGATGGTACTGCATGGGAGACTGTGTGGGAGAGTAGGTCACCGCCGGAACACACACGTCGAAAAAGGGCCTGTCCCCCTTTTTGGAGGGTGAAAACCCTCGAGGGGGGCGGGTCCTTTTTTTGTTTTTCGTGGGAGGGGGTCTGGTCCTATGGGTGGTGGGGCGGGGTCTCCTCTTTTTTGTTGTTGTCGTGTTTGCGGGTTGGTTTTTCTTGCTGGTTTCGGGTGGGGTTTCCCCTTCCGGGGTTTGTTTCGGCACGGGCCCGGGCGCTCGATGATCGTCTGCTCCTCCAAGCCACGGGCAGAGCTTCGGGAATGGTCATGGCCCCTGGAGCATGGCACTATGAACGAGAGAGCGTTTTGTTGTTTCCGTGCAGATCGACGCCGTCGTTGCGGCGAACACCGGTGGTCACCGCGAGGGGGAAGGCCATGCAGGACCAGGAACGCGCCCACCAGTCTCCTTTGATCGACCTGTCGGGGCTGACGTTGATTCACCTCCAGAAGCTGGACGACGGGCAAGGTGACTCACCCTTCTTCGCAGAGCTTCGGGAGGCCCTCGCCCTAACGTCGTCGGTGGTCTCGTCAGCGGGCTTCGACTCAGTCATGGAACCTGAGCACCCTCACACCGCCTCCTGAGACTTGATCAACGGCGTCTCCTTGCGCACGAAGGACGCGCCGCCTTCTGCGTAGAAGATGCCCCTGATCCGGGTATGTCCCCTGTGCGCGGCCGCCGGATAGACCGTCACCGCCAGTGGCGACACGGGACATGGATGACCGACGAGTGCTTGCGGCGGCCCACTCTCTTGATCATGCTATGGCCAAGGGCAAGGCCGCCGATGGCACTGGAATTCTCGGCGTCCGGAAGCCGGAAACCACCGCCAAGGCTTCAGCCTCGAACCCTACGCGCAGCCGTGCTCTACGGTTGGTCGTGACTGGCGCCGCAACACCACCAAGAACTACCGGCACTCCCCTGCAGGCACAGTGAAGGCTTTCTCAACGAAAGTCACCGCCAGACGTTGTTCAAGACCAGTGCGGCTTGGACGATGGCGCCGATCCGGCTCGGGGCAAGGTGACCTGACACAGGGCACGCCGGCGTTGCTTGAGGCGCGCGGCGGCCGTTCGCCCCGGACGCGCAGGCCGCGCACAGCCGGTTAGCGGAGCACGGGCCTGCCCCGGCAGCCGGTTCGGCCTCTCTGCTCGAAGCCGGTGGCCGGTGGGAGTGGGTCGGTGCGAGCCGCACTCGGCTCAAGACAACCGGTGGCAACCGGCTCGGAGGTTCCGTTCAAAGGCCGGCGCTCGGCCGGAACGAGCCGTTGCGCTCCGCACCCGGCTCAGGTCACCGGCAATCTCCTTCGGGGACTCTGCTTGAAGCGGCGTCCACTGGAGCGAGCCTGGCGCAAGGCGCCGCTCTCAACCGGCGTGGCGGCTTCGCCGGGAACCGATGTTCGGCCGGAACGGGTCTTCGTGCACCGCGCCCGGCTTTGATGTCGCCGGCGGCCGGAAGGGGCGGGGTCAGATGTCCTCGCCGGCCAGGACGGCCTCGGCGTCGACGATGCGGTAGGCGTAGCCCTGTTCGGCCAGGAAACGCTGGCGGTGGGCGGCGTACTCCTGGTCGAGGGTGTCGCGGGCGACGACGGCGTAGAATCGGGCGCCCTTGCCGGAGGACTTGGGACGCAGCACCCGGCCCAGGCGCTGCGCCTCCTCCTGGCGGGAGCCGTAGGCGCCGGAGACCTGGATGGCCACGGACGCCTCGGGCAGGTCGATGGAGAAGTTGGCGACCTTGGAGACCACCAGCACCGGCAGCTCCCCGGAGCGGAAGGACGCAAAGAGACGCTCGCGTTCCCGGATGCGGGTGTCGCCCTTGACGACGGGGGCGTCCAGCAGCGCCGACAGCTCGTCCAGCTGGTCGATGTACTGGCCGATGACCAGGATCTGCTCGCCGCGGTGCCGCGCCACCAGGGACTCGATGACGCGGGTCTTGGTGTGGGCGGTGGCGCACAGGCGGTAGCGGTCCTCCGGCTCGGCGGTCGCGTACGCCAGCCGCTCGGACTCGGTCAGCGTCACCCGGACCTCGACGCAGTCGGCGGGGGCGATCCAGCCCTGGGCCTCCATCTCCTTCCACGGCGCGTCGTAGCGCTTGGGGCCGATGAGGGAGAACACATCGTCCTCCCGGCCGTCCTCGCGCACCAGGGTGGCGGTCAGGCCGAGGCGGCGGCGGGCCTGCAGCTCGGCGGTCATCCGGAAGATCGGCGCGGGCAGCAGGTGCACCTCGTCGTAGATCACCAGGCCCCAGTCGCGGGCGTCCAGCAGCTCCAGATGCGGGTAGGCGCCTTTGCGGCGGGTGGTCATGATCTGGTAGGTGGCGATGGTGACCGGGCGGATCTCCTTGCGGGCGCCGCTGTATTCGCCGATCTCGTCCTCGGTCAGGGACGTGCGGCGCAGCAGCTCCTGCTTCCACTGGTGGGCGGAGACGGTGTTGGTCACCAGGATCAGCGTGGTGGCCCGGGCGCGGGCCATGGCGGCGGCGCCGACGATGGTCTTGCCCGCCCCGCAGGGCAGCACCACCACGCCCGAGCCGCCGTGCCAGAACGCGTCGGCCGCCTCCCGCTGGTAGGGGCGCAGCGCCCAGCCGTCCTCGACCAGCGTCACCGGGTGGGCCTCGCCGTCGACGTACCCGGCCAGGTCCTCGGCGGGCCAGCCCAGCTTCAGCAGCGCCTGCTTGAGGTGGCCGCGCTGGCTGGGGTGGACGATGACGGTGTCCTCGTCGATGCGCGCCCCCAGCATCGGCTTGACCTTCTTGGAGCGCAGCACCTCCTCCAGGACCGACCGGTCGGTGGAGGTCAGCACCAGGCCGTGCGCCGGGTCCTTCTCCAGCCGCAGCCGCCCGTAGCGGGACATGGTGTCGGCGACGTCGACCAGCAGCGCGTGCGGCACCGGGTAGCGCGAGTAGCGCAGCAGCACGTCCACGACCTGCTCGGCGTCGTGGCCGGCGGCGCGGGCGTTCCACAGCGCCAGCGGGGTGATCCGGTAGGTGTGGACGTGCTCGGGCGCCCGTTCCAGTTCGGCGAACGGGGCGATGTCCCGGCGGCAGTCGTCGGCCTGCTCGTGGCCGACTTCCAGCAGCAGGGTCTTGTCGGACTGGACGATGAGCGGACCGTCGGTCACGGGCAACCTCGTAGCGGCTGGTCGGGCGGAGTGCGTTCAGTGTGCAACAAGCTTGAGCGGACGGTGTCTTCCCTCCGGTCAGACACTGCCGGAAGGAGCGTCGTCGTTTTCGAAGAAGCCCTGCTCCACCAGGAAGATGAGGGCGATGACCTGCAGGGCGACGGACGCGATGAGGATCGCCCAGCTCCATTTCGCCAGGTTCTGGGATTCCTCGGGGTCGGTGTGCGCGCTGCCCAGCGCCAGGGCCGCGGTGACGATGCCGCCGATGCACAGCACGTTGCAGCAGATCAGCGTGGCGATGCCGTTGCAGACCAGCGCCGTGAGGGGGAGGGAGTGGTCGACGGGCACCCGCGGCACGCCCGGCGGGCCGTAGCCGTAGTCGTGGCCGGGTGTTTCGTGTGCGGGCGGCTGCCGGGGGGACAGGGGAGCCCAGTCCCGCTTCGGCTGTGTCGGGAGATCCTGGCCGCCTCGGGGGAGGTGCGGGGCGGGCCGGCCCTCCGGTGACTCGTTCCCGTGGCCACTCATGCGGGTCCTCCTGTGCGGCGGCGCCGACGGGGCTGATCCAGCCGTTTCCCGTCTCTGGTCCGCCACCGTATCCGGAAGTTTCGCCGTCGCCGGCCACTGGACGATCCGCAGGGCCCGGGCGTGCTCGGCACGCCTCTTTCAACGCGCCGTCTTCGCAGGTCGAGGCGGGCGCATCGCGGCCTGAGCCCTGAGACCTCGGGCCATGCGCCCGCCTTGGGCGCTGAAGAGCGCGTGCCGAAGGAGGGTCAGCCGGCCGGCGGTGCTTCGGCGAGCATCTGCCGCAGCCGTTTGCGGTCGGTCTTGAAGACGCTGGTCATCGGGATCGCGTCGATCACGTGGACCTCCCGGGGGTACTTGATCTTGCCGATCCGGTCGCGGGTCCAGGCGATCAGCTCCTGCGGGGTGGCCGTCGCACCGGGGACCAGGGAGACGAAGGCGACGACCTCCTCGCCGAGGCGGGGGTCGGGGCGGCCGACCACGCCGGCCTTGGCGACCGCCGGGTGCTCCATCAGGGCGTCCTCCACATCGCGGGGGAACACGTTGAAACCGCCCCGGATGATCAGGTCCTTCTTGCGGTCCACGATGAACAGGAAGCCGTCGGAGTCCAGGTGGCCGATGTCGCCGGTGCGCAGCTCGCCGTCGATCAGGGCGCCGGCCGTGGCCTCTGCCGCCCGCCAGTAGCCCTTCATCAGGCACCCGGCCCGCACGCAGATCTCGCCGTCGCGGCCGGGCGGCAGCGCGTTGCCGTCCTCGTCGCGGATGGTGATCTCATAGCCGGGCAGCGGGCGGCCCACGCTGCCGGCCTTCCTGGCCCCGGGCCGGTTGACCGCGCAGACCGCGCTGGTCTCGGTCATCCCGTAGCCCTCCATGATCTGCACGCCGGGCACCCGCCGTTCGAACTCCTCCAGGGATTCGCGGGGCAGCGGGGCCGAACCGCAGGTGATGTAGCGCAGGTCCGGCAGCGGGGTGGCCTCCAGGGCGGGTTCGGCCAGCAGCATGCCGATCATGGCGGGGACCAGCGGGGCGAGCTGGGCGCGGTGCGCGGAGGCCAGGCGCAGCCACTCCTTGGCGTCGAACCAGCGCAGCAGCACGGTGCTGCGGGGCACCTGCGACTGCAGCCCGATCAGCGTCACGATCATCCCGTAGGCGTGTGAGAGCGGCAGCGGGACGATCACCCGGTTCACGTGCTGGGCGGTGCTGGCCTCCCAGGAGGCCAGGGAGGCGGCGTACAGGCCGGCGTGGGTGAGCATGACGCCCTTGGCGCGGCCGGTGGTGCCGCCGGTGTACATCAGCGCCGCCAGGTCTTGTTCGTCCCGGTCGATCAGCGGCAGCTCGTCGGCCCGCGCCAGCTCCTCATAAGGGACGGTGCCCTCTGCCGTCGTCTCGCCGACCAGGACGATCTGCACGTCCAGGTCGTGGGCGGCCTTTTGGACGGTGGGCAGCACCTCGGCGGTGGTCACGACGACCCGGGCGCCGCTGTCGGTGAGGATGTGCCGCAGCTCCTCGGGCGAGACCAGGAACACCACCGGGGTGACCACGGCTCCGGCCCGCCACAGCGCCTGGTAGGTGATCCCCACCTCCGGGCAGTTGGCCATCATCACCACGACCCGGTCGCCGGGCCGCACGCCCAGGTCGGTCAGTCCCCCGGCCACCCGGCGGGTCCGCTCGGCCAGTTCCCGGCTGCGGTACCAGCGGCCCTCGAAGAACAGCGCGTCATAGTCGTCGAACCGCTCCCAGGCCCGCTCGGACAGCCTGCCGAGAGTCCGCTCCATCCGGTGCCCCTTTCACCGCGTGACCACCGGACCTGCGCCACGCCCGCACCGCGTGACCTGCGCCGGGGCCGGGTGCGGGCCGTGTTGGCAAGATCCCCTCCGGTTCAGAGGACCGTTTTCCGGTGCGGGCGTCAATATCGCCGCCCCCAATGCGGCGTCCCCGGCGTTGGGCCGTGATCACAACCGGGTCTTTTCGGTGCATCCTCCCCCAAGCGCCCCGGCCAGAGCGTGCCCCGCCCGCGCACCGCACGCCACCGGCGCGAACACATGTGCGAAATGTCCGATTGCGGCCGGAGTGGCGCTGCATGCGGGTACGTCGCAGTCTGGACGGTCCCATGGTCTGGGACGCCACGCACGGAGCGCCGTCGCGGCTTCCGTCCCCGAGCCTTCGGGGCATCCGTTGGGGAAGACGCGGGCGCGCCCGTCTCCGGCGGGGCGCCGCCGGAGACGGGCTGCTTCAAAACGGCCAGTCGGCCTTCTGGCCGCGCTCCAGGAGGGGGATCATCGCGAACGCGGCGTCCGACAGGCCGCCGAAGGTGTGCCGGGTGCCGGTGCCGGACGGGCCGTGGCCGTACTGGTAGCCCACCAGGTTCCAGGTGTAGACCGGGACCTGCTCGGGCACCGCGGCGGTGGGCTCGGCGCCGTGCGGGCCCGCCCAGGCCTGCTCGTCGGTCACGATGACCACCCGGTCGTGGCCGCGGTAGTGGGCGCGCACCGCCTCGGCGGTGTCGGTGCCGCCCAGCCAGTCGAACCGCTCGACCACCTTGAGCACCGGCTCGCCGCGCCGGAAGGGCACCGCCTGGTGCGTGGTGCCGAACTGCACCAGGTCGGCGTGCTCGGCGCGCAGCGCCAGGGCGGTGCCGAAGACGGCGGCGGCGTCGGCCTGGGTGATCTTGCTGCGTGCCGACATCGGCGTGAACATCGAACCCGACCGGTCCACCAGCACCAGCGTGCGGCCCGGCAGGCGCGGCACGTTCGCCAGCGAGGCGTCCAGCGCCCGCTGCAGCGGCCACGCCCAGCGCGGCGACGGCGCCTGCCGGCAGGCGGCCAGGAACCGGATCGGCAGCAGCTTGGAGCGGCGGACCTGCGCGGGGTCGGCCAGCCGGGCGGCGACCGCCTCGGCGGCCTGCTCGCCGATGCCCGCCCGGTCGAAGTTGCGCAGGTTGCGCAGCAGGGCGAAGAGGCCCATGGACGGGATGATCGCCTCCCAGAAGCGCGCGGTCAGCGGGCCCTGCACCCAGCCGGCCAGCGACTCCCAGGTCATCCCGGCCGCCGCCAGCACCTGCGGGGCGTCCGGCCGCTCCAGCAGCGCGCGCCGCTCGCCCACCGGCAGCGCCAGCAGCTCGGCGCGGGCCCGCAGCACGGTCAGCGAGCGGGGGATGTCCCGGCCGCGGCCGTGCCGCCGGTCGATGGCGTGCTTGAACAGGTCGCCCTGCCAGGGCGCCACCGGCGCCGGGTGGGTCAGCTCCAGGACGTCGCCGAAACGGACCTCGCCGCTGTCGTACTTGATCAGCGACCGCTCGTCGTAAAGCCGGCGGACCGCGTCGGCGATGCCGCGCTTGACCGGCTGCGGCAGCGCCCGCCCGTACCGGCCGTGCCAGTAGGCGATCAGCTCACCGGGCTCGTCGGCGCGCTGCAGCGCCGCGTCGATGAGCCGCCGGTTGCCGCCGGCGGCCGACGCGCACAGCCGGGACATCACGCCCTCGGCCGCGGCCACCACGCTCGCCGAGCGCATGCCGGCCTCGTTGCGCAGCCAGCCGATCATGCGGGTCAGCCAGCCCGGGTCGTGCAGCGCCACCTCGCCGACCAGGGTGCGGAAGCGGGCGTCCCGCGCCGAGGCGCCCTCGTAGAAGGTCTGCTCGCCGACCATGTTCGACACCGCGAGCAGGAAGAGCTCGCTCTTGGTGTCCCGCAGGTGGCCCGGCGCGCCCTCGTGGGTGCGGCCGGTCGCGCGGTCGGCGGTCTTGATCGGGCTGGTGGCGCCCTTGCGGCGCACGCGGTTGAACTTCGCCATCTGTCGCTGCCCTCCTGGGGCGGTGGCCTCCCGAGGTCGAGCCGTCCGAAGTGTTTTCAGTCCCTGTGCGGGACCGTTTCAGGAGTCGAACCCGATATCCACCGAAGTAACTCCGGACTGCGCACCGGGAGGGGATTTTCGAGGCGCCCGAGATTAAATCGGCTGCGGTGCAAAGTGCTCTGACCACTGAGCTACCGCCCGGGGAGTCGGGCGGATGGGAATCGAACCCATGACCTCTCCGTTATAAGCGGAAGTAACCGCTGCCTGCGCATCGGGCGCGCATTCGGATGCTTCCTCCCGAGCTTTGGGGTCCGCTCTTTCAGGTGAGCTGAAAGACCGGGCCCGTGGCGGGGGCGTCGGGAGGTGAGAATCGGGTTGAGCCTTTTTGGGGTCTGGGGCGGGCATCCGTCGCCGGGCCGTCCAGGTCACCGGTCCTGACCTGGGGAGATGGTGTTCTGGTGCGTCGGGCGCCGAGGTCGGGTGCGGCGGGGGTGAACCGAATCCGTCAGGATGGGGAAGTAACCCTCGCCTGCGCACCGGCGCCCGGACGATCGTCGCAGGGGCCCTTTTCCGGCCGGCGGGACGTCCGCCGTGCCGTGCGGGGCGGTGCACCTTTTTCACCACATGGCCCATGGCCTGCGCGGCGAGCCGCCTGCCGAAGGGGACGCCGCGAGGAGGCGAGGCGGATGCGGAAAAAGGCTCAAAGTCTGCGCCGTCCCGGCTCCGCTGGTCGGAGAACACAGCGGCCGCCGTGCGTGCGGCGGGTATTTCGCCGCGGTGGAGCCGGCATGGTGTCCTCCTTTCCGTCAGCGGGGCCGTGCGGACGGCTTCCACTGTGCCGTGTCCGGGAAAACGGCGCAACGCTATTTATTCGCCGTCTTCGAGCTCGGCGACGCCGGTGATGCGGTGCAGCGCGAAACGGTGCACCGCGGCCCTGGTGGCGTCGTATCCGGTCAGGAAACCGCCGTCGACGCTGATCGGCTCCACGATGCGGCTGGAGGCCCGGCCTTCCTGGTCGAGGTAGCCGATCCACACGCGAACGCCCCGCTTGGCGGCCTGCCGCAGCTCCTCCACCGTGGTCATGGACGGGGAGCGCGGCGGCTCGCCCGCGGGTGCGCTGAGGCGGGCCGCCGCGTCGCCGGCGCGCAACGCCCGCACCGCGGCGTCGATCACCGCCGGGTCGCACTCGTCCGCCGCAAAGGTGCGGACCGGGCCGGCGTCGGCGGGGGTGTCGGCCCGGTAGGAGTCGGGCCGGGTGATGACCACGCCGCCCTCGGGGGATTCGGCGACCGGCGACAGCCCCAGCCCGCGCAGCGCCTCCAGCAGCTCGGCCCGCGGCAGCGGAGAGGCCAGCACGGTCGGGGCCAGCCGGTGCAGCGGCAGCGCCTGGGCCCGCCGGTCGGCCAGCACCTCCTCCAGCAGGGCCGGGTCGTCGGCGCGCACATAAGAGCTCATGGCGCCCACCCGCAGCCGGCCGTGCCGCCGCGCCACGTCCTCGATCAGATAGGTCAGCGGCTGCGGCAGCGGGGTGGCCGAGTGCCGGGTCAGCAGTTCGATCAGCTCGGCGGCCGAGCGTCCGGCGTCCAGGGCGCGGCGCACCGACGCCTCGGTGAAGCGGTAGACGGTGGCGCCGCCGGTGGACTCCACGTCGGCGGTCAGCGCCAGCTCCCGGGCCAGTTCCGGAACCAGCGGCCCGGGCGCCACGGCGGTCAGATCGGCCTGGATGAGGATCTCCGCCACCGGCGTGGGCAGGTGCTCGGCCAGCGCGGCGGCCACCTCGGGAAGGCCGGCGCCCTCCAGCAGCGGGCGGGCATGGGGGGCCGGGGCGCCGAAGGCGGTCAGGCCCAGCAGCTCGGCCTCCCGCAGCGTCCAGTCCACCAGCCGGTCGCGCAGCGCGCCGCGGCGGCGGGGCTGCTCCCAGGCCAGCCGGTCACGGATCTGCTCGGCCGGCAGCGCCCCGCCGGCCTGCACCAGCACCGCCAGCACCGCCCGGCGGATCTGCGGGGCGGCCGGGCGCACCGGCTCTGCGCCCAGCGCGTTGATCACCCGGTCGCGTTCGTCGCGCTCGCCGACCAGGCCCGCCACCCGGTCGCTGTGCAGCCAGGCGGCGGCCAGCTCGCTCCAGCGGTCGGCGTTCTCGCGCAGCCGCCACAGGTCGAAGGCGCGGGTGGGCAGCCACTCGCCGTCCACCCCCTGGTCGCTGGAGCGTGCCAGCAGCCCGGCACTGTGAGCGGTCTCGATGAGCAGCGCGGCCTGCCATTCGGCCACGTCCAGCGCCTCGGCGGCGGCGCGCAGGTCCCGGACTCCCAGCCCGCCGCTGCGCAGCACGGCCGGCGGTCGCAGGCCCCACCGCTCCAGCAGGTCCTCGGTCAGCCGCACGACGGTCAGCGCCTGGCCGGCGGCGGTGCGGGCCACCAGCTCCGCCGGGTGCGGCATCGCCGCCCGCGTCGCCGGCGGGCGTGCGGTGAGGTCCCGGAACAGCCTGCCGCCGCGCAGGTACAAGGCGACCTCGCGGGGCAGCGTGACGGTGTGGTCGTCGGTGGCGGCCAGCAGCCCGCGGGCCAGCAGGTGCTCGATGGGGGTCTGGGCGGTGGCGGCGCGCACGGCGCGGCGGGCCTCGGCGACCCGTCCCACCGGCGGTCCCCAGGCCAGCTGCTCCAGCGCGGCGCGCGCCTGCGGCCCGGCCTGCTCGAGCAGCTCGCCCGGGTCGGTCAGCCGCGCGACCAGCGTCTCGATCAGGGCGGCGGTGTCGGGGAAGCCGCGCGGGCCGTGGCCGCCGGTGTCGGCGACCAGCTCCAAGAGCCGTTCCAAGGGGTAGGCGGCCAGCAGCTCGGCGGCGGGCGGGCCGAGCCCGGCCGGGTGCGGCAGTGCCCGGCGCAGGCCGGGGGCGGTGCGCAGCGGGCCGTCGGCGTCGCCGTCGTCCCAGACCAGGCCGCAGGTGCGCAGCCGCTCCAGCACTTCGGTGACGTCGTCGGCGGTGGCGTCGGTGCAGGCGGTCAGCTCCCGCACGACCGCCTCCCGCGGGGCCGGCTGGGGGAGGACCAGCAGCGTCTCCAGCACCGCCAGGGCGAAGCGGTCCAGGCGGTCCAGCGCCCGGGCGATGGCCGCGGGCGTGGCCGCCCGTGCGCCGAGGGCGGTCAGATCCGCCGGTACGGGGGTGATCAGCTCAGGCCGTGCGGCGAGCAGCGCGCGCAGTTGTGCGTCGTCGCGGGCGCGCAGCCAGTCGGCGTAGCTGTCCATCTCTCCCACCGTAGTGGGAGGCGCCGAGGGGGCCGGGCGCCGCCGGACGGGTCAGGCGGGGCTGCGCTCGTTGGTGACCAGGCCGAGCGCCAGGCGGGCCCAGGCCTCGACGAAGCGGCTCTCATCGACGCGGGTGGGTGACTCGTGCAGCGACTCGGTCGACAGCCAGTAGTTGACCACCGCGCCGCCGAGCACCGTGGCGATCGCCGGCCAGTCGGCGTCCGCATCGGCGTACTCCGGCTGGGCCGACAGCCAGGTGGCGATGCTGTCGTACAGCGGCTTGACCAGGCCCTCGCGCATCTCGGCGATCAGGTTGGGGAACTGGTCCAGGTCGCGGAACAGCACCCGGATCAGGTCCTGTTCCTCGCGCATTTTGGCCAGCCCCGTCTTGCAGGCCATCTTCAGCCGGGTCTCCAGCGGCAGATCGGAGTGCTCGGCGGCGATCTCCATGACGGTGGCGATCTGCTCGCGGGTACGGGTGATGTGCTCGCGGATCGCGGCGGCCAGCACCTCTTCCTTGGAACGGAAGTGGCGGTACAGGCCGCCCGCGCCCGGAGACAGCCCGGCCGCGGCCTCGATCTCGGCAACAGATGTCGCGGCGTAACCGCGGTCGGCGAAAAGCCGAAGCGATTC
Source organism: Thermomonospora sp. CIF 1 (assembly GCF_001896795.1). NCBI lineage: Bacteria > Bacillati > Actinomycetota > Actinomycetes > Streptosporangiales > Thermomonosporaceae > Thermomonospora > Thermomonospora sp. CIF 1. The sequence goes on from NZ_MOYN02000007.1 coordinate 292,528, forward strand.
GGCCACGATCCGCTCGCGCGTGGATAGCGTCATGTGAGTCCTCCGCCAGAACAGTAGGGCATCGAGGCGGGGCGCGTGCACGCACTCGGGCGCTGCACGTCCGAAAAAGTGATGGCGCCCACCTTCCCGGCCCGGCGCACTAGGCTGCGGGAACACGCTGCGGCAAGGAGGCCGTGATCGCGCCTGGAACGTCTATGGAAGGGGTCGAGGTGGCCTTCGTGCCCGATGACTTCGTCGTGCCCACCCTGGTCGCCGGGCAGCGCTTCCGGATCCGCCCGATCGGCGTGCACGATGTGGTCAAGGACTACGACGCGGTCATGAGCAGCCGGGAGCGGCTGTGGGAGCGCTTCGGCGCCCACTTCGGCTGGCCGGCCCCCGGCTACGACTTCGAGCAGGCCCTGGTGGATCTGGGCTGGCTGCAGAAGGAGGGCCAGCTGCGGCGGTCGTTCACCTTCGCGGTGCTGACCGCCGATGAGGAGCGGCTGCTGGGCCGGGTGCACATCGCCCCGCCGCCCCGTTCGCTGCCGGAGGTGGACGCCGGCGTGGTGTTCTGGGTGCGTTCGGATGAGGCCGGCACCGGCCTGGAGCGGGAACTGGCCGAGTTCGTCCATGAATGGGCCACGGTGACCTGGCCGTTCAAGAATGTGCGGTATCCCGGCCAGGACATCTCCTGGGAGGAGTGGTGCGCCGGCTGACCGGGCGCTCCAAGGTCTTCGTTTGCACCGCTCAAGCCCATGTGATTGAAAAAGCGCATTTGGCCGGGCCGGGACGGGCATGGTTGAGCGGTGGGGCGGCGGGTATGGACGCCGATGCCGAACGCTGGTTTCGGACGTACGGAACACCTGATTGCGGGCGGTTGACATTTCGCACAGCTCCCGCGCCCTCCCGCTCGGATCCCGTCGCATCGCCACTACCGGGAGGGCGCGGGCTTGCGGACGCCGGCGCCCGGCGGATCGACCCGCCCTTTGCATACGCTGGGGATGTGCCGGATCTCCACCTGCCTGTGACCGCCCCGCTGACCGTCGGGTTCGACCTTGACCTGACCCTGGCCGACACCCGGGAGGGCATCGCCGCCACCTACCGGGCGCTGGCGGCCGAGACGGGGGTGTTCATCGACGTCCCCACCGTGATCGCCCGCCTGGGCCCGCCGCTGGAGCGGGAGCTGGCGCACTGGTTCCCGCCCGCGCAGATCCCCGCCGCCGCGGCGCGCTACCGGCAGCTGTACGGCGACATCGCGGTGCCCGTCAGCACCCCGATGCCCGGGGCGCTGCAGGCGGTGCAGGCGGTGCGGGAGCACTCCGGGCGTGCGATCGTGGTGACCGCCAAGAGCCAGCGGCATGCCGAGGCGACCGTGGCGGCCCTGGGCCTGCCGGTCGATGCGGTCATCGGCGGTCTGTTCGGCACCGAGAAGGGAGAGGCGCTGCGTGAGCACGGCGCAGGCGTCTATGTCGGCGACCACCTGGCGGACGTGGACGCGGCCCGCGCCGCCGGGGCGCGCAGCGTGGCGGTCGCCACCGGCCCCTTCGACGCCGCGGCACTGCGCGCCCACGGCGCCGACGTGGTGCTGGAGGATCTGGCCGCATTCCCCGCCTGGCTCGCCGGGACGGTCCCCGCCGCCCGGTGACCTGGGCCGCTCGATCGCGGCCACCGGTATATGTGTTCACCCGTTTGCGGTGAGGCATTACTCTTGAGCCCAATTCGTAGCGAGAGCTGGATGAGGTCACCTGTGCCCACTGGCAAGGTCAAGTGGTACGACGCCGGTAAAGGATTCGGCTTCCTCACCCGCGACGACGGCGGTGAGGTCTTCGTGCATTCCTCCGCATTGCCGAGCGGCGTCACCTCGCTGAAAACCGGCCAGCGCGTGGAGTTCGGAGTGGTCGAGGGCCGGCGGGGGCAGCAGGCGCTGTCGGTGCGGACGCTCGATCCCCTGCCCTCGGTGGAGCGGTCGGTGGCCAAGGCCCGGCGCAAGAAGCCCGACGAGATGGTGCCGATCATCGAGGACCTGATCAAGCTGCTGGACGGCATCTCCAACACCTACCGGCGGGGCAAGCACCCCTCCCCGGCCGAGTCCAAGAAGATCGCCACGGTGCTGCGCGCCCTCGCCGACGATCTGCATCCCTGAGCCCTCCCGCACGCCGCACCCGCCCGTCCCCGGGCCTTGGGGCCGCGCGGCGGGGAAGGTTCGTTGACACCGGGTCCCGTCGGTCCTCCGGGTGGGGGCCGACGGGCGCTTCCGGCTTTTCGGGACGCATGACGCCATGGGCCGTCCGGCTCTGATGGTCGCTTGAACGCCCAGGTCATCGGGGTTTGCGGGACCTTGCCCGCCGCGGGGGCGGGCCGGGTGCGCCGCCGGTGGGGACCGACGGCGCCGCCGCCGTCCTTGACGATCCGGGATGCCGGGCCATACCGGCTGATGGGAGAGAATCGAGGGGTGAGCCCTCTGCGTCAACCCAGATCGACCTCGACCGGTGCGACGCGTTCGCGCCGGACCCGTACCCCCGCCGTCGACCCTGCGTGCGCGGAGGCGGTGGATCTCGCCCGCCGGGCCGCCGAGGAGACCGCCCACCCCACTCCCGTGGGCGAGCACCTGGGGATGCAGGCCGAGGGCGACCGAGTGCTCACCCACTACTTCGCCTGCCTGGACCCCGCCTACAAGGGATGGCGGTGGGCGGTCACCGTGGTCCGCGCGGCCCGCGCCAAGGTGGTGACGGTCAACGAGTGCGTGCTGGTCCCCGGCGAGGGGGCGCTGATGCCGCCGCCGTGGGTGCCGTGGATCGAACGGCTGCGCCCCGGCGACCTGGGCCCCGGCGACCTGCTGCCCACCCCCGCCGACGACCCCCGGCTGGCCCCCGGCTACACCGAGACCTCCGATGAGGCCGAACGGCAGGTGCAGTGGGAGCTGGGGCTGGGACGGGTCCGGGTGCTGTCGGCCGAGGGACGCGCCCAGGCCGCCGCCCGCTGGTATGAGGGGACGGCCGGGCCGCGCACCCCGATCGCCGCCTCCGCCCCCGCCCAGTGCTCCACCTGCGGGTTCTACGTGCCGCTGTCGGGGGAGCTGCGGCAGATGTTCGGGGTGTGCGCCAACGAGTACGCCCCCGACGACGGCCGGGTGGTCTCCGCCGACCACGGCTGCGGAGCCCACTCGGAGGCGGTGGTGGTGCCGCCCGCCTCCGAGGCGCCGCCGCCGATCGTCGACGAGATGGGTTATGACCTGATGCCGGTGTCCGCGCTGACCGAGGAGACGGACGAGCAGGCGGGCGATGAGGCGGCCGGCGAAGGGGCCGCCGAGCGCCGTTGAACGGCGCGCCGGCCCCCGGCCCCGCCGATGATCCCTACGGCACGGCGGAGATCCGGCGGCGGGTGCTGCAGGCCTGGGAGTCCTCCCCGGCCCGCTTCCGGGAGGACGCCAACGCCGAGGAGGACCACGCCCTCGGCGGCTACCGCGACCGGGTGATCGTCGAGCTGGCGCAGAACGCCGCCGACGCCGCGCTGCGCGCCGGCGTCGGCGGCCGGCTGCGGCTGCGCCTGTCGGGAGGCGTGCTGACGGCCGCCAACACCGGGGCGCCGCTGGATGCCGCCGGGGTCGAGGCGCTGTCGACGCTGCGGGCCTCGGCCAAACGGGACGAGCCCGGCGCGGTGGGACGGTTCGGCGTGGGGTTCGCCGCCGTGGCCGCGGTCAGCGACGAGCCGTGCATCGGCCCCGCCGCCGGCGGGCCCGCGGTGGCCTGGTCGGCGCGGCGCACCCGGGAACTGGTGGCGGGCGTCCCGGCGCTGGCCGGCGAACTGGACCGCCGCGGCGGCCATGTGCCGCTGCTGCGGCTGCCGTTCCCGGCCCGCCTGCCCGAGCCCGAGGCCGGCTTCGACACCGTGGTGCGCCTGCCGCTGCGCGACGCCGCGGCCGAGGCCCTGGTGCGACGGCAGCTGGAAGAGGTGGGGCCGGCGCTGATGCTGGCGCTGCCCAGCCTGCGGGCGGTGGAGATCGACCTGGAGGGGGCCACTCGGACGATCACCGCCGAGCACCGGCCGGACGGCACCGTGGACATCGACGGCGTGCGGTGGCGGACGGTCCTGGCGGAGGGGACGCTCGATGCCGCCCTGCTGGCCGACCGGCCCACCGAGGAACGCGCCCGGCCCTTTTGGCAGGTCCGCTGGGCCGTCCCCGACCCGGCGGAGCCGCAGCAGGGGGCGGGCGCCCCGGCCCTGGACCTCCTCGGCCCCCACCGGGGGGCGGGGTCGCCGCGGCTGCCCGAGGACGTGCCCCAGGTGCTGCACGCACCAACCCCCAGCGACGAGCGGCTGAGCGTTCCCGCGCTGCTGATCGCCACATTCCCGCTGGCCCCCGACCGGCGGCACGTGGCCTCCGGGCCGCTGACCGACTTCCTGATCGAACAGGCCGCTGCGGCCTATGTCCGGCTGCTGCGCGCGCTGCCCGCCACCCCCCGCCTGCTGTCGCTGGTCCCCGGCGGGCTGCCGGCCGGGGAGCTGGACGCGCGGCTGCGCCGGGAGATCGCAAAGCGGCTGCCGCAGGCCCCGCTGCTGCCCGTGGCCGCGCCCGGCCCCGCCGGTGAGGCGGAAGAGCCGGTGCGCGCCCGCGGCCGGGACGTGGTGGCCGTGGACGGCACCGCCGGGCTGCTGGACCTGCTCGCCGAGGTGCTGCCCGGCCTGCTGCCGGCCGGCTGGCCCGCCGGGCATCCGGCGCTGCAGACGCTGGGCGTGCGGCACCTGCCCCTGGCCGACGTGGTCGACCTGCTGGCCGGCCTGGAGCGGGAACCGGCCTGGTGGCGGCGGCTGTATGCGGAGCTGGCCGCGGCGCGCTGCGACGCCGACGCGCTGGGGGCGCTGCCGGTGCCGCTGGCCGACGGCCGCACGGTGCGCGGCCCCCGCGGCCTGCTGATCGCCTCCGCCGACCTGGACCCCGAGCCGCTGCAGGTGCTGGGGCTGCGGTTCGTCCACCCCGAGGCCGTCCACCCGCTGCTGGTGCGGCTGGGGGCGGTGGAGGCCGGGCCGCGCCGGGTGCTCGCCGAGCCGGCGGTGCGGGCGGCGGTGGCCGGCTCCTTCGACGCCGACGACCCCGAGCCGATCGCCGAGGCCGTCTTGGGGCTGGTGGCGGCGGCCGGGCTGCGGGCGGGGGAGGAGCCCTGGCTGGCGGAGCTGACGCTGACCGGCGCGGACGGGGAGTTCTACCCGGCCGGGGAGCTGCTGCTGCCCGGCAGCCCGCTGCACCAGATCATGGCCGCCGACGCCCCGTTCGGCACCGTCGCCCCCGGCCTGGTCGAACGCTGGGGGGAGCAGACCTTGGAGGCGGCCGGGGTGCTGCGCGGCTTCGCCGTGGCCCGCGCCGAGGACGTCGATGTGGCGGCCCTGGCCGACGAACCGCTGCTGGAGCTGGACGGCGAGGAGGAGTGGGCCCGCTACGTGCTGGACCTGCTCGGCCCGCAGGAGCTGCCGCCGCAGCTGCCGGAACTGGTGGCCGTCCGCGACCTGGAACTGGTGGAGGACTGGCCGGCGGCGCTGCGGCTGCTGGCCGAGCCCCCGCTGCGGGCGGCCGTGGTCGATCCCGCGCATGTGGTGCTCGGCGACGGACGCCGGGTGGCGGTGCCCTCCTACACGGCCTGGTGGCTGCGGGGGCGGCCGGTCCTGGGCGGGCGGCGCCCCGGCGAGCTGCGCGCCCGCGAGGCCGGCGAGCTGGCCGGGCTGTACGATCCGGCGCCCGCCGGGCTGGACCCGCGGCTGGCGCGGGCGCTGGGCGTGCGGGGCTCGCTGGAGGAGCTGCTGGCCGAGCCCGGCGGCGCCGCCGACCTGCTGGACCGGCTGGCCGACCCGGCCCGCGCGGTGCCTCGCCCCCTGCTGCGCCGGCTGTGGGCGGCGCTGGCGGAGTGGGCGGCCCGAGGGGACGCACCGCTCGCCGAGCCGCCCGAGCGGGTCCGGGCCTTGGTGGCGGGCGTGCCGGAGGTCGTGCCGGCCGAGGACGCCATGGTCGTGGACACCCCCGCGCTGCTCCCGCTGGTCGCCGACCAGCCCCTGGTGATCGCCCCTTACGACCGGGCGGTGGCGCTGGCCGAGGCGCTGGAGCTGGCCCTGGCCAGTGAGGAGATGCCCGCCGCGGTGGAGTCGGCGGGCACGCCGCGCAAGGTCCCGCCGGAGGTCTGGGAGGTCTGGGGGGAGGCGGACCTTCCCGAGGAGTACCTGGCCCACGACCCGCTGGTCGTCTCCGGCCGTCCGGTGCCGTGGTGGTATGAGGAGGACACCGGCATCGTGCACGCCTCCGGTCCCGCCGGGCTGGCCCGCGCACTGGCCTGGGCCGCCGGACGCTGGCGGGACCGCCTGCTGCTGGAGGCGGTGCTGCGCGACCCCGCGGCCCTCCCCGTCGTCCTGGCCGAACGGGACCTGGAGCCCTGACCGCCGGTGGGGGACGCTCAGGCCCGGTCCTCGGGCGCCCGGTGGGCGGCGGCCCGGGACGCCTCGGTGGCCCCGGGAGGGGCGGCGGGCACGGCCCGGCCCTGGCCCTCCCTGAGTGCGCGGCGTTCGAGGGCGGCGGCGCGGGCGCGGTGCAGGCGGGGCAGGTACCAGTAGCCGAAGATCCCCGTGGCGACGCCGACCACGCACACCCAAAGCCACCAGCGGGCGTCCTCCGGCAAGTCCACGATCAGCAGCACCACCAGGGCGATCGCCCAGGCCACGGTGCCCACCGCCGCCACCAGCCGGTCGTCGGTCCGCAGCGGAGGGGGATCCGGACGCCGTGGACGTGTCATGAAGCTCAGGCTACGAGATGCGCGGTGGTCGTTTCCCGAGTGGGAGCATGGTTTGCGTCCCAGCAGACCACGGGTGAGCGGGGAGGGAAGCCGAAGTCACATTCCCGGCCGGCGCGCGGGCGGAATAGCCGGCCGCCCATAGTCGTTAGCCGAGGTAATGACTTCTGCTAATGAACATGAACACGCACCAGGACCCACAGCCCGTCGAGCCGCCTCCCGGACTGGCCGAGGAGCTGCGCATCTCCATCGCGCGCCTGTCGCGAAGACTGCGCTCGGTGAGCGCCACCGAAGGGACCGGCCCGCACGGCTCGCCCCGGCAGCCCCGGCTCACGATCTCCCAGCACGCCGCGCTGGCGGCGCTGGAGCGGCACCGGGCCATGACCCCGCGCGAGCTCGCCGACCACGAGAAGGTGCAGCCCCCTTCCATGACCCGGGTGATCGCCGCCCTGGAGGAGCAGGGGCTGGTGGAACGCAGCCCGCACCCGACCGACGGCCGCCAGGTGGTGCTGCGCGTGACCCAGCGGGGAGTGGACCTGCTGCGGGAGGAACGCCGCCGCAAGGAGGCCTGGCTGTCGCGGCGCCTGAGCGAACTGACCCCCCGGGAGCGGGAGATCCTGCGCCAGGCGGCGCCGATCCTGGACCGGCTCAGCAAGTCCTGACGCCCCCGGCCGGGCGCACCCGCCAGAAGATCCCCCCTGAACCGGACGAACCGGAACAGGACGGGGAGCGGGGCGGGATGTTCCGCTCGCTGCGCGTCCGCAACTACCGGCTGTTCGCCTCCGGACAGGTCGTCTCCAACACCGGCACCTGGATGCAGCGGGTCGCCCAGGACTGGCTGGTGCTGGAACTCACCCACGGCAGCGGCACCGCCCTGGGCATCACCACCGGCCTGCAGTTCTTGCCGCTGCTGCTGTTCGGGCTGTGGGGCGGGGTGCTGGCCGACCGCTACCCCAAGCGGCGCATCCTGCTGGCCACCCAGGCCGCCATGGGCCTGCTGGCGCTGGTGCTGGGGGTGCTGGCGCTCACCGGCACCGCCCAGGTGTGGCACGTGTACGCGCTGGCCTTCGGGCTGGGCATGGCCACCGTGATCGACAACCCGGCCCGCCAGTCGTTCGTGATCGAGATGGTGGGACGGCGGGACCTGCCCAACGCGATCGCCCTCAACAGCGCCACCTTCAACGGCGCCCGCGTGGTGGGCCCCGCGGCGGCCGGGGTGCTGATCGCCTGGATCGGCACCGGCCCGGTGTTCTTGCTCAACGCCCTGTCCTTCGGGGCGGTGATCTTCGGGCTGCTGGCGATGCGCACCGCCGAGCTGCACCCGGCCGAGCAGGTGCCGCGCGCCAAGGGCCAGCTGCGCGAGGGCCTGCGCTATGTGCGCGGGCGCCGGGACCTGCTGCTGGTGCTGGTGCTGATCGGGTTCGTGGCCACCTTCGGCATGAACTTCCAGGTCACCATGGCCCTGGTCACCCGCGAGGTGTTCGGCGTCGGCGCCTCCTCCTTCGGGCTGGCCTCGACGATGCTGGCGGTCGGCTCGGTCACCGGCGCGCTGCTGGCCGCCCGCCGCACCCGGCCCCGGATGCGGCTGCTGCTGTCGGCGGCGCTGCTGTTCGGGCTGCTGGAGATCGCCACCGGGCTGATGCCGACCTACTGGTCGTTCCTGATCCTGCTGGTGCCCACCGGCCTGGCCCTGATGACGGTCACCACCACCGCCAACGCCACCATGCAGCTGAACGTGGCGCCGGAGATGCGCGGCCGGGTGATGGGCCTGTACATGTTCGTCTTCCTGGGCACCAACCCGCTGGGCGCCCCGCTGATCGGGTGGCTGGCCGAGCACTTCGGCCCGCGCATGGGCATCGTCGCCGGCGGCGTCGTGGCGCTCCTGGCCGCCCTGGCGGTGACCGTCCTGGCCGTCCCGCGCGGCAGGCTCCGGGACGAGGTCAAAGCCGGCCTCGAGCGCTCCCTGTGGAGGAACCTCCGCAGGAGCACGGCCTGAAACCCGGGCGCCGGTCCCCGCCCGGTGGCCGCATCCGGCCGGGCGGTGCCTCGCTCGAAGGGGAACCGAAAGCCCAGACCTGCCGTTGACTGGAATAGACGCGGCCGAGCCGTTCGGCTTCCGCGCGAGCACGGCCCGCCCGCGGTGGTCCCATGCGGCGCGGCGTCCGGGCGAGCGGAGACGACCGGTTCGGGACGGTGAATCCGGATGGCGAAATCCGGATGACGAATCCGGGTGACAGCGACCGGCGCAGGCTGACAGGCTTGGACTGCCCTCCCCGTCCGGGGCGCCGGTCGGGACCGCGAGGGTGGGACCGGACGGCGGAGCAAGAAGCGAGGAGGCGACGGGCGTGACCGTCTCGATGGTGAAGGGCCAGCGGATCTCACTGGAGAAGCCCGGGGGCACACTGAGCATGGTCCGGATGGGCCTGGGCTGGGACGCGGTCAAAAAGCGGGGCTTCTTCGGCTCCCGCGAACGGGAGATCGACCTGGACGCCTCCTGCCTGCTGTTCGCCGACGGCCAGCTGGCGGACGTGGTCTACTTCGGCAAGCTCACCAGCAGCGACGGGTCGGTGCGGCACACCGGTGACAACCTCACCGGCGTCGGCGACGGCGACGACGAGTCGGTGATCGTGGACCTGACCAGGGTGCCGGTGCACGTGACCTCGCTGGTGTTCACCGTCAGCTCCTTCAACGGGCAGACCTTCAACGAGGTGGAGAACGCCTTCTGCCGGCTGGTGGACGAGACCACCGGCGCCGAGCTGGCCCGCTACACCCTCACCGGCGGCGGCGCCCACACCGGCATGGTGATGGCCAAGCTGTACCGGCACGGGGGCGGCTGGAAGATGAACGCCATCGGCGAGCCCGCCCAGGGCCGCACCTTCCAGGACATGCTCCCGGCCATCGCCGCCCACGCTTAAGACGCATGACGGAACTGCCGCGCGGGGCCAACGCACCCCTGCCCGCCCGCCGGGTCACCGCCACCGTCTCCTGCGCGGTGCCGGTCGACGTCAGCGCCCTGACCGTGGACGCCGACCTGCAGGCGCGCTCCGACGCCGACCTGGTGTTCTACAACGCCCCCGAGGGCGCCGGAGTGCGCTGGTCGCAGGTCGGCGGCGGGCAGCGCATCGAGCTGGACCTGGAGGCGGTGCCGGCCGACGCGCAGGCGGTCGTCATCGTGGTGAGCCTGACCGGCCGGACCTCCTTCGGCGCGGTGCCGCCGCCGCGGCTGCAGCTCACCGCCGCCGACGGCACCCCGCTGGCGGGCTTCACCGTCACGGACCTGGGCCCCGAGCGGGCCATCTTGGGCCTGGAGGTGTACCGGCGCGGCACCGGCTGGAAGGTGCGGGCGCTCGGGCAGGGGTACACCGGCGGCCTGGCCGAGCTGCTGACCGCCCACGGCATCGAGGTCGACGACCCCGGCGAGGACCAGCCGGCCGCCGCCCCGCCGCCCGAGCCGGCCATGGGCGTCCCGCCTCCCCGGCCCGCCGAGCCGGCGCCCCCCGCCGAGCCCGGCCCGCAGCCGGCGGCGGGGCCCTCCCGCTCGGAGGTGGGGTACGTCGAACGATGCTGGCTGGTGTGGGAGGACGCCAGCCGCTCCCTGGCCGCCTACCGGGCGGCCACCGAGCACGCCCTGCGGCTGCGCGACGACGAGCTCGCCGGACGGGCGCCCGCCGGGCGCCATCAGGAGCTGATGGCCGCCGCGGCCGACCGGCTGAGCGCCGACGCCGCCCAGCTGGCCGGGGAGCTGGCCGGGGTGGAACCCCACGTCGGCGCCGAGGCCGCGAGCTTCGCCGCGGCGACCTGGCTGACCTGGCAGCCCCGGTCGGACGTCGCCGAGGGCATCCTGCTCGGCACGCTGACCGCCGCCGAGCTGCCCGGCCTGCGCATCCCGCTGGTGCTGCGGATGCCCTGGCGGCGCGGGGTGTGGATCTCCCGCGGCGCGCTGCCCGGCGACTCGGCCGCCTACGCCTGGTCGCTGATCACCCGTTTCCTGGCCGCGGTCCCGCCCGGCCTGGTGGGCCTGGAGGTCATCGACGCCTCCGGGCTGTCGGGGGCGTCCTGGCTGAGCGGCTTCGACCCGCTCACCGTGCAGACCCTGCTCGGCGGCGGGGTGGCCACCGGCCCGGCCGCCGGCGAGCGGCTGCGCCGCCTGCTGGACCTGGTCGACCTGCGCGGGATCGGCGGCGACGCCGAACTGCCCCCTGGGCTGGCCCCCGGCCCCCCGGTGCGGCTGGTGGTGGTCATGGACGCCGGTGCCGCCCTGGACGGCGAGGACGCCCACCGCCTGATGCGCCTGGTCGAGGACGGCCCCCTGGTGGGCGTGCCGGTGCTGCTGGTGGAGACCGACACCCCCGCCGCCGAATCGGTGCGGGCGCTGCGCGTCCGCCAAAGCTGCAACAACCTGCCGTCGGCGGAGGGCGCCATCGCCGACTCGTGGGTGGGCGCCGACTGGACGCTGACCCCGGACGTGCTGCCCGACGCCGGGGACGGCACCCGCCCGCCCAGCCTGTTCGCCCACGTGCTCGGCGCGCACGCCCGGGCGATCGCCTCATACGGCTGACGACCCGGCAGGAGATCCGCCCATGAGACTGTTCGTGGCACTGATCCCGCCGTCGGCCGTCCTGGACGAGCTCGACCGGCTGCTGGTGCCCTACCGGGCGGACTGGCCGGACCTGAAGTGGGTCGCCCGCGACAAGATGCACATCACGCTGGCCTTCCTGGGGGAGACCGACGAGCGCGCCCTGGAACGCCTGCTGCCCCGCCTGGAGCGCGCCGCCGGCCGCCACCCCAGGATCGAGCTGTCCTTCGCCGGGGCCGGGGCGTTCCCCGGCGGCGGCGCCCACGCCCGCGTCCTGTGGACGGGCGTGTACGGCGACCGCGGCGTGCTGGCCCGGCTGGCCGCCTCGGTGAACGCCGCCGGACGCCGCGCCGGGATCGCGGTGGGCGAGCACAGGGCCTTCCGCCCCCACCTGACCTTGGCCCGCAGCCGCCGCCCCACCGACATGCGCCCGCTGATCGAAGGGCTGTCGGCCTATGCCGGGACGACCTGGACGGCCGACACCGTCCACCTGGTCCGCAGCCACCTGCCGGGCAAGGGCCGGCCCGGCCTCCGCTATGAGACCATCCGCGACTGGCCCCTGCGCTGAAGCCGGACGCCGCACGGCCGCCGCCTGCGGGCCGCTTTTTGTCACCCCCTCCTGCCAGGCTGGTGGATCTGTCGGCATCGCAGCCCGGGGGAGGATGACATGGCCACCTGGCAGGAGGTCACCGAATCGGCGCCCGAGTTCGCCCGGCGGGTGCGCGAACTGATGGACGCCCACAAGCACAAGACCATCGCCACGCTGCGCAGCGACGGCGCACCGCGCATCAGCGGCATCGAGGCCGACTTCGCCTGCGGCCAGCTGTGGTTCGGCTCCATGCCCGGCGCCCGCAAGGCCCGCGACCTGCAACGCGACCCCAGATTCGCGCTGCACAGCGCCTCGGTCGTCCCCAATGAGGACGACCCGTCCTCCTGGCCCGGCGACGCCAAGTTCTCCGGCCGCGCCATCGAGGTCACCGACCCCGGCGAACTGCGCGCCTACTTCCGGGAGCGGGGCCTGAACGCATCCGACTTCGGCGGCGCCCACTTCTTCAAGGCCGACATCACCGAGGTCGTCCTCACCCGCGTCAACGGCGACCACCTGGAGATCGACCTCTGGCGCCCCGCCGAGGGCCTGCGCCGCTTCGAACGCAAGTGACGCGAGCAAACCCCGCGTGTCCCGTCGCCTTGGGCCGCCGTACCGGTCCTGGGCATCGCCCCACCGAGCCTTTTCAACACGCCGTTCCCACAGGTCACATGTGGGGACGGCGCGGTTGAGACAGTGCCGTGCCCTGCAAGCCATGGCCTCGAAGACCGCCCGGCTTCTGTCTCGGCCCGCCAAGCGCGCGGCCCGGTGAATCTCCGCCGGGAAACCGGGCGGCCTCTCGCCGAGTGCCATAGGCGTACACCAGATGGTCAGGCACGCTCCTGCCCATCCGTCTCGGAGGCGCCCTCCTCGTCGGCGAGTTCGGCCAGCAGGTCCGCGCGAGTGACCCGTTCGGCACCGGGTGGCATTTCACCGCGGGCAAGGTGCTCGGAGGCTTCACGCATCCGCCGCTCGATCTCGGCGCGGCGCAGCCGTTGCAGCTCTTCGTAGGCGCTGTACGGCATGACCACAACGGGATCACCGCCATGGCGGGTGATCCGGGTGACGACACCGGCATGGGAGGCGGCCAAGCAGATTTTGCCAAGGCGGTTGCGCGCTTCGCGGAGTGGAACGGACTCCATGGGCAGCCCCTATCTCAATTGTGCACATTGTGTACACAATTTGTGAGATCCGTAGTGACGGGGCGGTCACAGCTCCGGGGGCGGCAGGGCCCGGCGGTCGGCGTCCGGGGGACCCCAGGGCAGGCCGTAGCGTTCGCAGGCGCGGCGCAGCTCGGCCAGGTCGGGCGGGAAGGAGAGGCGGCGCAGGACGCGGCCGGCGGGGCTCCAGACCACCAGGCGGGGGGCCTGGTCGGTGGAGTCGTCGATGCCGACGCCGCCCACGGTGCCGCGGGCCAGGTTCCAGGCGACCTTGCCGCGCCGGCTGACCACGGCGATGCCGGCGGGGGAGATGTGCAGCTGGTCGCGGTTGCGGTCATACAGCCAGTAGCCGACCAGGCCGGTCAGCAGCCCGGCGGGGACCGCCCACAGCAGGGTCTGCCGGGCGCCGCCCAGGGCGTCGCCCAGCCACAGGGCGCCCAGCACCGCGGCGGTCTCGCACATCACCATGCTCGCCAGGTAGGTGCTGATCCGGGAGCGCCGGGTGGCGTCCACCGTCACCACCGGGCCGTCCTCGGGCGGGGGCGCCGCGTCGGCCTCCGGCTCGGACAGGGCCGCCACGGCGCTGTGAAAGGCGGCCGACAGGTAGGCGTCGTACTCGGCGTCGGAGACCGGCAGGCCGGCTTTGCGGGCCTGCTCGCGCAGATCGGTGCGGGAGATCCGGAGCACCGCCAGCGGGGCGGCGAAGAACTCCTCGCCGTCGGAGCCGTGCAGCCGCAGCCAGGCCCGCCCGTCGATGGTCAGCAGCTCGATCCCGCCGATGCGGTCGGCCGGCATCCGCAGCACCACGTCCCCGGCCGCATCCGCCCAGCCCAGCCCGTCGTCGGTGACCACCAGCCGGCCCCCGGGCACCTGGGCGAAGACCTCCGGCAGCCCGTCCAGCCCGTAGACGGAGGGGCGGGGGGTGTTCGCCCCCGGCGTGATCACCCGCCAGCCGTGTTCGTGCAGCTCGTGGACCAGCTGGAACTCATCCAGCCCATCGGCCGGCAGCCGGGCCAGCAGCCCCATCCGGTGGTCGAAGGCCAGCACCGACAGCCGGCAGGGGCCGGGCCGGCCGCTGATCGGGTCCACCCGCACGCCGGGGCCGACCACCAGCGCGGCGGTGTCCCCGGCGTGCACCCGCAGCTCCCGGGACCGGCGCCGCCGGCCGCGCCCGCGGCGCACCACCAGCCGCCCGGTGGTGATCGTCCAGCGGACCGGCCGTTCGCGCAGCAGCCTGCGGTGCACCGCGTGCAGGGCCGCCTGGCCGACCAGCACCCACCCGGCGGCCGCCATCCGCGACAGCAGCGGGACGAGGTCGGGGAACTGCACCGCCATCCGGGCCACCATCAGCGCGCCGAGCAGGGCGACCAGCGCCCCCAGCGCCAAGACGCGCAGCCGCCCGGGGTTTTCGGCCGGGGCGCTCAGCCGGGCCGGCTCGCGGCGTTCGGCCGGCAGCGGGCGGGGCTCGTGCGCGGCGGCCAGCAGCTCGGCCTCCTGCGCCAGCAGCCGCGCCTCGGCGGTGTGGTCGGGCACCGGCCGTCCCGGAGGCGCCAGCCCGCCGTCCGACAGCCGCCCGACGTCGCCGTCCAGCACCCGCATCGGCAGCCCCAGCCGCCGCGCGGTCACATAGAACGCCAGCGGCTCAAAGCCCATCCACGACAGCTCACCCACCGGGGCGCGGCCGAACTTGTGGAAGACCGTCAGGTAGCCGTCCTCGGCGGTGAGCGCCAGCTCCTCGATGCGCTCGCGCGCATACCCGGTGATGACCCGCCCGTCCGGGCCGATCTGCTGCAGGCCGTCCGCCGACAGCCGCCAATAGGGGTGGGGGCGGCGCGGCCGCAGCACGCCGATCAGCCAGGGCATCGCCACGGCGACGGCGATCAGGGCCGCCCACAGCCAGGCGGGGCGGATCGGCAGCAGCGCCACCACCAAGGCCGCCAGTGTGAACGGCACGCCGCCGACCGGGCGCCGCCGTCCCGCGGCCCCCGTCCAGGACTGGCCGACGAGCTCTGGTTGCACAGTCCCCGATCCTGACATGTGTGACGCCGCTCCCGCCGCTGACTCGGTGGTCGAATACCTCACTGGCCCGCCGGTCAGGACCGCCGGCGCAGGATGCCGTAGCCGACCGCCAGCGCGATCCCGACCGCCAGGACCACGCCCACGTTGCGGTCGTCCGGCTCCCGCCGCTGCGACTCCCGCCGCCCGGACTCGGTGGGGGCGGGGGTGGGGTCGGGCCGGACCCGCTCGGGCAGCGGCACCCGCCATATCGGCTGGGCGACGCCCTCCGAACCGGCCAGCAGCGCCCGCCCGTCGGGCGTGTAGGTGATCGACTCGCCCTGCTCCTGGCGCGGCAGCCGGATGCTGCGCAGCGGTTTGATCTTCTCCTCGGCGTTCTCATCGAAGGAGTAGATACGGGCGGACGAGTAGGTGCGGATCACCAGCGACCGCCCGTCGGGCGCGAACGCCCCGTCGGTGGCCAGCAGCGGCGCCCTGCCGACCTTGCGCAGGATGTTGTAGCCGTCGGTGCGCAGCCGGGCCGGGGCCTCATACAGCCCGCCGGAGAGCTGCTTGCTGGCGATGTAGATCCGGTTGGTCCGCGGGTTGATCATGAAGGTCTCGGCGTTGCGCGGCCCGTCGGCGTACCGGAAGCGGAACGCGGTCGCCCGCAGCGTCTGGCTGCGCAGCTCGGACGGCTCGGGGATGCGGTAGACGGTGACGTGCGGCCAGATCCCGCCGTGGTTGTCGCCGATGTCGGCGACGAACAGCGCCGGCCGGCCCTGCTCGTCCTTCCCGATCGCCATGCCCTCCCAGTCGCGGGCACCGGCGCCCGCCAGCGTGAGCGTGGCCAGCGTCCGCCCGTCGGGGCCGATCGCGAAGATCTGGGGGGCGCCGCCGGAGTCGTTGTGGGTGTAGAGCACCCCCGGATGCCGTCTGCTGGCCGCCAGCCCGCTGGATTCGGAGATCCGCGGGTCGCGGATCGTCAGCAGGCGGGTGGCCTCCTCGTCCCGGGCACTTCCCTCGGCCGCTCCGGCCCAGGCGCACGCCAGCAGGCAGGCGAGCGGAATCGCCGCGGCCCGTATGCGCAAACTCGTCCTCCCGTTTCCCTCGGCATCGATCATCGCCGATCGCCGGCGGGAGGGCATCCTCCGCGGGGACGAGCCCGGCGCCGCCGCAAGGCCGGATGACCCTGGCCGGCACGCCTCCCCGGGAGCGCGGCGTCCGGAGGCCGGGGACCGCATCGCCCCGTCGGCTCCGTCCCGGCCCGCCAGGAGGTGACATGCCGGGAAGGGAACGAAAAGGCGGCGGGCGGCCCGGCCGGGCGGGTCAGCCGATCAGCGAACCGATGATCACGATGAGGACCAGCACGGTCAGGACGGTCGGCAGCAGCCATCGGGGCGAACGGTTCACTTTTGCAAGCCTATTTGCCCTCCGATGGTGCCGCGCCCCGGGGATCGGCGCCTCCGATGAACCGCGGGCGCCGCGGCGGCGTCTCAACTGGCATGTGCGGACTGTTCGGGCTGCTGCGCTCCCCTGCCGCGGCGCACCCTGAAAAGGCCTCCGACGCCTTCGTGGTGCTCGGCATGCTGGCCGAGGAACGGGGCGACGACTCCGCCGGAGTGGCGTTGTTCACCGGGCGGCCGGTGACCCGCGACGCCCCCGTGCCCCTGGAGGCCGGTGACATCAGCGTCGACGGCTGCCGGATCGTCAAGGGACGGGGCCGGTTCAGCCGGGTGTGGCGCCCGGACCTGCTGCTGCCGCTGCTGGACTGCGCCCCCGTGGCGATCGGCCACACCCGCCGGGCCACCCAGGGCGGACGGGAGCGGCTGGCCGACGCCGGCCCGCTGGCGGTGCCCGGCCCCGGCGCGGGGATCGTGGGCGCCCACAACGGGGACGTCGAGGCCGCCGCGCTGCGCGAGCGCTTCGCCCTGCCGCGGGGACGGGGCGGCAGCGACAGTGAGGCGATCTTGCAGGCGCTGGCCGGCCGGCGGGAGGTGGCCGCGGTCGTCGAGGTGCTGCAGGCGCTGGTCGGCCGGGCCGCGCTGGCGTGGGTGGACCGGGCCCGTCCCGACCGGGTGCACCTGGCCCGCGCCGCGCTGAGCCCGCTGGTGGTGGCGATCGACACCGAGCAGAACATGTACTGGGCCTCCAACCCCCGCTGGTTCCGCGAGGTGCGGCGGTGCACCAGCGTGGAGTTCGCCTCCGCGGTCATGCTGCGCGAGGGCACCTACCTGGAGATCTCGTGCACCCCCGTCCCGCACATCAGCGCCCGCGCCGAGTTCGTGCCCACCGCGCGGCCCTGCGACCTGGAGGAGGGGGTCTGGGAGGGGTTCACCGCGGCCGACCGCGACCGGGACCGCGCCGAGCTGCGGCACGCCGTGCGCAAAAGCGGCACCGGAGGCTTTCCCGCCCTGAGGTGACCTCCCCGTGGACCGGGGGCGGTACCGGACGGGCCGCCCCCACGGACGCCTGAGGGCCGCAGGATGCGGCCCCTGCGGCCCTCAGGTTCACCCGGGCGTCTTGCGCGCCTTGAGGACGCCTACAGGCGCTCGACCACGTAATCGATGCAGGCGGTCAGCGCCTCGACGTCGGCCGGGTCGACGGCCGGGAACATGCCGATGCGCAGCTGGTTGCGGCCCAGCTTGCGGTAGGGCTCGGTGTCGACGATGCCGTTGGCCCGCAGCGTCTTGGCCACCGCGGCGGCGTCCACGGAGTCGACGAAGTCGATGGTGCCCACCACCTGGGAGCGCTGCGCCGGGTCGGCCACGAACGGGGTGGCGTAAGAGGACTTCTCCGCCCACGTGTACAGCCGCTGCGCCGAGTCGGCGGTGCGCGCGGTGGTCCAGGCCAGGCCGCCCTGGGCGTTCATCCACTCGATCTGCTCGGCGAACAGCAGCAGCGTGGCCACCGCGGGCGTGTTGTAGGTCTGGTCCTTGGCGGAGTTGTCGATGACCGTCTTGAGGTTGAAGAACTCCGGGATGTAGCGGTCGGAGGAGGCGATCTGCTCGATCCGCTCCAGCGCGGCCGGGGAGACCAGCGCCACCCACAGCCCGCCGTCGGAGGCGAAGCACTTTTGCGGCGCGAAGTAGTAGACGTCGGCCTGGGTGATGTCCACCGGCAGGCCGCCGGCCCCGGAGGTGGCGTCCACCAGCACCAGCGAGTCCTCCCCGCCCACCCGCTGAATGGGCATCGCCACGCCGGTGGAGGTCTCGTTGTGGGTCAGCGCGTAGACGTCCACGCCGTCCTCGGCCCGCGGCAGCGGGTGGGAGCCGGGCTCGGCGGAGATCAGCGACGGCTCCTCCAGCCACGGGGCCGCCTTGGCGACCTTGGCGAACTTGCTGGAGAACTCCCCGAAGGTCAGGTGCTGGGACTTGCGGCGGATCAACCCGAAGGCGGCGGCGTCCCAGAAGGCGGTGGTGCCGCCGTTGCTGAGCAGCACCCGGTAGCCCTCCGGCAGGGAGAACAGCTCCGCCAGTCCCTCGCGGACCCGGCGCACCAGCGACTTGACCGGCGCCTGCCGGTGCGAGGTGCCCAGGTAGGCGGCACCCGACTCGGCGAGCGCGCGCAACTGCTCGGGACGGACCTTGGACGGGCCGCATCCGAAACGGCCGTCGGCTGGCTTGAGGTCTGCGGGGATGACGATTTCAGTCACGTGAACACCTTAGATGAGCTGGGAGATCGAACTCGCAGCCGTCCAGATCCTGAGATGAACCTCTCATCTGCGGCGCAGCGCGCGGATTCCCACCGCCAGCAGCCAGACCAGCCCGAGCGCCGCCGCGACGGCCACCGCGGCGTGCTCGCCCCACGGGTCGCCGGCGGAGACCGCCCGCCGCAGCGCCCGGACCGAGTCGTGCAGCAGCAGCGCCAGCGCCGCCGCCACGATCCAGCCGACCACCTTGCGCGAGACCGCGTCCCGGCGGCGCCGCCTGGCCCGGCGTTCGGCCTCCTGCCGCCGCAGCTCCTCCAGCACCGCCTGGGGGCGCGCTGCCTCCGGCTCGTCGAACTCCTCTAGCTCGTCGAAGTCGCCGGCGGAGCGCGGGGCCGGCTCCCGGCTCCCGGCGCGTTCACCGGGGGCGGCGAGGCCGTCGGCGTCGTGGGGGCGGGAGTGCGTCACACGCCCCATGATGACAAACCCGGCCCGATGGCCGTGAGGTCCTTTGGGACCGGCCGGACGGGAGGGGCAACCTGGCCGAAATCGGCTCCGTGGCCTGGATCACGTGATAAAAAACACGTGGAGAAAGAAGCGGCCCGCCGGAGCGCGCTCCGGCGGGCTCCTATGAGCCGAAGCTCACTGGGCTGGGCCGAAGGTCACTCGGCGTTGCGCTTGAGAGCGGCGTCGGCACCGGCGACCTCGGTGATGGGACGCGGGCCGGGCCCCACGTACCGGGCGCTGGGGCGGACCAGGCGGCCGGTGCGCTTTTGCTCCAGGACGTGCGCCGCCCACCCGGCGGTGCGGGCGCAGGTGAACATGGCGGGCATCATCGCGGGAGGAACCTCGGCGAAGTCCAAGATCACCGCGGCCCAGAACTCGACGTTGGTCTCGATGGCGCGGTCGGGACGGCGCTCGCGCAGGATCGACAGGGCTGCGTCCTCCAACGCCTTGGCCGCCTCGTAGCGGGGGGCACCCAGCTCCTTGGCGGTGCGGCGGAGCACCCGGGCGCGCGGGTCCTCGGCCCGGTAGACCCGGTGGCCGAAGCCCATCAGGCGCTCCCCGGCGTCCAGGATGTCGGTGACGACCTTGCGGGCGTCCCCGATCTGCTCCACCTTCTGGATCATCGGCAGCACCCGGGCGGGGGCGCCGCCGTGCAGCGGACCGGACATGGCGCCGATCGCTCCGGCGAAGCTGGCCGCCACGTCGGCGCCGGTGGAGGCGATGACGCGGGCGGTGAAGGTGGAGGCGTTCATGCCGTGCTCGGCGGCCGAGACCCAGTAGGCGTCGATGGCCTTGACGTGGCGGGGGTCGGGCTCACCGCGCCACTGGATCATGAAACGCTCGGTGATGTTGCGTCCCTCGTCGATGCGGCGCTGTGGGACCATGGGCAGGCCGGCGCCGCGGGCCGACTGGGCCGCGAACGACAGCACCAGCGCCGATACTCGGGCCAGGTCGGCACGGGCCTCCTCGTCGCTGATGTCCAGCAGCGGACGCATCCCGTAGGCGGTGGCCAGGGCCGGCAGCGCGCCCTGCACGTCCACGCGGACGTCGCCGGAGCGGTGCGGCAGGACGTGCGGCTCGGCCGGAGCCAGGCCCGGGTCGAAGCTGTTGTCCACCAGCAGGCCCCAGGCGTCGCCGAAGGAGACGCGGCCGACGAGATCTTCGATGTCGACGCCCCGGTACCGCAGGGCGCCGCCCTCCTTGTCCGGTTCGGCGATCTCGGTCTCGAAGGCCACGACCCCCTCAAGACCGGGTTTGAAGTCGGACATGTTCGTCCTGCCTTTCGTCCCCAAGAGTGATAAGGCGGTGAAGGTTCATTGAACCCTGTCGCTGTTACCGCTTAGTACCCAGGTCCCCACATGACGCATTCCGCCCAGGTGAGAGGCTCAGGCACTGTGCGACAACACCCTGATCCGGCCCGGCTCCGCAGCGCGTACGAAAGCGACGGGACGGTGCGCTCCTCCTTCCCGGACGACCTTCCCCGCGACCCGGTCGACCTGTTCGCCGCCTGGTTCACCGACGCGCTGGCGTCCGGACTGCCCGAACCCAACGCGATGGTGCTGGCCACCGCCTCGCCCGAGGGGGTGCCCAGCGCGCGGACCGTTCTCCTCAAAGGGTACGGAACCGATGGATTCAGGTTCTTCACCAACCACACTTCGCGAAAGGGGCGAGAGCTGGCGGCCAACCCGGTGGCCGCACTGGTGTTCCCCTGGCACGCCATCCACCGCCAGGTCCGGATCTGCGGGCCGGTGCGGCGGCTGCCGGAGGAGGAGTCGGCCGCCTACTTCCGCAGCCGGCCCCACGGCTCGCAGATCGGCGCCTGGGCCAGCCGCCAGTCCTCGGTGATCGGCTCGCGGGAGGAACTGGACGCCCGGTACGCCGAGCTGGCCGCGCGCTGGCCGGACCCCGATGAGGTGCCGGGCGCCCCAAAGGTGCCGGTGCCGCCCTTCTGGGGCGGCTACCTGGTGGTCCCCCAGGAGATCGAGTTCTGGCAGGGCCGGCCCAACCGCATGCACGACCGCATCCGCTACCGCCGCGTGCCGCCCCTTGGGACCGGCGATGCGGAGGGGACCGCCGAAGCGCGCGAGTGGGTCATCGAGAGACTGTGCCCGTGACAACGGAACAGCACTCCAAACCCTCCGAGACGGCCGCATCCTCCCGGCGGCGGCTGACGATCGACACCCGGCCGCTGGCGCATCCGGCCTTCCGCCGGCTGTGGCTCGGCCAGAGCGTGTCCTTCCTGGGCTTTCAGGTGACCGCCGTGGCGGTGCCGGTGCAGGTCTACGACATGACCCGCGCCTCGCTGTGGGTGGGGGTGCTCGGCCTGGTCAACCTGGTGCCGCTGATCGCCTTCGGCCTGTGGGGCGGCGCCGTGGCCGACCACATGGACCGGCGCAGGCTGCTGTTCCTGGCCTCCTGCGTGATGTGGGTCTCCACCCTGCTGCTGCTGGTGCAGGCGCTGCTGGAGCTGGACAGCCTGGCGCTGATCATGGCCCTGGTGGCGGTGCAGGCCTCCGGGTTCGCGGTGGCCTCGCCCACCCGCGGCGCGATCATCCCCCGCCTGCTGGAGAAACGGCTGGTGCCCGCCGCCAACACCCTCAACTTCACCGCCAGCCAGGTGGGGATGATGGCCGGGCCGCTGCTGGCCGGGTTCGTGCTGGCCCGCTGGGACTACGCCGTCGCCTACGCCCTGGACGCGGTGCTGTTCACCGCCGTGCTGTATGCGGCGCTGCGGCTGCCGCCCATCCCGCCGCTGGGCGAGCGCACCGGCAGCCCCGGCCTGCGCTCGGTGGCCGAGGGCCTGCGGTACCTGGCCACCCAGCCGGTGCTGCTGATGTCGTTCGTGGTGGACATCATCGCGATGAGCATCGCCATGCCCCGGGCGCTGTTCCCCGAGCTGGCCGAGACCCGCTTCGGCGGCGAGGAGGCGGTGGGCTGGCTGTTCGGCGCCATCTCCATCGGCGCGGTGCTGGGCGGGCTGCTGTCGGGGTGGATGGAGCGCGTCCACCGCCAGGGCGTGGCGCTGGTGGTCTCGATCGCGGTGTGGGGCCTGGCGGTGGCCGCCGCCGGGCTGGCCCACAGCCTGTGGCCGGCGGTGGTGCTGCTGGCCGTCGGCGGGGCCGCCGACCTGGTGTCGGCGGTGTTCCGGCAGACGATCCTGCAGACCTACGCCCCCGACGAGATGCGCGGGCGCATGCAGGGCGTCTTCGTCGTCGTGGTCGCCGGCGGGCCCCGCCTCGGCGACCTGCGCGCCGGGGCCACCGCGGCGGTCACCGGGGCCACCGCCTCCTGGGTGGGCGGGGGCCTGGCCTGCGCGGTCTTGGTGGTGGTTGTGTCGCTGTGCGTGCCGGCCTTCCTGCGCTACGACACCCGCCGCCAGGGGCCGGTGCCCGAGCACCTGCCAAAGCCCCAGGACGTTCCGGAGCCCAAGACGGACGAGTGATCCGGCGGGCCGGGCCGCCCGCCGTCGTGGCGCGCGGGTGGGGGCCACCGTCATGGGAAGGTCCGAGGCTCATCATGCGTTGTCGTTATCCCGTGCGGCATTCGTTACTTCGGGAATGCGCACGGTCACGTCAACGCACGCCTGTGCCGGGCCCCGACGAAGTAGACTTGGAGCTTCAAGAGCGGAGGGAGCCTTGACCTCACATGGCCTGATCGACACGACGGAGATGTATCTCCGTACGGTGTTCGAGCTCGAAGAGGAGGGGATCGTTCCCCTGCGCGCGCGGATCGCCGAGCGCCTGTCCCAAAGCGGCCCGACGGTGAGCCAGACGGTCGCCCGGATGGAGCGCGACGGCCTGCTGCGGGTCGAGGGAGACCGGCACCTTGAGCTCACCCCGTCCGGCCGGGGACTGGCCACCCGGGTGATGCGCAAGCACCGGCTCGCCGAGTGCCTGCTGGTGAACATCATCGGGCTGCCCTGGGAGGACGTCCACATCGAGGCGTGCCGCTGGGAGCACGTGATGAGCGAGCAGGTCGAGCGGCGCCTGGTGGTGCTGCTGGGGTACCCCACCCACTGCCCGCACGGCAACCCCATCCCCGGTCTGGAGGAGCTCGGCGTCACCGAGGAGGGCGAGGAGACCGGCCCGCTGAACGTGATGACCGAGGTCGCCACCCCGGAGGGCACCCCCGCGGTGGTCCGGCGGATCAGCGAGCAGGTGCAAAACGACAGCGACCTGATGCTCATCCTCAAGCGGCTGGGCATCCAACCGGGACGCGAGGTGATGCTGGAGAGCAGTCCGGACGGCGTTCGGGTGAGCTGTGAGGGCGAGCCGGACGGCACCGCCGAGCTGCCGCGCCGCCTGGCCGAGCACGTGTTCGTCACCAAGCGCTGAATATCTTGCCGGTGACCTCCCCGCCCTGTACCGAAGATCTCCTCAGTGAGAAGCTGTACCCGCGTATCCGGAACGTGTTTTTGTCGTTCAATACCAAGGAGGCGTGTACGGCGTCCATGAGGGGGCAGGTCGTGCTCGCTGCTGTAACCGGGGAAGCAGAGGTCCGATGAAGCGGTGGGGTGAGTCCTCCTTCGAGGCGCAACTGCCGCCGCAGACCGTCCTCGACCAGATGGAGATGGCGGTCATCGTCTGCGACCGCTTCAGCAACATCATCTACAGCAACGAGTACGCCCAGCGGCTGTTCGGCTTCCGGGGCGAGGAGTCCATCGGGCGGTCGGTGCTGGATCTGGGCATCGCCGAGGAGGACCGCGACCAGGCCACCGAGCTGGCCCGGCACGTTCTCAAGGGCGGTGTGTGGGAGGGCACCTTCTGCAACATCCGGGCTGATGGGACCACCTTCTACACCCGCGCTCAGGCCGTCCCGCTGCGCCATCCCTCCGGCTCGGTGGACGGGACCGTCATCTTCGCCCGCGAGGCCTTCCGCAGCAACCAGCGCGACCGGGAGCGCTTCGGGCTGCTGGAGCGCATCGGCGAGCGGCTGGCCGGGTCGCTGGAGCTGGCCACCACGCTGCGGCAGATGGCCGACACGCTGGTCCCGCAGTTCGCCGACCACTGCTTCATCGACCTGTTCAGCGGCGACCGGCTGATCCGCCGCGTCTCCCGCCACACCGGGGGCTGGACCCCGCCGCCGGGCACCTGGGCCCAGGTCGGCGAGCCGGTGTCCTACCCTCCCGACCACTTCTGCAGCAAGGCCATGGCCCGCCGGGAGGCGGTGCTGGTGGAGGACCTGATGCAGCACCGGTTCTCCGCCCCCAGCACCGCCAGCATGAACCTCAGCCGGGAGGTGGGCGTCACCTCGGTGATCGCCGCCCCGCTGCTGGCCCGCGGCGAGCTGCTGGGCGTGATGAGCCTGGCGTTGTCGGGCCTGGGGAACCGGCCCGACCCGCACTACGACGGCTTCGACCGCGACCTGGTCGGCGCCATCGCCGGCCGGGTGGCGCTGGCGGTCGACAACGCGATGCTGTTCGAGGCCGAGCGCGAGACCGCGCTGGCCTTCCAAAAGGACCTGCTGCCCGGCGACATCCCGCCCCGGCTGGACGGGCTGCAGATCGCCTGGCGCTATGAGCCGGCCCGGCCGCTGGAATCCCACGGGCACGGCATCCAGACCCAGGTCGGCGGCGACTGGTACGACGTGATCCCGCTGTCGGCGGGCCGGGTGGGCCTGGTGATCGGGGACGTGGAGGGCCGGGGCGCCCGCTCGGCCGCGGTCATGGGGCAGCTGCGCGCCGCGCTGCGGGCCTTCGCCCAAGACGACAAGCCGCCCGCGGAGATCCTGCGCAAGCTGGATGAGTGGACCCGGGCGATGAGCAAGTCCCGGCGGCCCCGGCCCGGCGAGGAGCAGCCGCGTCCGACGCTGGTGTCGTGCACCTACTTCGTCTACGACGCCTGGTCGCGGGTGCTGTCGTTCGCCAACGCCGGGCACGATCCGCCGCTGCTGATCCAAGACGGCAAGGTCGGTGAGCTGGAGTTCGACAGCAAGGGCGCCATGCTCGGGGTGCGCGGCTCCGGGGTGGGCGGGGAGATCCTGTTCAACGAGGAGAGCTGCGAGCTCAAGCCCGGCTCCACGCTGGTGCTCTACACCGACGGCCTGATCGACCGGCGGCCCCGCGAGGACGGGACGTACTACAGCCGTGAGGAGTCCCGCCGGATGCTGCGCGAGGCGGTGGCCGCGGTCGCCCACGAGGATGTGGAGACGATCGCCAACGCCGCCTATGAGGCGGTGCCGGGCGACATCGACGACGATGTGGCGATCGTGGTGATCCGCACCTCCGATGAGGAGCTGGCGGTCGAGCAGCGCGTCTTCGCGGCCGAGCCGATCATGGTCTCCGAGGCGCGGCGCATGGCCGCCGACACCTTCGCCGCCTGGGGCGTGGACCCCGAGCAGGCCGAGCTGGCCTGCCTGCTGGTCTCCGAGGTGGTCACCAACGTGGTGCTGCACGCCGCCAGCGCCCCGGCGCCGCGCCGGGAGCCGGTGATGCCCCAGGTGGGCGGGTTGGGCGCGGGGAGCGATGCGCTGCCGTCGCTGGAAGAGGAGCTGTGGGACCTGGGCGTGGAGCTGGGCCGCCGGGAGCCGGCGACCAAGGAGTTCCGGTTGCGGCTGCGCCGCGGCGCCCGTTCGCTGTGGGTGGAGGTCTTCGACTCCGACCTGCGGCTGCCGCGCATCCGCAGCGCCGGGGAGACCGACGAGGGCGGCCGCGGCCTGTACCTGGTGGATCAGCTGGCCACCCGGTGGGGCGCCCGGCCGACCGCCGACGGCAAGGCCGTCTGGTTCGAGCTGCCTTTGGAGCCCGGAGGCCCGGTGGGGGCCTGACCGGAAAGGGGGCCGTGGCCTTCAGCGGCCGTGGGGTTCGGCGGCCAGGTGCGCCCAGGTGTGGGTGACCCACAGCTCGCCGCCGATGACGCGGGGCCGGGCCCCGGTGCACGGCCCGCCGTCCACCTCCTCCAGCAGCGCCTGCCGGATGGCCTCGGCGCACTGGGGGTCCGCGGCGGCCTCCAGCCAGGGCTCCAGGGGCCGTTCCACGTTGAGCCGGTCCAGGCGGCGCACCCGGGCGCCCGCCTGCGTCAGCAGCGTGATGAGCTTCTCCAGCGAGGGCAGGCCCCGGTGTCCGGGGTCGCGCAGCCGCTCCAGCCGGTCGCGCTCGGAGGCGTGCCGGGCGGGCCGCACCTGCTCGGCGATGATCACTTTGCCGCCGCCGCGGCAGACCCGCACCATCTCGCACAGCACCCGCGCCGGGTCATCCAGCCGCTGGATCGAAAAATGCGAGATGACCAGTGTGAAAGCGCCGTCCTGGTAGGGCAGCGCCCCGGCGCCGGCCGCCGTTGGGGCGGCACCCGGCCGCCGGCGGTCGAACAGCACGGTGGGGGTGCGTCCTGCGGGGGCGGCGGCCGGTTGCGGTCCGGTGCCGCCGGAAGCCGGATGCGCCGGGTCGAAGGGGGTGAAGCGCCGGACCAGCGGTTCCAGCGCGGCCGGGAGCGGCCCGTCCCCATGGCAGAGGCCGAGGCAGTCGTCGGCCGATGAGGGCTCGGCGAAGTCCACGAACCGGCCCACGTGCGGGGAGACCGTGCTCCTTGGGGGGCGGGCCTTGGCCGGAGTGGGTGGCACGTCGTCGTCTCCCTTGCCGCGCGGGGAAGCAGCTTTCTCAGCTGAGACGCCGCGGCCGGGGGAGAAGTTCGGACATTGCCCCTATGGAGCTTTTTCACCCCGCGCGCGTCCGGCGGGGTGCGGGATCACAGAGATCTTCCCCACACCGCCAGGACCGCGATCATGACGACGATGATGACCCCGCTGTAGCTGGGGACGGACCAGCGCAGCCGCGCGGCGACGAAGCGCACCAGGTAGGCGCACAGCACCGCGATGAAGAACAGGAGGATGAATCCCGTCATGCGGTCACCTCGGTGATTCAAGGGGCTGTCAGCAGCCTAAGCGTTTGCGGGGCGGTTCGCTCAGGCGCCCGGCGGATCTTTGTTCGACCTGGTGTCGAATACAAGTCGGCGGGGGGATACGCTCCCGCTTGTGACAGATGTGAACGAAGAGCAGCGGCGAGACCGCCTCGACGACCTGATGGTGCGCTTGGCGTACGGCAGGCTGGCGCTGGGGGTGACCTCGTTTCTGGCGCCGGCGGTGGGCGCCCGCCTGATGGGCGCCGGCGGCGGCAGGGACGCCGGACGCGACCTGGTGACCAGGATCTTCGCCTCCCGGGAGATCGCGCTGGGGGCCGGCTACCTGCTGAGCGGCGCCAAGGGCCGGGTGATGTGGGCTCGGCTGGGCCTGATGGTGGACACGCTGGATGCGGTGGCCGGGGTGAAGGCCGGCGTCAAGCGCGACGGCGTCCGCGGGGTCCCGCTGTGGGCGGCGAGCATGTTCACCTCCGTCGCCGCCACGGCCGCCGGCCTCGGCGCCGCCAAGGTCGTCAAGGACCTGACCGGCTGACCCGGTCGCGGTGGCGTGCCGGGCGGTGGAACCCGGTTCGGCGGTGATCCGATGACCAATGGGTATGCCCTGAAATGACGGCCCTTTGCAAACCGGGGGGCCACCGCCCGCGACGCGGCGGGCGGCACCATGTAACCTCGTACTGACGAGTACCGAATCCCGCTCGGTTTCGGTTCCGGGACGGAACCCCTACGCAAAGATCTGGAGGCGTCGTGGCCGAGGCGTACATCGTCGGCGCGGTCCGTACCCCCGTGGGCACCAAGAAGGGTGCCCTCAAGGACGTGCACTCCGCCGACCTCGGGGCCCATGTGCTCAAGGAGCTGATGAACCGCACGGGGGTCGACCCGGCCGCCGTGGAAGACGTGATCATGGGCTGCGTCATGCAGGTCGGCGCGCAGACCCTGGACATCGCCCGTACCGCCTGGCTGTCGGCGGGCCTGCCCGAGCACGTGCCGGGTGTCACCATCGACCGGCAGTGCGGCTCCTCCCAGCAGGCCGTGCACTTCGCCGCCCAGGCCGTGATGTCGGGCACCCAGGACCTGGTGGTCGCGGCCGGCGTGGAGAACATGGCCATGGTGCCGATGGGCTCCTCGGTCCCGATGGGCCCCGAGGGCCCGACCGCCGGCCTCCCGTGGGGCCCGGCCTGGGGCGAGCGGTACGGCCAGCAGGAGATCTCGCAGTTCCGCGGCGCGCAGCTGATGTGCGAGAAGTGGGGCTTCAAGCGCGGTGACCTGGAGCAGTTCGCGCTGGAGAGCCACCGCCGGGCGGCCAACGCCCTGGAGAAGGGCTACTTCGAGCGGGAGATCGCCCCGCTGAACGGGCTGACCCAGGACGAGGGCGTGCGCCCGGACACCACGCTGGAGAAGATGGCCACCCTCAAGCCGCTGCGCGAGGGCTGGGAGCTCACCGCCGCGGTCTCCTCGCAGATCTCGGTGGGCGCCTCGGCCCTGCTGATCGCCTCCGAGGAGGCCGTCAAGCGGCACAACCTCACCCCGCGGGCCCGCATCCACACCCTGGCGGTGGTCGGCTCGGACCCGGTGATCATGCTGGACGGCCCGATCCCGGCCACCCGCAAGGCGCTGGAGAAGAGCGGCCTGAGCATCGACGACATCGACGTCACCGAGATCAACGAGGCGTTCGCCCCGGTCGTGCTGGCCTGGCTGAAGGAGATCGGCGCCGACCCGGCCAAGACCAACCCCAACGGCGGCGCCATCGCGCTGGGCCACCCGCTGGGCGCCACCGGCGGCATCCTGATGGCCAAGCTGCTGCACGAGCTCGAGCGCACCGGCGGCCGCTACGGCCTGCAGACGATGTGCGAGGGCGGCGGCCAGGCCAACGCCACCATCATCGAGCGCCTGTGACCTGGTAGCTCGACCGCCGGCGAGGGCGGGACCCGCATGCGGGTCCCGCCCTCGTTCGTTTTCCGCCCCGGATGTTTAAAACTCTGGATGCAGGGAATCTCCAAATCGAGTTGGAAGTTATCTCTAAGCGAAGAGGCAAGTAGTCCACGGAGAGGGAGGTTCCCGGCCATGCTGCTGACGTCCATCGACCCCTTCGTCCAGGAGTTCGAGCGCCAGTTCGACCGGCTGACCCGCCAGTTCACCGGCCAGGCCGAGGCCGTGATGCCGATGGACGGCATCCGCCGCCCCGATGAGGTGCTGCTGCGCTTCGACCTGCCGGGCATCGACCCCGACTCCATCGAGGTCACCGTCGACCGCGGCGTGCTGACCGTCAGCGCCCGCCGCGAGGAGGAGTACGCCGACGACGACCGGGTGTTCGTGCGCGAACGGCCGATGGGCGCCTTCACCCGCCGCGTCTACCTGTCGGAGCACCTGGACGCCGACGGCATCCAGGCCGCCTACGACAACGGCGTCCTGGCCGTGCGGATCCCGGTGCTGGAGCGGGCCCGGCCGCGCAAGGTCGAAGTCCAGCGGCCCAAGGGACGCAAGTCCCTCACCGCCTGACCGCCCGCCGGCCTGCGGCCCGGCGAACGCGGAACCCAGGGTGCGGCGAGCGACGGCCTCGCCGCACCCTGGTGTGTGCGCCGCCGGGCCGTCCCCGTGGACGACGCGGTCGGCGATCTGCCGGAAGAGTGGCCGGATGATGATTGGCTTGAGCCATGAGTTCGCCGTCCGACGATGCCAGGCTGCCGGTGGACGACGCCCACGCCCCCCTGTACTCGGTCGGCCAGGTCGCCTCCATGCTGCGCGTCCAGCAGGCGTTCCTGCGCCGCCTGGACGAGTTCGGGGTCGTCAGCCCCGGCCGCACCCCCGGCGGCCAGCGCCGCTACTCCCGGGTCGAGATCCGCCGCGTCCAGTACGTGGTGGAGCTGGTCAGCGAGGGCATGACGCTGACCGCCATCCGCCGCATCCTGGAGCTGGAGCAGCAGGTCCAGCACCTGCAGGCGGAACTGGAGGCCGCCCGCCGCCGCATCCGCGACCTGGAGTCCGGACGCGGTTAGCCCGCCGGACCCCTTGCCCGCGGCGGGACGCCCGCAAGGCCCGGAACGCGCAGAGCTCATGGAGGCGGCCTGGAACCGCGGCCGTCCCGCAAAGACCGATAACTCCCCGTGGGGGGACGCACCGGCACACGGCCCGAGGCTCTCGCCGATCCCGGCGCCGCCGGGATCGGCGAGAGCGGTCTTCGCGAACCGATCAGGGAATCTTGCGGTGCACGTCCTCGGCCTTGCTGGGGCCGGGGGTGGTGTCGGCGATCCACGGGCCCGGGATGGACGGGTCCAGCACGCCCTCCTCCAGCCAGGTGAACTCACCGGCCATGATCCGCCGGGCGAGCCTGGAGTCCCTGGCGTCGGTGTTGCGCCACAGGGCGTCAAAGAGCGCCTCCACCCGCAGCCGGGCCTGGTCGCAGAACGCACCGGCCAGCTCGTAGGCGCCGGCGCCGGCCGGACCCCGGGCGTCCCTCCTGGCGCGGACGCACACCGCGGTCATCGCGAACAGCTCGGCGCCGATGTCGACCATCCGGCCCAAAAAGCCCTGCTTGCGCTCCAGCGCGCCCTGCCAGCGGGCGGCGGCGTAGAAGACCGACCGGGCCAGCCTGCGCGAGCAGCGTTCCACATAGCGCAGGTGCGGCGCCAGCGGGCCGAACTCGCCGTAGGAGCCGTCGGAGCGGCCGGGCACGCTGACCAGCGTCGGCAGCCAGCGGGCGTAAAAGCCCCCGGCGCGGGCGGCGGCCCGGGCCTTGGCGGCCGGCGTGGCCTCCGGGTCGATGATGTCCCCGGCGACCGCCAGGTGGGCGTCCACCGCCTCCCGGGCGATCAGCAGGTGCATGATCTCGGTGGAGCCCTCGAAGATCCGGTTGATGCGCAGGTCGCGCAGCAGCTGCTCGGCCGGCACCCCCCGTTCGCCCCGGGCGGCCAGCGACTCGGCGGTCTCATAGCCCCGGCCGCCGCGCAGCTGGACCAGCTCGTCGGCGATCCGCCAGGACATCTCCGAGCCGTACAGCTTGGCCAGGGCCGCCTCGATGCGGATGTCGTTGCGCTCGTCGTCGGCCAGCAGGGCGGCCAGATCCACCATCGCCTCCAGGGCGTAGGTGGTCGCGGTGATGAAGGCCAGCTTGCCGGCGATGGCCTCGTGCTCGCCGATCGGCCGGCCCCACTGCACCCGTTCGCGGCACCACTCGCGGGCGATCTTGGCGGCCCACTTGCCGCCGCCCGCGCACAATGCCGGCAGCGACAGCCGGCCGGTGTTGAGCGTGGTCAGCGCGATCTTCAGCCCGGCGCCCTCCCGGCCGATCAGGTTGCGCGCCGGCACCCGCACGTCATGGAAGCGGGTGACGCCGTTCTCGATGCCGCGCAGCCCCATGAACGCGTTGCGGTTCTCCACCGTGATGCCGGGGGAGTCCGCCTCCACCACGAACGCCGAGATGCCGCCGCGGTGCCCCGGGGACTCCGGCACCCGGGCCATCACCACCAGCAGGTCGGCGACCACCCCGTTGGTCGTCCACAGCTTGACCCCGTTGAGCACGTACTCCTCGCCGTCCGGGGTGGGCACCGCCGTGGCGCGCAGCCGGGCCGGGTCGGAGCCCACGTCCGGCTCGGTGAGCAGGAACGCGCTGATTTCGTTGACGCAGCGCGGCAGCCACGTTTCCTTTTGCTCGTCGGTGCCGAACAGCATGACCGGTTGCGGGACGCCGATGGACTGGTGCGCCGATAGCAGCGCCCCCAGCGCCGGGCTGACCGACCCCACCAGCATGAGCGCCCGGCCGTAATAGAACTGGCTCAGCCCCAATCCGCCGTACTTTTCGGGGATCTTCATGCCGAGCGCGCCGATTTCCCGCAGCCCGGCCACCACCTCATCGGGGATGCGGGCCTCGCGCTCGATGCGGACCGGGTCGACCTGCTCGGCGCAGAACTCGCGCAGCTTGGCCAAGAACGCCTCGCCGCGTTCGGTGTCCTGCGCGGAAGGACGCGGATGCGGGTGGACCAGGTCCAGCCGCAATCGCCCCATGAACAGCTGCTTTCCGAAACTGGGCAGCCGCCACTCGGTCTCGCGGGCGGCCTCGGCGACCTTGCGGGCGGTGCGCTCGTCCACCGCGACGGGGGCCTGGGCGGTCATGGTGGAGGTCGGCTCGCGGTTCGCTTCGCTCATCTCGGCTCCTTCGCGCGGTCTGCACTCCGGCCGCCGGACGGCGACCGGATGGGGACCTTTGCCTCCTACCCGGTCCGGCCGCCGGGAGACCGGGCCGCGCCGCCGCCGCCCGAGAAAAGGAGCGTTCCATTTCACTTGTATGCCAAAGAGAATTCAGCGGAATCGTTATACCGGCCGCCGGAAAGGTGATGCAATCGCGGAGGCAGCGGCAAAGTTCTTGACTGGCCGGGTCAGAAAGGGTTCGCTGCCGGTAATGGACGAGACACGGAAACCCACGCTCATCGCCTCGGTGCAGCGGGCACTGCGTCTCATGGAAGCGGTGGCCGTGCACCCCAACGGCGCGCCGGCCAAGCAGCTGGCCCGGGAGGCGCGGCTACCCCTGGCGACCACCTACCACTTGCTGCGCACGCTGGCCCACGAGGGCTACGCCAGGCGCCTGCCCCCCGGGGTGTGGGTGCTGGGCGACCGGGTGCAGGCGCTGCAGGGCCAAAGCCGCCTCCAGCAGGTGCTGAGCCGCATCCGGCCCGCCCTGGCGGCGCTGCGCGACGAACTCGGCGCCGCTTCCTACTTCGGCATGCACATCGACGGTGAAATCCGCGTCATGGACATCGCCGACAGTCCCCGGGCCCCCCGCGTGAACCTGTGGGTGGGGTTCGAGGACGCGGCGCACGCCACCGCGATCGGCAAGTGCGTGCTGCGGCAGCTGGACGAGGAGGCCCGGCTGGACTACCTGGCACGGCACCCCCTCGCCGAGCTGACCCCCAACACCATCACCGACCGCCGGGAATTGCTGCGCGTTCTGCGCGCCCTCGGCGAGCTGTCCTTCGACCGCGAGGAGTACGCCCTGGGCACCGACTGCCTGGCCGTGCCGGTCACCGACGCCGGCGGCACCGTGGCGGGCGCCCTGGCGATCTCCTGCCGCGCCGGCGACCTGCCCCGGCTGCAGACCGCCGTCCCCCGCCTGCGCGCCACCGCCGCCCTCATCCAGCGGGCCTTCACCCTCACCGGGTGAAACCCCGCCTTGTGCCCGGCCGTCCGGAAGTGCGAGAAGTTTCATCCAGTGCCGCGCCCGTTTCCCGGTGCGCCTGTGGATAGACTGAACCGGTCTTCAAAGCCCGAGATCGGCCCGCCTCGGAGCCGCCCGTGCGGCGGCCCTTTCCGCCGATCCGGCGAGAACCGACAAACGAATGCGAGCAGCACATCGGTGGCGGGCCGGGTGGTGCGACCAGCGAGCGGAAACCGATGCAGTCAGCCAAGCAGCGAAAGTCCATTGCCGGCACTCTCGTGAAGCTGCTGGGGAGCAGGCCCCGGCCGGCACCGCCCGTTCCGGGCGAAGGGGAGATCGTCCAGCCCGCGGCCGGAGAGGGCGCTCTGGAGAACCACCTGGGCGGCGACGAGGCCCGCAACTACCGCAAATACGAGTACGACATGGTGGCCCCGCACGTGGGCCGCTCCATGCTGGAGGTGGGCTCGGGCCTGGGCCACTTCTCCGAGCAGTTCGTCGGCCGCCTGGACTACCTGGTGGTCAGCGACAGCGACCCCTACTGCGTGGAGCAGCTGCGCAAACGCCACGCCGGCAACCCCGATGTGGAGGTCATCGAGCTGGCGCTGCCGGCCGCCATCAAGATCAGGCAGCGGGTCGACACCGTCGTCATGATGAACGTCCTGGAGCACATCAAAGACGACGTGCAGGCCCTCAAGGACCTGGCGGCGGTGACCGAGCCCGGCGGCCGCATCATCATCTGGGTGCCCGGCTACATGCAGCTGTACGGCGACTTCGACCGCAAGGTCGGGCACGTCACCCGCTACACCCCGGCCACCTTGACCCGCTCGGTGCGCGCGGCCGGGCTCATCCCCGAGGTGTGCAAGCCGATCAACTTCCTGGGCGGCATCGCCTGGTGGGTGGCGGTGCGCCGGGGCGGCGCCGGCTACCCCGACCCGCGGCTGGTCAAGATCTACGACCGCACGGTCGTCCCGGCCACCCGGCTGATCGAGAAGGTGATCCGCCCGCCGTTCGGGCAGACCGTCTTCTGCGTCGCCCGCGTCCCGCACCGGCCTTAAGGCCGGATCAGTCCGCCAGGCCCAGGCGGTGGGCGGTGGCGGCGGCCTCGCCCCGGGTGGGGACCTGGAGCTTGGCCAGGATGTTGGAGACGTGGACGCTGACGGTCTTGGCCGAAATGAACAGGACCTCGGCGATCTCGCGGTTGGTGCGGCCCTGGGCGACCAGGCGCAGCACCTCCAGTTCGCGGGGGGTCAGCCCGTAAGGGGACCGTGCGGCGGACGGCGCCGTGCCGTTCAGGCGGCCCCGGCGGGCCGTCTCCTCCAGACGCCGCACCAGCGGGGCGGCCCGCAGCCGTCCGGCCAGGGCCTCGGCCTCCTGCAGCCGGCGGGCGGCCAGGTCGCGCTCGCCGCCGGCCAAGGCCGCCTCGGCGGCCTCGGCCAGCGCGCGGGCCCGCGCGAACGGCTGGCCGATGCGCTCCCAGGCGGCGGCCGCGGCGTCCCAGGCGGCGAGATCCCGCCGGCCGTGGGCCCGGGCCAGCTGCGCCTCGAAGGTCAGGCGGTGCGCCTCCTGCAAGGGCCCCTGCACGGCCAGCTCGGCCGCCCGTTTCTCGATGCGTTCCAGCATGGCCGCCGCGGCGGCGCGGTCGGACCACTCGCCGCAGGCCCGGGCGCCGATCACCAGCACCGGCCAGGCGTACCGGGCGTCGTCCGACAGGCCCGGGCACTCCAGCACGTTCTCCACCGCCGCCAGCGCCTCGCCGATGCGGCCCTGCGCCAGCCGCAGCGCCGACTCCAGGCGCAGCATCGCGAAGTAGTCCTGGGCCTCGCGCCACTTGATGTCGCCGGCCGGACCCAGGTGCGCCTCGGCCTCGGCCAGATCGCCGCGCGCCAGCGCCACCTCACCGGCCAACACGTGCAGCGAGGTGCGGACCACGGCCATCGGGTCCTGGTCCAGGGCCTGTTTGAGGCAGCTGAGCGCCTCATCCCAGCGGCCCAGCGACACCAACGGCTCGGCCAGGTTGACCGACAGCCACGCGCCGTGAGTGCGCGACAGGCCCACCTCGCGGGCCAGTTCCACCCCCTGGCGGGCCACCTCGGCGGCCTCGGCGTGCCGTCCGGCGCCCTCCAGGAAATGCGAGCGCAGCACCGCCACCCGCAGCAGCGGATGCCGTTCGCCCGACCGCTGGACGATCCGCTCGACCTCCTCCAGCTCCGCCAGGCCGCCGCTGTAGTCGATGCCCACGCAAAACAGCGTGAGCAACGCGTTGATCTCGGCGGCGGTGTCGCCGATCCGGCGGGCCAGGGCCAGCGATTCGCGGGCCGCGGCGAGGGCCTCGCCGTCGTTGTTGCGCGGCCGCGCGTAGTGGGCCAAGGAGGCCAGTGCGCGGGCGCGCACCGCGCTGGGCGGATCGGCGGGCAGCCGGGCGGCGGCCGCCCGCAGGTCGTCGATGTATTCCGGCCGTCCCAGCTCATAGGACATCCGGCCGCGCTGCTCCAGCAGGGCGGCGCAGCGGGCGTCGTCGCCCGCCGCCTCGGCCTCGCGCAGCGCGGCGGTGGCGAGCTTGACGCCGCGTTCGTGCTCGCCGGCCAGCTCGGCCGCCAGCGTGGCCTGCTCCAGCACCTCGACATGGCGGGCGCCGATCCGCGCGGCGGCGTCGGGCACCTTGTACCACAGCTCCAGGACGCGTGAGAGCATCGCCAGCTGCTCGGCGTAGGCGGCGGCCTTGCGGGCGTCGTTGGCCGCCCGCCAAGCGCTCACCAGCGCCCAGGTCGGCTCGTGCGCCGAGTACCAGTGGTGCGACAGCAGCACCCACAGCCGCCCCGAGGGCACCAGCGCCGGATCGCGTTCCAAGGCCTCGGCGTAGCGGGCGTGCAGCTGGGTGTGCTCGCCGGGCAGCAGGTCGTCGTGCACGGCCTCGCGGATCAGCGCATGCCGGAAGGCGTACCCGTCGCCGTCCACCACCAGGACGTTGGCCTCCACCGCCGGCCGCAGCACCCGGGCCAGTGCGGCATCGTCCAGCCCGGAGACCGCCGCCAGCAGCGCGTGCTCGATGCGGGTGCCGCCGGCGCTGGCCACCCGCAGCGTCTCGCGGGTCTCCTCGGGCAGTTTCTGGACGGCCGCCAGCAGCAGGTCCCGCAGCGACTCCGGCAGGGCGCGCTCGCCGTCGTCGGCCAGCAGCGCCTCCACGAACAACGGGTTGCCCTCGCTGCGCTCATACACCCGCTCCACCAGCCCGGCCGGCGGCTCGCCCTCCAGCAGCCCGCGCACCAGCTCGCCGACCTCGCCGCGGCTCAGCCGGGTCAGCTCCATGCGGCGCACGCGCTCCACCCGGGTCAGCTCGGCCAGCAGCGGGCGCAGCGGATGGGTGCGGTGCAGCTCGTCGGTGCGGTAGGTCGCCACCACCAGCAGCGGGGCGGCACTGACGTTGCGCGCCAGGAACGCCAGCAGGTCGCGGGTGGAGCGGTCGGCCCAGTGCACGTCCTCGATCACCAGCACGGTGGGGGCGCGCTCGGCCAGCCGTTCCAGCAGGGTGAGCACCAGTTCGAACAGCCGGGCGCGTTCCTCGCCGGAGGCGGTGTCGCTCTCCGGCTCGCCGAACTCCGGCAGCAGCCGGGCCAGCCCGGCGGTGGCCGAGCGCGGCAGCAGCCCCGCCACCCCGTCGATGCCGATCCGGCGCACCAGGGCGCGCAGCACCGCGGTGAACGGGGCGAACGGCAACCCCCCGGCGCCCAGCTCCAGGCAGCCGCCCACCAGCACCTGCGCCCCGCCGGCGCCCGCCCGCTCGGCGAACTCCCGCAGCAGCCGGGTCTTGCCGACCCCGGCCTCCCCGCCGATCAGCATCGCCCCCGGGGCCTCGGCGAGCGCCTCCTGCAGCCGTTCCAGCTCGGTGGATCTGCCGACGAGGACGGGGCTGACCGAACACGCGCTCACACCCCCAGCATGCCACTCGGCCCCGGCCGGATTCGCCTGATTTTTCGGCCCTGCCGCGGGGTGGGACGGAGGCTTGCCGGGCCGTCCCCGAGCGGGCTTTCGCCGGGGACTTCAGGGCACGCGGGCCACGGCGCCCAGCTCGATCCACTCGCTGGACTGCGGCCCGGGGACGTCACCGGGGTCGGGACGCCAGGCGGAGACCTCCACCAGGCCCGGTTCCACCAGCTCCAGCCCCTCCAGCCAGGAGGCGATCTCCTCGGGCCGGCGGACCCGTCCCCAGTTGCCGCCGGTGACGCCGTCCAGGAAGTCCGTCAGCCGCCGCCGCGCCCGCTCGTCCTCGGAGACCAGGTGGCTGAGGACCACCAGGCTGCCCGGGGCCAGCCGGTCGACCACCCGGCGGATGATCCCGGGCGGGTCCCCGGAGTCGGGCACGCAGTGCAGCACCGACACGAACAGGGCGGCGACCGGTTCGGAGAAGTCGATCAGCCGTTTGACGTCCGGATGGTCCAGCACCTGCTCGATCCGCCGCACATCGGCGGTGATCATGGCGGTCTGGGGGCCGTCGGCCAGCAGCGCCCGGCCGTGCGCCAGCACCACCGGGTCGTTGTCGATGTAGACCACGTGGGCGGACGGGTCGTGGCGCTGGGCGATCTGGTGGACGTTGTCGGCGGTGGGCAGGCCCGAACCGTGGTCGAGGAACTGGCGGACGCCCTCCTGCTCCACCGCATGCCGAACGGCACGTTCCAGAAAACGGCGGTTGGCCACGGCCAGCTCCCGGGTGCCCGGGGCCATGGCCAGCAGATGCTCGGCGGCCTGCCGGTCGGCGGCGTAGTTCTCCCGCCCGCCCAGCAGGTAGTTGTACATCCGCGCCACGTTGGCGGTGTGCAGGGGAGATGAGGGGGCCGAGCCTGCCGACGACACCACCGCTCCTACGGACGTCCGTTGTCTGTCGCTTGATCGTACTTGCCGGGGTGAACGTCCCGGGCAGAACGCCACGGCATGGACGGGTGCGCGTTTTGTGCCGCCGCAGGGCATGGGAGATCCTTGGCGGGTGTCGACGGAGACTGCGATGGACGCGCCCGGCAGCAACGCCGAGCTGCGCGCTTTCCTGCACGGACTGCCCGGGGTCGACCAGGTGGGGGCCGAGGAACGGGCCGCCCGGCTGGCCGCCCGTTCGATCAAGACCACCGCCAAGGCCCGCGCCATCGACCTGGCGATCTCCATGGTCGACCTGACCACCCTGGAGGGCGCCGACACCCCCGGCAAGGTCCGCGCCCTGTGCGCCAAGGCGGTGCGGCCCGACCCGGCCGACCCGTCGGTGCCCAAGGTCGCGGCCGTGTGCGTGTACCCCGACCTGGCCGGGGTGGCGGCGGGGGCGCTGGCCGGCTCGGGGGTGGCGGTGGCCAGCGTGGCGACCGCCTTCCCCTCCGGCCGGGCGCCGCTGGAGGCCAAACTGGCCGACACGCGGGCCGCGGTGGCGGCGGGCGCCACCGAGATCGACATGGTGATCGACCGGGGCGCCTTCCTGGCCGGTGACTACCTGGCGGTGTTCGAGGAGATCGCCGAGGTCAAGCGGGCCTGCGGCGAGGCGCACCTGAAGGTGATCTTGGAGACCGGGGAGCTGGCCACCTACGACAACGTGCGCCGCGCCTCCTGGCTGGCGATGCGGGCCGGTGCCGACTTCATCAAGACCTCCACCGGCAAGGTCTCCCCGGCGGCCACACCCGCGGTGACGCTGGTGATGCTGGAGGCGGTCCGCGACTTCCACGCCGCCACCGGCCGGCGGGTCGGCGTCAAACCCGCCGGCGGCATCCGCACCACCAAGGACGCCATCAGGTACCTGGTGCTGGTCAACGAGGTCGCCGGGCCGGACTGGCTCACCCCCCGCCACTTCCGCATCGGCGCCTCCAGCCTGCTCAACGACCTGCTGATGCAGCGGCAGAAGCTGACCACCGGCGCCTATGCGGGCCCCGACTACTTCAGCCTGGACTAGGACGGCGATGAGCGACCAGATCTTTTCGTACGCGCCGGCGCCGGAGTCGGCGTCCATCGCCCGCATCAGGCCCTCCTACGGCCTGTTCATCGACGGGGAGTGGACCGACGGTGCCGCCGAGCGCACCTTCAAGACCGTCAACCCCGCCACCGAGGAGGTGCTGGCGGAGGTCACCGAGGCGACCGAGGAGGACGTGGACCGGGCGGTGCGCGCCGCCCGGGACGCCTACGAGCGGGTGTGGGGCCCGATGCCCGGCCGCGAGCGGGCCAAGTACCTGTTCCGCATCGCCCGGCTGCTGCAGGAGCGCTCCCGCGAGCTGGCCGTGCTGGAGACCCTCGACAACGGCAAGCCGATCCGCGAGTCCCGGGATGTGGACCTGCCGCTGGTGGCCGCGCACTTCTTCTACCACGCCGGCTGGGCCGACAAGCTGCCGTACGCCGGATTCGGGCCCGACCCACGGCCGCTGGGGGTGGCCGCGCAGGTGATCCCGTGGAACTTCCCGCTGCTGATGCTGGCCTGGAAGATCGCCCCCGCGCTGGCCTGCGGCAACACCGTCGTCCTCAAACCGGCCGAGACCACCCCGCTGACCGCCTTGACGTTCGCGGAGATCTGCCGGCAGGCCGAGCTGCCGCCGGGCGTGGTCAACATCGTCACCGGGGCGGCCCGGACCGGGCAGGCGCTGGTGCGGCACCCGGGCGTGGACAAGGTCGCCTTCACCGGCTCCACCGAGGTCGGCAGGCAGATCGCCCGCGCCGTGGCCGGCACCCGCAAAAGGCTCACGCTGGAGCTGGGCGGCAAGGCCGCCAACGTGATCTTCGAGGACGCCCCGCTGGACCAGGCCGTCGAGGGCGCGATCAACGGGATCTTCTTCAACCAGGGGCAGGTGTGCTGCGCCGGGTCCCGGCTGCTGGTGCAGGAGTCGATCGCAGGGGAGCTGCTGGAGCGGCTCAAGGCCCGGATGGCCACGCTGCGGGTCGGGGACCCGCTGGACAAGAACACCGACGTCGGCGCGATCAACTCCGCCGGGCAGCTGGAGAAGATCCGCACCCTGGCGCAGGCCGGCGAACAGGAAGGCGCCACCCGCTGGTCGGCGCCGTGCGAGCTGCCGGAGCGCGGCTACTGGTTCGCCCCGACCGTCTTCACCGGCGTGGCCGCCTCGCACCGCATCGCCCGTGAGGAGATCTTCGGCCCGGTGCTGTCGGTGCTGACCTTCCGCACCCCCGCCGAGGCCGTGGAGAAGGCCAACAACACCCCGTATGGGCTGTCGGCGGGGATCTGGACCGAGAAGGGCTCACGCGTGCTGTGGATGGCCCAGCGGCTGCGCGCCGGGGTGGTGTGGGCCAACACCTTCAACAAGTTCGACCCGGCCGCCCCGTTCGGCGGCTACAAGGAGTCGGGTTTCGGCCGCGAGGGCGGCCGTCACGGACTGGAGGCCTACCTCGATGTCTGAACCGGCGCGGCTGGCGGTGCGCAAGACCTACAAGCTGTTCATCGGGGGCGCCTTCCCCCGTTCGGAGTCGGGCAGGACGTACGTGGTCACCGATGCCGGCGGCGAGTTCCTGGCCAACGCCTGCCAGGCCTCCCGCAAGGACGCCCGGGACGCCGTCAGCGCCGCGCGCAAGGCGTTCCCCGGCTGGTCGGCGCGCACCCCCTACAACCGCGGGCAGATCCTCTACCGGATCGCCGAGATGCTGGAGGGGCGGCGCGCCCAGTTCATCGCCGAGCTGCGCCAGGCCGGGCTGGCGGAAGACGCCGCCGTCGCCGAGGTGGACGCCGCCATCGACCGGTGGGTCTGGTATGCGGGCTGGGCCGACAAGCTCGCCGCCGTCACCGGGTCGGTCAACCCCGTCGCCGGGCCGTTCTTCAGCTTCTCCGCCCCCGACCCCACCGGGGTGGTGGCGATCGTGGCGCCGGACTCGCCGCTGCTGGGGCTGGTGTCGGTGATCGCCCCGGTGATCGTGTCCGGCAACACCTGCGTGGTGGTCGCCTCCGAGCCCGCCCCGCTGCCGGCGATCACGTTCGCCGAGGTGCTGGCCACCAGTGACCTGCCCGGCGGCGTGGTCAACGTGCTCACCGGCCGGCGCGCCGAGCTGGCGCCCTGCCTGGCCGCGCACATGGACGTCAACGCCATCGACCTGACGGGGGCGCCGCCGGAGCAGGCGGGGCCGCTGGAGGAGGCCGCCGCCGGGAATCTCAAGCGCGTGCTGCGTCCGGACGCCGGGGAGACCGACTGGCACGCCGATCCGGGAACGGCCCGGATGACCGCCTTCCTGGAGACCAAGACGGTCTGGCACCCGCTCGGCATGTGAGCGTCCCGTTAGGCCGCGGCCGGCCGTGGAATGGAACCCTGCGGCTCACGGCCGTCGGGGACGGCCGGCCGCGGTGGGGCGGCCGGCGCCGCCGGCGGCCCCGGCA
Source organism: Thermomonospora sp. CIF 1 (assembly GCF_001896795.1). NCBI lineage: Bacteria > Bacillati > Actinomycetota > Actinomycetes > Streptosporangiales > Thermomonosporaceae > Thermomonospora > Thermomonospora sp. CIF 1. The sequence goes on from NZ_MOYN02000007.1 coordinate 334,083, forward strand.
GTGGGGGAAGAACATGGACGAGCGGGAGATCCTGGCGCGGATCGGCGATTTCGTGGACGAGGAGCGCCGGCTGCGCGAGATGTACGAGCGGGGCGAGCTGAGCCAGGCCCAGGAGCAGCGGCGCCTGCGGCAACTGGAGGTCGCCCTCGACCAGTGCTGGGACCTGCTGCGGCAGCGGCGGGCCAAGGCCAGGGCCGGGGAGAACCCCGACGAGGCCGGCATCCGGCCCGCCGGCCAGGTCGAGGGCTACATCCAGTGAGCCCGGCCCGGGTGCCGGAGGTTTCCGGTTCCGCCTTGTTCGGACGCGGGGCGTCTCAGGGCGGGGGCGGCAGGTCGCGTCCGGCCTCCTGCTCCGGCGGGGCGGGCGGCTCCTGCTCCGGCCTGGTCTCCCGGTCGCTCTTGTCGCCGTGGCGCCACCCGAAGCGGGAGGTGCGCGTGGCGGCGATCTGGTCGCGGATCCGCTCCACGATGCGCCCGGCGGCCAGGTCCTGGGCCAGCAGGCAGGCCGAGGTGATCGCGCGGGCCTGGGAGGCGCCGTGGGCGATGACCACGGTGCCGTTCAGCCCCAGCAGCACCCCGCCGCCGTAGGTTTCGGAGTCCAGCCGGGCCTTGAGCGCCTGCAGGCGGCGGCGCTGCAGCAGGGCGCCCAGCTTGGCGGTGGCGGAGGAGCGGATGGTCTGCTGCAGCTCGGCCATGGCCATGCGGACCGCGCCCTCCATGGTCTTCAGCGCCACGTTGCCGGTGAAGCCGTCGCACACCACCACGTCCACCGCGCCGGTCAGCAGGTCGCCGCCTTCGATGTTGCCGGCGAACTCGATGCCGTGGTGGCCGGAGGACAGCAGCTCATAGGCGCGCCGGACGGCCTTGTTGCCCTTGCCCGGCTCCGATCCGATGTTCAGCAGCCCCACCCGGGGCCGCGGCACGCCGAGCGCGACCTGGGCGTACGCGGTGCCCAGCGCGGCGAACTGCACCAGCACCTCGGGTTTGACGTCCACGCTGGCCCCGGAGTCCAGCAGCACGGTGGGGCGGGGCCGGGTCGGCAGCAGCACCGCGATGGCCGGGCGCAGCACCCCCTGCTGGGCCTTGAGCCGCAGCCGGGCGGTGGCCACCACCCCGGCGGTGGTGCCGGCCGACACCAGCGCCGAGGCCCGCCCGGTCTTGATCAGATGGCAGGCCACCGCCACCGAGGAGCGGGGCTTGCGCCAGCTGGCCAGCGCGCCCTCGTCCATCGCCAGCGCCTCCTCGGCGTGCACGATGGGGATCTCGCCGGTCACGCCGTGGCGTTCCAGCTCGGCGCGCACCCGGGGGGCCTGCCCGACCAGCACCAGCCGGACGCCGTGCTCGCGCACCGCGGCCACCGCACCGGCGACGATCTCTTCGGGCGCGTGATCGCCGCCCATGGTGTCGATCACCACGGGACGGGGGCGCCCGCCCGTGTCATCGCGGGTCATCAACACGGGCTCCAAGGTCGATCGCCGCGGAAGGCGGCGGGGGAGTGGGGGTGACTCACCGAAAGAGGCTCACCGCATGTTAGGTCACCGCGCGCGGTGCCTGAGCACGTGGGGCCGGGCCGTTGCGCCCGGGACGGCCCGGCCCGCGCCGTTCTCAGCCGCCGGCACGGCAGTCGGCGCCCAGGCACGGCGCGTTCTGCACCAGCGGGCGTCCGTCGATCAGGATGGTGAAGTACTCCCGGGCCGCGGCGTGCTCGACCGCCCCGATCACCTGCACCGGCTTGCGGGCGGCGGTGGTGCCCGAGCAGCGCACCCGCAGCTTGTGCTTGTTCCAGCCGGGCAGGTCGGTGCACGTCAGCGGGCCGCTGAGGGGGTGTCCCCGGGCCTGCAGCTCGGCGGCGGCCATGACGGGCAGGGCGGAGCGCAGCGCCGCCTGGGTCTCATAGCGCGGCTTGGGGCCGTCGAAGAACGCGAAATAGGCGGTCACGCCCGCCGCGCCGAGGACGATCGCGGCGGTGACCGCACCTATGAGCACTTTCACACTGGGTAAGATCACCCGCCGGATCTCCGATCATCCGCCGCGGCATGCGGGCTTTCCTGGGAATTGGCCGTCGCCATGCCGGCGCCCGCCTTTGCTCACGCCGGCTGCCCGGCCCGCTCCAGGGCGCCGGTGACGATGCCGGTGACGGCCTCGGCGATGGCGTCGGGCCGGTCGAGCTGCACCAGGTGCAGGGAGTCCGGCAGGTCCAGCTGCCGCCCGTGGGGGCTCATCGCGGCCAGTTCCCGGTGGCCGGCGCTCCAGCTCGCCGCCTTCTGCGGGTCGGTGATGTCGGCCAGCGCGGTCAGCACCACCAGCGGGATCGGCGGGAACGGCAGCCGTTTGCGCAGCGCCAGCACGTCGGCGGCCATCTCGCGGTAGGCGGCGTTCTCGGCCAGCAGGGTGCCCAGCACCGTGCCGCGCCCGTACACCGCGCGCACCGTCCCGTCCGGCACCGGGGGTTTGCGGCGGCTGGTGAACCGCAGCAGCGAGCGGCGGACGTGCGGGGCGGCCAGCCAGGGGATGCCGGTGAGCCCGAAGGCCCGCCCGGCCAGGTAGAGGGCCGGCTGCACCGCCGCGGCGATCCGCACGTCCGACCAGGTGGAGTCCTCGTAGCTGGGGTCGGCCAGCACCAGCCCGCGCACCAGCTCGGGGTGGATGCGCGCCAGCGCCTCGGCCTGGAACCCGGCCATGGAGTGGGCCACCACCGTCACCGGCGGCCCGGCCCAGTCGGCCAGCGCCGCCAGCAGCCGGACCTCGCGGCGCAGGCTGGGACGGCTGAGGGCGGGCGGGCTCAGCCCCGTTCCGGGGCGGTCGAAGCACACCACCCGGTAGCCGGCCAGTTCCTCGATCACCGGCTGCCAGTCGAACCAGGCGCCGCCCAGCCCGGAGGTCAGCAGCACCACGGGGGCGCCGGGCGGGCCGGACTGCACCAGGTGGAGCCGCTCGCCGGACAGATCGACGAACGTCCCGCCCTCCAGCGCGTCCCGGTCCATCGGCCCCCCACTCGGCGATGGTGCGGATCTTTCCGGTGCTCAGGATAGGAAGGCCGGCTCGCGCTCCGGTGGGGTTTCGGCGGCGTGACCACAGAGCGTCACGAACAGCTTGTTAACCGGTTTATACCTATAAGTACCGGTATGTTCAGGAAGTTCAGTATCTTTGCGTGAAGGGGAGGGTATCTATACCCCGATAACGGGGGAGCAAATTCCCGTGCTCTCTCCCCCACGATCACAAGGAGTACAGCCACGTGACCTTGGTCAATGACGCGGCGCCACCTGCTGTGCGATCCACCGGCCGCAAGTTCCGCGCCTACACCGCCAAGCACCTGGACGAGCTCACCGCGCGTGCCGGGCTGTCGGCGGACCAGCGCCTGGCGATCCGGGCGGTCGCCACAGTGCTGCCGTTCCGGACCAACAGCTACGTGGTCGAAGAGCTCATCGACTGGTCCGCCGCTCCCGACGATCCGATCTACCGCCTGGTCTTCCCGCAGGAGGACATGCTCCCGGCCGACGATGTCGCGCACATCGCCGGCCTGCTGCGCCGCCAGGCCCCGCGCCAGGAGATCGAGGCCGCCGCGCACCGGGTGCGGATGCGGCTGAACCCGCACCCGGCCGGTCAGCTGGAGCTCAACGTCCCTAGCTTCGGAGACGGCGTGGTACCGGGGATGCAGCACAAGTACGACGAGACCGTGCTCTACTTCCCCAAACAGGGCCAGACCTGCCACGCCTACTGCACCTACTGTTTCCGCTGGGCCCAGTTCGTCGGGGAGCCGGACCTGAAGCTGGCCGGCGACGACGCCCTGCAGCTGCGCGACTACCTGGTCGCCCACCCCCGCGTGACCAACGTGCTGTTCACCGGCGGGGACGCGATGATCATGGGCGAGCCGGTGCTGCGCCGCTACGTGGAGCCGCTGCTGGAACTGGAGCAGATCGAGTCCATCCGGATCGGCACCAAGTCGCTGGCCTACTGGCCGCAGAAGTTCGTCACCGACCCCGACGCCGACGCCATGCTGCGCCTGTTCGAGCAGGTCGTCAACGCCGGCAAGAGCCTGGCGTTCATGGCGCACTTCTCCCACCCGCGCGAGCTGGAGCCGGCGATGGTGCGCGAGGCGGTGCGCCGCATCCGCGGCACCGGCGCGGTGATCCGCACCCAGGCCCCGCTGATCCGCTCCATCAACGACGACCCCAAGGTCTGGGAGACCATGTGGCGCACCCAGACCCGGATGGGCATGGTGCCCTACTACATGTTCGTCGAGCGCGACACCGGCCCCCGCGACTACTTCGCGGTGCCGCTGGGGCGGGCCTATGAGATCTTCCGCGACGCCTACCGGCACGTCTCCGGCCTGGCGCGCACCGTGCGCGGGCCGTCGATGTCGGCCACCCCCGGCAAGGTCTGCGTGGACGGCGTGCTGGAGCTCGCCGGGGAGAAGGTCTTCGCGCTGCACTTCATCCAGTGCCGCGACTCCGACCTGGTGGGCCGGCCGTTCTTCGCCAAGTACGACCCGGCGGCGGTGTGGCTGGACGACCTCAAGCCCGCCTTCGCCGACCGCTTCCCCTTCGAGGACATGGCCGTGCCCGACCGCCGCTGAAAACGGCTCGGCCCCGCCGCGCTCGGCGCGGCGGGGCCGCACGGGCGCGCCTCTTTACGGCGCGCCCTGGGAGCCTTCCAGACCGCTCAGGACGACTCGTAGATCGGCACGATGGACGCCCGCGCCAGGGTGTGCGCGGTGATGTTGAAGCCCACCGCCCCCGGCATCATGTCCGAGTCGATGCCCAGCGACTCCACGTCCAGGGCGTGCACGGTGAACACGTACCGGTGCGGGGTGCCGGGCGGCGGGGCCGCGCCGCCGTAGGCCTTGATCCCGTAGTCGTTGCGGGACTGGACGCCGAACTTGGAGTCGGCGGCCCCCGCGCCCGAAGGCAGCTCGGTCACGTTCGCCGGGATGTCGAACATCAGCCAGTGCCAGAACCCGCTGCCGGTCGGGGCGTCGGGGTCATAGCAGGTCACCGCGAAGCTCTTGGTCTCCTCCGGGAAGCCCTCCCAGCGCAGGTGCGGGGAGACGTTGCCCCCGGAGAAACCCCAGTCGTTGAAGACGTGCTTGTCGTCCAGCCGCTCGCCGTCGGCGATGTCGTCGCTGGTCACGGTGAACGACGGCACCTGTGGCAAGTACTCGTGCGGAAGCGGCGGCTTCCCGGGCATACGGACCTCCTGTAGCTGGGCGCGTCGGTACTCGGGCCTCCTCCGGCACAGGGCCTTGCACGCCGGGGTGCGGGCGGTGCCCGATCCTGTGCCGCATCAGGTCACAGCATCGTCCCCGACCGCGACCCGCCCGTCCCGGCGCGCGGGGACGGCGTGTCGGAAAAGGCCCACTGCTTATTTACCAATCGCCTCGTTGTAGGCGGCGATGACTTCCTTGGGGTCGCCGTCCATGCGGATCTTGCCCTCGTCCAGCCAGATCACCCGGTTGCAGGTCTCCTCGACCTGGTCGAGGTTGTGGGCGACCAGGAACACCGCGCCGGCGTCCCGCCGCAGCTCGTTGATCTTGGCCTTGCTGCGCTTGCGGAACTTGGCGTCCCCGGTGGCCAGCGCCTCGTCGATGAGGAGCACATCGTGGGTGCGGGCGGCGGCGATGGCAAAGCGCAGCCGGGCGCCCATGCCCGAGGAGTAGGCCGACATCGGGTAGTGGATGAAGCCGGGCTTGAGATCGGCGAACTTGACGATCTCGTCGTACTTGGCCCGCGTCTCCTCCGGGCTCAGCCCCATCGCCAGGCAGCCCAGGATGATGTTGCGCTCGCCCGACAGGTCCCGCATCAGGGCGGCGTTGACGCCCAGCAGGGACGGCCGGCCCTGAGTGTAGACGGCGCCGCGGGCCGGGGGCAGCAGCCCGGCGATCGCCTTCAGCAGGGTGGACTTGCCCGAGCCGTTGGTGCCGATCACGCCGATCGCATCGCCCCGGTAGGCCACGAAGGACACCCCGCGGACGGCGTGGACCTCCTTCATCTGCGGGCGGTTCTGACGCCGCAGAATCCGCATCAGCGCGGTCGCGGCGGTGCCCTTGCCGCCTCCACCGCCGTAGACCCGGTAGATGACGTGCAGGTTGTCCACCACCACGATCGGCTCGCGGGTGTAGTCGATGACCACCGGGGGTGGGGATTCGGTCACCCGAGTCATCTCCTTGACCTTAGCCACGGCCGTACCTCGCCTCCGCGCGGTAGAAGTACCAAAAGCCCCCGATGAAGGCGACCAGCGCCCACGCCAGTGCGTACCACCACAGATGGGCGTATCCCCAGCCGTAGGCGGCCAGGTCCCCCCGGTAGCTGTCGATCAGGGCGATGCGCACCAGCTCGATGTACACCGACGCCGGGTTGGCCTGCAGCAGGTCGCCCACCCACGGGTAGTCCCGCAGGGTGTCGCGCTCGGCCAGGCTCGCCGTCATGAAGAAGATGCCCGAGAAGTACAGCCACGCCCGCGTGATGAACGGCAGCAGCTGCTGAATGTCGCGGACGAAGGCGCCCACCCGCGCGATCGCCAGGCTGATCCCCATGTTGAAGATCAGCTGCAGCGCCAGCGCCGGCACCAGCAGCAGCCAGCGCCAGGTGATCGGCTCGCCGGTGGCCAGCACGATCACCGCCAGCACGGCCATGGAGATCAGCAGCTGCTGCAGCTCCACCAGCACGTGCGCGAACGGCAGCGAGGCGCGCGGGAAGTGCAGCGCGCGGATCAGCGACAGGTTGTTGCCGATCGACCGGGCCCCGGCGGTCAGCGACCGCTGGGTGAAGGTGAAGACGAACACCCCGGTGATCAGGAAGGCCGTGTAGTTGGTGACGCCCTTGTTGACGCCCAGCAGCAGGCCGAAGACCAGGTAGTAGACGGCCGCGTTCAGCAGCGGCGTCAGCACCTGCCACACCTGTCCCAGCCGGGACGAGGTGTACATCGACATGCTCTTGGCGGAGGCGAAGGTCCAGATGAACGTGCGCCGCTGCCACAACTCCCGCACGTAGGTGCGCAGCGGGGGGCGCGCCGCGCTCTGCGTCAGTCCGTGGCGGGCGGCGAATTCGGCCAGGGACTCGGCGCTCTTTCCAGCCAAGGCAGGGGGCTCCGCGATCGTGTCTACCGACTCGCCACCCGGGGGACCGACCCGATCCGGGTGACTCATGGGCCGAAGCCTATTGCAGACGCCGAGGAGGAGTGGACTTTCACCCCCAGGTGACCACTGATTCGTGATCTCTGACGATTCCGCCCCGCTCGTGCCGGTTCCGCGGGGATGCCGCTCCTTTGGGCGTCCGCCCCGGTGACCGCGCCCGGGCCGCCGGCCGGCCGCCTTCATGTGCGTCCGGGACGTTTGCCCACCGGCAGGTGGGTAGGGGTGTTTTGCAATCCAGTCGGTGTTCCGGTGAGGGAGGCTCCATGGCGATAGGCGTCGAACCCGCGGCGCTCAGCGAAGCCGATCTGATGCGCGAGCTGGGCAGGCTCTACATCACGCGGATGGACACGCTGCGGCACGGCTCCGACCACGCGCTGGCCGAGCACACCCGGCGCACGGCCGAGCTGGAGGCCGAGTACATCCGCCGCCACCCCGGCCGCGAGATCCATCCCGAGCGGCTGCGTTCCGGCGCGCGGGCCAGGACCCTGTCCTCATGACGCGGCCCGGCCGGGCTCTTTCGACTTCCACGCCCAGGTCCCGCCCCGTCCCCCGCAGGGCCGGACCGTCAACCGAGGGGGACACGGCTCATGCCCCGTGACAGCGCCAAGCATGGCCCGCATGCAGACGAGGAACTCAAGCACGAGACCGAGGGAATGGTCCGCGGCGGCGGCTCCACTCACGCCGAGGAGTGGAAGCAGCCCGAACCGGCCGACACGCCCCGCGGGTCGGCCCAGATGCCGCCCGAGCGCCGCGGCGGCGCTCCTGACATGACCGCCCGCGAGGTGGAGTGGCGCTCGGAGATCGCCCAGGTGCTGGCGCCTCTGGAGTACCCCACCGACCGGGGCCGGATCCTGACGTTCCTGGAGCGCAACCACGCCCCCGACAACATGATCGTCGCGATGACCGGCCTGCCCAAGGACCGCCAGTTCCACAACGTCGGCGAGATCGCCCGAGCCATCGGCATCCACACCGAACAGCGCCGCATCTGAGCCCGCGAAGGGCCGGGCACGGCCGGATCAGGGCGCAGTGGCGGCGTCCGCGCCTGCGGCGGGGCGGGAAGTGAGTACCCTCGTCTGCGTGAGTCGTGAAGGTGTGACGCCGCAGAGCGAGGATTTCTCCGCCTGGTACAACGAGGTCGTCGTCAAGGCGCAGCTCGTGGACCGCGGACCGGTGCGCGGGACGATGGTCATCCGCCCCTACGGGTACCGGATCTGGGAGCTGCTCCAGGCCGACCTGGACCGGCGGATCAAGGAGGCCGGGCACGACAACGCCTGCTTCCCGATGTTCATCCCCGAGTCGTACCTGCGGCGCGAGGCCGAGCACGTCGAGGGCTTCTCTCCCGAGCTGGCCGTGGTCACCGTCGCCGGCGGCAAGGAGCTGGAGGAGCCGCTGGTGGTGCGGCCCACCTCCGAGACGGTCATCGGCGAGTACATGGCCAAGTGGATCGACTCCCACCGCGACCTGCCGCTGCTGCTCAACCAGTGGGCCAACGTGGTGCGCTGGGAGCTGCGGCCGCGGATGTTCCTGCGCACCACCGAGTTCCTGTGGCAGGAGGGCCACACCGCCCACATCGACGAGGCCGACGCCATGCGCGAGACCGAGTGGGCGCTGGACACCTACGCCGCGGTGGCGCGGGAGCTGGCGGCCATGCCGGTGGTGGCGGGGGAGAAGACCCCCGGCGAGCGCTTCGCCGGCGCCGTGCGCACCTTCACGATCGAGGCCATGATGCGCGACGGCCGCGCCCTGCAGGCCGGCACGTCCCACTACCTGGGCACCAACTTCGCCAAGGCGTTCGAGATCCAGTACCAGGACGAGGAGGGGCGGCTCCAGCTCGCCCACACCACGTCCTGGGGCATGAGCACCCGCATGATCGGCGGGGTGATCATGACCCACGGCGACGACAAGGGCCTGGTGCTGCCGCCGCGGCTGGCGCCCTACCAGGTGGTGATCGTGCCGATCGGCCGCAAGGAGCAGGGCGAGGCCACCGCCGCCGAGGCCCGCCGGCTGGGCGCGGCGATCAAGTCGATGGGCATCCGGGTGCACGTGGACGACAACCGCCCGCAGCTGTCGCCCGGCTTCAAGTTCAACGACTGGGAGATGCGCGGGGTGCCGATCCGCATCGAGATCGGGCCGCGCGACCTGGCCGACGGGGTGGGCACGCTGGCCCGCCGCCTGCCCACCGCCGAGGGGCAGGGCAAGGAGACCATCCCGCTGGCGCGGCTGCCGGAAGAGCTGCCGCAGATCCTGGCCGACTTCCAGGCGTTCCTGCTGGCCCGCGCCGAGGCGTTCCGCAACGAGCACACCCGGGCGGTGGACAGCTGGGACGACTTCGGCGCCCAGGTCTCCGGCGGCTGGGCGCTGGCCTTCCACTGCGGGCGCACCGAGTGCGAGGACGACATCAAGGCCGACACCGCCGCCACGCCCCGCTGCATCCCCGCCGACGGCCCGGCCGAGCAGGGCGACTGCGTCAAGTGCGGCCGTCCCTCCCCCTACGGCAAGCGCCTGATCTTCGGCAAGGCGTACTGACGAAGACGCACGCACGGCCGGGGCCGCCCGCGGCGGTCCCGGCCGTCAGTTGAGGGCCTGCGGCAGGACGCGCAGCGCCAGGATCGACACATCGTCGCCCAGGTCGCCGTCGCAGAAGTCCATCAGGGCGCGTTCCACGGCCAGCAGCATCTCGCGGACCGGCTGGCCGGCGGCGGCGGCCAGGGTTTCGATCAGCCGCTCGTGGCCGAAGCGCTCGCGCTTCATGTCGCAGGCGTCCACCACGCCGTCCGAGTACAGGAACACCGTGTCGCCGGCGGCCAGCTCGATGGACTCGATGGCCGGTTCGAAGTCCTCGAACAACCCCATCGGGACCCCGCCGCCGCTGGTGGTGCGGATCATGCCGTCCTGGCGGACCACGATCGCCGGAGGGTGGCCGGCGGTGCTCAAGGTCAGGCGGATGCCGCTGTCGAGCACCTCCAGCCCGGCCAGCACCGCGGTGACGAAGCGGTCCTCGTTCAGCAGCGCCGCGTTGACCATGCTCAGCACCTCGGCCGGCTCGGTCTTCCACCGCGACAGCAGCCGCACCCCGTGCCGGGCGGCGGCGGTGACCGCGGCGGCCTCCTCGCCCTTGCCGCACACGTCCCCGAGGACGAAGCCCCAGCCGGTGGCGGTCTCGAACACGTCGTAGAAGTCGCCGCCGATCTCCCCGCCGCGGGTGGCGGTCAGGTAGCGGGCGTCCACCTCCACGCCGGGGATGGCCGGCAGCGCCTTGGGCAGCAGGCTGTTCTGCAGCGACGCGGCGACCTGCGAGCGGTGCCGGTACAGCCGGGCGGCCCGCACCACCAGCCCCAGGTAGCGGCCCAGCCGCTGCAGGACCCCCAGGTCCATCAGGTCGAACGGGCCGTGCTCGCCGCTGCCGGTGACGGTGATGGCGCCCAGGCAGCGCTGCCCGTCCTCGATCGGCACGCACACCACGGTGGCCGCGCTGATCGCCCCGCACACCGGGCTGCCGTCGGGCAGCTCGCCCAGCATCGACAGCTCGGCGACGTGCGGGTGCAGGGCGCCCTGGCGGCCGGTGAACACCGAGTGCGGCAGGGTGCCGGGCAGCGGGTCCAGCTCCTCCAGCGCGTGGGTCAGCTCGGCGGCCCGTTCCCCGCCCGGTCCCACCACCACCTGGCGGCGCAGCTCGGGGGCCTCGGGGGCGTGCCCGGAGGCGGTGTCGGGGGCCACGTCGATGAGCACCCAGTCGGCCAGTTCGGCGGCCAGCAGCCGGGCGCAGCGGCGGATCGCCACCTGCTCGTTGAACAGCGGCTCGCTCAGCAGCATCTCGCTGGCGGTGGCCAGCACGTCCATGCGGTGCACCACGGTGGCGACGGCCTCGTCCTCGGCCCGCTGCGGCGGCGGCCGGTCGGGGACGGGCGCCTGGCCGGGGACGGGACCGGCCGCGGCCACCACCATCGGTTCGGGCTCTCCCCGGATCCACACCCTGGCCAGCGTCACCACGGCCTCGACGGGCTTGCCGCGGCTCAGGAAGCGGACGTGGGCCTGGCGGCGGCGGCCGGTGCGCACCACCGCGGCCAGCTGGGAGCGCAGCGCCGCCCGGCCGGGCAGGTCGCAAAAGACGCTGAAGGGCTTGCCGGAGACATAGCCGGGGGAGGTGCCCAGCAGTGTGGCGGCCTGCCGGTTGACCCGCCGCACGCTGCCGTCGCGGTCCAGCAGGAACAAGGGCACCGGGGCGTCCTGGAAGACGGTGCGCAGCACCCGCCGCTCGGACTCGGCGGCGCTGATGCGGCCGTCGCCGGCGGACTGGCCGGTGCCCAGCGTGCGCAGCGCGGCCAGGGCCAGTTCCAGCTCCACCAGGGCGGCCTCCAGCGTGGCCCGCAGGTCCGGGTCGGGCATGGCCGCGGCCTGCCGCAGCTCCCCGATCCGCTCCTCCAGGTCGCTGATCTCACGCATGAGGACGCCCGGTTCGAGCTGTTCCGGCATGCATCGCTCCCTACGCCGCTCACCTGTTCGGCGCCGCGTACCCCGAGTCCCGTTGTACGGGCTGATGAGCGCAGCTTATTCCGGGGGGTGGGGTGCTGCGCGGCGATGAACGTCGGCGCCTTTTGCCCGAAAGCCCTTCAGCCGCCTTGCCCGTCGTCGCGGCCGGGTGGCGGGACTTCGGAAAGTCCCTGGCCGGAGACGATGCGCTGGGCGATGGCGGTCAGCTTGACGTGGCGGGTCTGTGAGATGCGGCGCAATTCGGCGAAGGCCCGCTCGGCGTCGCAGCCCAGCGCGTGCATCAAGATGCCCTTGGCCTGGTCGACCACCGCCCGCGCCTCCACCGCCTGCTGGAGCTGGACGGCGGTGCGGTGCACGTCGCCGAACTGGCGGGTGTTGGAGACCGCAGCGCCGCCTTGGGCCAGCAGCAGCGAGGCCAGGGCCTGCCGGCTGGGGTCGAGCGCCCCCGGCACCACCCCGTAGACGGTCAAGGTGACCAGCACCTGCTCGTACTCCAGCACGGTGGTGATGAAGCAGCGCACCCCCCGCCGCAGCATGGCGGCCACGTGGCCGGGCCAGCGGGTCTCGGCGAGGGTGTCGTCGCAGCCGACCGGGCGGCGGTCGCGCACCGCGTCAAAGAGCGGCCCTTCGCGGCGGGCCAGTTGCAGGTCCACCAGTTCCGCCAGGTCGGGATGGCTGCTGGCGGCCACCAGCGGCTCGGGCGACTCGTCCAGCGCCCAGCGCAGGCTGGTGGCGCCCGCGCAGCCGGCCACCGCCCGGGAGGCCAGCTGGGTGACCCGGTGCAAGGTCGCCACATCGGACGATTCGCGGACCATGCCGAGCCGGGCGATCTCGATCGCCAGTTCGTCGGTGATGACGGTGTCCGAAGTGGACATGTGACCCACGTTATCGTTTTGTGACCCGCCGTCCCAGTCCGGACGGGGCCGGGCGGCCCGCGGGCCTCAGAAGCGGAAGATCGCGCCGGTGCGGGCGGCCATCACGCACGGGTTGGGGAACGTGCGGACGAACGTGACCGGGCGTCCCCGCCACATCCCGGTGGCCCGGGCCGTCACCGGCCGGTACTCGGTGGTGCAGATCGCCTCCTCCCGCTCCCGGACGATCCGGCCGCCCGAGCGGTCCAGGTCGGCGCACGCCTGCGCGGCACGCGGATGGCTGCCGCCGGGCGGGTCGCACGACAGCGTGACGGAGCGGGGAGTGGCGGCGGCGGCCTCCGGGTGGCTGACGGTCAGCCGGAGCGCCGTCCCGGCCGCGGCCGGGCGGCCGTGTTGCGCCGGATCGGCCTCCGGCGCGCTCCCCGCGGGCGGCAGCACGGCCAGCGCCGCGCCGGTGACGACAGTGGCGATCAGGTGGGACATCGACGCTCCCCGAGGGTGGACGAACAATGGTCGTCACCCAATGTATCGAGAGCGTCACCTTAGGTCGTTGGGGGTCGGTGGTGCGCCGGCTCAGGCGGCCAGCGCGGGACGGCGGTAGTCGGCCAGGGATTCGCGCAGCTGCTTGCGGCCGCGGTGCAGCCGCGACATCACGGTGCCGAGCGGAGTGCCCATCATCTCGGCGATCTCCTTGTAGGAGTAGCCCTCCACATCGGCCAGGTACACGGCGTCCCGGAACTCCCGCGGCAGCTCCCGCAGCGCGGCCACCACGGCGGAGTCGGGCATGCGGTCCAGCGCCTCGGCCTCGGCCGAGCGGAACCCGGGCGAGTGGGAGGCGCTGCGGGCCAGCTGCCACTCTTCGATCTCGTCCTGGCCGGCGCGCTGCGGCTCCCGCTGCTTCTTGCGGTAGGAGTTGATGAAGTTGTTGGTGAGGATGCGATGCAGCCAGGCCTTGAGGTTCGTGCCTTCCTTGAACTGGTGGAAGTTCACGTACGCCTTGGCCAGGGTCTCCTGCACCAGGTCCTCGGCGTCCGCGGTGTTGCGGGTCATGCGCACGGCGCTGGCATAGAGCGGGTCGGTGTACGGAAGCACGTCGCGCTCATAACGCGCAAGGCGATCCTCGCGCGGCTCGGCGACTGCGGCCATCATCGCTCCTGTATCGCTGATCACTGGGCGGTCCCCTTCCGCCCCCTTGCTTGGATGTGGTCCTGGGAACCCGGGCGGGGTTCCGCCCCGGGCGCCTGCCGGGGAAGTGGTGAGCTCCCTGACGTACGTCGCCTTCGTCGTGATGTACGTCCTGCCCAGCCCACGGGTTCGAAACCGGCTTTCGAGCACGCGGGATGGAGCCGGCGCGGGAGGGTCGTCGGCCTCACCGGGGCGGGAGGCCGGATGAGCGCCGCGCGGCGGCCGATGAAGGGCGGTCCCGCGGGCCGGGAGCCGCGAGCCGCTTGCGGTCGGGACGCGGTCGCTCGTGTCTTTCAGTTCTGCCTAATAGGACGCCGCAGACGGGTAAAAGGGTTCCATCAGCGGACAAGAGAATCCCGTGCCGTGCATCACACCAGGTAAAACCCCCCCTCGGCGACGGGGGTCCCGCCGGACCGGCAGGCCGGAGACCACCGGCATGCCGGCGGTCTTAGAAGGGCTCATGCGGCCCGGCCGCCCCGCTCACGGCCGACTTCGTGACCCGCTTCGACCGGCTGACTTGCCACAGACGATCGATCGGCCCGACGATCGACACCATGGACGGCCCCCCGCGCCCCAAGCGTCCCGAACCGACCTCCGAGACGACCGCTCAGGGAACCCCGCGGGCGTCCGCCGCGCCGGACGCCTCCGCCCCTCCCGAGGCGGCACAGGACTGGGCACCGGTGACCGGCGACTCCCCGCCTTCACCGCCGCCGGAGCGCCCCGCCGAGCCCGGCCCCCTGGACGATCGGGACTTGTCGCAGCTCCACGCCTCCTCGCCGTTGCAGGACTGGCTGGAATCGTCCCCCGAGCCCGCTGCGACCTCCCCGGAGGAGGCCCCAAGGCGCCACTCCCACACGCCGCCGCATGGGTCGGAGACCGGCTCCTCGGGCGAGGCCTCCGGCCCGGCATCGCCTGGGAACCTGTCCGCCGGGCTCTCCAGGGGGACCTCGGAGCCGGGTTCGCCGGTGCCTTCGCGGGGCCTGTCCGCCGAGCCCGTTGAGACGAGCCCGGAACCTCGTTCGGATGCGCCGCCGCATGGGTCGGAGGCCGGGCCTTCGGACGAGGTCTCCGATCCGGCATCGCCCGGGGGCCCGTCCACCGAGCCCGCCGGGACGGCGCCGGAAGCCGAGCCGTCAGAACCCGGCCCGTATGCGCCGTTGCGCGGGCTGTCGGCCGAGCCCACCGCGCAGACGCCGAAGCAGGTGACCCCGGCGGAGGCGGAGAGCGGGCTTGACCCGCTGCTGCCGGGCGAGTTCATCCGGTCGTTCGCCGCCACCGTCACCTGGAAGGCCATGCTGGTCGTCGCCGACGGGGCCTTCCCCGGGCTGGGCGTGGCCGCGGCGCTGATCGGCCGGATCGGGGAGCTGCTCGGCGCGGTCTTCCTGCCCTCCGGCGGCGACGGCGGGGCGCCCTTCCCGGTCTGGACCGGCGAGCAGGGCCTGGTGCTCGATCTGAGCACGCGCTCCGCCGGTGCCGGGCGCCTCCTCGGCGATCCCGCATACGGCGCCGCGGACCGCCGTGAACCCGGATGGACGGCGCTGGGCGTGGAAGCGGGCCGGGCGGCCCCCTCGGGGTTCCGGCAGCGTCACCACGGCGTGCTGGTGATCGACACGCTCAACCCGCAGTCGCTGTACCGGCCGTTCGGCGGGCCGGCGCAACCCGATCGCGACCCCGCCGACCGCACCGATGCCGCGGTGGCGGCGCCGGACGGCGGGCCCGATGCCGGAGTGGTGATCGTCGCCGATGTGAGCCGGACGGGCCGGCGGGTGGTCACCGCCGGTTCGCTGTGGCGGCACGCCTGCCGGACCGTGACGTGGGCGCTGTATGACCCGGCCCGGCCGGAGTCGTGGCCGCAGACCCGGGCGGAGCTGCGCGCCCTGCGCCATGTCGGCTACATCGACCCGGCGCTGGGGCTCGCGCTGGTGCTGTATGTGGACGCGGCCCGGCGGCCTTGGTGCCCGCTGGGCTTCCTGGTGGAGGAGGACGCGACCACGGGACGGGCGTCGATCCGCATGCTGTGGCCGTGACCGCCGCAGGCCCGGCCGAGAGGCGGGGGGCCTAGTCGAGGGCGGGGAACAGTTCCGGCTCCCAGCGCACCGTCGTGGCGCTCCCCTCCAGGCGGGCCGCCAGCTCCGCCGGGTCGGCCCTGTCGGGCTCCTCCTCCAGCAGCCCGCAGATCAGCGCGTCGTGGACGCGCACGGCGGTGAACGCCCCGATCTGCGCCGCCCCGGTGCCCTGCAGCCGGGACAGCTCGGTCAGCAGCGCGTGCAGCGGAGCGCTCGTCTCATCACCCGGCAGCGCCCGGGCCTGCGCCGCCAGGCGCGCGGCCACCTCCCCGGCCGGCTCCCGCCCCGTCAGCAGATAGCCGGTCCGCCATGGGCTCGTCCCGGTGGACTCCTTGGCGCGCACCCGCAGCCCGATCTCGCGCACGCAGCGCTCATAGGCGGTGGTGAGCACCGGCTCCAGCGCCTCTTCCGCGGCCGACAGCCGGCCCCGCACCAGGCCGCCCTCCCGCTCCAGGCGCTCGATCATCTCCCGGTACAGGGTGGCGACCGCCTGCTCCAGCTCATCCAGTGCGTCCGCCCGGGCGGCCTCGGCGGAGCGGGCCGCGGCCACCTGCTGTTCCAGGGCGGCCAGGCGGGCCGTGACCTCTCCCAGCTCGCGCTCCAGCCGCCGGATGAGGGCGGTGGAGACGGCCGCCGCGGCGCTCGCCGCGGCCGGGGCCGGCGGCGCCTGCCGGGTCAGCGGCCCGGGCTCGGGCGCCTGCTCCGCCTCGTCGGCGGGTGCGGCGGGCTCGGCAGATTCGGCGGGCTCGTCCTCCTGCGCCGTCTCCGGCGGCGCCTGCTCCAGCAGTCGGGTCAGCTCCTCCACCCGTCCGCGCAGCTCCCGGATCTCCGCCTGGGCTTGCGGAAGCCTGCGGTCGAAGGCCAGATACAGTTCCCGCCCGGCGACGGCCAGGCAGAGCAGGATCACGATCCAGGTGGTCATACCGCTCCTCGGGACAGCGCTGCGACACGACCCTAACCATCCACTACCGGCCCGCCGCCCCGATCGGTGGTCGGCCCGGTATGTTCCGCGTGTCGCGGGCCGGAGGCGCCCATGCGGCGGCCGGGCCCGCACGCCCCCGGGTGGAGGCGCACGGGCCCGGCCCGCTTCAGCCCTCCACGACGGTGGGGGCGTGCCCGCGGTCCTCCAGCGGACCGCGGATCTTGCCGGCGTCGCCGACGATCACCACCGTCAGCGCGTCCTGGTCGATGTGCTCCCCATAGGCGCGGGTGACCCCATCGGCCGTCACCGCGCGCAGATCCTCCAGGTAGCGGCGCGGGTAGTCGGCGCCCAGCCCGGCGGACGCGGCGTCGGCCAGCTCGGAGGCCACCGCACGGGCGGTCTCATAGTCGGAAGGGGCCGAGTCGGCCAGCGCGCTCACCGCCGTCCGGCACTCGCCCTCGCCCACGCCCTCCAGGACGCTGCGCAGCGCGCCCAGCATGTCGGTCAGCGCGTCGGCGGTGACCTCGGTGTGCACCGCGCCCTGGGCGACGAAGATCCCGCAGTGCCGCAGCCGCACCAGCCCGGCGCGCATGCCGTAGGTGTAGCCCTTCTCCTCGCGCAGCAGCGCGTTCAGCCGGGAGGTCAGCCCGCCGCCCAGCACATGGCAGGCCACCGTCAGCGCCGGCCAGTCGGCGTGGTCGCGGCCGGGCACGCCGTGACCGACGCACAGGTAGCTTTGCACCGAGCCCGGCCGGTCGACGATCACCAGGCGCGGCCCGGGCGTGGGCAGCGCGGTGTCGGGGGGCGGCAGGGGAGCGGCGGTGGCCCGCCAGCCCTCCAGCGCCGCGGCCAGCGCGCCCTCGGCGTCCACCCCGGTCAGGTCGCCGGTGATCACGGCGGTGCCCTCGGACGGGTCGATGGCCGAGTAGTAGGCCCGCACCTGCTCACCGGTCAGCCGCTCGACCGACTCCTTGGAGCCGTCGGTGTGCTTGGCCGGGCGGCTGCCCGCCGGGAACAGCTGGGCGCGCAGCTCGCGGATGGCCCGGGAGGCCGGGGCGGCGTCCTCCTGGGCGATCTCCTCCAGCCGCTCGCGCACCAGGCGCCGGGTATCGGCGTCGTCCAGCGCCGGGCCGCGCAGCACCTCGCCCAGCAGTTCCAGCGCCTTCTCCAGCCGGGTCACCGGCGCGTCCAGCAGCACCCGCAGCGCCGCCAGGTCGGTGTAGGCGTGCAGGCTGGCGCCGAGCCGTTCGAACGCCGCGGCCAGCTTGGTGCCGCCGCCGGGCTCGGTGCCCTCCAGCAGCACCCGGGCGGTCAGCGCGGCGACCCCGTCCTGCCCGGTGCTCTCCCGGCCGGCCCCGGCGTCCAGCACCAGCCGGACCGCCGCCAGGCGCCGTCCCGGCAGGTCGCAGCGCAGCGTGGCCGGGCCGCCGGGGATGCGCCCGGCCACGCCGGTGGGGAAGGCCCAGGCCGGCATCGGGCCGGGGACGGGGCGCGCCGGAAAGTCCGGGATCAGCGTGGTCACTTGCTGCCTCCGTAGCTGAGAGCGGTGCGGGCGCCGGGGGCCAGCCAGCGCGCCGCCGCGTCCTTGATCTGCTCGGCGGTGACCGCGGCGGCCCGCTCGGCGGCGGTGAACGTGCGCGCCGGGTCGTTGAACTGGGTGGCGTTGGCCGACAGCGCGTCGGCCAGCCCGGCCACCGTCTCGATGCGTTCCAGCAGCCCCCGCTCGGCCTGCGCGGCGGCCCGGGCCGCCTCGTCCTCGGTGGGTCCCTCCTCGGCGAAGCGGGCCAGTTCCTCATCCAGCACATCGGAGATGCGGGCCGGGTCCGGCCCGATCGCCTCCACGATGGCCAGCGACGGGCCGTCCACCAGCCGGGTCACCCCGGTCCACACCTCGGTGGCGATCTGGTCGCGGCGCACCATCCGGTCATACAGCCGCGAGCCGGAGCCGCCGCCGAGGATCTCGGCGGCCATCTCGGCGGCCTCGATCTCCGGGCCGCCGTCGCTGGGCAGCGTCATCATCGCGAAGTAGGCGGCCGAGGGCACCTCCTCGTCCACCTCCTCCAGCCGGATCCCGGTCAGCGGCTCAAGGTCGCCGGGGCGGGGCGGCGGCGCGGCCGGCCCGGGGGGAATGTTGCCGAAGTAGCGCTCGACCATCGCGATCGCCTCTTGCGCGTCCACGTCCCCCACGATGGACAGCACCGCGTTGCCGGGGGCGTACCAGGTGCGGAAGAACTCCACGCAGTCTTCGATGGTGGTGGCGTCCAGGTCCTCCATCGAGCCGATGGGGGTGTGGGCGTAAGGGTGGCCGGGCGGGAACGTCAGCCGGCACAGCCGCTCGAAGGCGGTGCCGTAAGGCTGGTTGTCGTAGCGCTGGCGGCGTTCGTTCTTGACCACATCGCGCTGGTTGTCCAGGTTCTCCTGGGTCAGCGCGGCCGGCAGCGTGCCCATCCGGTCGGCCTCCAGCCACAGCGCCAGCTCCAGGTGGCTCACCGGGACGGTCTCGTAGTAGTTGGTGCGTTCGAACGACGTGCTGGCGTTGAACGTGGCGCCGGCGCTCTCCAGCAGCGCGGCGTGCTCGCCCTCGGCGACGTTGGCCGAGCCCTGGAACATCAGATGCTCGAAAAGGTGCGCAAGCCCGGTGCGGCTCTTGCCGTCCACCCCGTTCTGCTCGTGCCGCGAGCCCACCCTGTACCAGATGTTCACGGCGGCCAGCGGCACGACATGGTCCTCGCAGACCACCACGCGCAGCCCGTTGGCGAGCGTGTGCTCATGCAGCGGCTGTTCGGCCACGAAACGCTCCCGTCCCGTCGATGCCCGCGGCCGGATGCGGCCGGGGCACGGCGTCCCCTTGATCTAGGCTCACGGTACCTGCCCGGACGGGGGTCGCAGGCCGCCGCGGGACATATGAGACGGCACGGGACGGGGCCGATGCCGCATGGCGCGGGACGGAAGGCCGGGAAAGTCAGGAACCGGTGCGGGTGTCGGCCCGCTCGGCGGCCAGCGCCTCCTCCAGGGTGTCGTACAGCGAGAAGATCTTGGTCAGCTGGGTGATGTGGAAGACCCGGCGCACCCTGTCGTTGGCGCCCACGAACGACATCGAGCCGTTGCGGGCCCGCAGCCGGTGGTAGATGCCCACCAGGACGCCCAGGCCGGTGGAGTCCAGGAAGGTGACGTCGCTGAGGTCCACCACGAGGCGCAGCGGTCCCTTGTCGATGACGTCGAGCAACATCTCGCGCAGCCGAGGGCTGCTGAAGACGTCGATCTCCCCGGACACCTTGACGATGTTGACGCCGTTGTCGACGCGTTGCTCAACCGCGAATTCCACGGGCACTCCTGTGTCCTCCATCGATCGGGGCGGCCGGGTCTGCGCCGGTGGCTGCCCGGCGGTGCGGTTGCAGTCCATACCCAGGCGGCCGGGTGTTATCCGGAGATGAACCCGGGCCGCCTTCTCGTTGGTCGCCCGATGAACTTCTTCGGGAGCCGGGAGCGGGCGCTGCGGGAGCGTTCTGGCTGCTTTCCGTCCAGGGCATCACATCGCCCTTGCCGGGGCCACCCGTTCCGGTCTGCGGAAGCGATGCGTTCGGAAAAGGTTCACTCTCCGCCCTGGGCCCGGCCGCGTATCCGAAGGGACGCCAGCAGTTCGGCGGTGGCCGCCGCGATCTGGGCCACCGCGCGGTCGAAGGCCTCGGCGTTGTGGGCGGCCGGCGTGCGGAAGCCGGACACTTTGCGGACGTACTGCAGGGCGGCGGCGCGGATGTCCGCGTCGGTGACCTCGTCCTGGAAGGGCGGTCGGAGCGTCTTGATGCTGCGGCACATGCCTCGATTGTTTCTCCGCCCACCGACAGCGCCGGTGGGCGGCGGTGCCGCCGCCGCTTTCAGGGGTGGCGGAACAGCGCCCAGACGACCTTGCCGTCGGGCAGGCCGCGCCAGCCCCAGGAGTGGGTGAAGGAGTCGACCAGGTGCAGGCCCCGTCCGGTCTCGGCGATGTAGTCGGGCTCCTTGCGCCGCGGGGCCTGCCGGCAGCCGTCGAAGACGCCGCACAGCAGCCACAGGGACTGATCGGAGCGGCGGCGGCGCATCCGGAGCCGGATCGCGCCGCCCCGGCCGGGCGCCTGCCGGTACGGCCGGTCCATCGGCATGAGGTGATCGTGGGAGGGGACGCTGTGCCGCAGGGCGTTGGTGACCAGCTCGGTGACGACCAGCGCGACGTCGTCGGCGATGGCGTCCATGTTCCAGTCGCTGAGCCGCCGGGTGGTGAAGTGCCGCGCCGCGGTGACCGACTCGGGATCGGGCCAGACGGTGAAGCAGGCCGTTCCCGCCGCGTCGTCGATCATCATGCGAAGCCCCTGCTCGACGGCAGGGGCCAGCTCGAGGGACTCGGGCACCGGGGTCGAGGCGGTGCTGTGGACCGCGGTTCCGGTGGGCCCGCATCCGGCCGAAACGACGGAGGCCCACCCCCACCGCGGCTCCTCGCGTGTGTGGTGTGACGTCATCCCCAGACCCCGCAGAGTGATCTCGTGGTGTAGCCCTGGCTCGGAAGCCCCGTGCGTTATCCTGCGCATCGTAGCGTGCGAATGCAAGGCCCAATGCACGTGCATTCACATTGTGCATGCGGGCCGGGGTCAAGATCGGAGGTAGCCCCCAAAAAACGACATGGGAGTGGCGCACTTAGTGCGCTGTCCGCCATCTAGCGGGAGGGTTGCGTGACTCCGCAGACGCCGGCACCTGGGGCGATGCCCGGATCCACGGTGCGTCGCATCCTGCTCGGCTCCCAGCTGCGCCGCCTGCGCGAGAGCAAGGGCGTCAGCCGGCAGGAAGCCGGGTATGTCATCCGTGCGTCGGAGTCCAAGATCAGCCGTCTTGAACTGGGGCGGGTCAGTTTCAAAGAGCGAGACGTGGCCGACCTGCTCACGCTGTACGGGGTCACCGACGAAGCGGAGCGGGAGGCGCTGTTGCAACTGGCGCGGGACGCCAAGGCCCCAGGATGGTGGCACCGTTACAACGACGTGTTGCCCAAGTGGTTCCAGGCCTACGTCGGGCTGGAAGAGGCCGCGGCCATGATCCGCACCTATGAGTGCCAGTTCGTGCCGGGCCTCCTCCAGTGCGAGGAGTACGCGCGGGCGGTGATCCGCCTGGGCAACGCCGGTGCCCCCGAGCAGGAGATCGAAGATCGGGTCACGGTGCGCATGCAGCGCGCCCAGCGGCTGCATGGCCCCAACGCTCCCCGACTGTGGGCGGTGCTCGACGAGGCGGTGCTCAAGCGGGTGATCGGCGGCCCCAGCGTGATGCGGAGCCAGTTCGAGCACCTCATCGCCATGTCGAAGCTGCCCAACGTCACCATCCAGGTGATGCCGTTCCGCTTCGGCGGTCACGCCGCCGAGGGCGGGGCGTTCTCCATCCTGCGGTTTCCCGAGCCAGACCTGCCGGATGTGGTGTACGTCGAGAATCTCGTCGGCGCGCTCTACCTGGACAAACGCGACGATGTCGACACCTATCTGCAGGCGATGGAGCGCCTGTGCGTCGACAGCGAGACCCCGGAGCGCACCATCGAGATGCTCGACGAACTTCTCAGGAAGACTTAGATGCTCAAGACCTACAACGGAATGCCCGCCACCGAGCTCCGCGGGGCCCGGTGGCACAAGTCCCGGCGCAGCAACTCCCAGGGCAACTGCGTTGAGATGGCCGAACTCCCCGGAGGGGCCGTGGCGATGCGCAACAGCCGGTACCCCGAGGGACCGGCGCTCATCTACACCCGGCCGGAGATCAGGGCGCTCATCCTCGGTGCCAAGGAGGGCGACTTCGATCCCCTGATCGCCGCCAACTAGCGCCGGCCTTCGGCAGGCTCCTTCGCACGAAACCCCACGGCCCCGCCGCACCGGTGGCGGGGCTCTTTTGTGCGCCGGCGGGCGGGAGGACGCCGGCCGGGGACGGCCGCGCCCCCGGCCGGCGCGCTCCGGCTCAGTTCCGCCGACGCCCGGCCTTTTCGGTGGCCTCTTCGTCCCGGCCCGGCGGCCCCTCGGTGGCGAGGCCGCGTTCCAGGTGCGCGGCCACCGCCAGGGCCCGCAGCGAGGTGGACCTGATGGGACGCCGTTCGCGACCCGGCTTGGGACGAGGGATGCTGCTGTTGGTCACTTTCGTGCCTCCCTGAGGTCACACGGTCGGTCGGTGGGTGGTCGGAACGTGCAAGATCGCCGCTCTATTCCGTTGTACGAGATCTTCGAACGGTGAATTCCGGCACAGCGGGCATACCTCGCACATGGGGACGGAAACCCGGTCTGACTGGATAATCAATAAAACTTATTCAGCGTCCGAGGAGAGGCTGCCCGGCGGAACCGCTCGGCTCCCGGCCGGGCTCACCCCGCCTGCCGCTCGCCGCGGCCGGTCTCCGCATCCGTTGTTTTCGGGGCGTCGCCGGCCTGCGGAGCCGGCCGATCTGCGGGCTGCTCGTCCGCACCGGCGCCCTCCACCGGAGTCTCCTCCGCCAGAGCGCTGATCGGCACGGTGGCGTCCTCAGGCCCCACGTTCTCCGCCTCATCCGCCGCGGACCGCTGCTCGTCCGCCTTCTCCCCGGCGGGACCGCCCGGCGCGCTGAGAGAATCACCGGCCCGGGGCTCCGCCTGCTCGTCCACCGCCGGACGGGCCGCATCGGTGTCTTCTCCCCGGGCCTGCTCCACAGGATGAGCACCGGCCGCATCGGCCGATTCGTCGCTCACCACCCGGACTCCAGCCGCCGAAACGGTGGTCGAACCCCCGGTCTTGTAGCCGGAATCATCGAAACCAGGGGGGACTTGCTCTTCTCCCGAAGGCCGCTCCCCACCCTCTGCGTCCGTGCGAAGGCCACCCGAACCGGCGATGGACCGCTCACCCGGCGGTGGGGGAGCGGCGGCGGGGTCCTCCTCCACAGCAGCGGGGCGCCCGTCCACCCCGGGCCGGTGACCGGCGCCCTCCTCGGCCGAGGGAGAGAAAACCTCGAGGGGAAGCGTCTCGTCCGCAGGCGTTCCCTCCCCGGCGGACGCGCCTTCTGAGGGAACACCGGCGGGCGAGGCGGGCAACGCACGGGTGGGATCGTCGGGACGGACAGAGGGCTGCTCGTCATCGACGGGGGAGAACCCTTCACCGCCGGGCGCCTCCTGCGAGACGGGCCGTTCAGCCGCCGCGGCATCTGTCCGGGCGGCCTCGTCCGGCTCCTCCAGCGCGCTCAGCGGAAGAGTGGCGTCGGCGGTGACGAGGTCCCGGCAGAGCGCGGGAGCGGCGTCCAGACAGCGCTCGAAGGCGCTGCGCGCAAGATGATCGGCGGCGGCCCGGCGGACGGCGGGATCGAGATCCGGCACGGCCCGGGAACCCTCGTCCGGCAGCGGGGGCCGCCCCGCACCGTCGGCCACCAGGATCCAGCGGCGGGCGCGGACGGCGCCGATGAGCAGGTCGGCGTCCCCGATACGGTCGGCCTCCAAAGCGATCAAGGTGTCGAAGGAGGCGCCCCGGGAGTAGGGGCCCCGGCCGAAGCCCAGCGGCGTGGCGTGCAGCAGGTCGGCCGACTCCAGCACGGCGGCCAGCTCCTCGATGCGGGCCATGGTGCGGGCGCGCTGCTCCTCCAGCGATTCGGGGGAGACCTCCCCAAAGGTGCCGCAGATCTGCCGCACCCGGGCGCGGGAGTGCTCCTCGGCCTCGGTCAGGGCGCGCAGTTCGCTCTCCAGGTCGGCGATCTGCGCCGCGGCGTCGGCGCGGTGGCCTTCCAGCTCCGACTCCAAGGCGGCCAGCCGGGAGCGGGCCTCGGCGGCCTCGGCCGCGGCGCGCTCGGCCGCGGCGGCGGCCTCGTCGCGGGTCTGCCGGGCGGCGGCGGCGCGCTGCTCGGCCTCGGCGGCCAGCCGGCCGGCCTGCCGGGCGGCGGCGGCGGTCTGGGCGGCGTGCTCGACCGCCTCGGCGACCTGGGGCGACAGCCGCTGAATGTCGGCGTGGACGGCATCCCGCTCGGCCACCAGGGCGGCCAGGCGCTCGGTGAGCTGCTCCTGGGTCCGGCCGAGCGCGGCCAGTTCCTGCTCGGCCTCGGCCATGAACCTGGTCAGCCCGCCCCGCAGCGCCTCGGCCCGCCGGTGCGCCTCCACGGCCGAGCGGGCGCGCTCGGCGGCCTCCTGTGCCTCGCGGCGGCGCTGTTTGATCAGCTGCCGGGCCTGCTCGACCTCCGGCGGCAGCGGGACCACGTGCAGCCGCTGCCCCCAGCTCAGCCGGCGGCGCTGGGCGGCGTGGGCGGATTCGGCGGCGGCCAGCCGGTAATAGCTGGCGTGCTGCTCGGCGGTGGCGTTGGCGGCCGCCGCGGCCAGCTGCTCGGTCTCCCGGGTGGCCTCCGGCAGGGCCGCCCGGGCCCGTTCCAGCTCGTCGGTCAGCTGCGCCCGGCGGTCGCGGGCGGCCTCCAGCTCCTGCTCGCAGCGCAGCGCCTGCTCGGCGAGATCCCGGTGCCGGGCCTCCAGGGCGTCGGCCTCCCGGGTGCGGGCGTCGGCCTCCCGGGCCGCGTGGTCGGCGATGTCCTGCAGGTCGCGCCAGGAGGCCCGGGCCCGCTCGGCCTCCGCGGCGAGCCGGTCATGCTCTTGCGCGGCCTCCGCCAGGTGCTCGCGGGCCTGCGCGCTCTCCTGGTCGGCGGTCTCGATCCGCCGCCCGGCGGCCTCGATCTCCTCTGCCAGTCGCTGCTCGGCCGCCGCCAGCTCGGCGCGGCGCCGCTCGTCGTGGGCCCGCAGCTCCTCCAGCGCGGCCCGGTCGCGCGGCCACTGCTCCAGCGTCAGCAGCTCCCGGCGCAGCCGCCGCAGCTCGGTGAGCGCATCGGGCCGCTCCGGATCGCCGGACGGCTCGGCCGCAAGGACGCCGACCTGCGGCATGTCGCGCAGCGCCGCCAGCAGCCCCGCCGCCTGCTCACCGGAGGGCGCCAGCAGCAGCGCGCGCCGCCCGGCCTCGGCCAGTTCCCGGACGATCCCGGCCAGCAGCGCCGTGCGTTCCGGCCCGTCCGCCGCCCGCACCAAACAGGCGGGCGGGCCGGTGAGCGCCGCCTCCGCGATCTCCGCGGCAGAGGCCGGGATCGGCTCGGTGATCTGCTCTTCGGGCTCTGCGGGCGGCGGTTCGGGGGCGGGCGGGACCACCCCCAGCCGGTAGTCCTCATAGAAGAAGGCCCGCGGGTCGTCGGGGAGGACGGGGGCGGCGAGCGTGCCGGTGGGGCCGGAGCGCCGCACCAGCGCGGCCGGGTCGACCAGCAGCTTCGCCAGGTCCTCCCACTCTCCGCACACCTGCCCGTCCAGCAGCGCCCGGACGGCCTCCAGCCGCGGCGCCGCGCTCGTACCGGACGATCCCGGCGCCCGCGGCGTCTCCAGCCGTTCCAGCAGCTCGGCCACCGGGCCGAAGACGGCCTTCACCCGTTCTTGGAGCGAAGACGGCGGCCTGCCGGATGGCCCTTCCGGTTCTGCTGGGTGCTGCGCCGTTTCCATGGTTCCTCTCGAACCCGGATCGCCTGGTGTGATCTCCATTTCCGCCGAGGTCAGCGTCTCACGTTCGGCCGCGAAGGCACCCGAACGGCGGCGCTGCGCACCCTGCGGTGACCGTCCCTGCATTCTGTGGACGCTCCCCGGCCGCCGTGGAGTTCCCCGCGCCGGCCGGCCGGCATGCGGCGCGGGCGGCCCTCACCGCGGCGACCGGCTTTCATGATCACATCGTCTCATTCACACGCCCCTCATGCGCCCCGGAATGACGATGCCCCCGCACCCCCGCGGACACCTGTGACGGCAGGGCCTCCGCCCTGCTTCTCACACCCCGCGTCTCCGGCTCCCGGATGTTGTGACCGGAAGGCGCCGGCGATCTCCGCCCGGGCCGTGGCGCTCGCCGCCACCGCGCTCGCCCTCACGGCGATGCCCGCCTCCTCCGCGCGGGCCGCGGCCTTGGCCGGAGAACTGCGCATCGTCGGCGGCGTGGCGGTCCTGACCGCCGAAAGCGGCGTCGCCGACCATGTGGAGTCGGCATGCCCGCCGAGGACGGGCTCCACTTCCGGCCTCGCCCGTGGCACGTTCACACCACCGGCGAGGGCTGCCGCCGGACCGGCCCCGCGGCCCGGGTCGTCTGCCGCACGGCCGACGGCAGGCCGATCTCCGTCTTCACCGACCTGGGGGACGGCGACGATGTGATCACCTTCCGGACCGGGCTGCCCGGCACGGTGAACGGCGGCCCGGGCGCGGACCGCGTCACCTGCGAGCGCCGCGCCACCCGCCGGCCCCAGGAGACCTCTTTCGTCACCTTTTACGGCGGCCCGGGCCGGGACCGGGTCCGCCACCGGCTCGGCCCGGGCGACTGCCCGGTGGGGCAGGGCACCGGCATCCGCGGCGACGTCGAGGAGGTCCACGGCGCCTGCCCGGACGTCGGCCTCCCGGAGACGTGAGAGCAGAAGACCGCTTCAGCGGGACGGGTCCGCCGCCGCGTCATGGGCCCGGCGGGCCTGCAGCAGCGCGGGCAGGTGCTCCCTGCTCCAGGCGCGGGCGGCGGCGATGAGGGTCAGCAGGCTGCGTCCCAGCGGGGTCAGTTCGTACTCGACGCGGGGCGGGTTCTCCTCGTAGACGGTGCGGGTCACCAGGCCGTCGCGTTCCATGGCCCGCAGGGTCTGGGCGAGGACCTTCGAGGTGATGCCGCGCAGCGGGACTTTGAGCTCGCCGAACCGCCGCGGCCCCCCTTCCAGGCAAAGCACGATCATCCCGGTCCACTTGTCGCCGACCTGAAACGGCAGGGCGCTGGAAGGGCACATGGGATCGAACATCTGCGGGTCCAAGGGAGCGGCCATGGCAAAGAAGGCTATCTCGGTATCTTTGAGGTAACCGGCGCCCGGTGGATACCGTCTCGTTCCGGCGGGGAAATTCCCGGCCGGGACGGAGCGACATGAGCGGCATCGTCATTTTCGGAGCGGGCGGCAGGGCCGGGCGGGCCGTCACCGCCGAAGCCCGCGGGCGCGGGCATCGCGTCACCGCGGTGGTGCGCGATCCGAGCAAATACGGTGACCTGGAGGCCACGGGCGTCTCGCTGGTGCGAGGCGATGTCACCGACGCGGAACGCACCTTCTCCATCGTCCGCGGCCACGACGCCGCGGTCTGCGCGGTGACCCCCTTCAGCGGCCCGCAACAGGATTTTTCCGCGCTCGACCCGGAATTCTTCGTCAAGGCCGTCGACGCCTTGCTCGCCGGGCTGGCCGAAGCGGGCGTCCCCAGGCTGGTGACGATCGGTCTTTTCGCCAATCTCAAAGGCGCCGACGGCCGTCTGATAATGGATGACCCTTCGCTTTTTCCCGCGCACATCAGGCCGTTCGCCGCCGCGCATACCGCCGGCCTGCACCGGCTGCGGGAGCAGGACGGGCCGGTCGACTGGCTCATGCTCACTCCGCCGGCGCTGCTGGAGGCGGACGGCCCACGAACCGGCCGTTACCGGACCGGCGGCGAGACCGCCCCGCCGATGTCGGCGCGCCTGTCGTATGCGGATCTCGCGGTGGCGGTGATCGACGAGATCGAAACGCCCCGCCACCACCGCACCCGCATCGCGGTCTTCAACCTCTCGTGAACTCTGCGCGGCGGCCCGGAGCACCGGCGGCTCGATGAACCGGCCGGTCTTCGGTCATCTCGGCGGTCCGCCCTGGGCTCTTCCGCAGGGGCGCGGAACCCGGAAGCGGATATATACAACTCTTTGTCAATAAGAGCAGGTGGGGCGGCGGGCGACCGCCATGCGCAGTAACGTCCTTTTCATGGGGCAGTGACGGGCGTCACCGCAAGGGACGGTGAGGTGGTGTGATGGCCGCGGCTGCGGACGAGGTGTGGGCGAGCGCCGTCGACGATGCGCTCGTCCGGTTGGTGGACAGGGCCGGGGTGGACGTGGCCTTCGGCGCCCGCGCCCTGCCCGGCGAGCAGTGCGTGGTGATCTCACGGCTGCGCGGCGCGCGCACCACCGCGCTGCAGGACCTGGTGGTGCGCAGCGGCACCGGGCTGGGCGGCAAGGCGATGGCGCTGCGGCGGCCCGTCACGGTCACCGACTACCTGCACGCCCGCGAGATCAGCCACCACTACGACCGGCCGGTCGCCCGCGAAGGGCTGCACGCCATCTTGGCGGTCCCGCTGCTGACCGCCGGGCAGGTCACCGGGGTGCTGTATGCGGGGCTGCGGCAGCGGCTGGAGTTCGGCGAGCGGATGCAGCGCCTGGCGATGAGCCTGGCCGGCGAGGTGCGGCAGCGCATGGCCGCCGCCCAGCAGCCGCCCGCCGTCCACCTGCGGCTCCGCGAAGCCTGCCGGGACCTGGAGAGGGTCATCGCACGGGTCCACGACCCCGCCGTCCGAGCGGAACTGGAGGCCGTCCGCCGCCGGCTGGCCGCCGAGACCCGGCCGGCCGCACCGCCCGCGGCGGGGCGGCTGTCCCGGCGCGAGCACGAGGCGCTCAGCCACGCCGCCCAAGGCCTCCCCAACGCCGAGATCGCCGCCCGGATGGGCCTGACCCCCGGCACCGTCAAGGCGTACCTGCGCAGCGTGATGCGCAAACTCGGCTGCCGCAACCGCATGGAGGCCGTCAACCGCGCCCGCGCCCTCGGCTACCCCCTCTGACCCGGGGCTCAAGCGGCCCCGGCCCGCATTTTTGCGCAGGCGAGGACGCTCAATACCCACCAAAGGGAGTAGTGGCCGCCTCCCGGATCGGTCACGCTGACCCCAGCCCCGTGATGGCCGTCACAGGTCCTGCCCCGGGAGGCGTTCGCATGGCCACGACGTCCAACCGCGCCTTCGGCATGCCCGCGACCCCCGCCAGGCGGTCTGGACCGAGCCTTGCGCGGGCCCTCCCGAACCGGCCGCCGCAGGCCCCGCCCGCGGCCGGAGCCCTCGCCGGGTCGTTCCCCCGCCCCTGACGGGGAAGACCCGCCACAAGCAGATGCGCGAGCGCTCCGGGGAACCGCTCGGCCCGGACGAGAACTGAGCACGAGGAGAACAACGATGTCCCACCCCGCCCATGAGACGTTCCGCGCCGCCCGCGACTTCCTGCTGGAGCACCGCGAGGACTACCAGACCGCCTACCGCGACTTCTCCTGGCCCGAGCTGGAGGAGTTCAACTGGGCGCTGGACTGGTTCGACGTGATCGCCGAGGGCAACGACCGCACCGCGCTGTGGATCGTGGAGGAGGACGGCTCCGAAGAGCGCCTGTCATTCGCCGAGTTGTCGGCCCGCTCCGCCCGGGTGGCCAACTGGCTGCGCGAACGCGGCGTCCGCCGCGGCGACCGCATCGTGCTGATGCTCGGCAACCAGCGGGAGCTGTGGGAGACCACCTTGGCGGCCATCAAGCTCGGCGCCGTGCTGATCCCCGCCACCACCCTGCTCACCCCCGCCGACCTGCGCGACCGGGTGGAACGCGGCGGCGCCCGCCACGTGATCGTCTCCTCCGCGCAGACCGGCAAGTTCGACGACGTCCCCGGTGACTACACCCGCATCGCGGTGGGCGAGGCGGTGCCCGGCTGGCACCAGTTCGCCGACGCCTACACCGCCAGTGCCGACTACCGGCCCGACCGCCCCACCAAGGCCACCGACCCGCTGCTGCTGTACTTCACCTCCGGCACCACGGCCCGCCCCAAGCTGGTGGAGCACACCCACGTCTCCTACCCGGTCGGGCACCTGTCGACCATGTACTGGATCGGCCTGGAACCCGGCGACGTCCACTTGAACATCTCCTCGCCGGGCTGGGCCAAGCACGCCTGGAGCAACGTCTTCGCCCCCTGGAACGCCGAGGCGACGGTGTTCGTGTTCAACTACACCCGCTTCGACGCCGACCGGCTGCTGACCGAGCTGGACCGCTGCCAGGTGACCAGCCTGTGCGCCCCGCCGACGGTGTGGCGCATGCTGATCCAGACCGACCTGGGACGGCTGAAGAACCCGCCGCGCAAGGTGGTCGGCGCCGGCGAGCCGCTCAACCCCGAGATCATCGAGCAGGTGCGGCGGGCCTGGGGGGTGACCATCCGGGACGGGTTCGGCCAGACCGAGACCACCGTGCAGGTCGCCAACACCCCCGGCCAGCCCCTCAAGCCCGGCTCGATGGGGCGGCCCGTCCCCGGATACGCCGTCGAGCTGATCGACATGGTCACCGGCGAGCCCGCCCAGGAGGGCGAGATCTGCCTGGACCTGTCCCGCCGCCCGCTGGGCCTGATGGCCGGCTACCACGGCGACCCCGAGCGCACCGCCGATGTGATGGGCGACGGCTACTACCACACCGGCGACATCGCCTCCCGCGACGAGGACGGCTACCTGACCTACGTGGGCCGGGCCGACGATGTGTTCAAGGCCTCCGACTACCGGATCTCCCCGTTCGAGCTGGAGAGCGTCCTGCTGGAGCACGAGGCGGTCGCCGAGGCGGCGGTGGTGCCCGCCCCCGACCCGGTGCGCCTGGCCG
The DNA here is from genome assembly GCF_001896795.1 of Thermomonospora sp. CIF 1. Lineage (NCBI taxonomy): Bacteria > Bacillati > Actinomycetota > Actinomycetes > Streptosporangiales > Thermomonosporaceae > Thermomonospora > Thermomonospora sp. CIF 1. The sequence goes on from NZ_MOYN02000007.1 coordinate 365,175, forward strand.
TCCCCAAGGCCTATGTGGTGCTGGCCGCCGGGTGGCCGGCCGACGAGAAGACCGCCGCCGAGATCTTCCGCCACTCCCGTGAGAACCTGGCCCCCTACAAGCGGGTGCGCCGCCTGGAGTTCGCCGAGCTGCCCAAGACCGTCTCGGGCAAGATCCGCCGTGTCGAGCTGCGCGCCCGGGCGGCCGGGCAGGGGCCGTCCGGCCGCGAATACCGGGAGGAGGACCTGCGCGTCGACTGACCGGCTCCTCGGCCCATCGGCGCAGGCGGCCCGGGACGCGCACCCATGGCTGCGCCGAGAAGCTTGAGAGCACGTGCCGAAGAGCGCTCGGCGGATCGCTCGGGGCGGGTCAGGAGGTCTGGCGGGCGGCCTTCCGGTCGAGCTCGACCCAGACCTCCTCCCGCCACACCCGCAGCGATCTGGGCGCCTCCACGCCGATCCGGACGGAGTTCCCGGAGATCTGGAGCACCTGGACGACGATGTCGTCGCCCAACATGATCCTCTCGCCCGGCTTGCGGGACAGGACGAGCACAACGCCTCCTCGGGTGACCGGCGGGAAAGGGGTTCCTGCCCGTCCCCGGCCATGGGACGGGCAGATGATTCATTCAACTGCATTCCAGTGGCCTTGACGGGGAAAACCGGTTGCCATCTCCGGGCGGATAAGACGACGGGCCTTTCCGCACGCCGCCTCCGCAGGCGGCAGCGGGAAGCCCGGGCCGGGGGCGTTTTCACGGCCAGGGGGAAGATCCGGCCCTCCCGGGGCCGTGCGTTGGAATAACATGCAATCCACCGCAAGTGCCGGTCAAATTCCCCGGCGCGGGGCAGAAGATTTATCGGCCGTTCCCCAAGACGGCGGAAAATCGTCACCCCCGTGCCATTATCGCCGTTTCAGCCGATTGCGCGTCCGGTAGAACCCGGTCGAGCGCCGCGGCAGAGCCGCCGGCGGCGCGAACGCGTCCGCACACAGGCCCGGGAACGGGGGGACGGAGTGGCCATGACGACGGCGATAACGCGTCAGCCGGAACAGCGAGAGGCCGACATCGCAGGCTACGGCGATGCGCTGCAGCAGCCGGCCAGGGCCGGGCGCAGTCACGCCCATCTGGTCCGCGGGCTGGCCGGCGTCCCCAGGTCCACCCTGTATGAGGGGCGGTTCGGGCGGATGTTCCGGAACCTGCCGCCGTTCGTGCCGGGGGACGACCAGATCGCCGCCATAGCCGCGGCGATGGTCGAACAGGACCCGGCGAACCCCGCCCGCGACAACGAGGCGATCCCGGCCGGCTACACCTACCTGGGACAGTTCATCGACCACGACCTGACCTTCGACCCGCAATCCAGCCTGGAACGGGAGAACGACCCCGATGCGCTGACCAATTTCCGCTCGCCCGGTTTCGACCTGGACAGCGTCTACGGCCGGGGCCCGATCGACCAGCCCTATCTGTACGACGAGCGCCGGCCCGCCGGGCGTTTCCTGATCGGCGAGCACGACGATGTGCTGGACCTGCCGCGCAATGTGCAGCAGACCGCCATCATCGGCGATCCGCGCAATGACGAGAACATCTTCGTCAGCCAGCTGCACCTGACCATGATGTTGTTCCACAACCGGGTCCTGGAGCGGCTGGCCGACTTCCCCGAGGCCGCCCCGCGCGCCGGGGAGGACGCCTTCACCGCCGCCCAGCGCGTCGTGCGCTGGCACTACCAGTGGATGGTCGTCCACGACTTCCTGCGCCGCATCGTCGGCGGCGAGACCCTCGGCGAGGTGCTGCGGCGCGAACCGCTGGTGCCCGGCGGGCGGCCCGTCGAACAAGTCCGCCTGCGGTTCTTCCACTGGCGGGAGCGGCCGTTCATGCCGGTGGAGTTCTCCGTCGCCGCCTACCGCTTCGGCCACTCCATGGTCCGGGCCCGCTACCGGCTCAACTCCACCGTGCCCGCGCTGCCGATCTTCACCTCCGACCCGGTGGAGACCGACCCGCTGGGGCACTTCGGCGGCTTCCGCGCCCTGCCGGCCGGCTGGCAGGTCGAGTGGCGGCGCTTCTTCGACATCGACAAGGAGACCGACCAGCCGCCGCAGCTCAGCCGCCGGATCGACACCAAGGTCGCACCGCCGCTGAATGAGCTGCCGCCGGAAGAGGCGCCGGGAATGGCCTCGCTGATCCGCCGCAACCTCACCCGCGGCGCCCGGCTGGGCCTGCCCTCCGGCCAGGACGTCGCCCGCGCCATGGGCGCCGACCCGCTGACCGACGCCGAACTGGCCCTGCCGCAAAAGGGCCCGGCGCCGCTGTGGTACTACGTGCTGCGCGAGGCCGAGCTGCGCGCCGACGGCCGCCACCTCGGCCCGGTCGGCGGACGCATCGTCGCCGAGGTGTTCTGCGGCCTGCTGGCCGCCGACCCCACCTCTTATCTGTCCTGTGACCCCGGCTGGCGGCCGTTCCTGCCCTCGGCCGTCCCGGACGACTTCACCATGGCCGACCTGATCAAGTTCACCGGCTTCGGCATCTGACCCCGGCCAGGCTCCGCCCGCACGGCCGCACCGGCATCACGAAGGCACCGCGTGCGCCACCCTCTGCGGCACGACCCCACACGCAGGCGGGCGGAGCCTTTCTCCTTTGCCCGGACCGCCGCCGGGGCTTCGCAGAAGGGACGCCCGGTCCTCAGCCCGCGGCGCGGACGGCCTTGAGGAAGGAGACGATCAGTTCGGGGTCCTTGACGCCGCGGCTTTTCTCCACACCGCTGGAGACGTCCACCCCCCACGGCCGGGCGGCTTCGATGGCGCTTTGGACGTTGTGCGGAGTCAGGCCACCGGCCAGCAGCCAGCGCTCCCCCGACGGCAGGGGACGGCCGCCGTCCCACCGCCAGGTCGTGCCCGAGCCCGGCACGGCCGAGTCCAGCAGCAGGATGTCCTCGCCGAACTCGCCGCAGCGCGGCACGGGCTCACGGTAGGCGGTGCCGCGGATCAAAGTGCGCCCCTCCCGGGCGAGAGCGGCGTAGTGGTCGGGGCCCTCCTCCCCGTGCAGCTGGATCGCGCGGATGCCGGTGGCCTCGGCCAGTGCCCGCACCTGGGAGACGGGCTGGTTGCGGAACACCCCGACCGTCAGCACGTGCTCCGGCACCCGCCGCGCCAGCCGCCGCGCGGTGTCGGCATCGACCCGGCGGGGGCTTTCGGCGAAGACGAACCCCACGGCGTCGGCCCCCGCCTCGACGGCGGTGTCCACGTCCCGTTCGGTCCGCAGCCCGCACACCTTCACGAACACTGGTCCCCCTCGTTTTCAACGGTCGGTCAGGGCCAGTTGTACCCCGAGCCCGACGAACGCGGCGGCGAAGGTGCGGCGCATCCACGCCATCACCTTGGGCCGGGAGATGACATGGTCGCGCACCGCGGCCGCGAACGCACCGTAACCGGTGAAGACCACGAACGTCATCGCCATGAACACCGCCGACAGCGTCAGCATGTGCGTCAGCCAGTGCGGCGAGCCGGCGGGCGCGAACTGCGGCAGGAACGCCAGGAAGAAGATCGACAGCTTCGGGTTGAGCAGGTTGATCGAGATCGCGGTGCCGACGATCCGCCGGGCCGACTGCCGCTGCTGCTGCCGCCCGGCCTCCACCCGCAGCGTCCCGTGCTCGCGCAGCGTCTGCCAGGCCAGATACAGCAGGTAGGCCACGCCCAGGTACTTGAGGGTCTGGAAGGCCAGGGCGCTGGTGTGCAGCACGGCCGCCAGCCCCATGACGGCGGCCGCCAGGTGGGGGACGATCCCCAGCGTGCAGCCGAAGGCGGCCACCACGCTGCTGCGGAACCCCCGTCCCAGCCCGGTGGCCAGCGTGTAGATGGCCCCGGTTCCGGGGGAGGCGATGACGATGAACGAGGTGATCAGGAATTCAGGGCTCACGGTCTGGGCTCTTTCTCCGGCGCGGCGGAGGGGAGCAAGGTCCCGGCGCCGGGCTGTCGGGATACTGCTTTTTCCGGTGGCTCGGTGTCCTTCGCGGCGGTCGCAGGTCACCGCTCCAGGCGGCGCTCGCTGGGGCCGATCATCATCGACCTGGCCACCTGCGCCCCGAGCGCTTTCAGACCGGCCTGCGGCTCGGCTTCCAGATCCGCCAGGTCCCGCTCGGCCGAGGCATGGTGCGCCTCGGCGACGATCAGCGCGCGCTCGGTCCGGGCGGAGACCGCCGGCGGCGCGCTCTGCCGGAACGTCCAGCGCCGCGAGTGCGCGTTGCCGTCGGGATCGGCGAAGATGATCTCTCCTGCCGCCGGATGCTCCACCGCTCCCCGAAAGGTCAGGCAGCGCTCCGAGCCGCCGGCCGGCCGGACGGTGATCCCGCCGGGGATCCCGGCCCGGTCGAGCACGGCGATCGGGATCCCGAACGCCATCGAAGCGAAGTTGAGGTAGTCGACCAGAGGGCGCTGTTCCGGCAGGCTCCCGTCCTTGCGGTAACGCCGCAGCAGCGCTTCCGAAGCACACCGGTACTGCGTCGGCTTCAGCCCCATCCGGGAGAACGCCTCGCGCCAGGCGGCGATCTCCGGCATCCCGGACTCGGGACCGGAGGCCAGGCGCCGTTGACGGCGGCGGCCAGTTCCCGCAGCCGCGGCTCGTCGGGCCGGACGCCGAGCACGCCGTCGACCACCACGGCGAGCGCCCGCAGGTTCGGATGCGCGGCCCAGACCGTGTCGGCGTGGGTGAAGTACATGGTGCCGTCCAAAAGGTCGGTGGTCCGGTGCTCTTTATAGATAGGCCCGTTCTCTCTCCCGCTGCATCCCTTTGACCGGCTTGGGTCATGTCACGGCGGGCTCACCCGGTGAGCTCGGCCTCCAGCTTGGCGAGCTGCTCGTCGTAGATCCGCTGGAGCCCTTTGGGCGCAAAAGCGCGCTCGAAGAACCCTCCGATGCCGCCCGCCCCGTTCCACGTCGTCACGATCCGCACCCGGGCGCCTCCCGCCGCCGGGGACACCGTCCACGTGGTGACCATGGAGGAGTTGGCGTCCCGCTCCACCAGGGTGCTGCCGTCCGGGACGCTGACCGACATCAGGCAGTCGCGCACGCGCTTGCTGGTCGCCGCCAGCTTCCAGTGCACCTTCGTCCCCTCGCCCCGGCCGCCTTCGCGCACCTCGTATTCACTGAAGTGATCGGTCAGGATCCTCGGCCGCGTCCCGTGGTAGTCGCCGATCGCCGCGAACACCTTTTCCGCGTCGGCGCCGATCGTCTTCTCCGCGGTGACAGTGATCTGAGCCATGCCCTCATCCTCGCACCCGAAGGCGTGTGAAACCCGGCGCGGTCACTCCCGGGCGGGAGGAACGGCGACCGCGCGCAGGTGCATGACCACTTCGGCCGACCCGGACCCCAGCCGGCGCGCCCAAGAGGAATTGATGCGCTCCATCGCCGTGCTCGAAACCAGATCCGCGGCCGTGATACGCCAGCCCAGCGCGGCCAGCCGATCCGACAGCACATCGCGTGCGTACTCGGGCGTCAGCTCCGGCAGGTCGCGGATCTCCAACGGCACGGGATCACGCCAGATGCTGGTGCCCACCGTGACGTCGACAGTGGCCCCGGCCTTGGCCACCGCCCGCAGCCCCCCGCACACGTCCGCCTCACCGAGGACGACGCCGCGCAGCAGCTTCCCCCACGGCATCAGCACCAGCAGCTCATCGGCCAGGCCCACCAGCTCCTGCGGGGGCTCTTCGATGACGGCGCTCACCAGGACGAGATTGGACACCCCGCCCTTGGCGGGCTTGCGGCGGCTGCGCACGGCGGTGGGCACCATCCGCCGCCAGGCCGGATCCAGCCCGATCACCAGCCAGTCCGGCCGTTCCCTGGCGATCCGGTAGGCGGTGCGGGCGTCCCCGGTGCCCACGTCGATGAGCACGCGGCCGGCCGCCTGCCGCATGGCCTGCAGCTCGCCGGCGTCCATCGTGCCCAGGGAACTTCCCTTGAGAACCCGCATCCCCCGCCAATCCCCGTCAGCGCCCGTCCGGTGAACCGGCGTCCATGATCTCGTAGATCCTGCGCCGGGAGACGCCGAGCGGACGCAGCGCCTGACTCACCGTCCGCGGCGCCACCCCCGCCGAGGCCAGCGCCCGCACCAGGCCCTCCAGCGCCACGACCTCGCCACCGCCGGACGGGGCGAGCACCACGGTGGCCTCCTCGCCCGGCAGCCGCCCCACCGCGTCCGCGGCTTGAGCGGCCTCCACCCAGGTCATCTTGGTGCCCACATCAAGCCGTCCGTCCGGGACGGCGACCTGCCGCCGGGGAGCGGCGGCGGCCACCGTCTCCAGCACCGCACCGGCCTCCTCCAGCGGCACCGTGAACACCGCGGGCACGGAGGCCGCCTGCAGCAGACCGCCGATCTCAGAACGCCGCACCGATCGGCGAGACACCCGCCCCAGCCACAGCGCAGGCGCCGGAGGAAGCCCCGCGGCCAGCAACGACTCCACCGGCCCGGAACCGGCGACCGCGATCCGCGCACCATGGGCGGCCGCACCCGTAAGCCATGCGGCGACCTGGGGCGGCATCACCTCCAGCGTCCCGGGAACGGTGACGGCGACCACCACACCGTCGTCCTCGAGCAACGCCCCGGCATCCGGAACGGCCCCGGAACCCAGGCGCACAGCGTGATCGGCGTTCCTCCACAACAGTCCCACCCGCCCGGCCGGAACCGGCGAACCGTCCCGGCCGACCAACACCAGCGGCTCGGCGGGCTCGACTTCGGCGACGCTCAACGTCACCTCCGCCTCCGCATCGGCGAGCACCGCCACCATCTCCGCCGGCAGCTCCGCCGCCGTCAGCGTCGCCCCCACCGCCAGCGTGTCCGGGTCGGTGAACAAGCTGCGCCGCACCACCAGCCGCTCACTCACCCGGTGCGCCGGATTGACCACCGCCTCACCAGAGACCTCCTGCCCACCCGCCCGCACCGTGAGCCGAACCCGCCCGCGCAGCAACCCGAGCGAGTCCGGATCGAACCGCGCCTCGACTCCGACCACACAAGTGGCGCGCTCCGTCACGACCGCCTCGCGGGTGAACTCCAAGGTCTTGCCATGAGTCGCCCGGATCAGGGGATGACCACGAGCCCGCACGACCACCCGCCGGGTCACCCACACCCCCGCGTTCCCACCTGCATAGCGGCCACGCTACCAACGCGCTACCAGGCAGCACCCCCACCGACGCCCGGCACCCCGGCCCACCACTCTCGAAGCATGAAGCACGCCTCGCGTCCGCACCACCACGAAGCGCCACTGCCGAACGACCTGTTCTGCCCCCTTCACTGCGGCCATAGACCCTTACACGCAAGGCACAGCCGCATGCACGAAACAGCCCCCTCTACCTGCGTTTCCACCAGCGGAAGGAGCTTCCTCATGTCTAAGCGGCGCCCCCGGCAGGATTCGAACCTGCGACACACGGTTTGGGAATCGAGCGGCCGTTCCACCCTCGTCGGCGCTCTCACCTGCCCGAACATCCTCGCCGGGTGCAACCTGGACGCTTTCCATCCCGCGCATATCCCGCGACGGCCGAAGGCCTCTTCAGGGCCTCAGCTTTCGGCAATCGCTCGGCGTCCTCGGCCTTCATCCTTGTCAGTTCGTCCCGCCCCAAGGTCATCAACACCTGTGGTGCCGCTGGCCGATCGTTGACGGCCGTCCGGGTGCGTCGCTGGTCGCCGCTGTCGCCGTCAGTGTTGCCGCCGTCGCTGTCGGCGGGGATAGGTCCGGAGTGCTCGTCCGCGCGGACGGTCAGCAGGTGGGACAGACGGCATCGCGCGGACGGGCGCTCCGGGGCGCAGGGGGCCTGGGGGACGGCGCAGTCCCCCAGAAGCGCGCTCGTCCAACCTGGCGACACGATGCCTGCCGCTCTACCAGGGCAGATGCACAACCGGCGGTCCGCTGCAAAATCGGGCCGTATCCGGTGGGCTTCCGTCCCTGTGGCCTGCGGTTTTACCCTGGGGTCCTCATCACCCCTCAGAGGGATCGCAACGTGTCGAGGTCGCCGACCTCTTCCGGCTTCCCGGCGTCCTCATCACCCCTCAGAGGGATCGCAACATCTTCAGGGAGACCGTGTACCGCCCGGCTGCGCTGGTCCTCATCACCCCTCAGAGGGATCGCAACTCCACCACGCCGTCGTCCTGCCTGGTGCGCGGCCGGGTCCTCATCACCCCTCAGAGGGATCGCAACCCCCCCGTGCCCGAGAGGCGAGCGAGATGTCTCCTCGTCCTCATCACCCCTCAGAGGGATCGCAACCCGTAGACGTAGATCGGCCACACGATCGTCCGCTCTGTGGGGTCCTCATTACCCTCAGA
>NZ_MOYN02000008.1:0-40239 GCF_001896795.1 Thermomonospora sp. CIF 1
GGAGCACATGAAGCAGGATCGGCGTGGGGGACACCGGACGTTCCTTTCTCGCCTCTGAAAAGCAGGCTGATCCGGATCAGGCTGCGACATGAGACAAACATGAGACAGTCGCGGGATACAGACGTCCAAGACGACTGATTCGCAGCATCGAGATGCGACACGAGCTGGGCGGATGCTCGTGGCATGGCAAGCGAGGAGATCAGCAGAGAACAGGAGCTGCGGCTCCTGGGCGCGTTGCGGGATGCGCTCGCGCGGCTGGGTCTCGGGGCTGAGATCAGTGAAGGGGTGGCGGGCCTGGCGATCGGGACGGCCATTCCGGGTGTGTACGTGTGGGTGTTCGTCAGTGCCTCCGGGCGGGTCTTCACCTGGCGGCGGGGCGACAGCAAGCACCCCACCACGGACGTGATGGGCGCGGCGGCTGAGATCGCCAAGTACGTGAGCTTGCAGAACGGCTATGCCAACGGAACGGCGGCGATCACCGGTGAATAACGGACAGGCCAAGCAGGATTCGCCATGCCGGGGGCGTGGCTGGAAGTGGGTGTCGGCGAGCCGAGGGCTGCTGGTGTGGCGGGGGCGCGGCGGTGGACCGGGACCGGAGCGTAAGCGGACGCCGTGTTCATGGTGCTCGCCTTCTCAGCGAGCTGAAGCGGCGTGATGGGCTGCGGGGCCGGTGGCGTGGCAGGTGGCCGGGCGCGGCACAGGGCCTCTTCCTGACCGGATCGTCCAGGGGAGGGAAAGACGGTCACCTTGCCGTGTCGTCGGTCCCGCGTCAAAGACGAGTCGGGAGCGGGACCTTGGGTTTTGAACGAGAGCGATTCAAGGCTGCGAACGTGGCCGGGACGTTCGGGCCTCGCCGGGTGCACCTGGCCGCGTTGGATGCCGAGCTGTGCCGGCGCCCCGGTCTGCTGTGTGGGCTGGTCGAACGGGACGGGCTGCGGGTGCTGCGGGTCATGAGGCAGGGAGCGGCGTCACACGCGGTCGAAGTGAGCTGCCGGGAAGAAGCCGGCGGCTGGGTGTTCACCTGGGCCGACACCGGAGGCGAAATCGGCCCGGTCAGCGATCCGGAGGCGGTGGCCGACCGGGTGACCGCAGCCCTGACCGGACGGGTGGTCCGATGACTGCGGCGGCCACGAGCCCGAGCAAGCCGTTCCCTCCTGCCGCTGCCATCGGCCCGGGTGGCCGGGTGAGGCCGGTTGCGGGGGATGTGGCGGTGCAGAGGTGGTATCTGCAGGCAGTGGTCCGGGTGTATGGGCCTTGGACGGTCTCCCAGACGATCAGCGCGCGGGAACGGGCGCTGGCGATCCGGCGGGTCCGCCACGCCACCGATGCCCTGGCCGACCTGGACGCCCGGTTCCCGGGTACCGCGTCGGGAACCGGGCGGGCAGAGGTGCATGATCACAGTGGGATGGTTCCGGTGACGCGGGACTGCCCACTGGCCTGCCTGGGCCTGTCGCGGCATGCGGCCAACCCGCTGCGGTCCCACCTGAGGGGCAGGGTGACGGTGGGCCAGGTGCTGCGGCTGTGGGAAGACAACGAACTCCAACACGTTCGTGGGTTGGGGCCGCGGCGGATCGGGGAGATCACCACGGCACTGATCGCGGCAGGGTTCGTTCTGACTCCTCACAGCCACGGCTGACCGCCCAGCACCGAGGGCGTGTTCTAGTGGTGTTGAGGCGAGCCGGTTGCTTGGGGCGGAGTCGGGGAGCGCGAGGTACTCGGGCTGTTGAGTGATCAGGTGGTCTTTATGACCGGGCGGTGGCACTTTCGTCTTCGCTGTCACCGTCCTGCGGGCACACCTGAAGGAGTTCGGCACGGCTCCCGATGGCCGGCTGTTCGCCACCTCGACCGGTGGTGTGATTCCCGCTTCCACGCTGTCGCGGGTCTGGGAGGAGGCGCGCAGGATCGGCCTGTCGCCCGAACAGCAGCTCTCGCCGCTGGCCGGCCGTCCCTACGATCTGCGGCACGCTTGCGCGACGCTGCTTCTGAACTCCGGTGTCCCGCCCAAGGAGGCGGCTCGGCGGCTGGGCCACAGCGTCGATGTGCTGTGGAAGGTCTACGCGGGCTGCATGGACGGGGATGAGGAGCGGATCAACCGGCTGATCGAACGGGCGTTGGCGGCGTGAGCGGGCCTGCGCTTCACGGGCTCCGGGGCATCCCGGAGCCCTTGTGTTTTCGGGGCTCTGACCTGCGGCGATGCCTTGAATCTCATCCCGCGTATATCCCGCGAACGGTGCTCCGGGCCTGCTCACGGTGGCACTCGGCTGCATACGCCGATCATGGGGGAGAAGTGAGAAAGCGCAGGCCAGAGGCTGTTTCGCCTGATCGTTTGAGCGCCCCCGGCAGGATTCGAACCTGCGACACACGGTTTAGGAAACCGTTGCTCTATCCCCTGAGCTACGGGGGCCCAACGCAGGTCAGAGCCTAGCGGACCCGCCCGGCTATCCGCTGCACGCGGCGGCCATTGCGCGCATATTGCCCCGTGTCCGGGTAGGCGCTCTGGCCGCTGACCGTCGTCCGGGTCCAGGGTACGCCGTCCGCTGCCTCTCCCGCGCGGGGTTATTGGCGTACCTGCCCGGGGCCCAGCGGGCTGGGAGCGGCGTCTCGGGCCGGTCGTATGGCCCCCGGGGCAGGGGGCATGGGTGACGGTTGCGGCGATCTCTGTCCGTTGTCTTGCCCGAAGGCTGGCGGTTTGCTTGATCGAGGAGGCCTCGTCTCATCGGTCAGGGCGGCTTCTGTTCGAGTTCGTGCCGTTCGGGGGAGTGCCGGGCCGATCCCCGACTTCCAGACCCTGATGCGGTCCTTCACGCTGATGGCGCGGTGATCATGAGTCTGCCGCGGTTGTCGCGGCGATGGCCGACCATTTCGGGCTGAGTGCGGAGGAGTGTGCGGAGCTGCTGCCCTCAGGCGGGCAGAAGCTGTTCAACAACCGGATCGCCTGGTCCATCACGCACATGGCCCAAGCCGGGCTGCTGGAGCGGCCTCGTCGAGGCGTCACCCGGATCACCGGCCGGGGACGGAAAGTCCTGGCCGAGCACCCGGACCGCGTGGACATGAAGGTGCTGAGCCGGTTCGCCGAGTACCGCGAGTTCCGCGCTCGCCGTCGCAGGCCCGCCGAGCCGGCCGGTGAGGCGGATCTGTCACCGGCGGACGCCTCTCCGTTGGAGCTGATCCCCCACTTGGTCGCCGAGGCGCACGCGGCACTGGCCGATGAGCTGGTCGAACGGCTTCGCGGGGCGCCCCCGGAGTTTCTGGGACGCTGCGTGGTGAAGCTGTTGTCCCGGATGGGTTACGGCGGCCCTGAGGGCGAGGTGCGCCGTCTCGGCGGCCCAGGATGAGGGTGTGGAGGGCCTGATCCGCCAGGACCCTCTCGGGTTGGACGTCGTCTACATCCATGCCAAACGCTATGCCGCCGACCGGATGGTGCGGCGTCCCGACGTCCAGGCCTTCGCCGGCGCGCTGCAGGGCGCTCAGGCTTCCCGGGGGATCTTCATCGCCACCACCGGTTTCTCCCCGGACGCCATCGACTTTGCGGAGAAGGTCCCTTCCCGGATCGTCCTGATCGACGGCCGGCGCCTGGGTGAACTCATGATCGTCTACGACTGTGGCGTCCAGGAAGCCCAAACCGTCACGATCAAGAAGATCGACGAGGACTTCTTCAGCGGCGAATGAGCCGGCCACGGGCTGCTGCTTCGCGGCATGACCTCGTGGCCGCTGAACGCCCCTGTCTGACCGGCCCTGTGTTCCGCTGCGCGACCCGAAGGCCGTGGAATGCCGGTTCCCGCGCATGGCGAGCGAGCTTCAGCAAGCGTTCGGCGGCTCTTCGGTCATACGGGACGTCCTCTGCCGCATGATGGCCCGGTGGCGAATCCCGCCCGGCGCGGCATGCTCTGACGGAAGAGGGACGGAATGACCGTTGTGGCGAAGCCGGACCGGTGGGCGGCGTCCAAGAGGTTCTTCGCGGCCGCCGCCGCTCCGACCTGCTTCGTCCTCGCTTTGCTGCTGTCGGCGTTCTTCATGCTCATCCTCCCCGGAGCGGTCATCTACACGGTCGTGTGGGGAGAACGGGCCGTGGCCACCATCGAGGCGTGCGAGCGGCGCCAGGTGCGTCACGACACCACGTACCTGGACTGCCGCGGCAGCTGGCGTTTCGCCGACGGCGCCCGGGGCTCCGGTCATGTCTCCGGGGTCGGCGGGGACGACATCGGGCGGGAGGTCCCGGTGCGGGTGGGGCCGCTCGGCCCGTACGCCGGTGGCCTGGGCCGTTCGCGGCACGCGCTGATCCCCGGGGCGCTCATGTGGGCGGTGAGTCTGCCGGTGGCGGGGATCGCCCTTTGCTTCCTTGTCCGGGCACGGGCCCGGGCACGGCGAGTGCTCGCCGAAGTCGGCGAGGCGGACGGCCTGATGGGGCGGCGCCGGTTCCGCGACGGACACGGCCGGACGCTGCTGAGATTTCGCGCTTCCTCCCGCCCGCCGATCGTCTTGAGCGGCGTGGAGTCCGCGCAGCGCGGAGGGCGACGATTCGCGACCTCGCGTCCCTTTGTCACCGCCCGTGTTCCCTCGGGCGGTGTCGCGTTCTTCATTGCGCGGCTGGCCGGGGGATTCGCGGTGTTCGATGCCGATGGCAGGCCGGCATTGGTGGTGCGCGGGAGCAGCGTCTCCCCGCCCCGGCTGGAGATCTTGGCACCTGATCGGACCCCGCTCGGCCGGATCGTCCCCCACCCGGGCGGCGAGGACCGGCCCGGTGTCGCCTTCGCACTGATCACAGAGGGGGACGGGGAGACGGCGGCGGTCGTCGTGGCGAAGTTCCTGCGCTGGGCCGTGGTGTTCTGCGGGGATCCGCCCGAGCCCTTGCGCCAGGCGGCGACGGCGTTCGCGTTCGAGGCGCTGCGCCTGACCAGATGAGCTCGAAGGGGGAGGCGCCCCGCGCCCGGAACGTGGAGATCTTCGGCTCGAGGGCGGCCGGATCGCCGTGGGCGCCCCTGGAGGGACGCTCGCAGGTCGGTCCCTTCCGGCGGCAAGCCGCCATTCGGTGAGCCGCCGGACGTGCTGCAGGAAGATTTGCCGAGCGCTCCTTCGGCGACGCCGTTGAATCCCTTGGCCCGGCCCGCCGGCTCGAGAGCGACCAGTGAACCTTTTCAACACGACGTTCCCGCAGGTGGGGACGGGGGCCTCGCAATCAGGAACGGCGCCGTGACTTCGGATACCGCCGGGGCTCCCGTCTCCGGCACCCAGGACCACGTGTTGAAAAAGGTTCAGTGGATGGTGCACGACCGCTGGTGGGGAGTCGCGCTCGGCGGTGCATGGACGCATGCGGCACAGCAGGCCGCGTCCGTGCCGCTCAATGAGGAACGCGACTGATCGACGCGGACTCCGAGGAGGAGAGGAGCGCCTTGGGAAAACCCTGCTCTCTCCCGTGAACGGCAAGAGTCGGCGCAGGTGCTCACCTACTGGAGCCGATGCCAATGGGATGGTCGTCGCTCGATTCCATCCGAAGCAACAGGGCTCTGAGCGCTGGGACGCTCGTCCAAGTGTGTGGTGAGGCGCTGGACGGGCCGTTGCGAGCGGGTGAGCGTCCGGCACGGGGAAGTGCGGAACGAGGAAAGAACTGGGAGCGGACACAACGGGTGGCGGCGGAGACGAGGAGCCCGTGGCTGCGGGATCGGCGGATGAGCAGTCGTTGTGTGTCCGCTGACAACAGTGGGGAAGCGGATGCGGATGGGATGAGTGTTGCGAATATGGGCTGATCGATACCCTGTCTGCCGTGGCGGGACGGCATCGTGGACGAAGCGCCGGCAGCCGGTGGTTCCGAAGCAGACGGGGAGCCGGGGTGCTCGGCGGGTCCCTGGCCGTTCTCGGGCTGCTGGCGGGGGCCGTGGCGCTGTCGGGGTCCGACGACCGGCCGCGGCGTGGACCGCAGGGCGCGGCCATGGGGGTGCAGGGGAGAACGGCCGAGCCGTGGACGGGGACCCCGGAGGCGCACCCGACGTTCGGCAAGTACGTGCCGCCGCGGCCGGTGGGGACTGCGGCGCAGCCGGAACCGAAGCCGAAGGCCAAGACGCCCGTGCCGTCCGCGTCGGCGTCCATGCCCCCTGCGAAGCCGTCGAGGCCGAAGGAAAGTCCCCGGCCTCGGCCCCGGCGGTCGGCCAAGCCGGATCGCCCTGAATGTCCGGATAGTTGGCGTTACAACCCCTTCATGCGTCGCTGGTGCGAACATCGGGGTTATCACGCGGATTGACGTCGGTTGTGCCTGGTCGAGGAGGCAACCTGTAGTAGCGTTCCTGCGATTCCACTTCCCGGTTCCCGGAGGACACGCAGGTGCTGATCCAGCGATCAGCGGCGCTGGGCGCGGCTTTTCTGGTGGTGACGCTGCTCGCGGTGCTCTGCGCTCCGCAGGGTTGGGTGCCGGCGGCGGCCGCCCGGAGCGCGACCGACCCCGTCGAACGGCTTCGCCGTGAGGCCGACAAGGCACGCGAAGACCTGGAGAAGGCCACCAAGAAGTGGGAGAGCGGCAAGAAGGAGCTGGCCAAGTCCCAGGAGAAGCTGCGCAGGACCCTGCAGGAGCTGGGCAAGGCCGAGGCGGAGCTGAACCGGATCCGGGCCCCGCTCGCCCAGCTGGCGAACACCGTCTACCAGAACCCGGGCTCTACCGGGATGCTGGGGCTCTTGAACGGCGGTGACTCGATGGCCTCGCTGCGCATGACGGCGGATTTGGCGCACATCGCCATGGGGCAGCAGAAACTGATCCAGCGGGCCGACGAGCTGCAGGAGCGGTACGAGAAGCTGGCCTCCACCGCCCAGGAGCTGCAGTCGCGCAACGCCGTCGAGCAGACCCGGCTGCAGCAGCAGATCCAAGCGCTCAAGCAGCGGTCCGCCGAGCTGACCGCGCAGCTCACCGCCATGCTCGACCAGCTTGACGTCAGCAGGGAAAGACGGCTGCTGCTGAGCTGCCCGGAGGATCTGGTCGCCGACGCGCGCAGGTACCCGAACGGGCTGATCCCCTCCAAGTACCTGTGCCCCCTGCCGCAGAAGGGGGAGTATTTGCGAGCCGACGCCGCCAGGGCCTTCTACCAGCTGAACACGGCCTACAGGAAACGGTTCGGACGGGACATCTGCGTCACGGACTCTTACCGGAGCCTGAGCGAGCAACAACAGATCTACTACCGGCGCCCGGGGTTCGCCGCGATTCCCGGACGCAGCAACCACGGGCTGGGCACGGCGGTGGACCTGTGCGGCGGCGTGCAGATCTCCGGTTCGGTCCAGTTCAACTGGATGGAGGCCAACTCCCGCAAGTACGGCTGGTTCCACCCGAGCTGGGCCTACAGCAATCCCTTCGAACCCTGGCACTGGGAGTTCGGCTCCGAGCACTGAGGTTTTCTCAACGAGCTGGTGCCGCCGAAAGGAGACATCGGCCCGCAGGCCGCGGCGCATGAGCGCCGATGAAGACCAGGAGAAGAGCGAGGCGACCCGCGCACGCCGTCGCCACCGGGGATGAAGGGCCACCGGAGCGGTCGGGCGTGAGGGTGAGCGGCGGGGCCTGGCGGGCATTGCGCTGGATGAAAGGCCACCGGAGCGGTCGGGCGTGCCTTCGCCCCGGTGGAGGGCGATACGGCGCAGCCCCTAAGAGAACCTCGGTGAGTTCCTTCGCGGAAGGCTCGCCGCGAGGTGCGTTTTGCGCACGGAAAGCGGTGCAGAGCCGTCAAGTAGTAGGGCAGGATGACGCCTCTTCGGTCGTGGGCACCGCCGAGAACGACGGCTTGCAGCACCGGCAAGGGGCGGTACCCGGCGGTATGCGGGACCAAGGCGGTTGACTGCGGGGACGTTCACCGGCACCACGGCGGGCGCACCGCCGTCCCGGT
Organism: Thermomonospora sp. CIF 1; assembly: GCF_001896795.1. Taxonomy (NCBI): domain Bacteria; kingdom Bacillati; phylum Actinomycetota; class Actinomycetes; order Streptosporangiales; family Thermomonosporaceae; genus Thermomonospora; species Thermomonospora sp. CIF 1. The sequence continues at coordinate 7,857 of NZ_MOYN02000008.1, forward strand.
GGGGCGTGGGTTGCGCCGTCTCGGTGCGAAGACTGCGGCGGACGCCCCTCTGCCAGGTGCTCTGCGGCTTTCGCGAAACGGGCTGCTTGGCAGCCTCATACGGCCCTCCTCAAAGAGGACGCAGGCGTTCGTGTGCGGATGGGATGCGCCCGGGTCGCGAGCTCAGCCGGTGGCCGGTTCGACCTCCGAAGTGCAGAACCGGCAGCGGGTGGCGCGCAGCGGGATGTCGCTCAGGCAATGTGGGCACTCACGCTCGGTCGCCTCCTCCCGGCGCTGCATGAGGAGCAGCAGCTTGCCCATCGGCAGGACGACGAAGAAGTAGACCACCGCGGCGATGATCAGGAAGGAGATCGCCGAGGTGAGGAACACCCCGTAGGGGAACTTGGTGCCGTTGACGGTGAAAGAGAGGGACTGGTAGTCGGGCTGGCCGCCCAGCAGGGCGATGAGCGGGGTGATGAAGGCGGTGACGAAGCTGGTGATCAGTGCCCCGAACGCAGAACCGATGACGACCGCCACCGCGAGCTCGACCAGGTTTCCCCGCAGCAGGAACTTCTTGAAGCCTTTCATTGATGTCTCCGTGATTGTCGGACCTCTTGCGACGCGCGTCCCATCCGCCCGGCGCAATGGCGGTGCAGCCGGGGCCGCCCGGTCGAGGGAGACGGGAAGTGGCCTCGGATTCTCGCGGAGGCTATCTGACAGGGGGCGTCAGGGCGTGCTGAAAAGGGCCGTCCTGGCTGATCTTGGGTGAACCTCTATCGCCGGCGAGCCGAAGGGCGGATCAGCTTGTGACGATCGTTACGGAGAGCCGTGCGCCCGAGGCTCCGGCCAGCACGGCGGCCTGCTCCCGCGTGGCGGCCACGACGACCAGGCCTCCCTCCTCGCCGGTTCGGGCGTCGTCCCGGAGCACCGCGAGCACCGGCAACGCCGCCGCCACCAGCCGTGCCGGCGGGAACCCCACCGGGATCGGATGCGATCCGCCGGCATCGGAGCGGCCGGCCGGCCGGTTCCCGCCAGGGGACCTTCGGGCGGCCACCGGGCTGACCTGCCGGGCAGGGCTCCCGGCTGGGTGAAGCGCTCCGGCGGGCTTGGAACCGTCTGCGCCTCCCCCGGCCGGATGAGCCCTCATGGCAGATCCGTCTTGGCCGGAGGCGAGCGGGACCGGAACAGGTGAGCCCGGCGTGGACGGCGGTCCGGATAGAGCTGGTCCGCTCCCATCTGAGGGTGCGAAGGACGGCGCCGTTCGGGAGGGGGAGCCGGGGGAGGGTGAACCGCTCGGGTTTGCTGTGGGCGGGTCCGAGTCGGAGGCGTCCGAGCCGGAGGACTTTGATTCGGAGGAGGGGGAGCCGGAAGCGTCCGGAGATGAGGCGGAGCCGACCGGTGGCCGGGAGGAGAGGTCGCCGGTGCCGGGGGCAGGGGGATTCAGATCGTCCACGTTCAGATCGGCGATGCCGGAGCCGCCTGAGAACGCGGTGGCGAAGACATCGATGCGGTCTCCTGGGCGCAGCAGGCGAAGCGCGGCGGTGTCGGCCACACGGATCGGGGCGGCGACGGTGCCGGGCCCGTACCCCTTGAGCAGCCCGTCACCGACCAGGCGGGTGTCGGTGACGATCTCGCCTCGCCTCATCGGGCCGGCCAGGACCCGGCCGACGACACGGTCCCGCAGCGCTCCGTCGGGAACGGCGGCGGACGGCATCATGACGGGCCGTATGTCCTGCTCGCGCAGCTCGGTTCCGCCGGGAAGGTCACGGGCCGCGGTGAGGACCCGCACGCCGGCCGGGGCGGGCGGGTGGACGGCGGCCAGGCCGAACGCCACCGACAGGGCGGCGAGGACGGCCGCGACCAGACGGCGGTGACGCTTTAAACGCATGACGACGGCCCGAGTGGTGCGTTGAGAGGCCGTGTTCGCGTGCTTCATCGCGTTCTCCTTTCGGCGAGATTCTTCGGTGAACCGTTTTCGCCATGCCGTTCCCGCAGGCCGGAATGGGGCGCCGCACTCAGGGATGAGGCCGTGACCTGCGATGTCATGGCCTCGGAAACCGTCGAGGCTCCCGGAACCGCTTGGCGAAAAGGTCCGCGGAGGTTTTCTCAGCGAAGACGGAGCCCATCTCGTGACGCCCCTGACGGGGGCATGGCACGGTCGGCCAAATCCCGTCCTGACCGTGACAGCCCGCTCGGCGGGACACCAGGGCGTTGGGACAACCTCACTGCCGATACGGCTCTGGTGGGGCTCGGCCGTGAGTGTTCGCCGGTGAACCTTTTCTCAACACGTGGCCTTAAGCGCCGGAGACGAGGGCATCGACGATGCCCGGTGCCGTGGCGTCTCAGGTCACGGCATCGTTCTCAACTGCGATCCACCCATCTCGGCTCAGGGACGGTGCGCTGGCAGGGTTCGGTGGCGTTGTAGCGGTAACCGGGCCGGGGAAGACAGGCCCGGGGAAGAAGGAGCCGACCGAAGGCCAGGATGTTCCGAACCGGGACGCACAGGTCACCCATCACCACGCGGTTTCGGACGCGGGCAGCGGGAGTCCTCGGTGGCGCCCGCTGGGGGCGTCACAGTCGCCCTTGACTGTGAGGAACCCGCTTGGACCCGCAGGAACGGCGTGCTGAAAAGCCCTGCCCGGTGGGTGCGAAGCGGCCTTCCGCCCGGGGAGGGGTCAGGGCAGTTGCAGCGGGAGGTTCATGTCGTCCAGTGCGTGAGGGCAGGGGCAGTCGCGGTCGGCGGGGAGGGCCTCGACCACGGCGGTGACCAGGGAGCGCAGCCGGTTGACGTTCTTGGCGAAGACACGGAAGACCTCCTCCATGGTGACCCCTTCGCCTTCCTCGATGCCCGCGTCCAGGTCGGTGACGAGGCAGATCGGGGTGTAGCACAGGGCCAGTTCACGGGCCAGGACGGCCTCGGGGTGGCCGGTCATGCCGACCAGCGTCCAGCCCTGGGCGGCGTACCACTGCGACTCGGCGCGGGTGGAGAAACGGGGACCTTCGATGACGACGAGGGTGCCTCCGTCGACGGGCTCCCAGTCGGCCTTGCGCGCGGTGTCGAGGACGACCCGGCGGCCCACCGGGCAGTACGGGTCGGCGAAGGAGACATGGATGGCGCCGCCCTCTTCGTAGAAGGTCTGGACGCGCCCGTAGGTGCGGTCGACGAGCTGGTCGGGGACGGCGAGGGTGCCCGGACCGTACTGGGGCACCAGCGAGCCGACCGCGCTGGGGGCGAGCACCTGGCGGACGCCGAGGGAACGCAGCGCCCACAAGTTGGCGCGGTAGGGGATCTTGTGCGGGGGATAGCGGTGGTCGCGTCCATGCCGGGGGATGAAGGCGACCGTGCGGCCGGCGACCGTGCCGACCGCTATCGGGTCGCTCGGCGGACCGTAGGGGGTGTCGAGGCGGACCTCCTCGATGTCGTCCAGGAACGAATAGAAACCGGATCCGCCGATGACCCCGATCGTGGCGGTGGAGGTAGTCATGGCGCCGACCTTAACCAGCGGCCGGACCACACGGGAGCTTCCCCGCCGATTGTGGATAACCGCACGATCCGTGCGGAGCGCCGCTCTTGCGGCCGGCGGCGGACGAAAAGGCCCCCGCGAGCGGCGCCGGCACCGCTCGCGGGGGCAGGGACGCAGGTCAGGCGCGCTGCAGGACCCGCTGGGACTCCGGCTCATCCGGCCCGGCGGGGGGAGCGGCACGACCCAGGCGGCTGGGGAACCAGATGCGGCGGTCCAGGTCGTGGCACAGCGCCGGCAGGAGCAGGGACCGGACGACGAAGGTGTCCAGCAGCACCCCGAACGCCACCACGAAGCCCATCTCGACCATCATCACCAGCGGCAGGGTCAGCAGCGCGGCGAACGTGGCGGCCAGCACCAGGCCGGCGGAGGTGATCACGCCGCCGGTGACGGTCAGGCCGCGCAGCACGCCGCGGCGGGTGCCCAGGGTCTGCGACTCCTCGCGGACCCGGTGCATCAGGAAGATGTTGTAGTCCACGCCCAGCGCCACCAGGAAGATGAACGCCAGCAGCGGGAATCCCGGGTCGGTGCCCTCGAAGCCGAAGAGGTGCGTGAAGACCAGCCCGCTGACGCCCAGGGTGGCCAGGAACGACAGCAGCACGGTGCCCATCATCAGCAGCGGCGCCACCAGCGCCCGCAGCAGCGCCACCAGGATGCCCAGCACCACCACCAGCACGATCGGGATGATCACCAGGTTGTCGCGGACGGCGGCCCGGTTGATGTCCACGGTGGTGGCGGTGACGCCGCCGACCTTGGCGTCGGCCCCGGGGACGGCGTGCACCGCCTCGCGCAGCCGGTCGATGGTGCGCTGAGCGGCCTTGCTGTCGGCGGGGTCGGCCAAGGTCACCTCGTAGCGGACCAGGCCGCCGGCGGTGACCGGCGCACTGACCTCGGCCACGCCCCGCGTCTCGGCGATCGCCGCGTCCAGCAGCCCGGAGGCGGCGGCATCGCCGATGACGATCGCCGGGTTCCCCGCACCCGCCGGGTAGTGCCGGGCGAGCGCTTCGGCACCGGCGATCGAGTCCGGCTTGCCGACGAACTGGCCGGCGTCTGAGACGCCCTCGGCCTTGAACGAGCCGAGGCCGAAGGCCGCCCCCACCAGGACGAGCGAGATCACCGCGGCCAGCATCCGGGGGCGCCGGCCCACCAGGCGGGCGATGCCCGACCAGAAGCCGTGCTCGGTCTCATACGCCTCAGGCGCCAGGTATTTGGCGTCGTAGCGGGGGATCAGCGGCCAAAACAGCCACCGGCCGAAGATGACCAGCAGCGCGGGCAGCAGCGTGGTCATGGCCAGCAGCGCGGTGACCACTCCGGCGGCGGCGACCGGGCCCAGCCCGGCGGTGGAGTTCAGGTCGGCGGCCACCAGGCACAGCAGCCCCAGGCTGACGGTCCCGGCGGAGGCCACGATGGCCGGGCCGGCGCGGTGCAGCGCGAACGCCATGGCCTCGTGCCGGTCGCGGTGGCGGTGCAGTTCCTCGCGGTAGCGGGCGACCAGCAGCAGCGCATAGTCGGTGGCCACCCCGAACACCAGCACGGTCAAGATGCCGGCGCTTTGGCCGTTGACGGTCAACCCGGCGTGCTTGGCCAGCAGGTAGACCAGGCCCTGCGCCAGGCCGAGGGCGGCCAGCGCGCTCAGCACCGGGATCAGCCACAGCACCGGGCTGCGGTAGATGAGCAGCAGCAGCACGATCACCACGGACCCGGCGGCCAGCAGCAGGAAGCCGTCGATGGTCTCGAACACCTTGATCATGTCGCTGCCGGCGCCGGCCGGGCCGGTCACGTGCGCGGTCAGGCCCGGCGGGCCGCGCTTGACCAGTTCCCGGGCCTCTTCGACGGCCTTGACCTGGTCGGCGTCCTCCAGCGGGAGGAGGGTCTGCAGCGCCTTGCCGTCCTTGGCGGGGATGGGGCCTTGGGGCTGCCGCGCGCCCGGCAGCCGGCTCAGCGGCCCCAGGTCGGCCTGCGCCTTGGCGTGGTCGGCGGCGGTGATCCCCGAGGGTCGCTCATAGACGATCACCGCCAGCGAGATCTCCTCGTCGCGGAAGCGTTTTTGCAGCTCGACGACCTGGGTGGACTCGGCGCCGCCCGGCAGCCATGCGGCGGCGTCGTTCTTTTCCACCTCCGACAGCCGGCCCGCCAGCGGGCCGACCAGCGCCAGCAGCACGATCCACAGGGCCAGCACGGCCCACTTCGCCCTGCCGCCGACGGGCAGCGCGGCGAGCCGGGCCCACCGTCCCTGGGGCGGCGTCTGACCTGGTGCGGTCATGATGTCCCCCATTTGAGATATGTCGTGTCTATGGGCAGCAGACTGTCTCGGCTTCGGAGGTATGTCAAGTAATATCTCGAAGAAGCGAGGGGTGAGCCGCCTCACCCGGCGCCCTCCCACGGTCCGCCTCGGCCGTGCCGGGGACTCCACCGGCATGCGGAACGCGCCGCCCGGGAACCTGCCGCATGAGTCGATGGTCGGGCGGCGGGAACGGGTGTGCATCGTCCCGCAGACGGGGATGGCGGCTGCGCCCCGGGAGGGAGACGACGGCGAGGCGGTCCACCCTGGGGAGGAGACCGCCTTCGCTCCGACCGCCAGGCCTTACCGATTTTTCTGCAGGCCGAAATGCTGAATCAATCCCATGAGCCGGGATGAGGCGAGCCTCCCATTGTTGAGGAATTTTTCGGCCTCCAAGAGCCCACCTCGAAAGAAGTGGGATGCACGGAGAAGAAGCGTCCGCATGCAGCGGTCTTTGCCTCTTGAGCCCGTGCGGACGCGCATGCACAAGGCCCCGGTGACCCTCTTCGTCACCGGGGCCTATATGAACGTGCCCGGACGGCCGCAGCAGGCCTTTCCGCATGCGTAGCTTCAGGTCTTGGGACGCCGGGACCCATGAATTCGGCGTCGCCTCATGTCACGGCATTGTTGCCCATGGCGATGCGCTCGTCTCGGCTGTGAGACGAGGGCACGGAAAAGCACGGCGCGGCGTCCGCGGCCGGGTGTCCTGCGGCCGTGCCCTCAGGACCTCCGGTCGCCGTCCAAGACGGATGAGGCGGGCGGCGGTGGAGGAGCACCCCAAGCCTCGCGTTCCAAGACCGCCGGTCCGGCCGGCACCGGACCCCGAAAGCCCGCGGGCGCGTGGCGCCGATGCCGTTCCGGAAGGCCCGAGCGGCCGGGCAGAGGTGATCGTCCGTCCGCCCGCAGGGGACCTGGACGGACGAGATCAGGCGACCTTGGAGCCGGAGTCGGAGGAGGACGACGTGCCGGAGCTGCTCGAGGAGTCGGACTTGCTCGAAGAGTCGGACTTGGCGGACGAGGAACTCGACTTGCCGCCGCCGCTGCGGCTGTCGGTCCGGTAGAAACCGCTGCCCTTGAAGATGATCCCGGCCGCGGAGAAGACCTTGCGCAGCCGGCCCTTGCACGACGGGCACTCGGTCAGCGGGTCGTCGCTGAACTTCTGCACGACCTCGAGGCGCTCGCTGCAGTCGGTGCACACGTACTCATACGTCGGCACGGGTCTCCTCCTTGCCGCCACAGCCCGCGGAAGATCCGCAGACTGGCACTCTCATGACACGACTGCTAATAGTACTGCTCACGCAACCCCGCACATCCCATCGGCCCGGCTGCCCTCCGCCGAAGGGGCGCTTCCGCCACAGCGCCCATGAGGGCCGCCTGACCAGGAGAAACCCGCTCCGATGCGGGGGGAGGGGGACCTGCGTGCCCCCGTCCGCAAGGGCGACGGGCCGCAACCGGCCGGACGCTGAGATCCGGCCCGCTCCCTGCGTCCGGCATGCGGCGGCCGCACCCGCGCCACCGGAAATGTGATGTCAGTCACCTTTTTCGCCGAACCATCCGGCCAGCTTGCCGCGGCGGCTGACGGCCCGCAGCCGCCGTTCGGTGGCCTCGCGCACATCGGCGGTGGCCACGACCAGCAGCACGTCCCCGCCGCGCAGCACGGTGGTCGGCCCGGGGACGAAACTGCGGCCGTCGCGCACGATGAGGGTGATGGACGCCTTGGCGGGCAGCCGCAGCTCGAAGATCTCCACCCCGCTGAGCGCCGAGTCCTCCGGGATGCGGACCTGCAGCAGATCGGCCTGCAACTGCTCCAGGGGGGCGGCCTCGACGTCCAGGTCCTGGGCCTCGCCCTCGGCGGAGATGCGCAGCGCGCGGGCCACCGGCGGCAGGGTGGGGGCCTGCAGCAGGGTGAAGACCACCACGATCACGAAGACCAGCGCGAACAGCCGGTCGGCGCCGGGCACCCCCTCTGACAGCGGCACGGTGGCGAACACCACCGGCACCGCCCCGCGCAGCCCGGCCCAGGACAGGAAGATCCGCTCCTTGCGGGAGACCCCGAAGCCCAGCGTGGAGGCCCACACCGACAGCGGCCGGGCCACCAGCACCAGCACCGACCCGGCCACCAGCGCCGGGATCACCTGGGCGGGCAGATCCGACGGCTCGGCCACCAGCCCCAGCATCACGAACAGCCCGATCTGCGCCAGCCACGCGATGCCCTCGGCGAAACCGCGGGTGGCCGGCCGGTGCGGCAGCCGGGCGTTCCCCAGCGCCAGGGCGCACAGGTAGCAGGCCATGAAGCCGCTGGAGTGGATCAGCGTGGCCGCCCCATAGGAGCCGACCGCCAGCGACATCACCGCGATCGGGTACAGGCCCGAGGCCGGCAGCGCGGCCCGCCGCAGCGCGAAGATCCCCAGCCAGGCCGTCACCAGTCCCACCGCGGCCCCGGCCGCCAGCTCGTAGGCCATCAGCGGGACCACCAGCCACGGCCCGGGCCCGTGCGCGTCGGTGGTGCTCAGCAGCACGACGATGAGGATGACGGGGGCGTCGTTGAAGCCGGACTCGGCCTCCAGGATCCCGGCCAGCCGGTGCGGGATCGGCAGCCGCCGCAGCACCGAGAACACCGCCGCCGCGTCCGTGGGCGCCAGCACCGTGCCCAGCAGGAACGCCAGCCGCCAGTCCAGCCCCAGCAGCCAGTGCGCGGCCACCCCCACCACCGCGATGCTGACGCCGATCCCCACGGTCGCCAGCGCCAGCGCCACCGGGACGGCGGGTTTGACGTGGCGCCAGCTGGTGGTCAGGCCGCCCTCGACCAGGATCAGCACCAGCGCGGCCCAGCCCAGCGTCTGCGCCAGTTCCGCGTCGTGGAACTCGATGCCGATCCCCGGCAGGCCCAGCAGCAGCCCCAGGCCCAGGTAGGCCAGCAGGCTGGGCAGCCCTATCCGGTGGGAGATCCGTACCGCGATGATCGCGCACAGCACCAGCGCGGCCCCGACCAGCAGCCATATGTCGAGCCGCACATTCCACCCTTTGCGTCTCGTCCGAGTGATTCGTGTAGGGATCCTACAGAGAGAGTCGGGTAACTGCGCACATACGGTTAACTCAAAGCGGCGCGGCGGCACGCAACGGCACCGCCGCGCCGACCATCGCGGGCTTCCCCGCCTCACCGCGCTCACCTGGGACGAGGTCCCGGCGGCGAAGGAACCGGCCCCCGGCCTCCAGAAGGGCTCAGGAAAAGCGCACCAGCCCCTGCGAAGGGGTCACGACGGCCTTCAGCCGCTGGTCGTGCGGCTCGGCGGGAAGCTCATCGACCAGCTCGTGGTCGTACACCAGCCCCACCGTGAGGATCCCCGGCTCCACCCGGGCCAGCGCCCGGTCATAGGAACCGGCGCCCCGGCCCAGCCGCACCCCCGTGCGGTCCACCGCCAGCGCCGGGACCAGCACCACGTCCGCCGCCTTGATCGCCTCGCGGCCGCGCGACGGCTCGGTCGGCTCCAGCATCCCCGCCGACCCCGGCCGGGACGCCGGGGCCATCGAGTCCGGGCCCTCATAAGAGGCCCAATCCAGATCGCCGTCCGGCAGCAGCCGCGGCAACAGCACATACGTTCCGCGCTTCCACAACGCGAAAATCAGGCGGTGGGTCTCCGGCTCACTGCCGAACGACATGTAGGCGGCCACCGAGGCGGCCATCTCCACCTCCGGCAGCCCGAGCAGTTCGTCGCGCAATGCCCGGCCGGCGGCGGCCCGTTCACTTTCGTCCAAAGCGGCGCGGGCGGCCAGAAACCGCCTGCGGAGCTTAGATTTCGACTCGGTATTCTGCACGCTGGGGTCCTCACAAAGCGGTTAGGGTCTGTTCATGCCTGACATGAAACCTGTGACGAAGGCCGTCGTCCCTGCGGCCGGCCTCGGTACCCGATTCTTGCCCGCCACCAAGGCCACCCCCAAGGAGATGCTGCCCATCGTCGACAAACCGGCGATCCAGTACGTGGTCGAAGAAGCGGTGGCCGCGGGGTTGACCGATGTGCTGATGATCACAGGGCGCAGCAAACGTTCTATTGAAGACCATTTCGATAGGGCTTACGAACTTGAGGAGGCGCTGCGCGCCAAGGGCGACGAGGAGCGGCTGGCCTCCGTCCGGCAGTCCAGCGAGCTGGCCACCATCCACTATGTGCGGCAGGGCGACCCCAAAGGGCTCGGCCACGCGGTCTACTGCGCACGCCAGCACGTGGGAGACGAGCCGTTCGCGGTGCTGCTCGGCGACGACATGATCGACGCGCGGGACGCCCTGCTGACCCGCATGATCGAAGTCCGCCGGCGGTACGGCGGCAGCGTGGTGGCGTTGATGGAGGTCGAGCCCGACCAGGTCTCCGCCTACGGGTGCGCGGCCATCGAGCCGACCGATTCGGAAGACACCGTGCGCATCACCGACCTGGTCGAAAAGCCCCCCGCCGACCAGGCCCCCAGCCGGTGGATCATCATCGGCCGCTACGTCTGCGACCCGGCCGTCTTCGATGTGCTGGAGAAGACCCCGCCCGGCCGCGGCGGCGAGATCCAGCTGACCGACGCCCTGCTGACCCTCGCCCACATGCCCGCCGACCAGGGCGGCGGGGTGCACGGCGTACTGTTCCGGGGACGGCGCTACGACACCGGCAACAAGCTGGAGTACCTGCGCACCGTGGTGCAGTTCGCCTCCGAACGGGAAGACCTGGCACCGGAGTTCATGCCCTGGCTTCGGGAGTTCGTCAACAAGCACGGCTCGTGAACGATCACTTCGATTCCCACGCCCACCGGCCGCGGCCGCAGGAGCTGCGGTCGGTGGACGAGCACCTCGACCAGATCCTCAAGACGGTGCCGCTGCTGGCACCGCTCGACCTGGCGCTGCCGGAGGCGCAGGGGGCCGTGCTGGCCGAACCGGTGTCCGCACCGGTCCCCCTGCCGCCGTTCGACAACTCCGCCATGGACGGGTACGCGGTGGTGGCGGCGGACGTGGCCGCCGCCTCACCGGCCGCCCCGGTCACCCTGTCGGTGATCGGGGACGTGACCGCCGGCGACACCGGCATCTGCGCGATCCGCCCCGGTCTGTGCACCCGCATCATGACCGGGGCGCCCATCCCCGCCGGAGCCGACGCCGTCGTCCCCGTGGAGTGGACCGACGGCGGCACCGTCACCGTCCGCATCACCCGCCCCGTCCCTCCCGGCCGGCACATCCGCCGGGCCGGGGAGGACGTCCGGGCCGGGCAGGTGGTGCTGCAGCCGGGCGTGCGGCTGGGCGCCACGCAGCTGGGCATGCTCGCCGCGCTCGGCCGCGCCCGGGTCAGCGCCCGCCCCAAACCGCGGGTGGTCGTGCTGTCCACCGGGGACGAGCTGCGCGAGCCGGGCACCACGCTGGCCCCCGGCCAGATCTGGGACTCCAACGGCTTCATGCTGACCGCCGCCGTGAACGAGGCCGGCGGGGTCGGCTTCCGGGAGACCTCCCTGGCCGACGCCCCGGAAGAGGTGCTGACGGCGCTGCGGGAACAGCTGACCCGCGCCGATGCGATCATCACCACCGGCGGGGTGTCGATGGGCGCCCGGGACGTGGTCAAAGAGGCGCTGAGCGGCACCCTGACCTTCGCCAAGGTGGCGATGCGCCCCGGCAAGCCCCAGGGCTTCGGGCTGCTGGACGGCGTCCCCGTCTTCACCCTGCCCGGCAACCCCGTCAGCGCCTACGTCTCCTTCCAGGTGTTCGTGCGCCCGGCGCTGCAGGCCATGCAGGGACTGCCGCCCCAGCCGCCGCCGACCGTCACCGCCGCGCTCACCGAGGACGTCCGCTCCCCGGCCGGGCTGCGCCACTACCTGCGCGCCCGCCTGACGCACGGCCCGCAAGGGCTGTCGGCCGTCCCCGCCCAGGCGCAAGGATCGCACCAGATGAGCGCCCTGGCCTCGGCCGACGCACTGATCGTGGTCCCGGAGGAACGCGACGTTCTGCGGGCGGGGGAAGTGGTGGAGGTCTGGCCTCTGCCACGATGAGACTCCGCAAGATCCGCATCGACTCCGAAAGCCACGATGAGAGCGCGTCAGCATTTCTCCGTCCCCGCAGGGACGTCCCGGAAAGGCAGGGGACGCCGAGGTGAATGAGCCCGCATCCCCGCAGGGGTTCTCGCACCTGGACGAGTCCGGCCGGGCGCACATGGTCGACGTCTCGGCCAAGGAGGTGACCGCCCGCACCGCCACCGCCAGTGGCTTCGTCCGCCTGTCACCCGAATGCGTGGCGACCCTGCGCGCCGGGGACGTCCCCAAGGGGGACGCGCTGGCGGTGGCCCGCATCGCCGGCATCCAGGCCGCCAAACGCACCCCCGACCTGGTGCCGCTGTGCCACCCCATCGCCATCCACGGCGTCCGCGTCGACCTGGACGTCCGCGACGAGGGCGTGGCGATCGAGGCCCGCGTCCGCACCGCCGACCGGACCGGGGTGGAGATGGAGGCGCTCACCTCGGTCACCGTGGCCGCCCTGACGCTGATCGACATGGTCAAGGCCATCGACCCGGCCGCCACGATCACCGACGTGCGCGTCGAGGAGAAGACCGGCGGCAAGAGCGGCACCTGGCGGAGACCGGCATGATCCGGGCGATGGCGGTGACGGTCTCCAACCGGGCCGCGGCGGGCGTCTACCCCGACCGGTCCGGGCCGCTGCTGGCCGAGCTGCTGGCCGAACTGGGCTGCCGGGTCGACGGCCCGGTGGTCGTCCCCGACGGCGAACCGGTCGCCGAGGTCCTGTCGCAGGCGGTGGCGGCCGGCTACGACGTGGTGGTCACCACCGGCGGCACCGGGCTGACCCCCACCGACCGGACCCCCGAGATGACCCGGAGGGTGATCGAACGGGAGGTCCCCGGAATCGCCGAGGCCATCCGGCTGCAGGGCCGCGACAAAGTGCCCACCGCGATCCTGTCGCGCGGGCTGGCCGGGATCGCCGGGCGCACCCTGATCGTCAACCTGCCGGGCTCCACCGGCGGGGTCCGCGACGGAATGGCGGTGCTGGGACCGGTGCTGGTGCACGCCGTCGAGCAGATCGCCGGCGGCGACCACCGGCGAACCGATGATTCACCCGTCACCAATTGATGACCTCAGCCAATGGCGCCGGCACATCCGGCGAGGGATTATTGAGGATGTGGAACACTTGCGAGGTTGGCCGGTCACCTTGACCGAAGGGCCGGTCGGCCTTCGGCCGTTGCGGATGCGGGACGCGGCCCGATGGCGGGATCTGCGCGTCAGAAATGCCGACTGGCTGCGTCCGTGGGAACCGACCAACCCGGAGACGCCGCTGTTCCGGACCGGGTTGGGACCGTACCTGAGCATGGTGCACACCATGCGCCGGGAGGCCCGGCAGGGGCTCGCGCTGCCCTGGGTGGTCACCTACGAGGGCGAGTTCGTGGGACAGCTCACCATCGGCGCCATCGTGTGGGGTTCGGCCAGGTCGGCGCAGATCGGCTACTGGATCGACCGCCAGGTCGCCGGGCGCGGGGTGATCCCCACCGCAGTGGCCATGGCCGTCGACCACTGCTTCTTCACCGTCGGGCTGCACCGGCTGGAAGCCAATATCCGCCCCGAGAACACCGCCAGTCGCCGTGTGGTGGAAAAGCTGGGTTTCCGTGAAGAAGGAATTCGCCGCCGCCAGCTGCACATCGACGGAGCCTGGCGTGACCACATCTGTTACGCCCTCACCGTCGAGGACGTGCCCGGCGGACTGCGTTCCCGCTGGCAGGCCACCATGAAGCAGACTTTCCCCCGATCTTCTTCCTGACCGTGGATTTCCTACGACACAGAAAGCGCCGGTAAACGGCGGGCAACGGCGTTCGCGATCTCGCGACACACCGCCTCTTATGCTCGTCAAGCGCTGACAGTGAGTCCTACCGTGCGGGACGTGAACATGCGCGCGCCAACGGTCAGCCCGCGTCCTTGGCGTGCAGTCGAGGAGGGCCCTTGAGCAGCACCCTCCTCTACCTCGCCATCGTCGCGGTCTGGGCCGTGGTCCTCGTCCCCATGTGGCTGCGCCGCGACAACGACGGGTTTTCCCGCATCCTCCACAAGCGTCCCGAGCCCATCGACGAGCTCGACCTGGACGAGCCCGACCTGGAGGACCCCGCCGTGGAGGAGGACGACTCCTCACCCTACGACGAGCCCGCGCCGGTCCCGCCGCCACCCCCGCCCCCGGTGCGCCGCCGCTCCGGCCGCGCCGCGGTGATCGCTCGCCGCCGCCGCCGCACGTTCGGCCTCACCCTCCTGCTGATCGCCGCCATCGCCGTCACCGCCACCGCCCGCGCCCCCTGGTGGACCGCCCTGCCCGCCGCCGTCCTCCTGGCCTGCCACCTGGCCCTGCTGCGCGTGGCCGCCGGCATGGACGCCGCCCGCCGCCGGGCCGAGGCCCGTGCCCGCGCCCGCGCCGCCGCGGCCCGCCACGCCCGCCGCACCGCCCCTCCCGCCCACCACGCCGAGGTCATCGACCTGCCCGCCGGCCGCGAGGTCTTCGACCAGCACGCCGACGAACGCCGCGCCGTCGGCGACTGACCCGATATCGGTGCGCGAAGCACTCCCGGAGTTTGCTAATCTTGCGGAGTCATTGTTTGGGGCTGTAGCGCAGTCCGGTAGCGCACCTCGTTCGCATCGAGGGGGTCAGGGGTTCAAATCCCCTCAGCTCCACCGCAGGTCAGAGGCCGGTTCCGACTCCCGGAACCGGCCTCTTGCACTGTCTGGTGTCCGTTTTGGGAGCGGATTTGGGAGGGGGCCGGGGCCTCCCAGCCGCTCGGTGGCCTGCTGCACCCACCGGTACACCGTGCACGCTCACCGACAGCCGTCCTGGATACTCGTCAGATCCGCCGTACCGCCCATGGCCCGAGCCGCTCCGGCAACCTGCGATCCGCCCGGTAGGCGTCCAATGCGCGGCCGACCGGACAGGCCACCCGCTTCGCTGGCGTTGAACCGGGTGATCCAGCGTCGCACCGTACTCGGATCGCCCCTCAAAAGCACGGCGATCTGCGCTGCCGGCGACCCGTGCAGCGACGACAGCCCCGGCATCGCCCGCGCGACCGGCGGATCTGGGAGTCAGAGCGGTTGGCGAACACGCCGAGCGGACGCATACCGACCACGACCTCACCGGGTGGGATGGACGCTGGGGGTGCAACTTCGATGCACCCCCATCGGTGCGCTGTCAGCGTCCTTAGGCTGCGGTGACCTGGTTCCGGGTTAGGTGCAGAACTTCTAGATAGGCGCTTAAACCAGGGGCAAAGGCTGCAGCCGCGGTGCAGGCTGCGGTCCTCAGGGGCATAGGCTCCCTTTCAGGCGGGCACCATCGCTCGGAATAAAAGCGGGAACGGCGCGCGGGATGTCCGACGCGTCGGTCTCGGCAGCACAGCGAGGGATTCGCACGGCCACTGTTAGCGAATCCCGTCCGCACCGTTGGGGCTGGCTGACAATGAGCGGCAGAGGACGACAGACCCCGGCGGCTTTTGACAGCAGGTCCCGGCTTGGGCCGGTGGCCGCCGAAGTGAAGGCGCAGCTCATGGGTTATGAGACCACCCCGGTGGTGCGGGCGCGGTTGCGGGCCGAACGCAAGCGGCGGCGTTGGGATCCGGCTCGGCTGGCCCGGGAGATGCCGGCGGTGATGGACGACACTCAGCGTCCGACTGTTGCGAGCCTGGCCCGCAGTGTCGAGCGGTGGGAGAAGGGGCAGGTCACCCGGACCACCGAGCGGTACCGGCTGGTGTACGCCGAGGTGTTCGGCATCCCGGAAAACGATCTGTTCGGCCTGGCTGTGGCCGAGGCGGTCAAGGCATGCCCTTGCGGGAAGACCTCGATCAGCTTTCCGAGCAGCAGAAGACTTCGATCGGCAGCGCATTGGTTCCCGACATGAACGAAGACCGCCGGCACTTCCTGGCATCACTCGGACTGCTCGGCCTCGGCGGCACCTCCCACGTCGAGGCGCTCGAGCACCTGCGGGCCGCCTTCACCCAGGCGCTGCCCGGTGATCACCGCGTCGAGGACTGGGAAGAGATCGCCTGGGAACACGGGCTCGCTTACCTGACCAGCCCTCCGGAGGAGGTGGTCCTGCCGAACCTGGCCGCCGACCTCACCGCGATTCAGGCCGCCATCCGGCAGGCCTCCGATGAGGCCCTCCGGCGGAGGCTGTGCTCACCGGGCGGCAGGCTCGCCGCGCTGGTGGCGATGACGACCGGCGCTTTGGGTGATCACCGTCAGGCCCGTGACTGGTGGGCCGCCGCACGTCATGCAGCCGACGCATCCGGCGACCGGGACCTGCAGGTATGGGTGCGCGGTTATGAGGCGATGAGCAGTCTGTATGCGCGGCGGCCTTTGAAGGTGGTCCTCAAGCGCGCCGAGGAGGCCATCGCCATCGCGGGAGACCGGCGTCCCGGCGCCGCCGTGCTGGAGGCCATGGCCGCTCGCGCTCAGGCCCTCGCGATCGGAGGCGACCGTGCCGCCGCTGAGAAGACCGTGACGGCCATGAACCGGCTGTTCGAGGCGTTGCCCGCGTCCTCCGCCGATGATCGGCTGTCGGTCACAGCGTGGCCGGAGACCGCTCTGCGGCACACCCAGACGTTCGTGTTCACCCACACCGGCCACATGCGCGCCGCCGATCAGGCGGCGGCCGCCGCGCTCTCGCTGTATCCGGACTCCATGCCTCGCCAGCGCGCCCAGATCCGCCTGCTGCAGGCCGTCGCCCTGGCCCGGCAAGGCGATGTCCGGGCCGCCTTGCAGCACGCCCATCAGACCCTGGACGGTTTGAACGCCGACCAGCAGACCACCGGGATCCGGCGGGTGGCGGCCATGGTCGCCGATGCCGCCCCTGCCGGGCGTGCCCACGCCGCGGCGGTCGCCGAGTATCGCGAACGGCTGGCGTTGCCGGCCACGGGTTCCTGGATGTGACATGCCGGACGTCACCTGGGCGCGCCTGGACGGGTTTGAAGCCATCGAACTGCTGGAAGAGTGCGCCGACCTGTATGTGCAGGTGTATGCGGAGCCGCCCTACAACGGCGCGCCCAAGTTCAGCCGGGACCGCTTCCTGTCCCGCACTCGCCGGCAGATGACCTCCGCGGGGTTCACCATGGTGACCGCTCGCCGGGACGGTGTTCTCGTCGGCTTCGCCTTCGGGTTTTCCATGGCGGCGGGAAGCTGGTGGGCCAACGCCTCCCCGTGCTTAAGGGAGGACCACCTCTCTAGCGCCCTGCCTTTGCGGCGGGACGTTCGTCTTCCCGGCCGGCTGGGGCGTGTCGGTGGATGTCCGTGACTGCCGGCTGGATTAGCCGGCACACGCAGGGTTTCACTGGACGTGATCGTTCACTTACGAGTCCGTTGCCGTGGGCGTCTTGTCCGGGGTGTAGCCGACTCGCCTCAGTTCCTTCGCAAGAAAGGGAGCAGCATGAGCGTCCTGACCCATCAGCCCGTCCGGTCCGCAGGCAGGAGTCCTCGTGAGTTGATCCCCGCCTGGGCGTGGGATCTGCTGGCAGCGGACTTCCGCAAGGCCCACCACACCACTCACGCCTACACCGACCGGGCCCTGGGCCAGTGGCTGATCTACATGACCGCCGCCGGGAAGATCCTGCGAGCCGCCCGCCGGGACCCGGCCGCCTATGTTCGGATCGTGCCGACCCCGCCGGTGGACGCGGTGTGGCACACGGCGCTGCAGCGCACCGAGGTGTACCTTCCCTTGAGCCTGGCCTTGGCGGGCACGATGATCCACCACCGGCCCGTGATGGACGACGACATCCGCTCCGGCGCGGCGCTGGCCCGCACCATCCCGCACCTTCAGGCCACCGGCTTTGCCGTGGACCGGGAGTTCTGGGATGACGAGGCCGCCGCTGGCTGCTGCCCGCCCGAATGCGCAGGCATGGGCGGCAGGGGCGGCTTGTCGGGCTGGGAGAAACACGGCCTGGGCCCGGACACACCATTGACCGTCCCGTTCTGACCGGCCCTCGAGGAAGTGCCCGTGCGCTGCGACTGGACCGACCTGCCCGGAGAAATACGAGAGGAGATCGAGGCCCGCACCGGCCCGGTCGGCTCGATCACCCCGGCGCCCGCCGGCGACCACGCCGACTTCGCGGCCACCGTGCACACCGCCGGCGGACGGACTTTCATCAAGGCCGCCCGCAAACTCGCCGGCAGGGACGGCCCGGAGGTCATGTCGCTGCGCCGTGAAGCGGCCGTCCTGCCGCACGTGGCGCGGTTCGCCCCCCGGCTGCTGTGGCAGGCGGAGGCCGGGGGATGGCTTGCCCTCGGTATTGAGCACATCGACGGTCGGCGGGCCGACTTCTCCCGGGGATCACCCGACCTGGAGGTGCTGGCGGAAACGGTTCACCACCTGCAGAGCACACCCTGTCCCAGTGCGGTGACGCTGTCGGCTGAGCGACGCTGGGGCAAGTTCACCGGCGAGGCGGGCTCGCTGTCCGGGGACACGCTTTTGCACACCGACCTGAACGAGGACAACTTCATCATCACCCCGGACGGCCGCGCCTATCTGGTGGACTGGGCGTTCACCACCCGCGGCGCGGCCTGGCTGGAGCCGATGATGCTGCTGCCATGGCTGATCGACGCAGGCCACAGCCCGCAGGAGGCCGAAGAGTGGGTCTGCCGGTTCCCGGCCTGGCTCCAGGCGCCGTCCGCCGCCATCGACATGTTCACCGCCGGGTTCGCCGCCTGGTGGCAGGACGCCGCCCGAACCCGGCCCGAGGCATGGATCGCACGCCGCGCCGACGTGGCAGGCCGGTGGGCGGCGCACCGGCTCAAGGGGCCGCCGGGCGAGGGCGGCCGAACAAGCCTCTGGATGGAGCCAGACCGCCATTGACGGTGTTTCGCCGAATTGGTGCTTTTCCGCCATGCGGCCCAAGAAGTCGGGAATAGAGGCTTCGAAGGTCTTCGGTACCAAGACGCCCCCGTCTCGCCCTGCGGAGACGATGCGTTGGGCCTTTTCAACACGCCGTTCCCCGCAAGTCGCATCCAGGGATGAGGCCGTGACCTGCAACGTCACGGCCTCGAACCCCTCAAGGCTCCCATCCCAGGCTCCAAGAGCACATGTTGAAGAGGCTCGGTCCCGTCCATGTGGCCCTTGCCGGCGAACACCCTGCATGCCGTTAGAAGCGAGCCGACAATGAACAGCGGGGAGCGGTAAGGGCCCCGGTGGCTTTGACGGCAGGTCCCGGCTTGGGCCGGTGGCCGCCGAAGTGAAGGCGCAGTTCATGGGTTATGAGACCACCCCGGTGGTGCGGGTGCGGTTGCGGGCCGAGCGCAAGCGGCGGCGTTGGGATGCGGCTCGGCTGGCTCGGGAGATGCTGGCGGTGATGGACGACACTCAGCGTCCGACTGTTGCGAGCCTGGCCCGCAGTATCGAGCGGTGGGAGAAGGGCCAGGTCACCCGGATCACCGAGCGGTACCGGCTGGTGTACGCCGAGGTGTTCGGCATCCCAGAGGCCGAACTGTTCGCCCCCTCGCCTCAGTCAGGCCCCGAAACCTTGGAGGACAGCAGCGCCGTGGGGGCTGCCGGCCGTTACTGCCGTCAGGGACCTGTCGCCCCGGAGCTGGTTGTGTACTTCCTGGAACAGTTGCCCGGCCACTACCGCGCGGACATGTGGCTTGGGCCCCGCCACCTCATCCCCACCGTCGCCACCCAGGCCCAACTCATCGAGGAGCTGAGCCGTGCCGCCGATGCACCCACCCGGCAAGGTCTCCTCGGCGCCGGTGTCGCCTACTCCTCCTTGCTGGGCCGGCTGTACCAGGACGCCGGTGACGTAGAACGGTCCGGCCACTGGCGTGCGGCGGCCCTGGACATGGCGCACCGCTCCGGCGACCTGCAACTGATCTCCTATGCGCTGACGAACAAGGCGATGCTGGCCATCGACCTCGGTGACGGCCGGGCCGTCTTCGACTACGCCACCGCCGCTTTGGCCGATGAGCACCGGCTGTGCCCGAAGGTGCGGGTCTTGGTGCTCGTCCACCAGGCACACGGCTGCACCATGCTTCCCAGCGGAGACCGGGACACCGTGGACCGGCTGCTGGACCGGGCGGCCGATCTCGTCGACCAGGTCGATGATGACTACCTCTGGGGCAACGCCTGCCGAAGGACCGGCGGCTACATCGACGTCCAGCGCGCCACCGCATACCTGCGGCTGGGCGCCTACCAGGCCGCCGCCGACCTGTGGGACCGGCTCCTGGGGGAGGCGCCGCAGTCGGTACGCCGCGATAACGCGGTGTTCTGGACGAGGTGGGCCGGGGCGCTGGCCGCCGTGCCGGAACCGGAGCGGGTGGTCCAGATCGCGGCAGCGGCGGCGCCGATCGTGGAGAGCACCGGGTCGGCGCGGCTGCGGCGGGAGCTGCCGGTGCAGCCGCTGCCGCCCGGCGAGTGGACGCGGCGCCCGCTGGTCGAGGAGGTACTCGACCACGCGCCGCCGGAGAAGGTATTCGTGATCGACCCGAAGAGCCTGATTCAACCCCGGAACGAAGAAGCCCCACTCTTTGCGGGGAGGGTGGGGACGCTGGGGCAGGTGCCGGGAAATGCGATCCGCTGCGCCGCCGGCCGGCCTCCGGAGGATTACGCCCTGCCCTGCCGACTTTAGGGCGCCCTGGCCCCATCTACCTGGGGCCAGGACGTTGCATGCGCCGCGTGTCCCGCCGCGACGGGCCTACGCTACAGGCCAGGTGAGACAAAGCCCACCGGTCACCGGCCGGTCGGGCTACTGACGCTCAGCGCCGTCCGGCCACACCACATCGACCGGGACGCCGATCTTGCGTGCGTGTTCCACCACGTCGCCGGTCCCGCCGTACCCGCCGGCCGGAAGCCCGTCCCACACCGCGACCAGACGATCCACGCTCTCCAGCAGCATCTTGCTGGCCGCCATGTACGCCTGCCGCCCGGACGTGGCGTGCCCCGTGTACCGCACCGACGACGCCCGGCCCAGCAGGTCGTCGAACTCGGCGAGGTTATCGGGCTTGACCTTTGCGTCCCGGTAGTCGGGAGCGGGCAGGATCACCTCGACCCGTCCACCGGAGTCCAGGACGGCGCGGGCGAAGATCTGATCGGCGCCCCGCGCCAGGCACGTCACGCCCACCAGGTCGCCGTCGTATCGACCGAGCAGGTCCCGCAGCGCGTCGTAGACGAGTTGCTCGGTGGCCTCAGTCAGGTTCGAGTGCCCGGTGACGCCGACCCTCACGCATGCTCCTTCATGTCGTTGTGGAACCGGTCTTTCAGCTCTGCCCGGACGTCGGCGATCACCGAAGCGTCCGCGTACCGCGCGGACTCTGCGTAGAAGTCTCCCAGCCGGCGGCGCACCCTCCCGGACCGGATGGTGCCGCAGATCCGGGCGGCCTCCCGGACTGCCTGAGCGGCTTGTTCACGCTCGTCCACCAGCAGGCACGCCCGGCCCAGCCCCACCAGGTCGAAGGCCCGGTTCCGCAGCCGCTGCGGCGGGCGCAGCTGCAGCGCCGTGGTGATGTACTCCACCGACCGGCGGGCGATGGCGCGATGATCGGCCCCGGCCCGGGCCCTCGCCAGGGCCAGGTCCCGGTAGCGGGCGCCGATCACCCCGGCCAGCTCGGCCTGGTCGAACCTCGTCACCCAGTACGGCATCGGCCTGCCGCTGTCGGCGCCGAATTCTTCCTCGGCGATCGCGACCGTCCGGTGGAACGCCTGGACGCGGCCCATCTGGGCATACGCCCACCCCTCGCGGGTCCGCAGCATCGCCCGCACCCTGCCGGGCGTATCCCCGCGGACCCCGTCCAGGGCGAGCCGCACCAGGTCGAGTGCGTCATCGGGCCGGTGCAGGTCGAGCATCTGCCGGGCCATCGCCCCCAGGATGTTCGCGCCGAACATCCTGTCACCGGCGGCGTGGGAGGCCCGCAGCGACAGCCGGTAGTAGCGTTGCGCGACCGGGTGCTGGCCGGCGTCGAACGACATCGACGCGGCGACCTTCGCCAGTTCGGCCAGCACGGCGAACAGCCGCCGGGTCACCTCCGCCCCCTGGGGGGTGCTCAGCAGGTCGGCGACCTCGTTCAGCTGGCCGATGACGGCCTTGCGGCGGATGCCGAGCCGGAACCGGGAGTCCCAGTGCCGCAGCAGCCGCGTCCACGCCTCGATCCGCTCGACCTCCTCCAACCCAACGGTGCTTTTCCGCCGGGGCGAGGTCGGCCGGCCGGCCTGGGTGATCCACGGCTCCAGCTGCTCGGTCAGAGCCGCGCCCACTAGCAGTGCACCGACCTGCTTGCCGGCGTCGCGGCGGGTCACCGACAGGTCGGCCAGGGTGGTGCGGGCGATGTCTTCAACGACCCGCTCCGGTGCCCACAGGGCCGGGTCTGCGGGGTCATCGCCGGTGGGGCGTCCAGTGGGGCGGGGGGTCAACGCGATCAGCTCTCCTCGCGCGTCCAGCAGCTCATCGAGTCGCTCCACGAGCTTGGCGGATGGTCGTTTGCGGCCGCGGGAGACCTTCGACAGGTGTCCTGGGTCGCAGGGGACGAGTTTTGCCAGTTCGCGGAGGCCGACCTGCCGTTCGGCCATCAATGCCCGCAGCTTGTCGCCGAACGCCATCGCCTCACCCGTTTCGCCCCGGGTTGACTTGTTGCCTGTGTTGCCCGTGTCGCATGGGCAACAGGGCAACACTTTCCACCGTAGCTCTCCGTGCGCTGGCCTGTACTCAGAAGCGTGCACTGCGACGCAGAAAGAAAAAGACGGCCCCGGCCCGCTGGGCGAACAGCGGGGAGTCCCGGGGCCTGGCCACGAACGGAGGTCGTGGTTGAGTACGACGGTATCCCACACCCGGTCACCGGTGTATTCCCCCGAGCCAACCGCCACTGACGCATGTGGCCCGGATGTGTTGGCTGATCTGCAGCGTCAGATCGGCAGGCAGTGGATGGTCTGGTACGGGCACCACACCCGCCGCTGGTGGGCGATGCCTTGCCCGCCCTACCCCTGGTTCGGGCTGGTCGAGGGTCGCACCCCCGCCGACCTGCTGGCCAGGGTGCGCGAAGTCCAGGCGTGCCACCGGCCCAGGGGGACGCGATGACCGCGGCCAACTCCCTCGACGGGCCTGAGCTGTTCCCATGGGAAGTCCGTAGCGAGGACGGGGAGACCCACGAAAGCGGAGTGTCGGACGACTGGGCGGCGGCGGCCCGACAACCCCTTGGAGTACGACTACCGGAAGGTGATCGGCCGGGGGGAGCGGCAAGCAGGATCGGCCGGAGTCATCTGGAGGACCGGCGGGTGAGACGGGGGCGGCCGGCATGGAGAGGCGCGGCCCCGCGCCGGCCGCCCCCATCCAGCGCGGGCGGGCACCGTAATGTCCGAGGTGGAGGTCGGCCCGACCGGTGCCCGCCCGCCCACTGTCCCGGAGGTCAGTCTTCAGTTGCCCCGGCAGCAGGCTCGGTGAATGGAGGGCGCGGTGGGAAGGAGTCCCGCTTGCCCGCGGCGTACTCGATGCACATGTTCAGGTACTCGTCCATGGTGATGCCGAGTTGTTGCAGCGCTTCCTTGGCGCGCTCATAGGCCGCGAGGTCCTTCGGCCGGAACGTCCGCGTCGTGTACTTGTGCTTGCTCGGCATCGCGGCGATGGTCCCATACGACCCCGCTGCGGTCTGCCAACCGAGCAGGCGAGTCTGGTTCGGGGAGCGAGTTGGATCGGGTGGCTTTCCACCTCCTTCGGGATCGCCCCTATGTCGTCGCGACCGGTACGCCGACAAGTGGTTCGAGCGGGCTGGTCAGGGCGCGGCATGACCACCAGGAAGAGCGCCCCGAAGAAGTAGCGCCAACACGGCAAAGCCCCGCCCGGTGTCGCGACCACCAGGCGGGGCGAAGGAACCCGCCAGAGAAAGGAAACGGTTCCGATGGCAAACGTACTGCAGCAGGGTCGGCAAACGTCGTGGACGGCGCCGCCCCGTGACTACGGCATTGAACCGGCGAAGGTCCGCGCCGAGTACGACGCCCTACTCAAGCGGGAACTCGCCCGGCAAAACAGCAGTACTCGCAAGTGACTGCACGACAGCTCCGGCGCGTCAAAGCCGTCGCCCCACCCCTGGCGCCGCAGGCCTCGCTGAAGGCGCTGCCGGACCGGGCCGGACGGTGGCGTGATAGCGCCCCGGGTCAGGAACTGGTTGAGATCATCTCCGGCATCGACTGACCCTGGAGGTGCCGATGGCCCCGACCCCCCTCACCGACGAGGAGATCGCCGCCGAGCTGGCCGCACTGCCCGGCTGGGAGCGCGACGGCGACACGATCACCCGCACGTTCGCGCACACCTACCACGAGTGCGTGCACCTGGCGATGTACGTGGCCGCCAAGGCTCGCGAGATCGGCCACCATCCCGACATCCACATCACCTGGCAGCGGATCCGTTTCGCCATCACCACCCACGACGCCGGCAACCGCCTCACCCGCAAGGACTTCGAACTCGCCCGGCACATCGACGCCATCGCCGCCGGACACGGAGCCAAGCCGGCCTGAAAACCGCATGACTGTCTGACAGCGGACGAAACTCCGCCCGGCATGCGACCAAGACGTGCAGCCAGGCAGAGCACCCGACCGGCATCGGCGCCCCGCCTCTTGTAGGCGGGGCGCTCGTCGTTTCCGGTCGGCGCCGGGATGTCGGGTCGTGTCGGTGGATGTCCGTGGCTGCCGACTGGATCGGTCGGGGCGCGCAGGGCTTCACTGAAAGCGATCGCTCTTTTGCGGAGCGGATCGTTCACTGCGGTGGGCCGACCGTGCCCAGGAGGATCCAGGGGGAGCCGATGACCATTACGGCAGTGCTGCGCCGTGAGGGCCGACTGTTCCCGAGTCACTGCCTTCCTTGCTCGGAAGGACGTTGATGCGCGCCCAAAGGACGTGCTCGGCGGCCACCGCGCGTCCCGGCCGTCCGGCTTGCAGGCAGGTCGTCGGCCGGGCGGCATGGCGCAGCGAAGGATGCGAACGCCGAACCGTCCGGCTCGCCATTGACCCGCCACGGCAGGAACACCAAAGGCCGCCCCGAACCGCGGCGGCCCGCACGTATCGAGAGAGGACAACGTCTTGAGCGCCAAGCCCGCGAGCAGCGAGGTCCTGCGGAACGCGATGGTCGACCGGCTGGCCGCCGATCACGCGGCGAAAGGGCTCACGCTGCACCCGGAGGTGGAGGCGGCGATGCGGGCCGTTCCCCGCGAGCTGTATGTGCCGGGCGTTCCGCTGGAGGAGGCCTACGAGAACACCGCGGTCATCACCAAGCGGCTCCCCAGCGGGGAGAACGTCAGCTCGGTGTCGGCGCCGTTCCTGATCGCGGAGATGCTGGGCCAGGCGATGGGCGCGCTCGGCGGCCTGAAGGGCCGGCATGTGCTGGAGATCGGCAGCGGCGGCTATAACGCGTCCCTGCTGGCCGAACTCGTCGGAACGGCCGGATCGGTCACGACCGTCGACATCGATCCCGAGGTGGCCGACCGGGCCGCCGCCTGCCTGAAAGCGGCGGGCTACCACGACGTCACCGTGGTCTGCGCGGACGCCGAGCATCCGATCGAACCGGGCCGCGGCTACGACCTGATCATCGTCACGGCCGGGGCCTGGGACGTCCCACCCGCCTGGCGTGAGCAGCTCACCGAGGGCGGCGTGCTGGTCGTGCCGTTGCGGACGTTCGGGACGACCAGGTCATGGGCGCTGCGGCGGGTGGGCGACCGGCTGGTCAGCCACAGCCATCGCCAGTGCGGGTTCGTTCCCGTGCAGGGCGCCGGCGCCCACCAGATCCGCTGCATCGACCTCGCCGAGGGCGTTCACCTGCGCCTCGACGAAGGCGAGCAGATCGACGCCGACGCCGTCAAAGGCGTCCTGGAGCAGCCGAGGCGGGAGGCGTGGGCCGGGCTGAGCCTGCCGCCCGCCACCCGGCTGCACGACCTGAGCCTGTGGCACGCGACCCACCTGCGCGAGCACGCCGTGGTCTTGACCGCACAGGAAGAGGCCATCGCTTCCGGGATCGTCGCCCCGTCCTGGCAGCACGGTACCTCCGCCACCGTGCACAACGGCACGCTCGCCTACCGGACTCTTCGCTGGACCGACCGGCGTTTCGACCTCGGCGCCTACGCGCATGGTCCCGACGCACAGGCGGCCGCCGAGCGGATGGTCGAGAACATGCGCGCCTGGGTGGAGGCCGGCTGTCCCACCCCGGCCCTGGAGGTCTTGCCCGCCTGCACCCCAGACGGCGATCTGCCGGACGGGACCGTCCTGGACAAGCGGCACAGCCGCCTCGTCGTGTCCTTCATCCCCGGTTGACCTCCACCCCTCGCCCGAAGGCGAGGACTTCCCTTGGAGGTCTCGGTCAGGGACGAAGCCCTGAAACGGTCATTCCTGCTTGCGGAAGGGAGAAGGCTTGACGGTGCGTGAAGACAGCCGTCGGCGACAGCGTTCCCTGAGCATGGCATCGATGAGATGACCTGGCCGGACAGCCATCGATAGAAGCCAAACTCATTACGTATCGTAACGAAAATCCAGAAGGGACCTCTCCGCCCCTAGTCCGGGATCCCACTCCCCGCCATCCGTGCCAACCATGAAAAGGCCAGGACGCCTGCCACCGCGGGAACGCAGAGTCCTGCGGAGCTTGTCGCTGGGTGGCCCGTGATGCAACCCTTGCCGGGAAACTCTGTGACTGGTCGCCGACCCCGGTGGGAGTGCGTCATGTCGACCTTCGCCACGGTAGGCGTTCCGCTGCTGACGGTGGCGGCCACCTTGGCTGGTGGCTGGTTCGTCACCACCCGGATCACCGACCATTGGGACCAGATCAAAAAGCACCGCGAGATGGATCTGGCCGCGGCCGAGCATTTCCAGCGGCTCTACGGCGAGTTCATCGTGGTCTGGAAAACCTGGAACGCGCTGGAGGGCAAGCACACCGCCGCCTGCCCCGCTCCCGAAGAGGCCCGCTGGGACTGCCTGCAGCGAATGATCGAGGTCGAAGGCGAAGTCGAAGCACTGGTGGCGAAGCTGGCCACCGAACGCGTCCTGACCGAGACCGAGATCGACATGCTCGGCAGTGTCCGGCAGGCCTTCAAATTCGTCCGCCGGACCATCAGGAAGGGCCGGCCTTTGAACTGGACCTCTGATGAGGTCGAACCCTATGCCGCGTTCAAGGCGCTGGTGGCCGCTCTCTCCCACATGGTGATGAACTCCCCCGGCCCTCAGCACCGGCCTTCCTCCGCCGTGGCGGCCCGTAATTTCCTGCAGATCACCGACAACCGTCACGAGATCACCTGGGTGGCCACCGGTCTGCGCCTGGCCGACACACCGATCCCCGAACAACCTGCCCGTCGGCGGAGGCTCCTGCTCTCGCGGCGGAGGTAAGAGGGCTGCGCTGGGTCCTCAACTGACGGCGCCGACTGGGACACGCCCAGTGAAACCGGTCGGCGATTGCTCCGGCGCTCCCTGGTGCGATAGCAATGATGCCTTCGTCCTTGAGGCCGGTCAGGCCATGAACAGAGAGGTCTGGTCGGCAAGCCGTGTCCACAGGCTGTGGAAACTTCTGCGCTCTTTGTCATGGACGCCGGCCGGGCCGACGCTCAGGAACCGCTCGGTGGTGGGGAAACGCTCCGGGTCGGGGGTGCACAGTTGCGCGCGCATGATGGCGAAATCATCGGCTTGCGCTTCGGTTCCGTGGGCGCGTGCCCGGCGGTGAAGTTCGGCGATCATCTGCTGCCGGGACCCTTCGGAAAGAGTCTTTACGCTCCGCCACGCCGTGCCCTTCTTCGTCGGGATGCGCCGTCCGGTTTTCTTGTCGACCGCCGCATGGTAGATGCGCCGCACGTCATACAGGGCCCAGGTCTCCCGCCGCAGGGCCTCCTCCGCCAGGGCCAGGACCCGATATAGGCGGTGGTCGATGGCGAACTGCACGGCGCTGGTCCGGGAGAAGAGCGTGGCCCGGGGGTTCAGCGCCATCGCTCGTCTCTCCATGAGCAGGGCCAAGACAGCGCCCTTTGGTTCTCTGCGCCACCGGTCGGCCAGATGCTCGGCATCTGATGCGGCGAAGGGACAGTAGACGCAGCAGCTCCTCGGCCAGGTCGTGCCGAAGACCTCATGGAGGTAGCCGAGGGTGTCGGCGCGCGTCCAGCCCCATTCCGCCAGCGGGAACCGGGCGTGGCGGGAGGCGGAGGTGTAGGTGGAGTCTTTGAGGATGCGGTGACCCTCTTCGGCGGAGAAGCCGAGGATGTGCTGATAGGTGAGGCCGGCCAGGTGGTCTTCTTTCCACCACTCCAGCGGGTCGGCCTTGCTTTTGACCGAGCAGATGCGTTTGCCGTGGGCGAATTGCGGGACGGTGCCGTTGCCGAGCTGTTCATCACGTAGCCGCCAAGGGCCGACCATGTGCATGCGTTTCGGCTGCCGGGAGTCGTCTAAAACCGCGTATCGGGACGATGCGAGCGGGCCGCCCCGGGAAAGCTGGACGTAGCGGACGGAGAACTTGCGCATCAGCGGGAGTATGAACTGCTCCATGTGCTCGGCGGTTTCGGTGAACTCATCTCCGGTCATGGCCGTCATCACGATCAGGTCGTCCAGCTTGAAGTCCCGGGTTTCTGGTTCGAGCAGGAACCGGGTGAGCACTCCCACCGAATCCACTCCCATGCCCAGCGACAAAACGACTTTGTCCACGCCTGTTCCTTCCTTTGGTGAGGGACGGGGAAAGCGAAGGCCGCAGCCGATTCCCTCGGCTGCGGCCTTCAAAGAAAAGGGAGATGGTTAAAAGGGTGGTTCTGTGGTGCCTGCACCGGCTGTGGTGGGCACGGCGGTATCCGCCCACGGGTCAGAAGGTGAGGCTGCTTCTGCCTGGGGTGCTGAGAGGGGGCCGTTTCGCGGGACGGCGGGTGGGGCGGCAAGGCGCTGGGCCTTGGCGATCCTGGCCGTGGCGTTCTGCAGGGAGGGGCCGATGTGCTCGACGTCGATCTCCATGACCGTGCGGCGCCGGCCGTCTGCGGTTTCGTAGGAGCGCTGCTTGAGCCGCCCACGGACGATCACCTTGTGGCCGCGCTGGAGGCTTTCGGTGACGTTCTCCGCTTGGCGGCCCCAGACGTTGCAGGTGATGAACAAGGGGGCGGCGTCCTTCCACTCGGCGGTGGACGCATCTCGATACCGCGGGGTCGAGGCCACGCGGACGTTGGCGACGGCGCGTCCGGAAGGAAGGAACTTCAAGATGGGGTCGGCGACGAGGTTGCCGACCACGGTGATGGTGGTGTCGTTGCTCATGTCCGTTCCTTGGGGTGCAGGTGGCCTGCTGCCGGTGAGGTGACGGCGGCTCGGAAAGGCCAGGGACATCCCTGGAAGGGGGCGAGGCTCCCTGGTGGTGCGGCCGGTGACGGACCCCGACCGTCTGTTCACGAGCGACCTGGGCGATGTCGCTGGACGTTCGGTGCCGTAGACCTGGTGCGCTGGGCGCTGTCCGTGCTGAGGTGCATCGTGGAGGTCGCGCGCAGATCACCTCGTGCGGGGAGCGGCCTGGCCCGAGCCACAGCGCGGTGGTTCTGGAAGGCGGCCTCGTTCGCATATCTCCGAAAGACCCGGCGGCATGCCGCCGACCTGCCGTCGGCTCAAGACCAGGTGGTGATCACCTAGTTGCGGCCGTTCAGAGCACAAGTGCCGCACGGCAGCCCCAGCACTGAGGCGACCTGGTGAGAAGGAAACCGCTCTCGCCCTGCCGCCGCCGGACGTCGGCGTTGACTGCAGGCATGCGGTGAGGCGGTTTCGATCACTGGCCTCGCCCCTCGCCGGTCTCCGGCCGCTCCCGGCCGGCCGTCCGCCGCCTCGCTTGGTGATCTCGATGGCAGGAGCGGTGGGCGTGGGGAGCCCACGCGCCCAGGTCCGAGCAGAGGCGGCCGATCGATGGCCCGGGGTCGATGACCACCACTTCGGCTTGGCTGACCGGGCCATGGCAGTACACGCAGGCGGGCATCGGGACGCGTCCGCTGCTGGTGGGCTCACTCGGCCATTCGCCCCAGCCCGGCATCTGGCCGTCCAGCATGAACCGATCAGCCCGCTGAAACGGCACCGAACCGCAGGTGCCGAGAGGGTAGAAGGCATCCAGCCACTCGGCGCCGCTGGAATGGTCATAAATCCGCAGGCGGCTTGTGTGCAGGCCGTCCGACAGCGACCAGACCTCTGCTCGCCAGCGTTCGTGGAACTTAAGGTGCATCCCCAGCTCTGGGACGAACCACCAGCCGCTGGTCGCCTCGCTATCTGGGGTCCTGCGCATGGCGTGCCCCTTGTAGGTGCTCTCGCCGGTCAGCATGCCTCGCCCCCATTCCCCTGGGCGGGATCGGGCGCGATGGGGCAGGAGTGCCCGGTGGCGGCTTCTACCAGGACGTGGAGCAGATCAGCGGGTTCGGCAGGCACACGGCCCTGACAGCGCAAGCAGATCAACTCCAGATGGTCGGGCGGCGAACCCGCCGATGCGGCCACCCGGAACTGGGCGGGATCCAGCGCCAGCAACCGTGCCGGTGCGTTGTCGAGCAGGAACCGAAGACGCCGTTGGGCTGCGTCGGTGCGCCGATGGACGTCGATCACCACCGGTCCCGCACCGGTGCCACCGCCGGCCTGCGGGCTGTCGCCGGCGGCCTGGCCGATATAGATGAACGCCACCACATCGGCGGCGTTGAGATAGATGATCGGTGCGCCGTCGGCGCGTTCGAGCCGTTCGACCGTGATCTGCTCATCCCCCGGCCGAGCACGGGCCAGCACCCGGCAGACGAACGCCTCGTCCCCCGGCTCGGCAGAACGATCCCCGGCAGCAGCCCCACCGGGACTCGAAGAAGAATCCGGAACGATCTTGAGGTGGCGCGGCATCGGCCGCTCCTTCCTGGCCAAAGGCCGGTCATAAAACGGCTCCGCCCCGAACAGCCGCCCGGGGCGGAGCCAGAAACAGGCAGGGAATCAGGCGTGCGCGGCCAACTGCAGCACCTGCAGGGCCCGCGATTCCATCTCGTGCGCGGCGTCGGCGTCAGGCAAAGTCCGGGCGACGGAGGTGACCGCGTGCATCACCCCGCCCGCGGTCAGATCCCCGCTCTTGATGAAATGCCCCAAGATCGCGTCCTGCTGCTCGGTGGAGAACCGCAGCTGCTGAGAGATGACCTGGATGGTCTCCACCGGACGCTCGACGGGCACACCGGCCTTGGCCTCCATCACGGCCACGACCTTCTGCACGTAGGCCGGGGTGAGGAACCGCCGGACCGCATCGGTGGTCTTGGCCGTGATCAGCTCCAGGTTCTTCCGGTGCGTCGTGCCGCTCCAGTCGATGACCCCTTCATCGAGCTTGCCGCCCAGATGCACGGCCCGATGCGCATCGGCGGTGATGGTGTAGCCGTTGTCGCAGACCTGGAACACGATCCGCGGAGTGATCGCGGCGGCCCCGCACCCGGTCTCGCTGTTGGTGATCACGAACCCGCCCCACACCACCGGGTTGTCCGTCCCCTCCGCCCCGGTGAACGGAGACCGGTACCCCTCCAGCAGCCGAGGCGCCAGCACCTCGACCGCCGGCGAGTAGAGGCGCACGTACATGCGCTGCTCGGTCAGATCACAGCCCTGAATGGTGATCGGAACCCCGGCCCGCTCCACCCCATCCAGGGCGGCGGTCAGCACGTCCAGATGATCGACCCGCTTGTAGGAGTCCGACAGCAGCGCCCGCGCCACCCCCTCCCCGCGTGCTCCACGGAACCCCCGGATGAGGAACTTGGTCTCCGGCGCGCGCCTCAGCCAGCCGTTGACATTGGCGTCCCACAACTCGATCGCCTCATGACGGCACCTGCGCAGATACGGCAGGTTGATCTTCAGCTTCTCGGCGATGCCCCTCTCACAGGTCGCCGTCGGCCGGTAGACGCCATCGGTGCGAGTGACCCCACTGGGCGACAGCACCGGTTCGGTACCCGAGATCAGCAGCCGCCCTCCCTCGGCCCGCAGCGCCGAGGCGGAGGCGACGATGTCGACCTTGCGGCCCTGCTGCTCCCGCAGCAACGCCACCAGATCCCCCAGCTCAGCGTGCCGAGTCACCAGCTCCCCGGCCACCGCAGGTGCGTTCATGAACGTGGTCCTTCCACTTCGGGGGAGGGCCAAGGGCCTGCCCTCCCGGAGGAAAGACCACCTGCGACGGCCGCCCGCGGAGGGCAAGGCGGCGGTCCGGCCGGACAAGATCTTTCCGACGAAGGAGGAAAGATCTCTGCCCCAGGCCGGAACGAGCACAGCGAGAGCCGCCTTTCCCTCCGCCAGGCCGTCGCAACCCTAAAACCCCGGGAGGGCAAGGCCCACTATCCCGAAGAGACAACGCCGCGCGAAGAACTGACCGTCGCCAATCACGCTAAGGAGCCACGGTCACAGTCCCTCCAGGGGTGATGAGCGATCGGCGGGTCGATCGCCAACCCGCGCCTGTGCCCGTTGCGATCCCTCCAGGGGTGATGAGCGACTGGTTCGGAAGCCGACCTGTACCGGCAGCTCCACGTGTTGCGATCCCTCCAGGGGTGATGAGCGACACCTGATCGAACTCGCAAAAAGGCAAGAGGAGATCGCGTTGCGATCCCTCCAGGGGTGATGAGCGACATGACCCGCTGGCCCCGCACGACCGCCATCTGTGTTGCGATCCCTCCAGGGGTGATGAGCGACAAG
>NZ_MOYN02000009.1:0-9461 GCF_001896795.1 Thermomonospora sp. CIF 1
GTTGCGATCCCTCCAGGGGTGATGAGCGACCCGAGAGTAAAGTCCCAGCTCAGAGGCGTCCTGAAGGCGGGTTGAGCGAGGGGTTTTGCAGCGGTCCGGCGGTAGTGCAGCGCCGCAGGTCAGAAGGGGTGCGATGGTGATCGTGTTGCTGTGACACCTGTTCTTCGTCTCCGCAGGCATTCCGGTCGTCGCTCTTCACCTGGTCAGGCTACGGCCTGCTGTGGGTCGTGACATGGTGGGCATGCGGATGTATGCCGACATGTTGTCTTCTGGTATGTGGACAGCCTTGAGGTCTGTGGGGTCCATGCTTGGTTGACGGCCGAAGAGAGCCCGGACGGTGGCATGGGGCCAACTGGGGGACTGGTTCAGGGGACGACTCGGTACGGCTACGAAGCCGCCGACATGGGGAGCCCTGGGGTGCGCTGACTCGGGTGATCTTGTTCGGTGAAACGGGGGCCATCTCAACCGCTCTGATGGACGGTCTTGGGGCGCCAGTCCACTGGTGGCATGTTGGTATTGCCGCACGGTTTGTGAGCAACGTAGATTCCTCTGGCTCCATGACCTCCGCTGTGGAGAGTGGTATCGAGAGAAGAGGTCAGGGCCGAGTCATGGTGCCATGGCCATGCGGGAGCTCTCCTAACGTTTGTTGCAAGTAACTAGGACTATGCAACTATGTTCAAGTTTGTCTGGGTTGTCGCTTGAGTCCTTTATTTGAAGTGAGCGGCTGTGTGTGGCGCAAATCCCGTATTGTCCGTTATTGCGCTTGTGCCTCTCCTGGGATGCGAGGTTCTTAGAGCAGGCTAACCGGAAACCTGCATCAGCGGTGTTCCAAAACTCCCTTAAGGGTCAGTCCTCCAAGAGGGTTGAGGAGGCGAGATGTCATCTGCGGGCATGAAGTCTTGCGGATCGGCATCGTAGCGCCCTCTCCGGAGGCGACCGCTGGCCGTCCATGGATGATCGGCGGCGCCTCAAAGGGGAATCCCCTGAAGATCTCGGCGAAGGTAATGGCTGCCTGCCCGCATGCTGACGGTGGGCGGACAGAAGCGTGATCACCTGTGGCCCTCTTGGGGTGTATACCAGTCGATCGTGGTGTTACGGGCGAGTATCTGTGCATTGGCCGTAACGGGCCACGAAGGTGTTGATCTTTGGAGTGCCCCGTTTTTGTCGGATGCGGCTGCTAAGACTTCTCCAGGCAGCTCAAAGGGCTAGTCAGGAGGGCCTCTAAGGTGCGGTTTCGGTTGGACGTTGCAGCCGACAGACCCGAGTTGGCCTGGCGCGATGTTCACGGGCCGGCTCGGGGAGTGGTGTACGGGCTGTTGAAGTCGCAAGACCCGGAGCTGTCTCAGCAACTGCACGACGTGGGATGGCAGGGGCATGCGCTTCGGCCGCTGGCGATCTCACCGCCGATCTTTTCGGGGGCCAAAAAGCGCAAGGGCGCGTATGCGACCTCTTCGAAGGGTTCGGTGTGGATCGGGTCGCCGGTTCCCCGGATCGCCGGCTGCCTGCTGGCCGCCCTGGCCGGCCGGCAGCACCTGCGGTGGGGTGAGGCGACCTTGCAGATCAAGGGAGTGGAGGTGGAGAACACACCGGACCACTCCTCGGGCGAGGCCGTGTTCGAGACCGTCTCCCCGGTGATCCTCAAGCACGAGGGGCGCTACCTGCTTCCCGGCGATGCGGCCTATGAGGAACGCCTGGTGCACAACCTCCGGCACAAGGCCGACGTGCTGGGCCTGCCGTCGGACGTGCGGGTGGAGGTGCTGGCAGCCGGGCCCCGGCGGCGCTTCGACGTCCAGGGCGCGATGCGGATCGGCGCGACGGTCAAGCTGAGCATCACCGCCGCGCCCAGGCTCTTGGACGCCATCTACGACTGGGGGCTGGGATTGGTGTCCATCCAGGGATTCGGGTGGATCCGGTGACCTCCGCGACGGTCGCCGAACCGGTGCTGACGCCCTCGGGCCATCCGCTGCAGCGCTGCGGCGTGTGGGCGGTGACGCTGCTGGCGGGAGGTGACCGTCCTGAGACGGTCACCGAAGACGACATGGAACGTGTCGTCGAGCGGCTGGTCGAAGACATCGTCACGGCGGCGACCGCCCCCAAGGACAGCGTCTCCTACGACTGGTGGAAGGTGCTGTTCGCGCTGTATCCCAACTCCAAACCCACCCATGCCAAACGGTCCCGGGACCGGGCCGTGCTGTATCCGCAGGTCGCGGAGCTGTTCGCGCCCGACCCGATGGGAGCGCCCCTGCTGCCCTGCACGTTCTGCGCGCGTCCCAGCGGCACGGTGTGGACCAAGACGAACCTGCCGATGTTCGAGTCCGAACGCGCGCTCAACACCCTGCCTCCCGGCGTGCCGGGCTGGCCGGTGTGCCGGGCGTGCCGGGTGGCGCTGTGGGCCATGCCTTATGGCGCGTGGGTGACCCAAGGGTCGGCGACCGTGCTGACGTGCGATGACACGGCCGTGGAGCAGGAGTTCGCAACCCGCAACCTGGTGCGGGCCGGCCGGATCCGTCAGCTCGGGTTCGCCGGGCTGAAGGCGGGGGCGGGCCCCGAGGCGGTCGTGGTGCGGGCGTTGCGGGAGCACGCCGCCGACTCCGGCGGGGCCTGCACGCTGTGGACGTTCAAAAACGACAACCAGGAGCCGTGGCTTCGGGTCACCGAGACCCGGCAGGGCATCGCCCGCTTCCTGCGGGCGATGCGGGCCGATGCGGACTGCCGGCACGGCTGGGCGGCCCTGCAGAGATCCATGCACCGCCGGGACCGGTCCGGCGCGGTGACCGTGGACGGCGCCACGGCCGCCGCCCGCACGCTGTTCGATCCCGTCGACGACGAGGAGCGCGACCGCCTGCCGCTGGAGCTGATGCGGCGCGCCCGCGACCCCGATGCCCTCAACCAGCGAACCTTGCGCGGCTGGCGCGCCTTGTGCCGGCTCTACCAGGAGGTGATGTACGACATGGACCCCGGTCGGCTCGACAGGGCCACCGTGATGCTGGCCGACTGGATCACCCAAGACGGCACGCGAGGCCGCTTCAACGAGTTCCGCCGCGCCGTCAACAGCGCCTATGACCTGCAGAAGCTGCTGATGAAGGCCAGCGCGCGGCTGTTTTTGGACGGCAGCGACAGGGTGCGGATCAACGACCTGATCCCGCTCCTGCAGGCCGAGGGCAACCAGGGCTGGCGGGTGCGCGGGCAGCTGTACTTCGACGTCCTGGACGAGCTGATCCGCCGCGGAGTGCGGATCGGCAAGAGCGACGACGAGGACGACCCGGCCAGTGAGGACGGCGAATACGACGACGGTGACGAAGGGGAGGAGTACGCCTGATGAGCTACCTGGCCGGGAAGATCGTGCTCGCGGTCACCGCGGGCGCGCCCAACAACGACAAGGGCGAGTCAACGACCGCGCCGGTCAAGAAGGCCCGCATCCGCGGCGAGTGGTATCCCTACATCTCGGCGCAGGCGTTCCGGCGCTGGCTGCGCGAGACGATGACCGCGCTGGGATCGGTCCCCTCTCCCACCGAGCGTGTCGGCAAGGCGCAGGGAAAGGCGCAAAAGGCCACCACCGCGGGCGACCCGATCACCTATATCGACGATGACCTCTTCGGCTACATGAAGGCCGGCCCCAAAGGGGACGACAAGGGCACCACGCTTCGCGACAGCCCGTTCATGGTGGGCACGTTCCTGTCGGTCGAGCCGGCCAAGCCCACCACCGACTTCGGGGTGATGTCCCGCGGCATCGACGAGCCCGTGCTGCACTCCCACGAGTTCTACACCGCCGACCTGGCCGCGCCGTTCCTGCTGGACCTGCCCCGGGTGGGCACCTTCACCCTCCCGGAGAAGAACGGTGTGGGACGTCCGAACTACCTGAGCGAGCAGGAAGCGCTGGCGGTGGCCGGAGCGGTCCAGATGGGCGCCGTGCCGGTGAAGTTCCGCGGCCAGCAGGCGGTGCGGCTGCCGCTGGAGATACGCCGGGAGCGGGTCGCGCTGCTGCTGGAGGCGTTGGCCGAACTGGTCGGGGGCGCCAAGAAGGCGATCCACTACGGTGACCGCACTCCCGCCCTGGTGGCGCTGGTCCCGATGGCCGGCGGGGTGAACCCGCTGGGATTCGTAGTGGACGGCGCCGAGGACGGCAGCGGGCTGCAAGTGCGGGCCGAGGTGCTCAAGCAGGAACTGGACGCCTGGCAGGGGGAGTGGGAGGCCCCCGTCCGCTTCGGCTGGCGGCCGGGCTTTCGGGAGCTGGTCCGCAAGGAGTTCGAAACGGACGCGGCCGACCTGATCGAGGCGGAGAAGGTCACCATCGGCCACCCCAGGGTGATGCTGCGGGAACTGGCCGCGGAGATCCGCGACGGCCGGCACGACGCCTGGTTCGACGACCCCGCGCGGTGAAAGAGCCCCGCATGGCGGCGGACATCGACCACATCACCGCACCCCATCGCGCTCTCAGACCCTGCCGGCATATGACCGGACGCGCCGCGCGCGGGCCGGGAAGAGGAGGACGCCATGCCGGATGAACGCAGGCCGATCGAGGCCGTCCGCGTGCAGCTGTATGCGCCCGTGGCCTCTTTCCGCGACCCGATGTTCCCCGGGGTGACCCGCTGCCTGCCGGTCCCTCCGCCTTCGACGCTGCGGGGGATGCTGGCCGCGGCCACCGGCCGTCCCGCCGAACCGGTCGTGCTGGGGGTGTGCGCCTACGCCGAGGGACGCGGCGTGGACACCGAGACCTACCACCCGATCGCGGCCGACGGCTCCAACCCCGCGATCGGCGGACGCGTCAGGCCGGGCAAGGGCGGCATGACGATCCGGGAGCGTCCATTCCTGACCGGAGTGCACATCACTTTGTGGGTGCCGATGCCCGACGGGGAACGGATCGCCACGGCGCTGCGGCGACCGACCTGGGGCCTGCGGCTGGGACGCTCCCAAGACCTGGTGCACGTCCGCTCGATCACCCGGGTCGAGCTGGTGCCCACCGACCGGGCCCGCATCGGCCACGCGCTGGCTCCCCGCGGCGGACATCAGGCGCCGCAGGCGAACCTGCTGCGGCTGGCCGACCACGTCAGCACCGACCGGCTGCGCACCGACTACGGCGACTACCTGTGGTGCGCCGAACCGCCGACCGATGTCCGCCCGGTGGCCGGCGCCTACCGGGACGGCGATCAAGCGGTCTGGCTGCAGGCGCCGCCAGCGCCGGAGACCGGCGACGACGGCGAGCTCGCCGGAGTTTTCGGCAAGTCCAAGGCCGCATC
This sequence comes from Thermomonospora sp. CIF 1, assembly GCF_001896795.1. Classification (NCBI taxonomy): domain Bacteria; kingdom Bacillati; phylum Actinomycetota; class Actinomycetes; order Streptosporangiales; family Thermomonosporaceae; genus Thermomonospora; species Thermomonospora sp. CIF 1. Next base: position 5,238 of record NZ_MOYN02000009.1, read on the forward strand.
CAAGCTGGGACGTCCCGAGCTGCTGATCGAGCACAGCGTCACCGTGCGAAGCGCCGCCCAGGCGGTGGCCGAACGCATCGGCTCACCGGGAATCCTGGCCGACCGCCCGGGATTTTGGACCCAGGTGGAGATCGCCGCCCTGCTGCACGATGCGGGCAAAGTAGCCGAAGGCTTCCAAAACCAGTTGCGCCCCGGCGGCGAGCCCTGGGGGGAGCGGCACGAGGTGCTCTCCCTGGCCTACGCCGACCTGCTGACCCGGCACCTGCCCGAATCCGACCGCACCATGATCGCAGCCGGGGTGGCCTTCCACCACAGGCCCCTGATCTCGGCGAGCGGACGGGACCTGCGGGAGATGTATCCGCCCGAGGCGGCCTGGGAACGCAAGTTCGGCCGCGATCCGGACGCTCCCCCCACGCGCCCCCGCGTCCAGGTCACCCCGGCCCGCCACGCCGCGCTGCTGCGCTGGCTGGCCGCCCAGCTCGGCATCCCGCCCCCGGAACCGGACGGACGGCGGCTATGGGAGCTGGCCCGCGACGCCTTCGCCCGTCTGCACGCCGCCTGGCGCGGCCGGGTCCCTCCCGAAGACGGGCTGGTCGCGGTGCTGCTGCAAGGAGCGGTCACCCTGGCCGATCGGTCCGGCTCCGCGCACGTGCCCCTGCAGACCCACATGCCGTTGCCGCGCCGGTACATCACCACCCTCCCCGCCCCCTACCCCCACCAGCGGGCCGCCGCCGAGACGACCGGGCACCTGGTGCTGTGCGCCCCCACCGGCAGCGGCAAGACCGAGGCCGGGCTGGCCTGGGCCTCCCGGCAGCTCGACGACATGCCCGGCCATCCCCGGCTGCTGTGGGTCCTGCCGTACCGGGCCTCCATCGACGCCGCCCGCGACCGGTTCATCAAAAGCCTGCTGCCGGCTCCCGGCCAGAAGAAGCCCGACATCGGCGTCCTGCACGCGACCGCCGCCCGGACCCTGCTGGCGCGGGCCACCACCGACGATTGCCCGCCCGGCCCGCGCCAGGCGCGCAAGGCACGCGACCAGGCCGCCGCCATGCGGCTGTTCGCGCAACGCATCCGGGTCGCCACCCCCTACCAGCTGCTGCGCGGCGCCATCGCCGGGCCGAGCCACTCCAGCGTGCTGCTGGAGCAGGCCAACGCGCTCATCGCACTGGATGAGCTGCACGCCTACGACCCGGCCACGTTCGGACGATTGTGCGCGGCCATGCGGCTGTGGCAGATGCTCGGCAGCCGGGTGGCCGTCTTGTCGGCCACCCTCGCCCCACCCATGATCGACCTGCTCAAGGACACCCTCGACCAGGTGACCGTGCATCGGGCGCCGCCGGGCACCGCCCCCGACCGGCACCGCCTGGTGCTGGACGACCAGCCGATCACCGCACCGCAGAGCCTGGACCGCATCCGCCGCTGGCTGACCGAAGGCCACAGCGTGCTGGTCGTGGCCAACACCGTCGCCACCGCCCAGCGCCTGTACCGCGAACTGGCAGGTCACGCCAGAGCCGTCCTGCCCGACGACCCGGACGCGGCGATCCTGCTGCACTCGCGGTTCCGGGCCGAGGACCGCGCCGCCATCGAACGGCGGATCAGCACGCGCCACCCCGAACGCGCCGTCGGCGAAAACACCCGCCGCGGCGGGCTGGTGGTGGCCACCCAGGTGCTGGAGGTGTCGCTGTGCCTGGACTTCGACCGCGGGGTCAGTGAACTGGCGCCGATCGAGGCGGTCGCCCAGCGCGCCGGCCGGGTCAACCGGCGCGGACGCCATCCCGACGGCGTGGTGGAGTTCCGCGTCCACATGCCCGAATCCGCCCTGCCCTACGAGGAGGGCGCGCTGGATGCGGCCCTGTCGGCGCTGCGGAACACGCCCAGCCCGGTGATCTCCGAACAGACCGTGGAAACCTGGCTCCGCCACGCCTACGACACCGAGTGGGGACGGCAGTGGGCGAGCCAGGCCGAGCGTCACCGCAAGGAGTTCTTCGAATCCTTCCTCACCTTCTGCGACCCCTTCCACGACCGCACCGAACACGCGACCGGCCTGGACGAGGCGTTCGACAGCATCGAGGTCCTGCTGGAAAGCGACGCCGAAGAGTACAGCCTGCGCTCCAGCGGCCCCCATGGAGACCCGCTTCAAGCCGCCGGGCTGCTCATCCCGCTGCGCAAGGCCCAAATCCACCGCCTCCACCGCAACGGACGGGCACACCTGGACCGGGAGCGGGCACGCCGCGAACGACGCCCGCCCCTGTGGCTGATCAACGCCCCCTACAGCGAAGAAACCGGCCTGGACCTCAGCGCCGAGGCCACGTCCCCGCGGCAACCGGAGACCATCCTGTGAAGTCGCTTCCCCGCCCGGACGCCATAGGCGGAGTGCACATCAAGTACCTGCTGCACTGCCCCAGACAGCTATGGCTGTACTCACGCGGCTACCGTCCCGAGCAGCGCAGCGACGCCGTCGCCTTCGGGGAGGCCGTGGACGAGACCACCTACACCCGCCGCCGCGACATCGACCTCGGCGAAGCCAAGATCGACTGGGTCACCACCGGCGCGATCGTCCACGAGACCAAAACCTCCCGCCGGCCCTCCGACCAGCATCGCGCCCAGGTCCGCCACTACTGCCTGCTGCTGGAACGCCGCGGCGTCAACGTCCGCGGCGGCGTCATCCACTACCCCCTCATCCGCCGCAAGATCGACGTCCCCTGGGACGCCACCGCCCGTACCGAAGCCGAAACCACCGAACAACAGGCCCAAGAAGTGATCGCGGCTTTGCACATACCGCCCCGCCTGCCCCGCAGCCGGTGCCGTGGCTGCGCCTACAACGACTACTGCTGGGCGGAGGCATGAGCTCCGCCGCCCGCACCTACTGGCTCACCGAGCCCTGCCGGATCCGCCGCGAAGCAGGCAGCATCCGCATAGAACGCTCCGACCGCAGCCCCGTCCGCATCCCCATCACCGATATCCGGGACCTGGTCGCCTTCGACCACATCGACATCAACACCTCAGCGGTCTCCCTGCTGAGTCGGCACGGCGTGATCGTCCACATCCTCGACCACTACGGCAACTACGCCGGCGCCATCACCCCGGCCGAGGACTCTTCTTCCGCCCTCGTCCTGCGACGCCAGGTCGCCCTCACCGCTGACGACGCCACCCGCCTGTCCATCGGCCGCGCCCTGGTGGCGGCGGCCGCGGCCAACGTCGCCTGGGCCTTGGACACCGACCTGCTCGATGCGCCACTGGCCCGGCTGCCCGAACAACTGGACGGCTGCCGCGACACCGAGCAGCTCATGGGAATCGAAGGCAACTTCCGTCGTACCGCCTGGGAGACCCTGGATACCTTCCTGCCCCCATGGCTCCGCCTGCAAGGCCGCACCCGCCGCCCACCGGCCAACGCGGGCAACGCCTTCATCAGCTACCTCAACTCCATCACCTACGCCCGCGTCCTCACCGCTTTGCGCTGCACGCCTCTCCACCCGGCCCTGGGCTTCATGCACGCCGACACCGACCGCCGCCGCAACACCCTCGCCCTCGACCTGGCCGAACCGTTCAAGCCCTTGTTCGCCGAACGGCTCCTCCGCCGCGCCGCCGCCCAGAAAACACTCACCCCTGCGGACTTCGAAAGCGACGTCAACCACGCATCCCTCAGCAAGGCCGGCCGCAAGAAGGTCGCAGAGCTCATCCGAACCGAGCTCGCCACCACCGTCCACCACCGAGCCCTCAAGCGAAAGGTCTCCTACGAAGAGCTCCTCCATCTGGAGGCCCTCAAAATCGTCCGACTCTGCCTGGAAGGCACTCCCTACAAGCCGTTCCGCCCCTGGTGGTGACCGATGTTCGTCATCGTCGTCTACGACACCCTCGCCGAACGCAACCCCCGCGTCCTACGCACTTGCCGCCGTTACCTGCACTGGGTACAGCGCAGCGTCTTCCAAGGCGAACTCTCCGCAGCCCAGCACCGAACCTTCATCTCCGAGATCAAGCAACACATCGACCCCGGATACGACAGCGTCCTGATCTACCGGACCAGGACACCCCACCACATCGAAACCCAAACCCTCGGCCAGACCCTTGGCAACACCGACCCCGTCCTGTAAGAAGAACCTTCTGACCTGCACATCTGCACTACCGCCGGACCGCTGCAAAAACGCCCGACCAACCTCCCTGCGAGATGCCTCTGAGCTGCGACTTTACTCTCGGGTCGCTCATCACCCCTGGAGGGATCGCAAC
>NZ_MOYN02000010.1:0-3013 GCF_001896795.1 Thermomonospora sp. CIF 1
TCGTGAACCGAGGATGGGACGGCAGGGGCGCCCGCAGCGGGAACGGCGTGCTGCAGCCCTTGCTTGCCGGCCTCGGTTAGGTGCTCGTCGCACTCCTGGGCGGCCCTGTCCACCGGCTGTTCAGTGTCGTTTCCGCCGATGAGAACGTCGGCCGGATCATCACCCCGGTAGGGGACACCATCGGCGACGGCCCTTTCGATCGGGCTGGGCTCATAGCCGTGCTTGGCCCCGATCTCGGCGACGAACCGCAGCCACGCCCCGGCGTCCTCACGCGAACAAGGGCTGTACTTGTCCTCGCGCCAGGTGTGACGACGCTCCCCGTCCCCGGTGATCTCCCGCTCATAGGCCGCGGCGATCGGCGCCAGCGCGATCATCCACAAACCCGGCAGGGTGCTCTTGGCCACCGTGTCCGCCGTGGGACCGCCGAAGGCGGCGAACATCCCCGAATGCCGGATGCCGCCCAGCGCACGGCGCAACGGCTCGGGCATCGTGACGAGCTGCTCGGTCACGAACCGGGCAATGGTCCCCGCGACGTTCTTGGGCGCCGTCTTCCGGGCCAGGAACTCCTCCAGCCACGCCTGGCGGACCTTGCCGGCCGCCTCCCACGCCTTGTTCCCCTCGATGACGATCTTGCGTTCCGTCCCGGACGCAGGCCCGGGGAGCGCATCAGGGACGGCGGCGGCAGGCCCGGACGGGCCGGCGGTATCGGTTCCGGCGACCATGTGGCCGTGCCTGGCCGGGTCCGTGCAGTAAAAACGCGGGACGGCGTCGCCCCATGGGGGAACCCACGCGATCGCACCGGGACAGCCGGCGTGCCCCTCGGCGGTCATCGCCTCCTCACCGTCCATCAACTGGTGCAGCTCCACGGCACCCGCGGGACGATCGACGACGACCGTGACCCCTGCCTCCTCCAGCTCGGCGACCACCTTGGCACGGTGGGCCTTGGCCTCCCGCTCGTCCAGCAGCCGCTGCACGGTGTACTTCAGCGGGCTGTAACGGTTGCGGGCGATCACCTCCATCGCCTCGGGATCGTCCTCGAACGGCTTGAGCAGCGCCAGCTCCTCCAGCGTCCACTCGTAATCCATCCCGGCGGCCAGTTCCTTGGCGCGGGCGCTCAGGCTCCCCGCCCGGATTCCGGCCTTGACCTCGGCGGCCGACAGCCCGGTGGCCTTGCGAATCTCGGTCTTGGTCATCACCTTGGACGCCGCGAACAGCGCCGCGGCCTCCTCCTGCACCGACAGGTCCCTGCGGAAGCGGGAGGAGATCAGCATGTGCAGGTACTGCAGCGCCTCATCGTCGGCGGTGTCGGCGGAGAAGAAATACGGCACCGCGTCCAGCCCGACCTTCCGCGCGGCGTCCAGGCGGATGTTGCCGTCCACCACCCGGTACCCGCCATCGGGATCCACGGTGATCTCCAGCGGGACGATGATCCCGGCCGTGGCGACCGACCGGCAGAACGCCTCATCGGCCTGCTTGTCCTCGCGGACGTTGCCCGGGTGGGCCGTCAACAACTCCACCGGGATCATCGGACGCTCGGTGTACTCCGGCTCCCGGTCGTTCCCCTCGCCAGAACCGGTACCGGCGGGAACCTGCCGGTCTGGGCCGGCGGCATCGGGCGCGGCGGTGACTTCGGCCATGTGCTCTCCCTGACTCACGCCGGGTTGGCCTGAACACCGCGGGGATGCGGTGCCCCGGGGACACAAGGGAGCAGGTCCCCGCCCGGCTCAAGGCGCCCGCGCCGCACGCGGCCGGGAACGCACACCGGCGGTCCGGCCCGGCCAAGATGTTTCCGACGAAGGAGGAAAGATCTCTGGCAAGGGCCGGAACGAGCGCAGCGAGAGCCGGTTGCGGGCACGGCAAGGGCGGCGCAGCCTGACCGGGCCGGGCGGGGATCCTTGTGCGCGCCGAGGCCAGAGCAGCAGCATCATGACCGGGGAAAACCGCGACCAGCAGGGGAGACCCTGCATGGCGAAGCCCGGTAGCACATCGCACGCCGGGCTTCACATGAGGCAGGTCTCACTCGTCTCGAAGGATCAGGGGCCAATGTTTGATGGTGGCGAACACCGGCGTCGCAGGCCCTGCGTAGGCGCGCCGAGAAGGTTGTGCTCGATCTATTCGGCCGCCTCATCTTCATCCAAGCCCACCGCAGGGGACCTGCAGGCACAGTGCCAGGTCGTAGACGGCGACGGCGCGGCGGACCTGGCCGAACCACCCCCTCAGCCAGCCTGATCAGCGCATTCTCGAACCCGCCCGCCGGCAGCGCCTCACCGTCGCTGCATTCGTCCAGCAGATCCCGGATCTCCTCAAAAGAGGCCTCAACCATGCCCGCCGTCTGTTTTCCGGCGACACCTTGCCGATCCTTACGGTCCTGGGGCGACATCGACAGCGGCAGGCCGCTTTTGACGTCGAACGACTGACCGGCCAGCGCCGCCGCTTTGACCTGGCTGTGGAACCTCTTGGCTGGAGAGACCGGCTGCGAAAGCTCCTGCCCCTGCGCTGGCCGGCGATGTTCCAGCACGCCCAGTGCACTAGGCCACCCGCCTTTCCCCGAGTGCGGATCCACTTGCAGACACACTTTGTAGGTGACTCCGCGCCGACCGCCGCGGCCACGGGATGCCTGCCGTCCAAAGGACGATGCGTTCGTGTTGAGACAGCCTCCTTGTACTGACCTCTGACCTGGGTGAAGTCATGTTTGGAATCATGACTGCCCACCTGGGCAAGCCAGTGCCTACCCAGGAGAAACTCCTGACGCTCTGCCCGCACAAGAAGAACCGCGAGGGGCTGGCAGGAAGTTAGCGAGATAACGCACTGTCCCCGCTTACCTGGGAAGCACGCACCCTCGATTCGAGCAAGCTTGGCTCTGTCCAGACCACCCCCGCCTGTGCAGGGAGAACAGGGCAAAAGCTAACCCCCTGGCTACAGAAGGCGGACCACCCCCGCCTGCGCGGGGAGAACCCCTGAAGCCCGAAGGAGGACCCGTGGCGCAGCGGACCACCCCCGCCTGCGCGGGGAG
>NZ_MOYN02000011.1:0-228458 GCF_001896795.1 Thermomonospora sp. CIF 1
GGCCTCTTCCCCGCGCGAGTGGGGTGATCCGGTTCGGCGGCGGGTGACGGCCGCTGACATCACGTGTTCCCCACGCAGGCGGGGTTGTCAGGTGGAGGGCGCTATGGCCCTCTCAGGGGCAGGTGCTGCTTATGTAGGCGGAGGTGATCCAGTAATACGTCCGAGAATTGGGTGCAGGCGTTGTGCTCTCTGCGCAGGCGAGGGTAGATAGCTTGGGTCATCCTGGTTGCATCGTCCTTAGTAATGCTTGTGGACTGAGAATTCGCGGTGGACAAGGCCGGTTAGTCTTGTGGGAAAACAAAGAGGGTTCTTGGTCGCATCGGGGATTCCTGGATTTGGGGTGCTTCATCGCAGGTCGGGGAGGGCTGAGGAGGTTTTTCGCTCTTCGGTGCTCAAGGTTGCTCGCGGAAGACTCGATCAGTGGGCGGGCCAGATCTTTTCAGGGCGTGGCTTTGGGGGCCGAAGAGAGGGTCTCGGGGGGCGTCCGGTGATGTGACGGCCTCGGGCGCGGTGTCCTTCCCGGCTGCGACGCACCTGTTTCGGTCGGCGGAGACGGCAGGTTGGCAAGGCCCGCTGGGAGGGGTCATTTCGCGGTGGGCGTCAGGATCGCCTTGAGGATGGTGGGGGTGTCGGTGAGGTCGGGCAGGACGAGGTCGGCGCCGGCGGCTCGCAGGGCCGTCTCGTCGCTGGGGCCGGTGGCCACGGCGATCACGCGGGCGCCTGTGAGGCGGGCGGCCTGGACGTCCAGGGGGGTGTCTCCGATCAGGACGGTGCGGTCGGCTGTGATCAGTTCGCCGTGGGCGGCGGCGGTGCGCTGCCGGGCCAGGGCGACCAGCGGTGGGCGGGTGGCGGCGTCCATGCCGTAGGCGCCGATCCGCAGGTCCAGGTGCTCGTCGAAACCGAATGCGGCCAGTTTCGCCTCTGCGATCGGTCGCATGTTCCCGGTCAGCACCGACTGGATCACCTGCGGTTCGGCGGCCAGTGCCTGGACGGCGGCGTGCGCTCCGGGGAGTGCGCGCCCTCGGGTCCGGATCTCTTCGGTCCGTGCGGAGTAGTGGTCGGCCACGGCGCCGGCGAACGCGCTCACCAGTTCGGCGGTGGGCGTCAGGTGGCTGAGCCGCAGCGTCTCGGTGATGATCGCAAGGTCGGTCTTGCCCGCCATCGCGGGCAGCCTCGCCGGCCGGCGGCCGGTGACCTGGCGGTGCGCGGTGGCGTAGACCTCGGCGCTGAGGCCGTCGACGCTGAGCAGGGTACGGTCGATGTCCCACAGCACCAAGGTCCGCATCGAGTGGATGATAGACGTCCGGCTTGCCCAGCCCGCGTGACCGGGAGGAGATGAGCATGCAGGGGGAAGTCCAGTGACCGCCCACCGGAGCGTGCCGGGTGCCGTGGACCCGGCGGCGGTGCTGAGCGAAGAGGTCACCGTGGAGCGGGACGGGATGCCGGTCCGCGGCTACCTCGCCCGCCCGCGGAGCGGGACGCCCGCGCCGGGACTGCTGGTGCTGCACGAGGCGTTCGGGCTCAACGAGCACATCCGTGACCTGGCCCGCCGGTTCGCGGGGGCCGGTTTCGTCGCGCTCGCGCCGGACCTGTACAGCCGTACGGGGGCGCCCGACCCCGCCGACATGCCCGCGGTGCTGGAGGCGATGTTCGCGCTCCCCGACGAGCAGGTGGTGGCCGATCTGGACGCGCTGGCCGCCTACCTGCGCGGGCGTTCCGACGTCACCGGCGCCGTCGGTGAGATCGGGTTCTGTGCCGGCGGCCGGCAGGTGCTGCTTCATGCGTGTTCGAGCCGGGCGGTGGACGCCGCGGTGGACTGCTGGGGCGGGTACATACGGCGGGCCCGTCCCGAGGCGGAGGTGACGGCGAGCCGTCCGGTGCCGGTGATCGATCTGGTTCCGCGGCTGTCGTGCCCGCTGCTGGCGGTGGGCGGCGTGGAGGACACCAACCCCTCGCCCGCCGACCTTGCCGAGTTGGAGACGCGGCTGCGCGCGGCGGGCAAGCCGGGGAGGGTCCGGGTGTTCGACGGGGCGGGCCATGCCTTTCTCGCCGACTACCGGCCCACCTATCGTCCGGAGGCCGCCCACGCCCTGTGGGGGGAGGTCATCGAGTTCCTACGCGCCCACCTGGTGAAGCAGGACTGAGCTTGCACTGCGTGCGTGCTTCCAGGCCCACGGTGTCGTCGCGAAGGCGCGTCGAATCGTCCGGCCACTCCCTTGACATCTGCTCTTCGCGTCGAAGGACGGGCTGTACGGAACCGGGGTGTCCTCCCGGGCATGCCTGTGAGGTGGAGCTCGCTTTCGCCCGGCGGGCCGGACGAGAGCGACGCGGCCTGCGGGCCGGTCCCGCCGAGCCCGCCACGAAGACGCCGCAGGTGGAGGGTGCCGGTGCGGAGCGCTTGATCCGCACCGGCACGTCCAGTGCTCTCGGGGAAGTGGCGCGGCGGGTCAGCCGCAGGAGCCTTCCCTCTTGCGCTTGGCGGCCAGTGCCTCGGCCCCGAGCCGGTAGTCGGCGATGGTCTCGGCGTCCGGCTGGAACCGCCACCGGCCGTCCTCGTACAGGTACTTGTAGCTGAACTTGAAACCGAGCCGTTCGAACCGCACCACTGCGACGGTCTTGGCGGCGTTCAGCCTGACCGCATCGACCTTCATCGGAACGCCCTCGGCCAGTTGCGGGCACAGCTCGTTCAACCGCACGTATCCGGCCTGGTCGAGCACCTTTTTGGCGCTGTTCGACCAGCTTTCCCAGGCTCCGGCGTAATCGCCGGAGACGTAGGCGTCCACATGCTCCTGCGCGGCCTCCCGGACGGCCTCCTCCGTCTGCGGCTGCGCCGGCGCCGAGGCGGCGGGCGCCGGCTCTTGCGGGGCGGCCGAGGGGGCGGATTCACCGCCACAGCCGACGAGCATGAACGGAAGAACGACAGCGGGTATCACGCGATGCACAACAAACTCCTGAACACATCAAAAACAAAAAGCAGAGCTTTGAGGACGAACCGTAACAGCGAATTGATCATGGTGTGGGAGGATTCGCTGTGTCTAGCCGGGACAGGCCAGGAAAACCTGTCCGATAACGTGGTTCACCCTCTCATTCGAGGGAGGTCCTTGAACCGGACATGTCAGTCCGGTGTTTTGGGAATGGCCTTATTGGCCGGAACTATCGCACTGCCGTCGCGCCATCCCTAGACCTTTCAATGTGTGAGCACAGTCCTGTGCGCGGGGTGCCGGGGGCGTCTGGATTCTGGAGGAAGTAGATCGTGGCGTCGGTGAGTGGACGGGTCCGCTCTTCGCCCGGACGGGCCGACGGCGACTCGCGTTAGGGCACGGCCGTGTCCGTAGGCCGGAGTGCTGTCGCGGAAGGCCCGAAGTGTCGCTCTGCTCCGGCGCCGGCTTCTCGGGGCGCAATCAGGTTGGAGAGAGTCTGGGCTTGGAATGAGTTCTTGGGGGTTCTCGACGGAGCGGGGCGCGCGCCGTGTCGGCTTTTACCAGAGTCGTGGTGTGCTCAATCTGCTCCGGGTGAGCGTCCTCTGCCGGTGAAAGGACGCTGGTTTCGTACGCCCCCGGTGACGTTCTGTCGATATTTCACTCCGGCTCGGGCGGCAGGGGAGTTTTGCAGCCGGCCCTTCAGCCGGTTCCACGCACGGTACGGGAGGGCGGCGCGAGCTCGACGCCGCCCTCCCAAGACGGGTCGGTGAACCCGGTCAAGACCCGTTCCCCGCGGGCCGGAAGGGGTGGGGCAAGGGCACCGTCACCGGCTCCGACGGGCAACCGTTCCCCGCGGGCCGGAAGGGGTGCGTCGCGGCCGGGGGAGGCGGTGGCGCGGGGCGCCACCTGGGCCCGGCGTTCCCGGGGAAGAGTCAGTCCTCGTCCTCGAAGATTTCGGACGCCTCTTCGTAGGCCTCTTCATAGGCCGCCTCGTAGGCGGCCTCATAGGCATCTTCGTAGGCGTCTTCCACGGCCTCTTCGATCGCCTCCTGGTAGGCGACCTGGTACGCGGCCTCGTAGGCGGCGGCCTGGGCGGCCTCGACCACGTCGGTCTCTTGCTCTTCCTCTTCCTCCTCGGAGTCGTCGTCGAGCAGTTCGTTCACCACCGCGCCGGCGACGAATCCGGCGGCGGCCCCGGCGGCCACGCCCGCCCAGCCCGGACCGCCATGCCCGCCATGCCCGCCGTGCCCGCCGTGACCTTCGAAGTGGCCGTGAGAGCCGTGGCCGCCGTGCACCTCGTGGTGACCGTAGGTGACGTGCCCGCCGGACAGGCGGCCGATGACCGCCTGCAGCCAGTTGGTGATCTCGTGCTCCCACGCCATGTACAGGGCCTGGTCATGGGGGACGTGGAGGCGGCCGTAGACGTCCTCGCCCTCGGAGAACAGGTCGCCGCGGCGGTCGGCCTCCAGCACCACCACCAGGTGGTGCGGGTCGGTCACGAACGTCAGCTCGACCTCGTTGATGTGGCCGCTGTACTGCGGCGGGGCGTAGAACTCGATCTCCTGGTAGAACGGCAGCTGCTGGTTCAGCCCGGAGATCTGGCCGTATTCGAGGTCGGCGTTTTTGAAGACGAAGCCCAGCTCGGCGAAGGCGTCCAGCACCCGCTGCTGGGACGGCAGGGGAGTGACCGCGATCGGGTCCAGGTCGCCCTTGTCGAGCTGCCCGGCCACCTCCACCTCGGTGCGCACCCCCAGCACCATGCCGTCCAGGTGCCGCCCGTACACCTGGGTGATCGGCAGTTCCCACGGCAGCGGCACTTGGAACGGGATGGTGTGGAACTGGTGGGCGCCCACGACGAACCCGCCGGTGATCGCGCCCTGGTGGAACTCCAGCCCCGCGGTGCCCTCATGGTCGTCGTGCTCGAACTCCGCCTCGGTGACCAGGCTGAGCACGATCCGGTCGATGTAGGCGTCCTGCTCGCCGCCCTGCAGCCGCACTTCACCGGTCAGGATCTCACCCGGCCGGCACTGCGCGGACGTCAGCACCGTCTCCACCGAAGGGCCGCCCACGCCGAACGCGCCCAGCATCTGCCTGAAGATCATCGCTCCCCTACTCGTCTGCGATCGGTGATGTGCCTGCCGTCGGCGTCAGCGACGCCGGAGCCCCCGGTGGCGTCTGCGCGGGCACGAGCGGTCCGGCTGCGACCACCGCTTTCCGTCCGGCGACGCGCCGCCGCTCCTTCGGCCGGGCCGACGCCCATGGAGGCTCCCTCCACGCTTCGGGTCCTGGACGCGGGCGGGCGGCCCGGTCCGGTGTCCTCCCGCCGATCCGCTCCCGCTGCAGGGAATCAACCTTCGGGAGCGGGACGGCGGCAATACTTATTACTACTACACTTGTAGCAGATCGATCGGAGACCCGGCAGACCAGTCAGCGCATCGAGCGGCACGCACCCCAAGACGCGTGGGCCCCGGCATCGATGAGGGCGGAGCGGCGTGTCCGGCGCCGTTGTCCACCTCGACCGTTGGAGACGGGCCGCCCGGCAGTGCGCCCTTCCGGCATCTCCGTGGAGGGGGCGCGCTGAGGTTTTCTCAGTGATTCGGCACTGCCGGCAGGTGGTATCGGGGTGCTGATCGGCGGCCGGTGAAAGCGGGGGAGGACGGCATGGAGCGACCGGTGGAAGGGACATGCCGTCGCCATTAGGGGTGAGGGGCGTCCGTCTGAGGGCCGGGGCCGGGTGTGCCTTTGCCCTGAGGGTGCCGCAGCGCGGTCCCCACCTCGGTTCGCTGAGAAAGCTCGCTGTTTCCCGGCGTACAGAGCCGGCGAGAGCGCTTCAGCGGCCGGGGATGCTGCGGTGGGCCTTTTCGACACGTCGTTCTCACAGACGGCACGCGAGGTCCCGCGGTCAGGGGCGATGCCGTGAGCCGCAGCGGCGCGGCACCGAGGAACGTAGGCGCTCCCGGTGTCTTGGGCCGCGTGCCCGAAAGAGATTCACCCTTGCTGAGGTGCCGTCGCGAGGGTCAGGTTTTGCCGGCGGCGAGGGCGCGGAGTTCTCGGGCGGCGGGGAGGGCGCGGGTCTTCTCGTCGGGGAGGGCTTTGATGATCTCCTCGGTGATGCGGCGGCGGCTTGAGCTGGTGGGCATGCCGTTCAGGGTGGTTGCGGCGTGGTTGAGGCCCTCGGTGATGTCGCGGTCGTGGACGAGGGCGAGGGCACGCATGAGATTGAGATTTGTGCGGCTTCCCGAGCGCTCCTCGGGCATGAGGGAGAGGGCTTGGTCGATCGCGGACGTGGCGTGCTTCGTGTCGCCCAGCATCACGTGGGTGAAGCCTTCAACCTGTCTCAGGGAGCTTTCGGGAAAGCCGTGTGGTGATATCCGGTCTTGGAGGACGTGCTCAGGGAGGCGGCCGAATACCTCGTGTAGATCGCGGATCGCCTGCTTGGCTCCTGTCGCGTCCCCTTGGGTGGCAAGGAACTTGGCGCGTGTGCCGAAGGCTTTGGCCAGTCCGGAGGATGGTGTGCCGGAGGCATGTTTGAAGGCGTCGGCGAGCAGGTTGCTGATGACCTCTGGGGGACGGTTTTCCCATAGTGCTCTCGACGCTCGATACCAGCGGACCCAGACGGACAGTTCGCGGTCGCCGGACTCGTCGGCGGCGTGGGTGGCGGCCTGGAGGGCTCGGCCGGCGTCGCGGTAGCGGCCCAGGTCGCTGAGTTCCTGGGACATGTAGGTGGTGAGCTGGGCGCTGACCCGCAGCAGATCTTTGCGGGCGGAGGGGTTCTTTTCGCGTTGCAGGGCCACGCCAAGATCCATGATGTCGGCGGCCAGGTCGCGCATCAGGGCGCCGACCGGTTGGACCCAGATCTCTTGGGAGTACTCCCAGGCGAGGTTCTGCCAGCCGGGGGCGTCCAGTTCGGTGGCGGGGGCGTCCAGGGAGCTTTCCAGGGCGGCGAGCACGGCGGCGACCGTGCCCGCGGGCACTGCCGCTCCGGCGCCGAGGGCGGCCATCAGTTCCAAGAGCGCACGGCGTTTCACGTCGTCATCCCCATTGTCGGGACGGGTCTTCTTTTCAACGGTACCCGTGGGAGTGGTGCTTTGACCCCCTGGATAGGGGCATGCGGAGCCGAAAAGATCTTTTTCGTCCAGTTTGAAAGCGGTGGCGTAGGTGGTGGCCCAGTCGCGGGGAAAGACCTCTCCGGCTTCCCAGCGGTGGATCTGCCGGGCGAGGTTTCGAATCGAACCCCGTTCGATGTGGGATGCGGCCAGTAGCCGCCGGGCCATCTCGTGCTTACCCCAACCTCGGGCCGATCGTTCGGCTTCGAGCCTGACCGCCCATGCGGGGCGCCGCTTGTCGGTCATAAGCGCAGCCTCTCATTCGCTCCGGGCGGATGTGAGGCGGGCACAAAAGTGTCCGCAAAGTGTCCGCATCGTGTCCGCCTGATGTCCGCCCTGACACCCCCCGAAAGTGTCTGCAAAGTGTCAACATTGTCAGCCTTCCGGAGATTGCGTGTCCTGTCCTTTACTGAACGTGACCGGAAGCGGCCTCGTGGGCAGGTGCACCGGCAGAGTTCTGGAGTGGGGCGGCGCGGGACCCGGGGGTCTCGTGGGGCGTCGATCCGGTGGCGGGCGGCAAGGAAACCGAGTCAGGCACTCGATCACGGGACGGGACGCCGAGCATGGTTCGACAGGGGCCTGTGCAGAGCCCGCCATGTGGACTGCTCTTGTGACAAAGAGCGTCCTGCCGGGGGATCTGCGGCTTTCGGGACGTGGTGGCGCGGCGTCTCCCAAGGTCCCCGGCGTGTGCTTCACCCCGGGCGTCCCGTTCGCTTGCGTTGAGAAACCCCGGGGAACCCGAGTGGGAGGCTGCCTGCTGACGGATACCGCCGGGCGGGACGGAAGGCCGCAGGAAACCTCGGTCCCGGCCCGGCGGCGTCGCAGGCGGGTTACTCGTCCCCGCCGAACTCGCGGCGTACTGCTTCGGTGTGTTCGCCAAGTTCCGGGCCCGGGCGGCGGATGGTGCCCGGGGTGCGGGTGAACTTGGGGACCACGCTGGGCATCGGGATCGGTCGGGGGTAGCCGGGGGCCTCCAGGCGGGTGATCATCTTGCGGGCGGCGTACTGTTCGTCGGCCAGGATGTCGGCGGGGGTGTAGATCCGGCCGCGGGGGACGCCGTGGTCGTCGAGCAGGGCCTCGACCGTTGCGGCGTCCAGGGTGCCGACCCAGGACTGGATGATTTCGTCGAGTTCCTCGGCGTGGCGGCCGCGGGCCTGGTGGGTGGCGAAGCGTTCGTCGGTGGCCAGCTCGGGGCGGCCCATCGCCTGGCACAGGCGCTGGTAGATCGCGTCGGCGTTGGCGGCGATGAGGATCTCCACCCCGTCGCACGTCTTGTAGACGTTGGAGGGGGCGACGCCGGGCAGGGTGCTGCCGGTCCTGGTTCGCTGCACGCCGCCGATCTCCCAGTCCGGCAGCAGGGATTCGGTCAGCGCGAACACACTCTCATACAGGCCCACATCGACCTCTTGGCCGCGGCCGGTGCGGTTGCGTTCATGAAGCGCGGCCAGGGTGCCGATCACCGCGAACATCGCCGCGATCTCGTCTCCCAGGCTGATGCCGGCGCGCACCGGGGGGCGGTCCGGGTAGCCCATCAGGGCGCGCAGGCCGCCCATGGCCTCGGCGACGCTGCCGAAGCCGCGGTCGTGGGCGCGCGGCCCGTCCTGGCCGAAGCCGGAGACGTGCACCATGATGAGGCCGGGGTTGTCGGGGGCGACCGAGGCGTAGTCCAGGCCCCATTCGGCCATCCGGCCGGGGGCGAAGTTCTCCAGCACCACGTCGGCGCCGACCATGAGCGAGCGCGCCAGCTCGCGGTCCTTCTCGGTCTTCAGGTCCAGGACGACCGATTCCTTGTTGCGGGCGATCGCCGGCCACCACAGGCTGCGGCCCTCGTGCAGCACGCCCCAGCGGCGCATCGGGTCCCCGCCGGGGGGCTCGACTTTGATCACTCGTGCGCCGTAGTCGCCGAGCAACTGTCCGGCGAAGGGGCCGGCGATGAAGCCGCCGAACTCGATGACCGTGATTCCTTCCAGCGGCCCGGTGCTCATGTCACACCCCCGGGGGAGATTGCGGCCGTCCGGTCACGCCGAAGGGGCCGCGCCGTAGACCGTGCGGTACCAGATCTCGGTGAGCGTGGTGATGGCGGTCTCGTCGTCGGGAGGGGCGACATCGGCCTCACCGCCCGCCCCCAGCCACGTCCAGCAGAACGACTCCAGCAGGCTGACCAGGGCCGAGGCCAGTGTCGGCAGGTCCAGTCCGATGGTGTGGCCGGAGCGTTCGGCCGCGTGCAGGCCGCGCAGCACGCCCCGGATGCCGGCGGCCCGGTGCTCCCGCCACCGCTGCCGGAAACGCTCGTCCGTCATGGACATCTGGAACAGGCCGATCATCTCCGGCAGGTACTTGCGGTAGGTGTGCCAGTAGGCGGTGACCGCGGCGCGGACGCCCTCGTAGGGGTCGCCGGATCCGGACTCCAGCGTCGAGGCCGTCATGACCTCCTGGGCGAACTCCTCCAGCAGCGCTTCCAGGAGCTGTTCTTTGTTGTCGTAGTAGTTGTAGAACGACCCGGGCGAGCGGCCGGCCGCCGCCGCGATGTCGGAGATCTTGGTGTTGAAGTAGCCCTTCTCGGCGAACGTCCGCCGCGCCGCCTCCAGGAACGCGGCCTCTGTCCGCCGGCCCTTGGGCGTGGCCGGCTGGGCCTTCGTCGTGGACGCTCCGTCGCTCATCGATCTCTGTCTCGTCTTCTGCAGCGCTGGGTGGGGAGGGTTGCGCCCCGGCGATCACGTCCGCAAGCGCCCTTGCCGCCTGTGCTCGGACCATCATCTCCCCTCGGATTCCGCCCTTGCACACTTCTGAATCTGAATCTAGCCTCAGAAATGCCCCCGGAGCGACCCCCAGGAGAGCCCCCAGATGGCGATGATGAACAGGTCCCAGTACCTGGCCTCCCTCGACGACGGCCGGCGGATCTTCGCAGAGGGCCAGGAGGTCAAGGACCTCGCCTCCCACCCGCAGTTCGCCACCGCGATCAAGCTGGTGGGCGACGGGTACGAGGCGCACTACCGGCCGGGAGAGGACGCCAGCGGGCCGTACTTCAAGATCCCCCGCAGCCGCCAGGAGCTGAAAGAGATCCTGGAGGACCTGCTGACCTGGGACATGGTCACCGTGACCACCAGCCAGGGGCTGCTGGCCCTGCTGACCGCCGCGGCGCGGATCCGCCCCGCCCGGCCCGAGTACGCCCGCCGGATCGAGGAGTACTTCGAGTACTGCCGCGCCAAGGACCTGCGCTGCGTCCAGGCGATCACCGACGCCAAGGGGGACCGCCGGCTGCCGCCGAGCAAGCAGCACGACCCGGACGTCTACACCCGCATCATCGAGCGCCGCCAAGACGGCATCGTCGTCCGCGGCGCCAAACTGCACATCTCCTCGGCCGCGGTCAGCCACGAGCTGATCGTCATGCCGACCAAGAACATGAAGGAGGGCGAGGAAGACTACGCCGTCGCCTGCGCCATCCCGGTGAACGCCCCCGGCGTCCGCATCGTCAACACCAGCTACGCGCCCCGCGAACGCATCGAGGACTTCCCCGTCAGCTCCCGGCACAACATGCCCGAGGGCTTTGTGATCCTCGACGACGTCTTCGTCCCCAACGAGCGGGTGTTCCTGGCCGGAGAGATCGAGCACTCGGCCACCTTCGCCCACGCCCTGGGGCTGTGGGAGCGGCTGGGCGGCACCGCCCACCTGGCCGAGTTCGGCGACCAGCTCGTCGGCCTGGCGCAACTGGTCGCCGAGGCCAACGGCACCGACCGCATCCACCACATCCGGGAAAAGATCGCGGAGATGATCATCTACGCGACGCTGGTGCGCGCCGGGCTGGAGGCCGCCATCGCCAACGCCGAACCCAGCCCAGAGGGCTGGTACTTCCCCAGCGAGCTGTACACCAACGCCGCCAAGCACTACGCCGCCGCCGAATACAGCCGCATGGTCCGCCACCTGCACGACATCGGCGGCGGCGCGATCGTCACCGCCCCCTCGGTGCGGGACCTGGAAAACGAAGAAGTCGGCCCCTTCATCCGCAAGTACATGGCGACCAAGGAGGACATCGACGGCGAGTACCGCACCCGCCTGTTCCACGCCGTCCGCGACTTCACCGCCGACGCCTACGGCGGCTGGCAGCTGGTCACCATGATCCAGTCCGGCGGCGGCCTGTACGCCCAGCGGCTGGTGGCCCGCAAGCACTACGACATGGAGCGGGCGAAGGACCTGGCGCGCAAGCTGGCGGGCCTGGCATGAGCGCCGCCCCCCTCGACCCCCCGCGGGATCTGGCCGCCTTCGCCGGCTTCCTGCGCGAGCGGCTGGCCCCCCTCGTCGCCGAGCACGCCCGCCCGGCCGAGGCCGACCCCGACGACGACCGCATCGCGGCCGTCGAGGAACTCAGGGAAGGGCATGAGGAAGAAGTCGCCCGGGCGCGCCGCTTCCAGCGGGCGCTGTATGAGGCCGGCGTGGCCTGGCCCAGCGGCCCGGTCGAGTTCGGCGGCCTCGGGTTGACCGACGCCCACGACGAGGTCCTCGAAGACGTGCTGGCGGAGATGGGCTTCCCGTCGCGGGAGGCGTTGTTCGTCGGGCTCAACATCGTCGCCCCGGCCCTGCTCCACCACGCCACGCCGGCGCTGCGCGAAGAGATCGTGCCCGCGCTCTACCGCGCCGAGCTCATCGGCTGCCAGATGTTCTCCGAACCCGGCGCCGGCTCCGACCTCGCCGGCGTCGCCACCCGCGCCGTCCGCGACGGCGACCACTGGGTCCTCACCGGGCAGAAGGTGTGGACCTCGATGGCCCACCTGGCGGACGTGGGGGAGGTCCTGGTCCGCACCGACCCCGCCGCGCCCAAGCACGCCGGGCTGACGATGTTCCTGCTGGACATGCACGCCCCCGGGGTGACGGTCCGGCCGATCCGGCAGATGACCGGCGGCGCGGCGTTCAACGAGGTGTTCCTGGACGGGGTGCGCGTGCCGGACGCCCGGCGCATCGGGGGAGTCGGCGAAGGCTGGCGCGTCGCCCTCACCAGCCTCGGCTCCGAGCGCAGCACGATGAGCGGCGCGGCCGGCCCCCTCACCCCGCAGGTGATGGAACGGGTGACGCGGCTGATCCGCCGGCTCGGCGCCGAGGACGACCCGGTGCTCCGCCCCCAGCTGGCGCGGACCGTGGCGGCCGTGGTCGCCATGCGGGCCGCCGCGAACCTCACCCCCGGCTCCTACACCCACCGCCTGGAGCCGGTCTCCGGGTCGATCCGCAAGATGCTCATGAACCGCGCCGCCGACCACATCGCCCGCCTCGCCCAGGACGCACTGGGCGAAAAGGCGTTCGTCGATCTCGGCGAGAAAGACACCTACGCCTGGTCGGAGTTCGTGCTCGGCGTCCCCGCCCTGCACATCGCCGGGGGCACCGACGAGATCCAGCGCAACGTCATCGCCCAGCGCGGGCTGGGCCTTCCCAGATCCGCACCGCGCGCGTCGTGAACGGCACCAGCCAGTGAGGAGCAGCGCCCATGGAATCGTTCGTCCAGCTCCGCCGGGGGAGGACCCCGCGGCAGATCCACCGGGACGTGGGGGACCTCAAAGACGACGAGCTCGGCCGCTACGGCTTCACCGGCCGCACCGCCCACCTGTACCGCCGCAACGACCCCACCCGGTTCCGCATCGAGGGCGACCTGGCCGCCGTCAACGTGCAGACCGGCGAGCTGAAGCCCACCGACCTGGAGGCCGACGGCGAGCCGCTGGTGATGTTCCACAACCCCGACTGCCGGATCCTGCTGAGCCGCCGCGGGCAGGTCGCGCCGTTTTACACCCGCAACATCGACGGCGATGAGCTGATCTTCGTCCACGAGGGGACCGGGCATTTCGAGACCGAGTTCGGGCGGCTGCCGTACCGGCCCGGCGACTGGGTGTACCTGCCCAAGGGCACCACCTACCGGCAGATCCCCCAGGACCGCTCCCACCTGCTGATCATCGAGGCGACCGAGGAGTTCCGGGTGCCCGAGGCCGGCACGCTCGGCCGGTTCTTCCCCTTCGACTCGTCCCTGATCACCATCCCCGAGCCGGAGGTCTTCCCCGACGACGGCCGGGAGGAGTACGAGATCCGCCTGCGCCAGCGCGAGGGCCGCTCCTCGCTGTTCTACCCGTTCAACCCGCTGGACGTGGAAGGGTGGCGGGGCGACAACTTCCCCTTCACCTTCAACATCGCCGACTACGACGTCATCACCTCCGACGACGTCCACCTGCCCCCCACGGTGCACCTGTTCATGCAGGCCACCGGGGTGTACGTGCTGAACTTCCTGCCCCGCCCGGCCGAGGGCAAGCCGGGGGTGGAACGGGTCCCCTGGTACCACCGCAACACCGACTACGACGAGATCGCCTTCTACCACGGCGGCAGCGTCTTCGGCGTGGACATGCCCGCCGGGCTGATCTCGCACGCCCCCCAGGGCATCCACCACGGCGTCCCCGAGCGGGCCCGCCGGCGCGCCCGGCGCCTGTTCGAGCAGGAAAAACGGGTGGAGTGGAAGGTCATCGCGATCGACACGCGCCGCCGGCTCATCCCCACGCCGGTGATGCTGGGCGCCCAGCCCACCCAGACCAAGGAAGAAGCCGACAAGAAAGAGGTGCGGGCGTGAGCGAGCGGAAGAGATTCGAATACGAGCGCAAGCCGTACCTCATCGTCTTCGAGGACACCTCGGCCTACCGCGACACCTACGGCGGGGTCAGCGAGCACGTGGTGCTGGAGAGCTACCTGCTGCGCCCCAAGGGCGTCCCCTCCGACACGGTGATCGTGTTCATGCACCCCATCGGCGGCGGGGCCTACCTGCCGATGACCAACGCGCTGCCGCGCGCCGGCCACCACGTGATCTACTGCAACAGCCGCTACCGCGGCGTCGACAGCGCGCTGATCATGGAGAAGGTCGTCCAGGACCTGGCCGCCTGCGTCAAGGACGCCCGCGAGCGCCTGGGCTACCAGAACGTGATCTTGGGCGGGTGGAGCGGCGGCGGCGCGCTGTCGCTGTTCTACCAGCAGCAGGCCCAGCACCCCACGGTCACCTGCACGCCCGCCGGCGACCCGCCCGACCTCACCCGGCTGGACCTGCCCCCGGCCGACGGGATCATGCTGCTGGCCGCGCACATCAGCCGGCACGGCACGCTCACCGAGTGGCTGGACCCGTCCATCCTGGACGAGCAGGACCCCACCAAACGCGACCCCGAGCTGGACATCTATAACCCCGACAACCCCAACCAGCCGCCGTACTCGCCGGAGTTCATCGAGCGCTACCGGGCCGCCCAGATCGCCCGCAACCGCCGCATCACCGCGTGGGTGAAGGAGACCCTGGCCGACCTCAAGGCTCAGGGCGAGCCGCTGATGGAGCGGGGGTTCGTGGTGCACGGGACGATGGCCGACCCGCGCTGGCTCGACCCGACGCTGGACCCCAGCGACCGCCCGCCGGGCCGCTGCTACCTGGGCGACCCGCGGATCGTGAACATGGGCCCGGTGGGGCTGGCCCGGTTCAGCACGCTGCGCAGCTGGCTGTCGCAGTGGAGCTATGACGACGCCAACGCCGACGGGCCCCGCTGCGCGGCCGACATCAAGGTGCCGACCCTGGTCATCGGGAACACCGCCGACGACGCCTGCACCCCCAGCCACACCCACCGGCTGTTTGAGGCGATCGGGCACCCCGACAAGGAAATGCACATGATCAAAGGGGCGACCCACTACTACGCCGGCCCCGACCAGGTGCCGCACCTCAACCAGGCCGTCGACATCATCACCCGGTGGCTGGGTGAGCGGTCATGGACGGCGCTGTGACCCCCGACTGGCCCCGGCCCACGGTCGATCAGGCCGTGCGGCGGCACGCCGCCGAACGCCCCGATGAGGTGGCCGTCGTCGGGCCCGCCGCGTCCCTGACGTGGGCGCAGCTGGACACCGCCGCGGACCGGGCCGCCGCCGTCATCGCCGCCACCGGCGGGGCCGGCTCCCGCGTCGCCTGGCTGGGCGCCAACGACATCGGCTACCCGGCCACGCTGCTGGGCGCCTGGCGGCAGCGGTCCGCCCTGGTCGGCCTCAACTGGCGGCTGCCGGACCGCGATCTGGCCGCCTGCTGCGCCGAGACGGCGGTGACGCACATCTTCACCAGCACCGCCTTCGCCGGCCGCGCCGAGGCGATCGCCGGTCCCGGGGTCCACATCGAGGTCGTCGACCAGACCACCGCCGGCATGTGGCCCGGCCGGGCGGCGGCCGCGCCGCTGGAACCGGCCGCAGACGATGTGGCGATGGTGTTCTTCACCTCCGGCTCCACCGGCCCGCCCAAGGCGGTCCCGCTGGAACGGCTGGCCATGGAGATCGGGGCGACCACCCCGGTGGTCCACGGTTTTCAGCCGGACTCCCGGCTGCTGATCGTCCCGCCGGTCTTCCACCTGGCGGGGGCCTACTGGGTGCAGTACGGGCTGCTGTACGGCTCCCGGCAGGTCTACCTGGCCGACGCGGCCCCCAAGAGCATCGTGGCGGCCATGGCCGGGCAGCGCATCACCCACGCGGTGCTCGTGCCCACCCTCATCCGCGCCCTGATCGACCAGCTCAAGATCGAGCCCACTCCGCTGCCGGAGCTGCGTCATGTGGCCTACGGCGCCTCGCCCATCCCGCCGCCCACGCTCCGGGAGGCCCTGGAGGTGCTCGGCTGCGAGATGTGCCAGGTGTACGGGATGACCGAGGCCGGCGGCGTGGTGACCTACCTGCCGCCCGAGGACCACCGCACCGACGGTGCGCACACCGGACGGCTGGCGTCGGCCGGGCGTCCCACGGTGGGCGTCGAACTGCAGGTCCGCGACCTGGTGACCGGCCAGGTCGTCCCGCCCGGGACCTCCGGGGAGCTGTGGTTCCGCACCCCGTTCATGGCCAAGGGCTACCTGGGGCGGCCCGCCGAGACCGCCAAGGTCTTCGTGGACGGCTGGCTGAACAGCCGCGACGTGGGGCACCTGGATGCGGACGGCTACGTGTACGTCGAGGGCCGCTCCGACGAGATGATCATCACCGGCGGGGAGAACGTCCACCCGCTGGAGGTGGAGTCCGCGCTCTGCGAGCTGCCGGACGTCGCGGAGGCCGCGGTGGTGGGGCTGCCGGACCGCACCTGGGGGCAGCGGGTCTGCGCCGCCATCGTGCGGCGCGAGGACCGCCTCACCGAGGAGGCGGTCCTCGCGCACTGCCGGGCCGAGCTGGCCGGCTACAAGGTGCCGCGGACGGTCGTCTTCCTCGACGGGCTGCCCAAGACGGCCAGCGGCAAGATCTCCCGCTCGGCGCTGGTGGACCTGCTCTCCCGACAGGAGCCGCGATGACCCACGACATCAGCCCCGATGAGGTCCGGGCATCCCTGCGCGCCTTCTTCGGCGACCACCCCGGCATCGCGGAGGCGCGGCGCCTCCGCGACGCCGGCGGCGGAGCAGACGACGACCTGGCGCGGGCCGGTTTCGATGAGCGCCGCTGGGCGGCGATCGCCGAGCAGATCGGCCTGACGGCGATGGCCGCCCCCGAAGACCGCGGCGGCCTTGAGCTCGGCGTCGCCCACCTGGTCGCCGCCGCCGAAGAGTGCGGGGCCGCCCTCTACCCGGGGCCGGCGCGGGCGGCGCTGCTGGTCGGCTGGTCGCTGCGGGCGCTGCCGTCCTCCGGCCTGCCGCAGGAGCTGGAAGAGCGGATCGAACGGTTCCTGACCGGCCGGGCCGTGCCCGCCCTGGCCGCCGCCGGCGAGGACGCCCCCGCGCCCACCCTCACCGCGGGACGGCTGCACGGCACCGCCGCCCGGGTGACCCACGGCCGGGTCGCCGACCTGGTGCTCTGCCCGGTCCGCACCGACCAGGGACCGGCCATGGCGCTCGCCGCGATCCCGCCGCAGGCGGCGCGCAGCGCACTGGCCACCGTGGACCTGACCACGCCCCGGGCCGACATCACCGTCGACGGCGCACCGGCCGTGCCCGTCACCGCCCCCGGCGACCGGGCCGACCTGGAGCGGCACCGCACCGTGGCCTGGCTGCTGGCGGCGGCCGAACAGGTCGGCGGCGCCGAAGGCTGCCTGGCCGCCATGGTCTCCTACGCCGCCGTCCGCGAGCAGTTCGGCCGGCCGATCGGCAGCTACCAGGCGATCCAGCACCGCTGCGCGGACACCGCGATCGACGCCACCGCCGCCCGCGCCCTGGTCGCGGCCGGCGCGAACGCCTGCGACGGCGGCGACCGGGAGAACGCCCACCGGCTCGCCCTGCTGGCCCGCGCCGAGGCCGCCGAGTGCTTCCTGGCCGCCGCCGGCGGCCTGATCCAGGTGTCCGGCGGCGTCGGCTTCACCTGGGAGCACGACGCCCACCTGTATTTCCGGCGCGCCCGGGCCACCGCGGTCGCCGAGGGAACCCCCGAGCAGTTCCGGCACCGCGCCGTCGAAGCCGGCTGCCTGGAGCTGCTGACCGCTCCCATCTCCTGACCCGGGCGCGCGTCCGTGCAGGGAAAAGGCCCGTACCGTTCTCGGCCGCGCCGCGTCCGGGACGGTCATGCAAGATCGAGGAGGAGCCGGGTCCGGTCGGCCGGTACGCCGTCCCCACGGGCCGCGGCGGGAGCCCGGCGACCGGGAGGATGCGGCCGCCGGCGCCGCACGAGGGGTTCGGCGGCGACGATCAGGGAGGTGAACGATGACGGCACCGGTCCGCATCGTGGAGGTGGCGCCGCGCGACGGCCTGCAGAACGAGCCGACCCGGCTGACCACCGAGCAGAAACGGCGGCTCGTGGAACACGCGGTGCGTTTCGGGGCCCGCAATATCGAGGTCACCAGCTTCGTGCACCCGGCGAAGGTGCCCGCGATGGCCGACGCCGAAGACCTCGTCGCCATGCTGCCCCCCGCAGACGGGGTCACCTACAGCGCGCTCATCTTGAACGAACGCGGCCTGTCCCGCGCGCTGGCGGCCGGGATCACCGAGGTGAACGTGGTGGTGCACTGCACCGACACCTTCAGCCGGCGCAACCAGGGCACCGACATCGCCGGGGGGATCGGCATCTGGCGGCGGATCGCGCGCGATGCCGAGGCGGCCGGCATCAGGGCGAACGTCACCCTCGCGGTGGCGTTCGGCTGCCCCTTCGAAGGCGAGGTCCCGGTGGAGGCGGTGCGCTCCGTCGCCGAGCAGGTCCTGCAGGAGCGGCCGCCGGCGGAACTGTCCCTGGCCGACACCATCGGGGTCGCCGTGCCCCGGGACGTGGCGGCCAGGGTCGAGGCCGTCCGCGACCTGCTGCCGGAGGGGACGGCGCTGCGCGCCCACTTCCACAACACCCGCAACTGCGGCATCGCCAACGCGCTCGCCGCGATCGACGCCGGGGTGGGCGTGCTGGACGCCAGCCTCGGCGGGATCGGCGGCTGCCCGTTCGCCCCCCGCGCCACCGGCAACATCGCCACCGAGGACCTCGCCTACGCCCTGGAACGGTCGGGGATCGACCACGGCCTCGACACCGCCGCGCTGCGGGAGGCCGGCCGGTGGCTGCAGGAGCAGATCGGCCGCCCGCTGCCGGCGATGGTGCTCCACGCCGGTGGATTCCCCACCGGCGACGCCGCCGCCTGAGACGGGCTCTTGCGCCGGGCCCCGCCGAACGGACGGCGCTTTTTTGAAGGAGAAGACCCCCGGGGCGGTGCGGCTACTGCGGTGCCGTCGAGGGCAGGTGCTCGCAGACCCCGCTCGGCGACCCGTCCGATGACCCGCCGAGGGCATGCAGGAGCAGCTGCTGCCCGGCTTGGGGATGGCCGTTGCGGTCGGCGCGGTCCAGCCAGGCCGCGGCGTCGCGAAGCCTGCCGATGCGCAGACAGTGCAGGCCATACCGGTAGGCCGCGTCGGCATGCCCGAGACCCGCGGCGCCCCGGTAGAACACCGCCGCCGAAAAGGGCAGGCCCTCCCGGTCGTACTCCAGGCCGATCTGGTAGGCGATCTCGGCGCCCTGCCAGTAGGGAAAGGCCGGCGCGGCGGCGGGATCCCAGGCGGCGGCCAGCTCGGCGGCCCGGCCGTGGCCGGCACGGGCGGCGCGGCGCAGCCAGTACAGCGCTTCGGCGGGACGGTCCGCGCAGGCCAGCAGCGCGGCCAGGCGGTAGGCGGGAATCCCCTGTCGTTCGCCCTCATCGCCTTCGGCCTGGCGCAGCAGCCGCATGCCGGTGCGCCCGAAGGCCTCCGCGTAGCGACGCCGCATGATCGTCGGCTCGGGCGGCGGCTCGCTCCCCGCACCGGAGGACTCATCGGGGCCGGAGGCTCGGGGGAGCGTTCCGGTGGACGGACGATCGACCTCACCGGTGGGAGAGGCGGGGACCTTGGGGCCCGGCCGGCTTTCTTGCAAGGTGTGTCGTCCCGGATCCGGGTCGCCCGCGTGGGGATCCGCCGGCTCGGCCCGCCAGTCCGCCGGGACGGGGGCGGACAGCGGCGGCCGGGGCGGTCTGCTCTGGGCGAGGGCCGCGCGGACGGCCCGGTATTTGGTGTGCCACTGGGCCGGCGTTCCGATGGCCTCCGGATCGAGGGCGTTCTCCACCGCCGCGTCCCGCAGCACCAGCACGAACGACATCACCCACGGCCAGGGCGGCAGCCTGTGCCGCTTGCCGCTCAGATAGTCGTGGGTGGTCGAGTGCGCCAGCGGCAGAATGCGGGGCCCGCCGTCGCGATCGGCGTTCTGGTAGCGGCGCGACAGCGTCTCCAGCCGCTCATACGTGGGCGGCCCGGCCAGCTCGAACGCGGTGCGCAGGTCGGCGATGAAGTCGTGCAGCGCGGCAAGGGCGCGAAGGTCGTCCGGCATGGCCAGCCCGATCGCTCTCCGGTAGGTGTCCACACGATGCGGTGGGCACATGCTCCCACCGCCGCCGCGGCCGTTCTGCCAGATATCACACACACGGAATCGGTCGGGGAGCAGAACGGCCCGCTGAAAAAGCTCCGATGGACGCCGCGGCCGGCCCCCTCCGATGCCATCCGGACGCATCCGCCGGCATCCGGGACCGTCCGCCGGCGGCCGCGGCACGCCCAAGGGATCCGGGTCCGGCGAAAACCGGCCCGGCGGCCGGCCGCGGGGGCCATAGTCACCCCATGACGACGTTGACCCGGCCGTCGCCGGGATCTGCGCCATGCCACCCGCCGAGCCCCTCGGCCGATTCCCCGGGCGGGGAGACGATGCCCGACGACCCCTGGCCGTGGCATCCCCGAAGCGATGACGACCTCATCGCCTACACCCTGGCGGTGCTGTGGGCCCTGACCACCGGCCGCGCCCTTCGAACCGACGTGCCGCCGCGGCAGTGGCACGAACGCGAGCTGATCGACTTTTGGTCCGACCCCGTCTTCGAAGAGGTTGCCCGCCCATGAGCATCTCCCGGCACGACCAGCCGCCCGTTCTGCAGACCGTGCGCCCGCCGGACCCTGCGCCCGCCTGGACGGCCGCCCCGGCGGAACCCGTCACCTGGATCACCTCGCCCCTGGCCGTGGCCGTTCCGCTCATGGCCGTCGACATCGCCGCCTTCGGCGACCCCATGCGCGACGGCGACGCCCAAGCCCACCTGCGGCGCACGCTGTATGAGCACCTGGCCGAGTCCTTCGCCCTGACCCAGGTGCCCTGGCAGGAGTGCTACCTGGAAGACCGCGGCGACGGCGCGGTCATCGTCGCGCCCGCCCAGGTGGACCCCGCCTACCTGCTCGACCCGTTCGCCCACCACATGACCGCCCTGCTGCGGCGGTCCAACCGGCTCGCCAGCCGGGCCGGCCGGCTGCGGCTGCGGGTGGCCGTGCACACCGGCCGGGTCCGCCACGACGGCCGGGGCCTGCTGGGGCACGACCTCATCCACCTGTTCCGGATGCTGGAGGCGGCGGCGTTCAAACGGGCGCTGGACGCCTGCGACGCCGACATGGGCATGATCGTGTCCGATCCGCTCTATGCCGACACCCGCGCCCGGGGCGGCCTGTTCAACCCGGACGCCTACCGGCCGCTGGAACTGCGGCACAAGCGGACCCGGGCCCGCGGCTGGCTGTGGCTGCCGCCGGCCTTCCGGCCCGCCGGCTGAGCCGGCCCGGCCTTTCGGCGGGCCGTGCCCGCATGCCAGCCTGTGGCCATGACCAAGGTGCGACGGGTGTGGCTGATCCGGCATGGGCAAAGCGAATCGAACGCCGGGCTGCCGACGAACGGGCCGGGCGCCTCCCCCCTCACAGAGCTCGGACGGCGGCAGGCGGCACGGGTGGCCGAGGCTTTCAGCGCACCGCCCGCCCTGGTGGTCAGCTCATCGTTCGTCCGGGCACGGCAGACCGCCGAGGCGACCATCGAGCGGTTTCCGCACGCGCCCTATGAGGAGTGGCCCGTCGAGGAATTCACATACCTGGGCCAGTTCCATGCCCTGCAGACCACGACGGAGCAACGCCGGCCTTTCGCCGAAGCGTATTGGAAGCGCTGCGACCCTTCTTATGTCAACGGCGGAGGTGAATCCTTCAAAGCGCTCATCACCCGCGTCCGCTCCTTCCTCGACCGGCTCGCCGGCCGCCCCGAGGACGGACTGATCGCGGTGTTCACGCACGGCCTGTTCATGAAGGCCGTGGTCTGGTCGCTGTTCACCGGCGTCACCGACCCCGGCGAGGCGGACATGCGCGCCTTCCACCACTTCCACGGGGTCTGCGACATCCCCAACTGCGCCATCATCGAACTGTGGCGCCCCAGCGGCCCGCATGGATTCCGCATCGTCGGCGGCGAAATGATGCACTTGGCGGGAACCCCCATCGCCACCCAGCACTCGGCTTCCACCACGATCCTGGATTAGCTATGAGACCGACTGCCCCGAGCGGTCCTCTTCTGGGATGCCGTGGGTTTTGCGCAGGGCCTGGATCTCCGCGCGCAATGCGGAGATCTCGGCGAGCAGCAGGGCGATGTCCGCCTGGGAGGCCTTGTCCGGGTGGGCCGCCCGTTGGGAGGCGGCGGCCTCGCCCTCCTCCATGGCCCGGACGACCACCGCTATGAACAGGTTCAGCACGACGAACGTGCACACCAGGATGAAACCGACGAAGAAGAGCCACGCCCAGGGGTGGTGGTCCATCACGGCGCGGGCCACGTTCGACCACGACTCCCCGGTCATGACCTGGAACAGCGTGAACAGGGAGGAGCCCAGGTCGCCGAAGTACTCGGGGTTGGTGGCGCCGTAGAGCTTGGCGGCCATGACCGCGGCGACGTACAGCACCAGCATGAGCAGGGCGGCTATGGAGGCCATGCCGGGGATCGCCGACAGCAGCGCCGACACCACGCGGCGCATGCTCGGCACCGTCGAGATCAGCCGCAGCGCCCGCAGGATGCGCAGCGCCCGCAGCACCGACAGGCCGGCCGAGTGCGGCACCAGGGAGATCCCCACGATCGCGGCGTCGAACAGGTTCCACGGGTCGCGGACGAAACCGGTGCGGTAGGCGCAGGCCTTGGCCGCCAGCTCGATCACGAAGATCGCCAGCGCGATCCGGTCGATGGCCTGCAGCAGCGGGCCGTGGTGCGCCGCCACCTGCGGGACGGTCTCCAGGCCCAGGGCCGCGGCGTTGATGAGGATCACCGCGATGATCACCCGCTGGGTGATCTGAGACTCCACCACGCCGCGCACGCCGCCGTGGCGTTTGGCGATCGGCATCTGGTCGGTTCCCCCCGCTCGCTGGCCGCTCGAGGCGATGCGGCCGGTGTCCGAAAGGCCCCACCGAACACCGGCATGGTCGGCGCTCGTCCCTTCAGCCCGCCGGTGCACCGATCACCGCATCCGCCGGTCCTCGGGCCGCCCGCAGGTAATCGACATCGGAACGGGACTTAAGGGCGATATTTGCTACGACTCTTGTAGCAGATCGGCCGGGAGGCACACGTCCCGATCCGCCGTTACGAGGAGTCCCGGTCCAAGGAATCGAGGATCTGGCGCAGCGCCTGCTCCTCGTCGGGGCTGAGGGTCTGCACGAACTGGCTCAGCACGCTGCGCGGATCGTTGGCGTACCGCAGATGGTCGTACATGCGGCCGGCCACCAGGCGGGACTCGTCCACCGCCAGCCGGTACAGATAGCGGCGCCCGTCACGGATCCGGGTGACGAGCTTCTTGTCGTGCAGCCGGGACAAGATGGTGTTGACCGTGGTGTGGGCGGGCTGCCCGGCCAGCCGGGCCCGCAGCTCCGCGGCCCCGGCGGGACGCTTCAGGGCCGCCAGCGCGGCCAAGACCTCGGCCTCCAGCTGTCCCAGGGGTCTACGCGCCACGATTCCCGGCCTCACGAGCTCACATGGTGAACGCCATCCACTGAACCCTTCGCAACATGCCGTCCCCCGTGGGCCGGGACGGGGCACCGCCGTCCAGGACGGTGCCGCTGGCTGCGATGGGCCTCGCCGGAGCCCCTCCTCGGCTTGCGAAGGACGGGTGTTGAAAAGGGTTCACTGATCAGCCTAACGGTCTTGCCGATCGTGTCACCTTCACCGGGGAGGCGACGGAGCGAGGCTTCTGCGCGTCCGGAAGCGCTCTTTCGAAAGCGGCAGGCGCCCTGGACGTCTGAAACCGCGGCCCGGCCCCGCCACCGGCCGCTCCCCGCCCGTCACACCCACCGGTTGAACAGGGCGGATACGGCGCGCTTGGGAACCGGCCGGGCCCCGGGGCCGGTCCTATGATGGGGGCCGTGCACGGCGGCCTGTGGCAGAGGTCCTGACTTCCTCCCCACGCCTGACGGCGGGGGATCTCCTCATCCTGCGGAGGAGATGGGACGAGGGGGAGGCTTTGCGCGAGATGGCGAACCGATCCGAGGCCGGAGACGTGCGGTGAGCTGGCTGACTCTCCTGCCCATGGCCTTGGTGCTGGCGGTGGGCGTCGCGTTCGGCGCGGCACCGCTGCCGCTGCATCCGCACTGGGCGGCGCGCACGCTGGCCACCATCGCGGCCGCCGCCACCGTCACCGCCGTCGGCACCCTGGTGTTCATCACCGTCAACTACGCCGCCGGCATCTTCCCCCGCGCCGCCGAACGGGTGCCCGAGTGGGCGCTGTTCGGCGACGACCGGCCGGTGCCGGACGCCATCGGCGTCCCCGCCGTCGTCTTGACCTGCCTGGTCGCCTTCCTCATCGTCCGGCTGGCGGTCGGCTGGAGCCGGCAGATCCGCCAGGCCCAGCGGTCCTGCCGGCAGGTGCTGGACTGCGACGCCCCGCTGGCGCTGGCGGTTCCCGGCCGGCGCCGCGGCGGCGTGCTGGTCTCCCGGGGGCTGCTGCGCATCCTCGACCGGGCCCAGCTGGCGGCGGTCTTCCAGCACGAGGCCTCCCACCTGCGCCACCATCACCACCGCTACCTCGCCCTGGGGGAGCTGGCCGCGACCATCCTGCCGCCGCTGCGGCGCTTGAACTCCCGGCTGCGCTTCGCCCTGGAACGCTGGGCCGATGAGGACGCCGCCGAGGCCGTCGGCGACCGCGCCCTGGTCGCCCGCACCATCGCCCGCGTCGCCCTGGCCCGCTCGGCGGCGGACGCCGCCCCGCCCGGCATGCCCGCCTTCACCGAGTCCGGCGTCGTCGAACGCGTGCAGGCGCTGCTGGAGGCCGCACCGGGCAGGAACACCATCACCGGCCCCCTCAGCCTCACCGGCGCCGGCCTGACCACCGGCTGCCTGGCGTCGCTGGCCTGGCAACTGGATCGCTTCTTCGGCCTCACCCTGCCCTACCTATAGGGGGCGGGCTTTTGGGAACGCGCAAAAACGCAACCGGCCCTTTGCCCGGGGCGCTTTTCAGGGCCGTTGATCCTCGGCGGTTTCCGGCCGAACGGTCTCCCCGCCGCGGCCTTTGCCGGCGCGGCGGGGGACCCGGGAGTAATCCTGACCGTCGATCTTGGTGATGTCCTCGGCCGGAACATGGGCGGTGCGGCCCTGCCGGCTTTCCCCCTCGACCTCCAGCCAGGCGATGTCGGCCTCCCACGCCCCCTCCGGGGACCGTATCCAGGCCAGCAGATAGGCGGGGCCGTTGGCGGTTCGGGAATGGACGATCGGCGGCACGTGCGGCATGTGAATTTTCTACCCGAGTCGTCCGACATTCGCCTGACGAATCGGCGCGGAGGTACATCGCCGAACGGGCGGGGCCGCGTCCGCCCCTCATAGCCAGTCCCGCCACTTGAACATGACGTACAGCACGACACTGACGGCGATCATGATGAGGGAACTGGTGATGAAACCGGAAAGCTCCAAGTAACCGGGGTAGGGCACGTTCTGGCCGTAGAAACCGGTCACGGCGGTGGGCACCGCGACGATGGCGGCCCAGGAAGTGATCTTCTTCATCACCTCGTTGAGCCGGTTGCTCTGCAGGGCCAGCCGGGTCTCCAGCAGGTCGGCGATCAGCTCCCGGACGCTGTCGGCCCGCTCGGCGGCGTGCACGGCATGGTCGTAGACGTCGTGGAAGTAGGGCCGCAGCTGAGGTGGGACCAGCTCCAGGTCGCGGCGCATCAACGTGGCGACGATCCCCTCCATGGGCAGCATCGCCCGGCGCAGCCGCAGCAGGTTCTTGCGCAGCAGGAAACTGCGCTGCTGGATGTCGCGCACCGAGGCGGACTCGTCGAAGACCAGCTCCTCCAGGTCGCCGGTCTGCTCATCGAGCGCCATGACGGTCGCCAAATGCCCGTCCACCAGCAGGTCCAGCAGCCCGTACAGCAGGTACGTCACCCCGTGGCCGTCCGGCGGCGCCGCCTCGTCCCAGCGGGCGATCAGCGCATCGACGTCGAACCCGGTGTCGTGCCGGACGGTGATCAGCGCCCGGCCGGTCAGGAACGCCGAGACCTCGTGCAGCTCCAGCCTGCCCGCGCGCAGCCCGGCGGCGTAGGCGTTGAGGAACAGGTAGCCGTCGTAGCGGTCCAGCTTGGTCCGCTCCTGGCGGGTGGCGGCGTCCTCCACGGCCAGGCCGTGCAGGCCCAGCTCGTCCCCGAGCACCTGCAGCCCTTCCCGGCCGGGCCCGCACAGGTCCACCCACACCACGGTGTCGGCGTCGGCCAGCCGGCCGGCGAGGTCGGCGACCGGGAAGCCCTCGGCCACCACCCGGCCGTCCCGCCAGGCCCGGGTGCGCGGCGGGTGCGTGCCGATCCGGTTGTGGGGGTGGGCGCTGGGGTCCACCTCGCAAGGACGCCGGGTCATGGTCGGTTCTTTCCCGCCGGCCGCCGGGACGGACGGAAACGGAGTGGAGCGGCCGTCCCCATCGGTGATACGTATGACCGACCGGACTCAAGGAGGCTGCACGGTGCGTGCCTACGTGGCGCTGCTGCGGCTGCCGCACGCCGCCCGGCTGCTGGGCGGGACGCTGCTGGGACGGCTGCCCAACGGCATGGGCGCGCTGGCGATCGTGCTGCATGTGCGCGCCGAGGGCGGCAGCTACCCGCTGGCCGGGGCGCTGGCGGCGGTCTACGGGCTGGCCACGGCGGCCGGTCAGCCCGTCCTCGGCCGTGCCATGGACCGGTTCGGCCAGCCGTGGGTGCTGCTGGGGAGCGCCTGGGCGGCGGCGGCCGGGTTCGTGCTGCTGGCGGCGGTGGGCGCCGATCCGCCGGCCGCGGCGGTGGCGGCGGTCGTGCTGGCCGGGTTCGCCACCCCGCCCCTGGAGGCCGGGCTGCGCGCGCTGTGGCCGGCCGTGCTGCCCGGGCCCGCCCACGTCCGGGCCGCCTACGCGCTGGACGCCGCCTCCCAGGAGGTGCTCTTCACCGCCGGGCCGCTGATCGTGGTGGCCGCCGCCGCGCTGTCCACCGAGGCGG
Organism: Thermomonospora sp. CIF 1; assembly: GCF_001896795.1. NCBI lineage: Bacteria > Bacillati > Actinomycetota > Actinomycetes > Streptosporangiales > Thermomonosporaceae > Thermomonospora > Thermomonospora sp. CIF 1. The sequence continues at coordinate 26,725 of NZ_MOYN02000011.1, forward strand.
CGCTGTGGCTCACCGGGGCGCTGGGCGTCGCCGGGACGCTGGTCGTGGCCTCCTCACCGCCCTCGCGCCGGTGGCGGGGCGAGCCGCGGGCCGCCGACTGGGCCGGGCCGCTGCGTTCGGCGGGCATGCGGACCCTGCTGACGGCGCTGGGCTGCGCGGGGATCGCGCTGGGCGTCTACAGCGTGGCGGTGGTCGCCTACGCCGAACGGTTCGGCCGCGACGCGCTGTCGGGGATGCTGCTGGCGGCGATGTCGGCCGGTGCGCTGACCGGCGGCCTGGTGTACGGGACGCGGCCGTGGCCGGGGGAGGACCACCGGCGTCTGCCCTACCTGCTCGGGGCCCTGGCCGTGGGCTATCTGCCGCTCGCTTCGGCCCCGGCGCCGCCGGTCATGCTGCCGTTGGCCTTCCTCAGCGGCATCTTCCTGGCTCCCACGCTGGCCTGCAGTTTCACCCTGGTCGACCGGCTGGCCCCGCGCGGCACGGTCACCGAGGCGTTCGCCTGGATCGTGGCGGCGATCGGGGTGGGCGCGGCCGCCGGCTCGGCGGTCGCCGGGTTCGGCCAGGACCTGGCCGGCGTCCCCGGCGCCTTCGCCGGAGCCGGTGCGGGCGGCCTGCTGGCCCTGGCGGTGTGCCTGGCGGGCCGCCGCACTTTGCGTCCCGTCCCGCCCGCCCCGGCGTCCGGCGGCCGGGACGCTCCGGCCAGGCGCCGGGAAGAAGAGCTGAACGGCCTTTAAATCCAGGAGTTGAACCAGATCCGGGCGTGCCAGTCCTCATACGGGATCGTCTCGGCCGCCAGCAGCGGATAGAGGTAGGCGAAGTTGGCCAGCACCACCAGCAGGTAGGCGCCCGCGAGCGCCGATCCCAGCACCCGCCGGCTGCCCGGCGCCGCGAGGGGATCACCGGCCGGATCCAGGGTCTCCTGACGGGCCGGGCCGATCAGCATGCCCAGCGCCAGCGCCAGGGCCAGCGCCATGAACGGCAGCAGCGGGGTGGCGTAGAACAGGAACATCGTGCGGTTGCCGAAGGCCGGGATGAACCACGGCAGCCACCCGGCCAGGAAGCCCGCCAAAACCGCCCCGGCCCGCCAGTCGCGCCGCAGCAGCCACACGCCCACCAGCACGATGAGCGCCACCAGCGCCCCCCACCAGAACGCCGGCGTGCCGATGCCCAAGATCTCCTGGGAGCAGCGGGCGGCCTCGCAGCCGGTCTTGGGCTCGGTGTAGTAGAACGCCACCGGACGGCGCAGGATCGGCCAGTCCCACGGCCACGACTGGTAGGTGTGCGGGGTCTCCAGCCCGCTGTGGAAGTCCAAGATGGCCTTGTGGTAGGCGAGCAGGTCCGGCAGCGCCTCGAACGGACGCGCCAGCACGTTGGCGGCGACCTCGCCGCGGCCCCAGCCGCCCGGCCGGAAGATCCACCCCCACCAGGTGGCCAGGTAGGTCAGCGCGCCCACCACGATCAGCGACACGAACGCCGGCACGGACTCCAGCAGCAGCGCCCCGGCGTGCGGGCGCTGGACGCGAGCGGCCTTGCGGGCGCCCGCGTCCCACAGCACCACCATGATCCCGAAGGCGGCGGCGTAGTACAGGCCGGTCCATTTGGTGGCGCAGGCCATGCCCAGGCAGATGCCGGCCGGGATCCGCCACCAGTGCATGACGAACGGCCCCAGCCCGGCGCCGCCGCTTTGCTCGACCTTGTCGGCCAGGCGCCGCCGGGCCAGGTCCCGGTCGATGAGCAGGCAGGCGAAGGCGGCCAGGATCCAGAACATCACGAAGATGTCCAGCAGCGCGGTGCGGCTGGTGACGAACGCCAGCCCGTCCACCGCCAGCAGCAGCCCGGCCGCGCAGCCCAGCAGGGTCGAACCGGTCATCCGGCGGCCCACCCGGCACAGGATCAGCACCGACAGCGTCCCGATCAGCGCGGGCATGAACCGCCAGCCGAACGGGGTGGCGCCGAACAGCCACTCGCCGATCGCGATCATCCACTTGCCGGCCGGGGGGTGGGCGATGAAGGCCGCCCCTTCCGCCCAGATGCCGTCGGTGCTGTCCTGCTCGATCAGGAGTTTGTCGGCGTCTTTGACGGAGTTGTGCTCCCAGCCGAACTCCAGCAGCGCCAGCGAGTCCTTGGCGTAGTAGGTCTCGTCGAAGACCACGGCGTCGGGCGTGGACAGCCGGTGGAACCGCAAGAACCCGGCCAGCAGCGTGACCAGCAGCGGACCGGCCCATCCCCACAGCGCGCCGCCGGGAACCGGAGGCGCCAGCCAGTCCCGCAATGACGGCGGGCGGCGGTGTTGCGCCGAGTCCGTCGCCGGCTTGATCTCCGTCATCGCCATCCCGCCATCGTATGGGGGTCCTCCCTGAGCTCTACGCGAGATCATCAACCGGCCTGATCCGGCCAGCCGGGGCGATGGTGGTCATTGCCGGTCGCAGTGGCCGAAACCCCGGCTGTCCCGGCATTGGAAATACGCACCATGCGCCCCTTGGGGATCGCATGCGCGTCCCATGCGCCCGTGCCGGCCCGGAACACCGGCGGGCGCGCCGGGAATGGCGTTCCTGGAACGCCAAAGCGCATCCATGTCACCCCCGCCTTCCGGCCAGGCCCTGAAATGCGCCGCTGGAGGCACCACCGCGCCGGCTCCCGGCCCCTGCCTACCCCGGTGCCGTCCATCGCCGAGAAACGATCCCGGAAAGATGCGGCCCGCCGGAGCACGGCCGGGCCAATAGGCTCGATGAGTGTCGCAGGAAACCGGAACGCTGACGTTGGCCGCCGCGCCGATCGGGCGGGTGGAGGACGCCTCGGCGAGGCTGCGCCGGGCGCTGGCCGACGCCGAGATCATCGCCGCCGAGGACACCCGCAGGCTGCGGCGCCTGGCCGCCGAGTTGCAGGTGGAGCTGCGGGCCAAGGTGGTGTCCTACTACGACCACAACGAGCGCGCCCGCACCGGCGAGCTGATCGCCGAGCTGCTGGCCGGCCACGATGTGCTGGTGGTGACGGACGCGGGCATGCCCGGGGTGTCCGACCCCGGGTACCGGCTGGTCGCCGCCGCCGTGGCCGAGGACGTGCCGGTGACCGTGCTGCCGGGGCCGTCGGCGGTCACCACTGCGCTGGTGGTCTCCGGGCTGCCGTCCGACCGGTTCTGCTTTGAGGGCTTTTTGCCGCGCCGGCCCGGCGAGCGCAGCCGCGCCCTGCACCGCCTGGCCGGCGAGACCCGCACGATGGTGTTCTTCGAGGCCCCGCACCGGCTGGCCGCCACCTTGGCGGCGATGGCCGAGGCGTTCGGCGCCGACCGTCCGGCCGCCGTCTGCCGGGAGCTCACCAAGACCTACGAGGAGGTCCGGCGCGGGCCGCTGGGCGAGCTGGCCGACTGGGCCGCCCACGGCGTCAAAGGCGAGATCACCGTGGTGGTCGGCGGGGCGGCCGAACCGGAGGGCACCGACGACCCGGCCGAGCTGGCCGCCGCCGTCGCGGCGCTGGAAAGCGGCGGCACCCCCCGCAAGGCCGCCATCGCCGAGGTGGCCCGCCGCAACGGCCTGCCCAAACGGGTCGTCTACGACGCCGTCGTGGCCGGCCGGAACTGACCGGGCCCTGCCGGATGCGCCCCTGAGCGGGGCACAATTGAAGTGGCGGCGATGCGACGGCTCACCACCGGGAGGTGGGAGCGATGCACAAGATGGCGCACGAGACGTGGACCACCCACGAAAGCTGGGTCTACCAATGCACCCGATGCCTGGAGACCTGGACCGAAGAGTATGACGCCCGGCACGTCGCCGACGGGCACGGCGGTGAGGCGGTGGCCTACCGGCACGACGGGCAGCCGTGCATATCGCCCTGGTGCGACCACATGTGCCCCCGCTGCCACGGCTACAGCGTCAAGGCGTTCGCGGCCCCCTGGAGCAGGACGGCCTCGGCCCACGCCCGCCGTGACATCGCAGACCAGCTGCTGGTGTCCCGGCTCCGCCGGATGGGCGCCTACTGACCGCCGGAGGGCGGCCGACCGGCCCGCCCCAGCGGCCCGGTGAACGCCAGCGCGGCGGCCAGCGACGCCAGCGGCACGGCCGGCAGCACGTACCGGTAGTCGAACTCGGCGGTGGCGGCCGGGGCCAGCAGCAACCCGGTCGCCAGCGTCCACGGCAAGAACACCGCACCGCCCAGTCGCCGCCACAGCGGCACCATGCCCGCCAGCCCGACCAGCAGCAACGCCCCCACCATCGTGCCCCGCAGATAGAAGTGGTCCTGGTAGAAGCGGATCATTCCGGCGAACGGCTCCACCACCTGAGTCTGCGCCGGGCCCCCCTCATAGGCGACCGCCACGTCGGCGGCGGTGGAGTCGGCGTCCATCCGCCACACCGGCAGCGGCACCGCCGACTTTTCGAACTCATACAGCCGGTAGGTCTTCAGGTCCGGGAACACCGTGCGCTCCCAGCGGAACGCCCGGAAGAAGTCCCCGGCCACCACCGCCAGGTAGTCGCCCGGCTGGGCCATGATCGCCTTGCGGGAGAAACCGCCGGCGATCTCGTTCTGCCGGGGCCCGAAACGCTGCAGGTCCACCACCCGCTTGAGCGGGGAGCGGCGGTCCCAGATGCCGTCTTGGGAGTTGGGCAGCTTGTTGCCGGGCTGCACGCACAGCTGCTGCTCATCGACGGTCAGGTTGGGGATCTTGTGGCAGTCGGCGAACTTGTAGGCGCGGGCGAACAGGAACACCCCGTCGCTTTCGGTCATCGCGAACTTGCCGTGCGCGGAGGCGAACCAGCTCATATAGGCCACGGCCGGCACCGCGCAGGCCGCCAGCATGACCGCCAGCGGCCGCCAGCCGTCCCGCCGCAGCAGCATGAACACGCACACCCCGGCCAGCACCGGCAGCCCCACCGTCCGGGTCAGCCAGGCCGCCGCCAGCAGCAGCCCCACCGCCGCGGCGATCCGCAGCGGCGGCCGCCCGTGCCACAGCAGCAGCGTGACCGCGGCGACCACCAGGAACGAAAACAGCGTGTCCGACAGCACCAGGTGCTCCAGCTGGATCTGGTAGGCGTCCAGCAGCACCGGGGCCGCCGCCAGTGCCGCGCCCCAGCCGGGCAGGCCGAACCGCCGCCGCAGCACCGCGTAGATCATCACGCCCATGGCCAGGCCCATCAGGTGCTGGACGAGGGCCACCAGCGTGAAGCTGTGCAGCGGGCGGAGCACCAGCAGCAGGAACGAGTAACCGGCCGGCCGCAGCGGATGCGGATAGGGCTCGACCGCCACGTGCAGGTAGTCGAAGCTGTCGTTGAAGTACATCACCGGCCGGTAGCCGAGCATCGCCACCAGCCGCAGCAGCACACCCAGCCCCAGGACCACGGCGAACGCCGGATGCCGGGCGATCAGCGCCGCCGGCCGCCGCAGCGGGGCGGCGCCCCGGCGACCCGCGCGCCCCCCGTCCGGCGCACCGGCGGTCGTCGCGGGGGGCGCGGCCGTCATGGCCGTCCGTCCCCTCGTCCCGGCAGCCCCATCCGTCAAGGCCGACCCCAACCTTTCTGGGCCGTGGTGCCCGTATGCTTAGTCCCCCAACCCCGCCGCCCAGGGTTCTCCGGCCGAGATCGTCACGTTGCGGCTTCGCAACACGATACGGGCGTTTCGGATTGCGAAGAGAGCGTGTCGCAGGGTGCGGGCCGTGCATCATGGAGTGCGGCCGTCCGCTCGCCGGAGCAAGCAGGAAAGTATATCGACAGCACCCAAAGACGGTCACCATCGGTAACGAAGGAGATCTCCGTGGAACTCTCCGTGGTGATGCCGTGTCTCAATGAGGCCGAGACGCTGGAGACGTGCATACGCAAGGCGCTCGGGTTCTTCGAAGAACACGGCATCGACGGCGAGGTCGTCGTCGCCGACAACGGCAGCACCGACGGAAGCCAGCAGATCGCCCGTGCCGCCGGCGCCCGCGTGGTGCCGGTGGCCGACCGGGGCTACGGCAACGCGCTGATGGGCGGCATCCGCGCGGCCCGCGGCCGGTACGTCGTGATGGGCGATGCGGACGACTCCTACGACTTCACCGCGCTGATGCCGTTCCTGAAGGAACTGCGCGACGGCGCCGACCTGGTGATGGGCAACCGCTTCAAGGGCGGGATCGAGCCGGGGGCGATGCCGCCGCTGCACCGCTACCTGGGCAATCCGGTGCTGAGCTTCATCGGTCGGCTGTTCTTCGGCAGCAAGATCGGCGACTTCCACTGCGGGCTGCGCGCCTTCCGCCGCGACTCCATCCTGCGGCTGGGGCTGCAGACCGGCGGCATGGAGTTCGCCAGCGAGATGGTGGTGCGCGCCACCCTGGCCGGCTACGACATCCGCGAAGTCCCCACCACGCTGTCCAAGGACGGCCGCTCCCGCCCGCCGCACCTGAACACCTGGCGGGACGGCTGGCGCCACCTGCGCTTCCTGCTGCTGTACAGCCCGCGCTGGCTGTTCCTCATCCCGGGCCTGCTGTTCATGCTGATCGGCCTGGCGGCCGGGATAGCGCTGTCGTTCGGCCCGGTGCGGGTGGGCGATGTCGCCTTCGACGTCGACACCCTGGTAGGCGCCGGAGCGGCCATGGTCATCGGCTTCCAGGCGGTGCTGTTCGCCCTGTTCACCAAGGTCTATGCGATGGAAGAGGGCTTTTTGCCGCGCGACCGCCGGGTGGACCGGCTGGTGGCCTGGTGGACGATGGAACGCGGCCTGGTGCTGGGCGGGCTGCTGGCGCTGGCCGGGCTGGCCGGCCTGGTGGCCTCGCTGCTGCACTGGCGGGTCAACAACTTCGGTGAACTGGACCCGCGCCAGTCGCTGCGCATGGTCGTCCCGTCGGCGACCGCGCTGGTGATGAGCTTCCAGGCGATCTTCGCCTCGATGTTCGTCAGCATCCTCTACATCCGCCGCCGCGAGCACCCGCGCCTGCCGGACGCGGCCGAGGAGGCCGCCGTGGTGGTGGACGCCGCCGCCGACCGGGTGGCCGCCGAGGAGACCGGCGACGGCAAGGTCTCCGCCGCTCGCGCCGCCGGACGCGACGAGGAGGGGGCGCAGGCCGCCGGCTGAACCGGCGCCTCCCCGCCCAGGGGGCCGGTTGGAGCCCGCCGCCCATGCTGTGCCAGGCTGCTGCGACATGACCACCAGGACCACCGGCTCCCTGCTGCTCGCGCCGCAAGCCCCACGGTCCTTCGGGGACGGTGCGGCAGGCGCGCGACGGCCCCTGCCGTGGGGGCTGTTGCTGGCGGCCGGCTGGCTGGCGCAGGCCGGGGTGCGGATCTGGCTGGCGTCCGGGCAGAGCGCGCCGGTGGCCAACCCCGACGAGACCGGCTACCTGTTCGCCGCGCGCCTGATCACCGGCGGCCCCGCGGCCGACATCTCCAGCAGCACCCCCTACCGGGGCGGCTACCCGCTGCTGCTCCTGCCCGCCTTCTGGCTGGGCGGCCAGGACCCGCAGGCCGTCTACCGGCTCGTCATGGTCATCAACGCGCTGGTGGGCGCTCTGCTGTTCCCCCTGGCCTACCTGCTGGCCCGCCGGTTGGGCCTGACGCGAGGGCGGGCGCAGGCCGTCGCGCACGCGACGGCGCTGCTGCCCGCCGCGGTCTTCTTCACCCAGTACGCCCTGACGGACGCGGTGCTGCCGGTCGTCCTGCTGGGCTGGCTGCTGTTGCTGCACTCGTGGCTGTGTCAGGACGCCTCCCCGGCGAGAACGGCGCTGCCGGGCGCGGCCGCCGGTCTATTGGCGGGGTACGCCTACGCCCTGCACTCGCGCGGCGTGGTGGTGCTGGTCGTCCACGGCGGCGTGCTGGCGGCGGCGGTGCTGCTGCGCTGGCGGCCCTGGTGGTCGGCGGGCGCGAGCGCCCTGGCGGCCGGCTGTGTGGCCGGCGGCGGCATGCTGCTGAACGGCTGGATCTGGCCGCGGCTGTACCCGCGCGGCTCCTACGACATGGGCGCGATGCTGGTCGAGCGGCTCACCACGGTGGACGGCCACGCCTGGACGCTCGGGGTGGGGGCCGGGCAGATCTGGTACCTGATCGTCGGCACTTGGGGGGTGGCGGGTCTCGGGCTGGCGGCCGTGGCGGCCGTCGCGTTCGGCCGCACCGCCCCGCCCCGGCTGCGGGCACTGGCGCTGGGAGTGCTGGCCACCGTCGCCGGGATCGCCTTCGCCACCGCCGCCGCCCTCCCCGATGAGCAGCGCGTCGGCAACCACGCCTACGGCCGCTACCTGGCCTGCCTGGCGCCGCTGCTGTTCACGCTGGGGACGGCGGTGCTGCTGCGCGCACGCCGCCGCACCGCCGCGGCGGCCGCCGCCGCGGTCGCCGCGGTGACCGTCGCCATCGCCGTGGTGATCGAACTGCGGGCCGGCGCCCGCTTCGACGAGTATGTGTTCTTCCCCTTCGACTTCCCCGAGACCGGCTTTTTGACCTGGGACTGGACGTCGCTGCACCTGTGGGCGGCGACGCTGGCGGGGCTGGGGCTGCTGGCGGCGGCGCTGGCGGTCGCCTCCTGGCGCCGGTGGGGGGCCGCCGCGCTGGTGGGGCTGCTGGTGGTGGTCAACGCGGCGGCGAGCACCGCGGCGGCCTGGCGGGTGTCGCGCCCGTTCGTCCGCGACATGCGCGCCGCCTCCGACCTGGGCGCGATCGCCGACCCGCGAGGCAGGCCGCAGGTGGCCATCGACAGCACGATCAACTGGAAGATCTGGGTGATGCAGCTCTACCAGATCTCCTGGACCGAGGTGCAGTGGTTCCGCGGCGACTCCCAGCGCCCCCCGGCCGGGGCCGAGGTGGTGCTGCTGGCCTGGGACGGCACCGCGCCGCCCGAGCGGACCTGGCCGGACGCCCCGCCCGGCTGGCGCGTGGCCGGCAGCCGCCGCAGCCACGAAGGCCACTGGGTCGCCTGGACGCGGCGGCCGTCCGTCCCCTAGCCGCAGGTCAGCGCGCCCAGATCTGCAGCAGCCCGTCGGAGGAACGCCACAGCAGCCGGTAGCCCTCCTCCTCCGTCAGGCGGGTGTTGGCCACCATGGGCGGCTCCTGGCCGCGCCACCGGGTGTACAGGAACGGCCCGTCCGCGGCGATCACCGGGATCGCCCGGTACTCGTGGGGGAAGGACCGGATCCGCCCGTCCCACAGCCGCTCACCCCACACCGAGCGGGTGTAGAAGGTCAGCGTCTGCGCCAGCCGGTGGTCCGACCAGATCACCGGCAGGTCGTCCCGCCCGGCCAGCCAGGCCCGCAGCTCCCGCCACGCCTTGTCGCGCGGCAGGTCCGGCACCTGCGCCACGGACACCGGAACGTAGAGCGCGGCCAGCGCGCAGACGGCCGCCGCCACCCCGGCGCGCACCCGCGCCCGGGGAATCCCGCCCGCCAGCAGCACCAGCGCGCCCAGCCCGCCGGCCAGCAGCGCGGGGAACACCGCGAACCAGTACCGCACCAGCCAGCCCCGCAGCGTGATGTGGTCCGGGTTCAGCAGCCCCGACAGCAGGGTCAGCGGCACCGCCAGCGTCACGAACCACACCAGCGTGAACGCCAGCCGCCGGTCCCGCGTCACCGCCCAGCCGATCACGTTCAACGCCAGCAGCGCCACGAACACCCAGCCCAGCGGGTGCCAGTCGGTCATGGCCCGCTCAAAGGACCGCAGCGCCAGCATCCGGGTGACCGGCTCGCCGGGCGTCCCGCCGTGCCCGGCCGCCGACCGCAGCGCCGACATGGCGTTGCCCCACACCAGCTGGTTGTGCAGCATGCTCACCGCCAGCACGCCCAGCATCGGCGCGGCGATCACCGGCAGCTTCCGCCAGGAGATGTCCAGCAGCCGGAAGAACACCGGGATCGCCACGTACATGAACGCCACGAAGTCGCGGATCAGGAACGCCGACCCCAGGCACAACCCGGCCGCCACCAGCAGCAGGGTCTGCTTGCGGCCGCTGCGGCGGCTCGCCGCGATGATCCCGGCGACCCCGAACGCGAACAGCCCCGCACCCGGCATGTCCGGCAGCAGCACCCCCGCCGACCAGGTCACCTCCCGGCTGAAGGGGTTGGTCAGCAGAAAGAACGGGTGCACGATCAGCAGCAGTGCCGCCGGCAGCCCCACCTTGTCGCCGAACAGCGAGCGGATCACCAGGTAGCAGCCGACGAAGAAGACGATCCCGCCGAGCGCGGCCATGGCGAAGTAGGCGGCCTGCCCGTCCCCCAGCAGCTCCTGCAGCAGCCGGGTGGGCAGCACCAGCCCGATCCGGGAGACCTGGTGGGGCACCTCGTTGAACGGCCAGCGGTCCAGCGGGATGTCCGGCCAGCGCCGCGCCCCCTCGAACACGTAGTAGGGGTCGTAGTACAGCGGCGGCGTCATGATGACCCACTGCACGGCCACGGCGGCCGCCGCGACCAGCGCCGACAGCCACACCACCCGGCGCCGCAGCAGCGGTCTGCGGGCCGGTTTCACGGCCTTGGGGGAGTCTTCTTCCGTGGCGGGCTCGCGCACCGTCGTTGGGGCCATGCCGAAATCCGAACCTCTGCCTTGGGCCGTTGCGGGAAAACAGTCGCGGGATCGTCGGCCTAGCGTATCGGCGCCGACGCCGCATGCCGGGATGGAGCGGCGATATCGAGACGACTGAAGATGCCAAGGCGACTAGGCTTGGCTGCATGTCCTCGTCGAGTCAGTCCAGGCACATCCTGGCCGCGCCCGCCTGGCCATATGCCAACGGGCCCCGCCACATCGGGCACGTCTCCGGTTTCGCGCTGCCCTGTGACATGTTCAGCCGCTACCAGCGGATGGCGGGCAACAAGGTCCTGATGGTCAGCGGCACCGACGAGCACGGCACCCCCATCCTGGTGCAGGCCGATAAAGAGGGCGTCGGGCCGCGCGAGGTCGCCGACCGTTACAGCCGTGTCATCGCCGGCGACCTGCAGGCCCTCGGCATGTCGTATGACCTGTTCACCCGGACCACCACCCGCAACCACTACGCGGTGGTCCAGGAGATCTTCAAGGGCCTCTACGACAACGGCTACATCTTCCCCAAGACCACCCTCGGCGCGATCTCCCCGTCCACCGGGCGCACCCTGCCCGACCGCTACATCGAGGGCACCTGCCCGATCTGCTCGTACGACGGGGCGCGCGGCGACCAGTGCGACAACTGCGGCAACCAGCTGGACCCGGTCGATCTGATCAACCCGCGCAGCCGCATCAACGGTGAAAAGCCACAGTTCGTGGAGACCGAGCACTTCATGCTCGACCTGCCGGCCTTCACCGACGCGCTCAGCGACTACCTGCGCAGCAAGCAGGGCCAGTGGCGGCCCAACGTGCTGAAGTTCTCCCTCAACCTGCTGGAGGACCTGCAGCCCCGCGCCATCAGCCGCGACCTGGACTGGGGCGTGCCGGTGCCGCTGGAGGGCTGGCGGGACCGCCCCGACAAGCGGCTGTATGTGTGGTTCGACGCGGTGGTCGGCTACTTCTCCGCCTCGGTGGAGTGGGCGCGCCGCTCCGGCGACCCGGAGGCCTGGCGGGCCTGGTGGCAGGACCCCGACGCCCTGTCCTACTACTTCATGGGCAAGGACAACATCGTCTTCCACTCCGAGATCTGGCCGGCGATGCTGCTGGGCTACAGCGGCAAGGGCGACAAGGGCGGCAAGCCCGGCTCCCTGGGCGCGCTGAACCTGCCCACCGAGGTGGTGGCCTCGGAGTTCTTGACGATGGAGGGCCGCAAGTTCTCCTCCTCCCGCCAGGTGGTCATCTACGTCAAGGACTTCCTGGAGCGCTATGACGTAGACGCGCTGCGCTACTACGTGGCGGTGGCCGGGCCGGAGACCCAGGACACCGACTTCACCTGGCAGCACTTCCGCGAGCGCAACAACAACGAGCTGGTCGCCCAGTGGGGCAACCTGGTCAACCGGTCGCTGAACATGGCCGCCAAGGAGTTCGGCGCCATCCCCGAGGCCGGGGAGCTGACCGACGTCGACCGGGCGCTGCTGGAACGCAGCCGCGCCGCCTTCGACCGGGTCGGCGCCGAGCTGGGCCGCTCCCGCTTCAAGAACGCCGTCACCGAGGCGTTCGAGGTCGTCCGGGAGGCCAACGGCTACCTGTCCACCCAGCAGCCGTGGAAGGTGGAGGACAAGGCGCGCAAGGGCACCATCCTGCACGTGGCGCTGCAGGTGGTCGACGACGCCAAGACGCTGCTCACCCCGTTCCTGCCCAAGTCCTCCGACAAGGTCCACAAGATGCTGGGCGGCGAAGGCGTCTGGGCGGCCATGCCGGAGATCCGCGAGGTGGACGAAGAAGGCGGCCCCTCGTACGCGGTGATCACCGGGGATTACACCGTCGAGCAGGCCCGCTGGGAGCACCGGCCGATCCGCCCCGGCACCCCGCTGGCCAAGCCCAAGCCGCTGTTCGCCAAGCTGGACGCCTCGATCGTGGAGGAGGAGCTGGCCCGGCTGGAACAGTCCTGACCGGCACCTCGTTGAACATGGTGGACGGGTGGCCGCCGCCCGGCGGCCACGGTCTCACACGGAGTGGGTCATGACCAGCGAACGGGCCGGCGACGGCTTCATCGGCGCGAGCTTTCCTCCCCTGCCGGAGGCGCTGCCGGTCGACATCCTCGACAGCCACTGTCACCTCGATCTGCTGAAGGTGCCGGTGCCGCAGGCGGTGTCGGCCGCGCACGCGGTCGGCATCCGCCGCATCCTCACCATCGGCTGCGACCTGAAGTCCTCCACCTGGGCGGCCCAGACCGCCCGGGAGAACCCCGACGTCTACGCCGGGGTGGCCATCCACCCCAACGACACCACCGGCGTCAGCGACGACGTCCTGGACGACATCGCCGAGCTGGCGGCGCGGCCGGAGGTGCGGGCGGTCGGGGAGACCGGGCTGGACTACTACCGCGACTGGGCCCCCAAGGAGGACCAGCACCGCTCCTTCCGGGCGCACATCGACATCGCCAAGCGCACCGGCAAGCCGCTGATGATCCACGACCGGGAGGCCCACGAGGACGTCCTGGCCGTGCTGGAGCAGGAGGGCGCCCCCGAGCGGGTCGTCTTCCACTGCTTCTCCGGCGACGCCGAGATGGCCAAAAAGTGCGCCGACCGCGGCTATGTGATGAGCTTCGCCGGCAACGTCACCTTCAAGAACGCCGAGCCGCTGCGCGAGGCGCTGCGGGTGGCCCCGCTGGAGCTGATCCTGGTGGAGACCGACGCGCCGTTCCTGACGCCGGTCCCGCACCGGGGCAAGCCCAACGCCTCCTACCTGATCCCGCTGACGGTCCGTTTCATGGCCGAGGTGAAGGGCGTGGACGTCGCCGAGCTGTGCAGCGCCATCGCCGCCAACGGGGAACGCCTGTTCGGCCCCTGGTGACCGGGAGGCCGCACTAGGAGAGGGCGAAGCGGCCGGCGTCGGCGAGCAAGGCCGGCACCAGGTCCCGCAGCAGCGGGTCGGTGCCGGGCTCGATGTGGCGGGCCCACCGCCGGAACGTGCCGGGGCCGACCGTGGCGACGTGACGGCCGGACCGGTCGCGGACGAGGTACCGGTCGGCCGGCTTGGGCGGCTGCGGGTCGTGTTTCAGTGAGCCGACGCGCTGTCCGTCGGCGCGCAGGAACTGGACGCGGGCAGGCGACCCGTCCAGGCGCCGCACCACGCCACGGGCCTGACCCTCGGCAGTCAGCGGCCAGGTCTCCGGATGGTTCGCCCCTGCGGGGCGGCGCTCGATGATGAACCGCACCGCGCCGGAGGGGGTCTGCGCGGCGAGGAAACGCTCGCGGCGGCGGGGATTGGCGGCCAGGTGGAACGCCACGTCGAAGATCGTGGCGCTCTTCTTCCCGGGTTTTGAGCCCGGAAGAGACACCGGGACGTGACCGGGCGGCGCCGGGACCGGACGCAGCACCAATGTCCGCCCGTCGGCGGCGCCCGGCCGGCAGCGCACCCGGCCGGGACAGCAGCGCGCGGCCATGGACCCGGACGCGCACCATCGCCCAGGACAGCATGACCGTGCCCACCAGCAGGGCGACGCCGGTGATCACCGGTGCGGTCAGCCACACCCACTGCCGGGACGGCCCGCCTGCGTAGACGCCCACCGGCCCGGCCTGCGCGCTCACCCGCCGTCCTTCCTCGCCGTGCCAGACCTCCTTGACGGTCCCTTCGTGCACCCGCCCGGCCGAATCGCGCCAGGTGCCGCGGCAGTGCCGGCTCTTGCGTTCGTAACGGCACTCGGTGATGTGGACGGTGACCTGCTCTCCGGCGATCTGGTTGTAGATCAGCAGGGCGGGATAGCAGTTGAACGCCCCGATGAGGGCCACCACCGTGGCGAGCAGGGTCAGGCGGGCGGCGAGCGGCATGCAGGACGCCATAGCAAGCGGTGCTGAGACCGTCCACGTTGGCGGGGAAGTGTCCCGGTTTCGGTGGCGGTGGGGTGGTGAATGCCCCTATCGTCTGGCGCGGTTGATGCTGTCGTGCCCTGGAGGGACCTTTGGTGCGCCGGACCCCCGCGATCGCGCTCACCGCCGCGCTGCTGGCGGCGGGCACGTCCGCCTGCGGCGGCGATGACGGCGGCTCCCGCAAGGCCCTGGCGGCGGACGCGCCCCGGGCCACCACGCCCGCCCCCAGCCCCCGCCAGGTGACCATCACGGTGGACGGCGAGACGACCACCGCCATGACCACCGGCACCACCGTCCGCGAGGTGCTGGCCCAGGCCGGGGTGGAGCTCGGCAGGTACTACCTGGTCAAACCGAAGATCGACGAACCGGCCGGGGACGCGATCAAGGTGCGGCGGCTGCTGTCGGCGCCGGTGACCAGAAAGATCAAGATCGACCCGCCGGTCAGGCGCCGGAAGAACCAGCAGCTGGCGGCCTGGACCACCAGGACCGTCCGGCAGGGCCGGCCCGGCATCAAGGTCGTCATGATCGCCTACGTCCGCAACAGCAAGGGCAAGAAGGTCAAGGCGGTGGTGGCCCAGAAGATCCTCCGCAAGCCCGTCACGCAGATCCTGGAGATCGGCCCGCAGCCGGCCAGCGTCGGCGGCCCCGTCGCCGGCCTCAACTGGGCGGCCCTGGCCAAGTGCGAGTCCGGCGGCCGTCCCAACGCCGTCAACCCCGCCGGCTACTACGGCCTGTACCAGTTCTCCCTGCAGACCTGGGCCTCGGTGGGCGGCACCGGCCTGCCCTCCCAGGCATCCCCCGAAGAGCAGACCTATCGCGCCCAGCTCCTTTACAACAAGGTGGGCGGCCGCTGGCAGGGCCAATGGCCCCACTGCGGCAAGTACCTGTTCAGCTAGCGCTCGGTGCCCGCAACGGGCCGTCCTTCGTCACGCGGCGCAGGCAGCCATCCGGATGGCTTCCGGATGGCCGCCCGTATTGGCGGGGACCGGTGTTCACCCTGGTGCGCCCGGCCCCCGCGGACGGGTGCGCCACCCGGTGGAGGTCAGCGGATCTTCGCCAGATCCACCAGGACGTAGGAGTCCTTGCGGTCGATCGTGAAGAGCCGGTCATAGGGCTCCTTGACCGGGCCGGGCACGGAATAGCTGCCGTCCTTTGCGGTCGGCAGCTCCATCGCGCCCACCTTTCCGGTCTGCACGTCATAGAGCGCTATCTTCGGGGCCGGCCGGCCGTCCTTCCTGGACTCCAGCGTGTAAGCCAGGAAACGGTCGTAGGCCAGCAGACCGGGCTCGGGCGGGAAGGGCGTGACGCCTCGCAGGACGCGGCCCTGAGTGCCGTCCCGGCGCTGCAGATAGACCGGTGACTCGAGCTCCGGCCCCGTCCGCTTCTGCGGCGGGGTCCGGTAGCCCACGCACCAGGTGATGCCGCAGTTCCACGGCCCGGGAATCCGGGCCAACGCCGCGGTCTGCGTCCGCCCGGTCCGCAGGTCGCGCAGCGTGCCGTGGTAGCGGTCGCCGGCTTTGCCCTCGCCGAACTCGCTCGGGCCCGGCGCGCCGATCCAGGGCCATGCCAGCACCTGGAACCCGGCGCTGCCGGGCACCTTGCCGGCCGGGCCGCCGCTCAGGGGAACCTCATACACGCCCTCGGGAGACCCGCCCCACTCGCCCATGGACCAGTAGATCTTGCCGCCGCCGATGGTCAGCAGCCGCACGTCCTCCTGCCCGCGGCCGCGGTCCATGGCGGCGACCCGGCGGCCCTCACCGCCGCCCAGCGGGGCCGCCCAGATCTCGATGACGCCCCGCCCGGCGGTCCTGCGCTTGATCCACCAGGCCACATGGCCGCCGCCCACGGAGAAGTCCGAAGGGAAGACGACGGCGTCAGAAGGCACGGGCACCCGGATGGCCCCGGTGACCCGGCGGGCATCGAGGTCATAGGTCAGCAGCTGGTCGGTCTTTTCGAAACCGGACTCGGTGGCCACCAGCAGCCTGGTGTCGTCCAGCAACGTGATCGGCCGGTAGCGGCGGCCGCCCGGCAGCCGGTCGGGGACGGTCCGCACCGCCTGCGGCCACAGCCGCTCCAGCGGGACCGGTTCGGGCGGCGCGGCGGGCGTCAGCGGGCCGGGGGTTGCGCGCATGGCGGGCTGCGCCGGGTCCGGGGCGTCCTTGGAACCCACCGCGGAGACGACGGCGCCGGAGCCGCCGATCACCGCCAGCGCCGCCACCGCGGCCAGCCCCGCCCGGCCACGGCGCCGGGACCGGTGCCGCCGCTCCACCCGCTGCAGCAGGTCCGGCTGCGGGGCCGGCGCGTCCTGCGCGGCGGCCTGCAACGTCGCCCTCAAAGCTTCGGTCAGTTCGTCGGTCATCGTGGGCTCCCGCTCTCGGCACGGTCGGGGGACGGCCGCCACTGCGCGCGGAGCTTGTCCAGGGCGCGTGCGGCCTGGCTGCGCACCGTCCCCCGGGAGATGCCGAGCGTCGCGGCGATCTCCTCATCCGACATGTCCTCGTAGTAACGCAGCACCAGCACCGCCCGCTGGCGGCGGGGAAGCGCCGTCAGCAGGTCCCATAGCCGCGGGTCGTGCTCGGCCCGCTCCAGGCCCCGCTCGATGTACCCCGCCTCCGGCAGCTCGCCGACCGGACGCTCGCGCCTGCGCCGCCGCCAGACGCCGATGTGCTGACGCGCCATGATCGTCCGCACATAGCTTTCGGGGTCGCGTTTGTTGACGACCCTCGGCCAGGCGGCGCGCAACCGCACCAGGCTCTCTTGGAGCAGGTCGGCGGCGTCGTGGGGGTCACCGGTCAGCACGTAGCCGTAGCGGAGCAGCGACTGGGCACGGCTGGTCACGAACGACTCGTAGGTCGCGCCGTCATCGTCCACAGGCATCCTTTCTGTCGCCTCCAGGACGCGCCAGGGGCCCGAGCTGTTGCACGATCCCCCGGCGGGCGGCACGGGCAGGGCCGCGGGGCTGGGACACTGGGCCGGTGGGGGACTCACAGGTGTTGCTGGGCCCGGCCGAAGTACGTGAGCTGGCCGCGCGGTTGGGCGTGCGGCCCACCAAGACGCTCGGGCAGAACTTCGTCATCGACGCCAACACGGTGCGCCGCATCGTCCGCGAGGCCGACCTGGACGAGACGGACGTGGTGGTCGAGGTGGGGCCGGGGCTGGGCTCGCTCACCCTGGCGCTGCTGGAACGCGTGCAGCGGGTGGTCGCCATCGAGATCGACCCGGTGCTGGCCGGGCAACTGCCGCACACCGTGCGCCGGCGGGCGCCGCGGCTGGCCGGCCGGCTGGAGGTGGTGCACGCCGACGCGCTGCGCGTCACCGAGCTGCCCGGCCCGCCGCCGACCGCCCTGGTGGCCAACCTGCCCTACAACGTCGCCGTCCCGGTGGTGCTGCACCTGCTGGCGGCCTTCCCGACGCTGCGCCGCGGCCTGGTGATGGTGCAGGCCGAGGTCGCCGAACGCCTGGTGGCCCGGCCCGGCGGCAAGGTCTACGGGGTGCCGTCGGTGAAACTGGCCTGGCACGCCCACGCCCGGCGGGCCGGGCCGGTGGGACGGGCGGTGTTCTGGCCGGTGCCCAACGTCGATTCGGCCCTGGTGGCCTTCACCCGGCGCGCCGAACCGGTGGCGCAGGTCTCCCGCGAAGAGGTCTTCGCGGTGATCGACGCGGCCTTCGCCCAGCGCCGCAAGACGCTGCGGGCGGCGCTGGCGGGCTGGGCGGGCTCGGCCGAGGCGGCCGAACGGGTGCTGCGCGCCGCCGGAGTGGACCCCAAGGCCAGGGGAGAGGCCCTGGATGTGGCCGCCTTCGCCCGCATCGCCCAGTATCGTCCTCTCATCGCTGTGGACGAACCTACGGAGGAGCATGGTGAAGGGGCGGTCGCGGGTCGTCGGAGCGATGATGCTCGCGGCGGTGCTGGCGCTGCCGGCCTGTAGTGGGGACACCAAAGCCGCACCGAAGATCCAGACCACGGCCCGTCCCGGGGTCGCGCCCGTCCCTCCGGCCAAGGGCGCCTACTTCGGGGCCTGGGTCGATCCGGACGGCGCACGGCCGTCGCCGTCGGCCTCACCGTCCCCCGCTGCCGCCGACCCCGACCGGGCGCAGGTGGCGGCGGTCACCGAGTTCGAACGCGACATGGGACGGCGGCTGGACATCGTCGCCGCCTACCGCTCCTGGAAGCAGCGCTTTCCCCGCGACTCTGACAGGGAGCTGGTGAGCGGCGGCCGCCACCTGCTGCTGACCTGGTCCGGAACCGACACCCGCGAAATCGCATCCGGTGAGCACGACGCCCACATCCGGCAGCGGGCCCGGGCCATCCGGGAGCTGGACAAGCCGGTCTTCTTGCGCTGGCAGCCCGGCATGGACGCCGAGAAGGTCCGCGAGCGGATCCACTCCCCGCAGGACTTCACGGCCGCCTGGCGGCGTCTGCGGGAGATCTTCCGGCAGGAACGGGCCGACAACGTCGCCTGGGTGTGGTCGCCGACCGCCGCCGGTTTCCGCAGCGGCGCCGCCACCGCCTACTACCCCGGCGACGACCAGGTCGACTGGATCGCGGCGGACATCTACCCCGGCGGCACCTACGCCTACCGGGACTTCTCCGAGGCCGCCCGCTTCTTCATGGAGTGGGCCCGCGAACACCCCAAGCCGATCATGATCCCGGAGTTCGGGGTGCCGCGCGCCTACGGCAAGCGCCGCGCCGAGTGGCTCCGCAAGACCGCCACCTACCTGCAGGACCCGCAGGTCAAGGCGGTCGTCTACTACCACTCCGACGACGATGCCGAAGACGCCGGCGACCGCCGCCACATGTATGCGCTGACCGGCGACCGCCCGGCCGCCTCGGCGCTGCGGGAGATGGCCACCACCCCCTTCTTCAACCCCCGCAGCCTCCCGGTCACCACGGGACGGTGACCGGCGCGCCCGCCGCGCCCGATACGATCATGGCCGTGACAGCTGTGACCGTCCGGGTGCCGGCCAAGGTGAACCTGCAGCTGGCCGTGGGGCCGCTGCGCGCGGACGGCTACCACGACCTGGTCAACGTCTTCCACGCCGTCTCCCTGTTCGATGAGGTGACGGCCGAGCCCGCCGACGAGCTGACCGTGACGGTGCGCGGGGAGTCGGTGGAAGGCGTGCCGGTGGGCGAGGACAACCTCGCCGCCCGCGCCGCCCGGCTGCTGGCCGAGCGGATCGGCGCGAGGCCGGACGTGGCGTTGACCATCCACAAGACGATCCCGGTCGCCGGCGGCATGGCCGGCGGCAGCGCCGACGCCGCCGCCGCTTTGGTCGCCTGCGCCCGGCTGTGGGACGCATCCGGCGTCCGCCTTGCGGACCTGGCCGCGGACCTGGGCAGCGACGTGCCGTTCGCCCTGCTCGGCGGCACCGCGATCGGCACCGGGCGGGGCGAGGTGCTCACCCCCGTCCCGGTGGGCGGCCGCTTCCACTGGGTGTTCGCCCTCGCCGACGGCGGCCTGTCCACCCCCGCCGTCTACGCCGAGTGCGACCGGCTGCGCGAGGCGGCCGGGCAGCGGGTCGGCCCGCCGCGCCGCTCCCAGGCCCTGCTCGATGCGCTGGAGCGCGGGGACGCCGAAGCCCTCGGCGCCGCCCTCGCCAACGACCTGCAACCGGCGGCGCTGTCGCTGCGCCCGTCGTTGCGCCGCACCCTGCAGGCGGGCCGGGAGGGCGGCGCGCTCGGCGCCCTGGTCTCCGGCTCCGGCCCGACCTGCGCCTTTTTGGCCCGTTCGGCCGGGCACGCCGCCGAGCTGGCCGCCGCCTTGTCCGAGGCCGGCCTGGTGCGCGCGGCCGTCAGCGCCCATGGCCCGGTGCCCGGCGCCACCGTCGTGGCCGGCGGGTGAGGCCCGGGCGAGCCGCCCCGCGGATTTTCCGCCCGTGAACTTCCGGGCGTCGTGCACCATCGAAAGGTGCGTATCCGGCGAGCAGCGCCGGAACCGGCTTCCGGGAGGATGCGGATGTGGACTTTCGTCGTGGCGGGCGCCGTCGTTTTCCTCATGCTGCTGCCGATGGCGCTGGCCGGGATTTTGGCGTTCTTTCTGATCCGCAAGATCCGGAAGACCGTGCCTCCGGTCTCCCCGTACTCGCCGGCCGGCTACGGCCACAGGGGACGGTGGGGCGGACCCCGGCCGTGGGGGCCCGTTGACGTCGGCGGCGGCTTCTCCTCCTCCTTTTCCAGCGGTGATAGCGCTTTCCAGGACTTCTCGTGCGACAGCGGCTCCTCCGACGGCGGATCGTCCTCCTGCGACTGAGCCCGCTTGCGGCCGTCTGCGCCGGAACCGATGACTTTCCGGCCCCGTCCAAAGCGCAACCGGACCAGTTGGAGGAACCATGCCGGGCATCGCCGTCGTGTCGATCCTCACTTTCGCCGCGCTGATGTCGCTCGCCACGGTCGTCCTGCTGGGCGTGCGGCGCAGGCGGCGGGCGCGCCGCTTGCAGGCCGAGCCCTGCTCCGAAAGCACCGCGTCCCGCACCACCGAACGGCGGGATGAGCCGTACGGATCGGGCGCATCGGACATCCGCCCCGTCGTCCCGGTGATCTGCGACCCCGGCCCCACCACGGTGGTCTCCGACACCGGCTCCAGCGTGACGGTCTGCGATGCGGGCGGCGCCGTGGGGTGCTGACGGCCGGGGAGACGGCGCCGCGCCTTCTGCGAGCACGCCGTTCCCGCAGGCCGCATCCGGGACGTCGCAGGTCGGGGACGACGCCGTGGCCTGTGACGACGTGCTTTCGGGCAGCGCCGGGGCTCCCGTCCGGGCCCGCTGAGGCCACGTGGGGAAACAAGGCCCACTAGCCTGGGTGGTGCCGTGAACTTGATCAGTCTTGAGACCGTCAGCAAGTCCTACGGGCCCAGGCCGCTGCTGCAGGAGGTGTCCCTCGGCGTCCACGACGACGACCGGATCGGCGTGGTCGGCCGCAACGGCGGCGGCAAGAGCACCCTGATCTCCCTGCTGACCAAGCGCATCGAGCCCGACGCCGGGCGGGTGACGCACGCCCGCGGGCTGCGGCTGGGATACCTGGCCCAGCGGGACGAGTTCGCCCGCGATGCCACCGTCGCCTCCGTGGTCCTGGGGGACCGGCCCGAGCACGAGTGGGCCGGCGACACTCGCATCCGCGACATCCTGTCCGGGCTGCTGGCCGACGTGCCGCTGCAGGCACCGCTGGCCGGCATGTCCGGCGGCGAGCGGCGGCGGGTCGCGCTGGCCGCCCTGCTGGTGCCCGATACCGACCTGCTGGTGCTGGACGAGCCCACCAACCACCTGGACATCGAGGCCATCGACTGGCTGGCCCGCCACCTGAAGGCCCGGCGCGGCGCGCTGGTGGTCGTCACCCACGACCGCTGGTTCCTGGACGAGGTCACCGAGCGCACCTGGGAGGTCGTGGACGGCCGGGTCGAGCGCTACGAGGGCGGCTACTCCGCCTACGTGCTGGCCAAGGCCGAACGCGCCCGGCTGGCCGCGGCCGCCGAGGCCAAGCGGCAGAACCTGCTGCGCAAGGAGCTGGCCTGGCTGCGCCGCGGCCCGCAGGCCCGCACCTCCAAGCCCAAGTTCCGGGTGGAGGCCGCCCAGGCGCTGATCGCCGATGAGCCGCCCCCGCGCGACAGCGTGGAGCTGACCCGTTTCGCCACCGCTCGGCTCGGCAAGACCGTCCTGGACCTGGAGGACGTCTCGCTGGAGCTGGCCGGCCGCACCCTGTTCCACCGCCTGACCTGGCGGCTGGGCCCCGGCGACCGGGTCGGCCTGGTGGGGGTGAACGGCAGCGGCAAGAGCACCCTGCTGCGCCTGCTGGACGGCGCGCTGGCCCCCACGGCGGGCCGGATCGTCCGCGGCCGCACCGTCAACCTCGCCCACCTGACGCAGAACCTGGAGGAGCTCGACCCGTCCCGGCGCGTCCTGGAGTCGGTGGAGGAGATCCGCCGCCGCATCACCGTGGGCAAGCGCGAGTGGACCGCAAGCCAGCTGCTGGAGCGGCTGGGTTTTCGCGGCGAGGCCCAGTGGACCCCCATCGGCGACCTGTCCGGCGGCGAGCGCCGCCGCCTGCAGCTGCTGCGGCTGCTGATGGGCGAGCCGAACGTGCTGCTGCTGGACGAGCCCACCAACGACCTGGACATCGAGACGCTGACCGAGCTGGAGGACCTGCTGGACGGCTGGCCGGGCACGCTGGTGGTGGTCAGCCACGACCGCTACTTCCTGGAACGCGTCACCGACCATGTCGTGGCCCTGCTCGGCGACGGCCGGGTGAGCCTGCTGCCCGGCGGGGTGGACGAATACCTCGCCCGCCGCCGCGCGGCCCAAAGCGAGCGGGCCCGCGCCTCTTCCTCCTCCTCGGCGCCGCCGGCCAAGGCGAAGGCCAAGCCCGCCGCGCAGAGCTGGAAGATCAAAAAAGAGCTCGACCGCATCGAACGCCGCCTGGACAAGCTCGCCCGCCGGGAGGCGGAGCTGCACGAGCAACTGGCCGCCCACGCCACCGACTACGAAAAGCTCACCGAGCTCAACGAGCTGCTCAAGGCCGTTCAGGCCGAGACCGCCGAGCTTGAGGAGCAGTGGCTGCTGCTGGCCGAGGAGACCGGCTGACCTGCTCGGCGAGCGCCCGGTCTGCGGCAGGACTCCGGCCGCGGGGGCCCGGGCGTGTTCGCCCAGCGGTGCCGGGCAGGCGGCGGCGGTTTCGTCGCGGGCGCATGCGTTCGGGGTTCGGCCGGGGGAGAACGGCGTTTGCGGGGCCTTGACGGCCGGGGAGATCGTCGGCGGGCGCCGCATGGGCATGTCCCGCAAGCCGCGAACTCGCCCCACCGCGCCCGCCGCGACCGGCGGGGGCGCGCCGCGTGACCGTCGCTCACGAGTGCCGCAGGGGCTCACCCCCGGCCATGGCCGTGGGAGGCGCACCGCCCCGGGCGGTCATGGGTTCGGCGGTGCGTCGAAGGGGGCCAGCAAGGTGCGCAGCAGGTTCGCCAGCGTCTCGCGGTCCGATGGGCTGAGGCCGCTCAGGAGGTCGTGTTCGCGGGCCAGCAGGTCGGCGAAGGCCGCGTCCACCCGGGTGCGTCCCCGGTCGGTCAGCCGCACCTGGACGCCGCGCTTGTCGGCCGGGTCGGGGTGGCGGCGCACCAGACCGGCCGCCTCCAGCCGGTCGATCCGGTTGGTCATCGTGCCGGACGTCACCAAGGTGGCCCGCAGCAGCTGTCCCGGGCTCAGCTGGTAGGGGTGGCCGGCGCGGCGCAGCGCGGTCAGCACGTCGAACTCCCAGGGCTCCATGTCGTGCGCCGCGAACACCGCCCGCCGGGCGCGATCCAGGTGCCGGGCGAGCCGGGAGATGCGGCTGAGGACATGCAGCGGCTGGACGTCCAGGTCCGGCCGTTCGGCGCGCCAGGCCGCGACCAGCCGGTCGACCTCATCCTCCATGGCAGGGAGCCTACATGTCTCGACATCAAGAAGATTGCCCTGATGCCGTGTCACGGTCTCCCGGCGGACGGTGCCCGGGGCGGCCGATCCGCCGGGATGCCGCGCCTGCGTCGCTTCCCGGAAGCGTCGCCGACCACCTTGAGGAGGGCGCGCGCCGTTCGCCGGCGGGAGTGGGCGGGGCGCCGTTCGCTCGGCACTGCCGGTCCGTTTCCGCGGCCCGGTCGGCGGATCTGCGCCGGATTGTCCTGTGATCAACGTTTCCGCGTGCCGGAAAGCCCGTTCGGTAACCCTGACGTGCGGTTTTTGATTTCTCGGCGCAAAGATACTTGACATCAAGATATTTGCGGGCCATGCTCTGTCTTGATGTCGAGAGAAGTCGTCGCGCCGCAGCACGGGCCCGTCCTGTGGGACCCCGCGCAGTACGGCCTTTTCGGAGCCGAGCGCGCGCGCCCGTTCGGCGAGCTGATCGCCCGCATCCCCCTGGCGGCGCCGCGCCGCGTGGCCGACCTGGGCTGCGGGACGGGCGAGCTCACCTTGCTGCTGGCGCGCCGGTGGCCCGAGGCGACGATCGACGCCATCGACATCTCCCCACAGATGATCACCGCCGCCCTCTCCGGTGCGGACGTCCGCACCGACGGGCAAGCCGGCACCGCGCTCGGCGGCCGGGTGCGCTTCGCCGTGGCGGACGTGCGCGACTGGCGCCCCGCCCGGCCGGTGGATTTGATCGTCTCCAACGCGGTGCTGCACTGGGTGCCCGGCCACGAGGAGCTGCTGGCCCGCTGGGTGGACTGCCTGACGGCCGGGGGATGCCTGGCCTTCCAGGTGCCGGGCAACCATGACGCGCCCAGCCACACTCTGCTGCGAGAGCTGTGCCGGTCCGCGCGCTGGCGGGACCGGCTCGCCGACGCGCTGCCCGACCGTCCGGTGCGCGACGCGGCCGGCTACCTGGACCTGCTCAGCGGACTCGGCTGCGCCGTGGACGCCTGGGAGACCACCTACCTGCAGGTGCTCGGCGGCCCGGACCCGGTGCTGGAATGGGTCAAGGGCACCACACTGCGTCCCGTGCTCTCCCTGCTCGACGAGGAGGAGAGCGGCGAATTCCTCGCCGAGTACGCAAAGCTGCTGCGCCGGGCGTATCCGCCGCGGCCGAACGGCACGGTCTTCCCGTTCCGGCGCATCTTCGTGGTGGCCCGCCGCCTTGGGAACGAGGCGGGCACCGCCTCGAGCCGGGCGGGCCCCTCGCCCTGAGGTTTCCCGAGCGGGGTGCCGCCCATCCGCGCGGACGAGGTGTTTCGTTTCCCCTGCGGTGTGCCCGTTGCGCGATGGGCGGCACCCGTGATGATCCCGGACTCGCGACCCGAGCCCGGCGACCCCTGGCCGGCGGCCGCCTGGACGAACTTCGGACGGCCGCCGGCATGACACCCTCTCACGGCGGCGCCTTCTGCCACTGCGACAGCAGCTCGTGCAACCGGTCGAGCAGCCGGCGCAACTGCCGGATGTGCTCATGCCGCCGCGCGGCGCCCGCGAACGCACAGGCCGGTGCGCGCTGGGCGTCCAGCAGCACCCACAGGGCCTCATCGACGGCGCTCAAGAACGCCGTGGCGCAGTCGTCGGCCGGGGTATCGCGCTCATCGTGCGGGCTCCGGCGAGCAGCGGCGCGGAAACCGCCCGATTCCTCCCAGCGGTGACCGGTGAACGAGTCCATGACGACCTCCCAGATTCGAATGTGTGTTCGAATCTAAGGGTGAGGTGTGACATTTCCTCGCTGGGCCAAGGCGCTGCGTTCCACGCGGCCGCAGGGAGCACTCGGGCGGACCCCGGCCCTCTCCCGGAACCGAAACCGATGCGGCCCACCCGTCTTCGGACATGGCCGCACCCCGCCCTCGTTCTCCGTCCCGGAAATGAAAAAGGCCGCCACACCCCACAAGGTCGGAGTGCGGCGACCGCAGCGGGCCCCACACCTTTCCGGCGCAGCCGGGAACGGGAACCTCGGCCTCACCTCGTTCCCCTCACCGTCGCCGCCGCCCGCACCATGGCGTCCGGCCTGCGGAGACGGTGAGGTGGAAGGGCTTCAGCGCTCCTCGGCGACGTCCTGGGGATCCTCCTCCGGCGGCCGGGCCGGCTCGGCGGCCTGCTCCTCAAGGTCGCCCCGGCGCGCCTTGCGCTGCGCCTTCTCCGCGCGGGCCGCCGCCTTCTCCTGCCTGGCGGCCTCCTTCTCCCGCAGCCGCTTCAGCCGCTCCCGTTCCTTACGGCGCCGCTTGGGATCCAACGTGGGACGCTGCTCCAGGCCCGACAACCCGTTCCAGGCCAGGTTCACCACATGCGCGGCGACCTCCTCGCGCTTGGGCTTGCGCGCGTCCAGCCACCACTGCCCGGTGAGCGCCACCATGCCGACGAGCATCTGCGCATACATCGGAGCGTGCTTGTCGTCATAGCCGTGCCGGTCGAACTCCCGCGCCAGCAGGTGCTCCACGTGGCTGGCGATCTCGCTCAACAGGCTGGCGAAACTCCCGGTGCCCGTCCCGCCGTGGGAGTCGCGCACCAGGATGCGGAAACCGTCGCTGCTCTCCTCGATGTACTGCAACAGCGCCAGCGCGGCCTTCTCCAGCTTCTGCCGGTAGTGGCTGCCCGCCATCAGCGCCTCGGTGATCAGACCGAGCAGTCTTTCGAACTCCCGGTCCACCACCACCGCATACAGACCCTCTTTGCCGCCGAAGTGCTCGTAAACCACGGGTTTGGAGACCCCCGCCGCAGCGGCGATCTCCTCCACCGAAGTCCCCTCGAGCCCTCGCTCGGCGAAGAGGGTCCGGCCTATTCCAAGAAGCTGCTCGCGTCGTTCCTTGCCAGTCATCCTCTTACGGCGAGAGCGCGGGGCGGGTTCAGTCACAGGTCAATTGTCCCGTGAACTGGGCCTCAACCAACCCGTTTGGCGGCCAGCCGCTCCTGATTGGGCCAGCGCACCGCCGTCGCCCAGCCGAGCTTCTCAAAAGCCCAGATGATCCGGGCGGAGATGTCCACCTGCCCCTTGAGAACGCCGTGGCGCGCACAAGTGGGGTCGGCGTGGTGCAGGTTGTGCCAGGACTCGCCCAGCGACGGGATGGCCAGCCACCACACGTTGCGGGACTTGTCGCGCGCCTCGAAGTGCTCCTTGCCGAAGGTGTGGCAGATGGAGTTGACCGACCAGGTCACGTGGTGCACCAGCGTGATCCGCACCAGCCCGGCCCAAAACAGCGCGGTCAGCGCGCCCTGCCAGGACCAGGTCAGCAGCCCGCCCAGCAGCGCCGGCAGCAGGAACGAGGCGGCCACCAGGGCCGGGAACCACCGCTGCACCCGCACGATGTCCCGGTCGGCCAGCAGGTCGGGCGCGAAGCGGCGCTTGGAGGTGCGGGCCCCGTCGAACAGCCAGCCGTAGTGCGCCCAGAACATGCCCTTGGTCAGGGCCTTCCAGTCGTTGCCGAACCGCCACGGCGAGTGCGGGTCGCCCTCCTTGTCGGAGTACTTGTGGTGCCGGCGGTGGTCGGCCACCCAGGTGATGACCGGCCCCTCGATGGCCATGCTGCCGGCCACGGCCAGCGCGATCCGCAGCGGCCGCTTGGCCTTGAACGAGCTGTGGGTGAAGTGCCGGTGGTAGCCCACCGTGATGCCGGCCGCCGTCACCAGGTAGAAGACCGCCATCAGCGCGATGTCCACCCAGCCCAGGAAGTTCCCCCAGGCCATCGGGACGGCCGCGAACAGGGCCAGGAAGGGCACACCGGTGAACAGCCCGATGAGGACCCGTTCTCCGGTGCCCGCGCGGTCTGGTTCGATGTCGGGAAGAGGCCGGCGGCCGGTAGGTGGGTCGAGTACGGGGGCTGTAGCCATGCGAAACGCTCCAGGTCGGGAACCTTACCTACGCCACCGTAACCTACGGAACCGTAGGTTGGACAGTGCTCTTCGGCAAAAACAGGGTGGCCTGTCTCCGAGGTCACATAGCGCCGGCCCGGCCGCACCCGCCGGGGGGACGGCCGAGGCCGCCCGCCTGCGCGACCGGCACACGCCACCGGCCCAGGTCTCCCTGACCGGGCCGCCGCTCGGCGATGCCTCCGGAGAACAGTCCTTCTCCCTCCGCGACGGAACGTCCTGCCTGGCACCCGGCCCGCCGCCCGCCTGCGGGGCGAGCAGACCGCATGAAAGAGGTCTGCTCGGTAAGCGAGCCGCTAAACCGGGACGGGCCGCATTGATCGGGTGATCTCGGTCAAGGTTCGCCAGGGGGTGCGTCAGCCCTCGGAGATCGTCGCGCCGCATCCCCTCCCGGCTCGGCCTCGCATCGTGACAACGCCATGCGCGCAGGGCTCTCCACGCTGCGGCGGCCTCCCCGCCGAGCCGCCCCGATGTGAACGCGTTAAGTGTGGAATCGGTCACAAAGTGTCAGATGTGTGCGCTACGGTGCGCATATGTCAAATGACCCTCGGTATGAAACCCTCCGCCGCAGGGCCGTCGCCCTCCGCCGCTCCGGCAAGTCCACCCGCCAGATCAGGGAAACCCTCGGCATTGGCAAAAGGCTGACCGCCGAGCTCGTCCGGGGCGAACCCCCGCCCGAGTGGACCAAACGCCCCAACGCCAAGGACGACCTGCGCGCCCGTGCCCGCCGACTGCGCGCACAAGGCAAGTCCTACAGCGAGATAGCCGCCGCCCTCGGAGTCTCCAAAAGCTCTTGTTCGCTGTGGCTGCGCGACATGCCCCGCCCGATCGACAAGGCAGAGCAGATCCGCCGCTCGGTCGAGGCCCGCCGCCGGTCCGGCCGGACCGGCGGCAAGACCCACGCCCGTCGCCTGGCGACCAAGCTGGCGGCCGCCCGTCAGATCGGCGAGCTCACCGACCGCGACCTCACTCTCGCCGGCGCGATCGCCTACTGGTGCGAAGGGGCCAAGAGCAGACCCGGCGCCCCGGGCGGCCGAGTGATCTTCACCAACTCCGATCCTGCTTTGGTCGTCCTGTTCTTGCGCTTCCTCGATGCGCTGGGGGTGGATCGGAGCCGTCTGAGGTTCCGGCTCCAGATACACGACACCGCCGACCTTGAGGAGGCGCACCGGTTTTGGGAGGAGACGGTCGGTGTTTCGGCGCGGCAGTTCGGCGAACCGACCATCAAACGATCGAATCCGGTGACGAACCGTAGAAACCTCGGGAAGGACTACCGCGGCTGCTTGCAGGTCGGCGTGCTGCGGGGCGCGGAGCTGTACCGGCGCATCGAGGGATTGGCGAAAGCAGTGCTACAGCAATCGGAGAACGATGGTTCCGGGGCGCTCTTCGCCGCACCGATGACGCGGCTTCGGGAGCGGGCGGTGGCGATGCGGCGCGCCGGGCACTCCCGGACCGACATTCAAAACCTCCTGGGCATACCCGATGAGGAACTTGTGGACGGACTGCTGGCCGTCCAGGCGCCCGCCCCGCGATGGGCCGCCGGGGCGGGCCGGCCGGAATCGCTGAAAGACCAGGCCAGGGAACTGCGAGCTCAAGGGTGGGGATACCGGCGCATCGCCGCACACCTGCGCCATCCGCGCGCCGAAGTCAGGGAATGGCTGCTGGGGGAGCGCATGAGGACGCGGGGGGACGGCGATCCTCGAACGGCCGGCCTGCGGGAGTACTGGAGGCAGCGGCGTGCGTACGCGCATGTCGCCCACCGGCTCATCGCCGAGCGGGCCGCGCGGGAGGTCCACCCGCTGAGCGAGCGGGAGCTGCTCCTGCTCGGCGCGGTCATGTACTGGTGCGAAGGGGGCAAGGACAAGACCTACCGCAGGCGGGAGCGGGTGTGCTTCATCAACAGCGATGCCGCCTTGGTGAAATTCTTCGTCGCTTTCCTCGAGTCCTGCGGAGTCGAGCGGTCACGCATGGCCATGCGCGTTCACATTCATCGGACGGGGGACGTCGAGGCCGCTCATGAGTTCTGGGCGAAGACCCTGGGCGTCGAACGGGACTTCTTCCGCAGCCCGGTGATCAAGCGACATGAACCGAAAACTTCATACCGGGACCGGGAGTATCGGGGGTGTCTCCAGGTGGACGTCCTGCGCAGCAGGGAGCTCTATTGGAAGATAGAGGGGTGGTTCCTGGGAGCGGTCCTCGGTGGAGAACCGGCGGCAAATAAATGAACTCCCCGAGGCCATTTCGGCCTCGGGGAGAGTGAAGAAGCTCCGGGAGGAGGATTCGAACCCCCACTTAACTGCACCAAAAACAGTCGTCCTGCCAATTAGACGATCCCGGATCGGTGAAGTCGAATTCTCTGTTATTCAATTGTTCGGCATCCGGCCCCTCGTCCCTCTCGGCAGAGACCGGGACCCTGTCCCATCATACCGACTGTGCCCTCTCTCTCCACCGTTTATACCGGGAGCGGCGGCCGCCGGGCGTGCCGGGACGAGCGGGCCTGCCGGAGGCGGGCAGGCGACAGTGCCGGGCGGGGCGGTATCCTGCAACTGTCGGGTGGCAGATGCCCCCTGCCCAGCGTGGGTGCAGGCCAGGGCGTCTTGGACAGCTCCATCGGCTGCCGAGCCCGACCCCTTCATCTACAGTCCGCGATGCCGAGGAGCCTCCTGTGAGTGCGCGCCGCCCGGCTGCCGTGATCGTCCTCGCCGCGGGTGAGGGCACCCGGATGAAGTCCCGCAAGTCCAAGGTGCTGCACGAGCTGTGCGGACGCAGCATGCTGGGGCATGTGCTGGCCGCCGCCGAGCAGCTGCGGCCCCAGCGCCTGATCGTGGTGGTCGGGCACCGCCGCGAGCAGGTGATCGAGCACCTGGCCGAGCACGCCCCGCACGCCGAGACGGTCGTGCAGGAGCGCCAGGGCGGCACCGGCCATGCGGTCCGCATCGCCTTGGAGCAGGTGGGCGCACTGGCCGGCACGGTGGTCGTCACCAACGGCGATCATCCGCTGCTGCGCGGCCGGACGCTGCAGGAGCTGGTGGACGCCCACGAGCGGGAGGGCAACGCGGCCACCGTCCTCACCACCGAGATGCCCGACCCCACCGGCTATGGGCGGATCCTGCGCGGCCCGGACGGCGCGGTCACCGCGATCGTCGAGCACAAGGACGCCGACGAGGCCCAGCGCGCGGTCCGCGAGGTCAACGTGGGCATGTACGCCTTCGACGGGACGCTGCTGGAGGCGGCGCTCAAGCAGGTGACCACCGACAACGCCGGTGGTGAGGAGTATCTGACGGACGTGCCGGCGATCCTGCGCGAGCAGGGGCACCGGGTGGGGGCGTTCACCGCGCCCGACTGGGTGGAGACCCAGGGCGTCAACGACCGGGTGCAGCTGGCGCAGGCCCGGCGGCTGCTGAACGCGCGGATCCTGGAGGAGCACATGCGGGCCGGGGTGACGGTGGTCGATCCGGCCAGCACCTGGATCGACGTGCAGGTCACCATCGAGCCGGACGTGGTGATCCATCCCAACACCCAGCTTCACGGCCGCACCCATCTGGCGGAGGACGCACAGGTCGGCCCGAACGTCACATTGACCGACACCTCGGTGGGCGCCGGAGCCGTGGTCACCAACGCGGTGGCCGTCGGCGCCGAGATAGGCCCGCAGGCCTCGGTGGGCCCGTTCGCCTATCTGCGTCCGGGCACCAGGCTGGCCCGCAAGGCCAAGGCGGGCACTTATGTGGAGATGAAGAACGCCGTCGTGGGGGAAGGGTCGAAGGTGCCCCACCTCACCTATGTCGGTGACGCCGAGATCGGGCAGGGCTCGAACATCGGCGCCGGATGTGTGTTCGTCAACTACGACGGGGTGAACAAGCACCGCAGCGTGGTGGGCGATCACGTCAAGATCGGCAGCGACAACATGCTGGTCGCGCCGGTGCGCATAGGCGATGGGGCCTATACGGCGGCCGGTTCGGTGATCGTCAGCGACGTCCCGCCGGGGGCGATGGCGGTCGCGCGCAGCCGGCAGCGCAACATCGAGGGGTGGGTCGAGCGCAAGCGACCCGGGACCCCCGCCGCGGAGGCGGCGCGCCGGGCCATGGAACGGGCCGATGAGGCCGGGTCCGGCGAGTGATTTTTCCATCGAGGGGGAGTTGTCTTCAGGTGAGTGGGATCAGGGCGAGCGGTGAGAAGAAGCTGATGCTCTTCTCCGGCCGGGCGCACCCGGAGCTGGCCAAGGAGGTCGCCGCCAATCTCCATGTCGAGCTGACGCCGACCGCGGCCTATGACTTCGCCAATGGCGAGACCTTCGTGCGCTTTTTGGAGTCGGTGCGCGGGTCGGACGCTTTTGTGATCCAGTCGCACACCGCGCCGATCAACCAGTGGATCATGGAGCAGCTGATCATGGTCGATGCGCTCAAGCGCGCCTCGGCTGCTCGGATCACGGTGGTGGCGCCGTTCTTCGGGTACGCGCGGCAGGACAAAAAGCACCGGGGCCGGGAGCCGATCTCGGCGCGGCTGATGGCGGATCTGTTCCAGACCGCCGGGGCCGACCGGCTGATCACGGTGGACCTGCACACCGCGCAGATCCAGGGGTTCTTCAACCACCCGGTGGACCACCTGTTCGCGTTGGAGCTGCTGGCCGATCACGTGGAGTCCAAGCTGGACACCTCGCAGGTGACGGTGGTGGCTCCGGACGCCGGCCGGGTGCGGGTGGCCGAGCGGTGGACCGACCGGCTGGGCTGCCCGCTGGCGATCATTCACAAGCGCCGCGACCCGGAGGTGGCCAACGAGGTCAAGGTCTTCGAGGTGGTCGGCGAGGTCGAGGGCCGCACGTGTGTGATCGTGGACGACATGATCGACACCGGCGGCACGATCGTGAAGGCGGCCGATGCGCTGTTCGAACAGGGCGCGGCGAAGGTGGTGGCGACGGCCACGCACGGGGTGCTGTCGGGCCCGGCCGTGGACCGTTTGAAGAACTCCCGGATCTCTGAGGTGATCTTGACCAACACCCTGCCGATCCCGGAGGAGAAGCGCTTTGACAAGCTGACGGTGCTGTCGATCGCGCCGCTGATCGCCCAGGCGATTCACGAGGTGTTCAGCGACGGGTCGGTGACCAGCCTGTTCGGCGGGCAGAGCTGACGGGGCGGCCGTGCCGGACGGCCTTGTGGCGTGGGGGCGTGCGGCGATCGGCTAGACTTGGTGATCCGTGTGTGCCCCGGGTCGTTGTAGTACGGCTCCGGTGTTGGACTCGCACTCCCCGGGGACCGCAGAGGATCTCACGAGGCGCTTGCCGCATTAAGCCTTCGCCTTGATACGCATTGTCCGTAACGGACGTCCCATGGGGACGGCCGTGGATCGCAACATGAGGAGTTTCCGCCGTGTCCGAGGTACGTATCGCCGCCGAGCCGCGCACCGAGTTCGGTAAGGGCGCCGCGCGGCGCACTCGCCGGGCCGGCAAGGTTCCCGCCGTCCTCTATGGCCACGGCACCCCTCCGCAGCACATCACCCTGCCGGGGCACGACCTGATGCTCGCTCTCAAGACGCCCAACGTGCTGCTGCGGCTGGAGGGCCTGCCGGGCGGTGAGGAGCTGGCCCTGCCCAAGGACGTGCAGCGGGACCCGATCAAGGGTTTCTTGGAGCATGTGGACCTGCTGCTGGTCAAGCGCGGTGAGAAGGTCACCGTGGAGGTGCCGGTGGTGGCCACCGGTGACGTGGTGGCGGGGGGACGGCTGGAGCAGCCGGTCATTCAGGTCGCCGTGGAGGCCGAGGCCACCCACATCCCCGAGACGGTGGAGGTGGACGTCTCCGGCCTGCAGGTCGGCGACTCGGTGCTGGCCAAGGACCTGAAGCTGCCGTCGGGTGTGGCGCTGGCCGCCGACGAGGAGACGCTGATCCTGCAGATCGCGGACGCGTCGGTGCCGGCCGGGGCGGTCACCGAGGAGGCCGAGGCCGAGTCCGGCGAGGAGGCGTCCGCCGAGTAACGGCACCGGCTGTCGGTGTGCATCGGCCCCCGTGCGGTCTCATCCGGCACGGGGGCCGCTTCATGGGCGAGCCTTTGCGGCACGTGGCCTTGGAGCCCGGGCGGTGTTCCGGGGTCGGTGACGTCGCGGGTCACGGTCCGTCCCGGCTGCGACATCCCCGCGTGCGACCTGCGGGAACGGCGTGCCGCAGAGGGCTCGGTGGGGCTGTGGCGCGGGAGGATCCAGGCGGGTGTGATGGAAGCGGATCTGTGGTTGGTGGTCGGGCTGGGCAACCCCGGTCCGGGCTATGCCGGCAACCGGCACAACGCCGGGTTCATGGTGGTGGACGTGCTGGCTGACCGGATGGGGGGCCGTTTCAGGTCGCACAAGACCCGTGCCGAGGTGTTGGAGGGGAGGCTGGCCGGGCGGCGGGTGGTGCTGGCCAAGCCGCGGTCGTTCATGAACGACTCGGGCGGCCCGGTGGCCCGATTGCGAGATTTCTTCAAAGTCCCCCTCGACCGGATAGTGATCGTCCACGATGAATTGGACATTCCTTATGGCACGGTGCGGCTGAAGCAGGGCGGTGGTGCGGGCGGTCACAACGGGTTGCGATCGATTAGTAAGTCGCTGGGGTCGCCGGATTATCTGAGGGTCCGTTTCGGGGTGGGCAGGCCGCCGGGGCGGATGGATGCGGCGAGCTTTGTGCTGCGGGACTTCTCGGTGGCCGAGCGCCGGGAGCTGGAGCTGCACCTGCAGGCGGCAGCCGACGCGGTGGAGATGCTGCTGGCCGAAGGACTGCAGGCGGCCCAGAACACGTATCATGCCCGCCCCACCCGCTGAGAGGCTTTGTTGCCTTCTGACATGTTTTGGTGGGTTGATCTAGAAAAATTACCAAGGATGGGGGATGTCACATTGTGGCCACTGGCTCACCTTGCGCACCTTAAGAGAGGCTTAACATGCTGGATGCGGCTGTAAATCCGAACGGCACGTGAACCAGAAGTGGCGTCTGCGCGTCTCTGAGGTAATAGGTGACGCAGGGGCCGATCGTCGCCCACTCCTGTGAGGACGCTTCATGGCCGTCGTCGACGAGGTCGAGGTTAGAAGATCACAAGCGGCTGCGCAGGAGCGCAGCAAACGTACCGACTGGATTCCCCGTTACCTCTACTGGGCCCTCGCGCTGGACTTCGTCGCCATGCTGGTGGCGGGCATGGTGGCGTTCGTGGTGCGCTTCACCCCTGTTCCGGAGGAGTATCACCTGCCCTACCTGGCGCTCGGGGTGGCGCTGCCGATGCTGTGGGTGGCGACGCTGTCGGTCGAGCGGGCCTATGAGGCCCGCTTCATCGGGGTGGGCTGGGAAGAGTTTCACCGGGTCGTGCGATCCGGGTTCGTGATGACCGCCATCGTGGCGACGGCGGCCTATGCCACCAAGACCGAGATTGCCCGCGGCTATGTGGTCATCGCGCTGCCGCTGGGCACGCTGCTGACCTGGGTGCTGCGTTACCGGCTGCGCAAGTGGCTGCACCGGCGGCGCGGCAGGGGCGAATGCATGCGCCGGGTGGTGGCGCTCGGTCACCGGGGCGCCCTGTCCGACCTGATCAAGCTGCTGCGCAAGCAGCGCTACCACGGCATGGACATCGTCGCGGTCTGCCTGCCGCAGGCCCTCAGCCGGGGCGAGGACGCCGTCCGCGAGGTGGAGGGCGTGCCGGTGCTGGGCGACTTCAGCCGGGCCGCCGAGGTGGTCAAGATGCTGGACGCCGACTCAGTAGCGGTGCTGGCCTGTCCGGAGATGGACGGGGTGGCGCTGCGCCGCCTGGCCTGGCAGATCGAGCGCGATGACGTGGAGTTGGTGGTGGCGCCGGCCCTGATGGACGTGGTCGGTCCGCGTATTTCCATCCGCCCGGTGGCGGGGCTGCCGCTGTTGCACGTGGAGCATCCGGAGCTGAGCGGCGGCCGGCGGTTGGTCAAGGGCCTGGTCGACCGGGTGGGCGCATTGTGTATCCTGATCGCGCTGCTGCCGGTGCTGGCGCTGATCGCCCTGGCGATCAGGGTCTCCGATGGCGCTCCGGTGCTGTTCCGGCAGACCCGGGTGGGTCGCGACGGCCGGTTGTTCACCATCTACAAGTTCCGCACGATGGTCACCGACGCCGAGGCCCGCAAGGCCGAGCTGATCGAGCATAACGAGCACGACGGAGTGCTGTTCAAGATCAAGGAGGATCCGCGGATCACCCGGGTGGGGCGGGTGCTGCGCCGTTACTCCCTCGATGAGCTGCCGCAGCTGCTGAACGTGCTGCGCGGGGAGATGTCGCTGGTCGGCCCGCGCCCGCCGCTGCCGGACGAGGTCGCCCGCTATGGCCAGGACGTGCACCGCAGGCTGGTGGTCAAGCCCGGCATGACCGGTCTGTGGCAGGTCAGCGGCCGCTCCGACCTGTCGTGGGAGGAGTCGGTCCGGCTCGATGTGCGGTATGTGGAAAACTGGTCGCTGACGCTGGATCTGCAGATCTTGTGGAAGACCTGGTCGGCCGTGTTCCGCGCCTCGGGGGCCTACTGAATCCCTTTCAACACGCCGCCTTTCACAGGTCGAAACGGAGACGCCGCAGTCGGGGACGATGCCGTGACCTGCAGCGGTATGGCACCGGATACCGCCGGGCTCCCGTCCCCAGCACGTGAGGCCGAGCATTGGGAAAGGCTCACCGGGCCATGGCGGGCGCCCTGAGGGGCCGGGATCGGTGAAGCGGGGACCGGAATACTCCGATCTTGGGGAACAATGGACGGCAGCCCACCAAACCGAGTTCGGAAGTAGGCTTCATGGCGTCCATCTCCCGATCCGACGACCACGCGCTGGCGGCCGAGCTGGCCACCGCCGCGGGCGAGGTGCTGCTGGGCATCCGCGCCCGGGTGGGGCACGCCGACGGCAAAGCGCTCAAGAACGCCGGTGACCAGGGCTCGCACGAGTTCCTGATGGCCGCGCTGGCCGAGCGCTGTCCCGGCGATGCGGTGCTGTCGGAGGAGGGCAAGGACGATGCGGCTCGCCTGCGGGCCGAGCGGGTGTGGATCGTCGACCCGCTGGACGGCACCCGGGAGTTCTCCGAGGAGGGGCGCACCGACTGGGCCGTCCACGTCGCGCTGTGGGAGCGCGGCAGGCTCGTCGCCGGCGCGGTGGCGCTGCCCGCCCAGGGCCGTACCCTGCACACCACCGCGGCCGACGGCGGAGTGCGCGCAGTGGTCGGTGGCGCGGCCGGCCGGCAGCCGCTGACGGTGCCGGCTCCTCAGCCCGACCTGCTGCGGATCGCGGTGAGCCGGACCCGTCCGCCGCAGTTCGTGCAGAGCCTGGCCGAACGCTTGGAGACGAAGGTGGAACTGGTGCCGATCGGCTCGGCCGGAGCCAAGATCTCCGCCGTGCTGCTCGGCGACGTCGACGCCTACGTCCACGCCGGCGGCCAGTACGAGTGGGACAACGCCGCCCCGGTCGCGGTGGCCAAGGCCGCCGGGGCGCACGCCACCCGGATCGACGGCTCGGAGCCGACCTACAACCGCCCCGACCCGATGCTGCCGGATATCCTTGTCTGCCACCCTGCGTCGGCGCCGATGCTGCTGGCCGGCATCCGGGATGTGAAGCAGGAGCCGCAAGGCTGATCAAGCCCCACAGAAAGCCCTTTGATAATGCAGCGCAGTGACTATCTGCTGTCTCAGCTCGATGTCCTTGAGGCCGAGTCGATCCACATCATCCGCGAGGTGGCCGCCGAGTTCGAACGGCCGGTCCTGCTCTTTTCCGGGGGCAAGGACAGCATCGTGATGCTGCACCTGGCCAAGAAGGCGTTCTGGCCGGCGCCCATCCCGTTCCCGGTGATGCACGTCGACACCGGTCACAACTTCCCCGAGGTGATCGAGTTCCGCGACCGCAGGGTCGCCGAACTGGGCGTGCGGCTCATCGTGGCCTCGGTGCAGGAGTCGATCGACAAGGGCCGGGTGGTGGAGGAGACCGGCAAGTGGGCCAGCCGCAACCGGCTGCAGACCACCACGCTGCTGGACGCCATCGAAGAGCACCGCTTCGACGCGGCCTTCGGCGGTGCCCGGCGCGATGAGGAGAAGGCCCGCGCCAAGGAGCGGGTGGTCTCCTTCCGCGACGACTTCGGGCAGTGGGACCCCAAGAACCAGCGTCCGGAACTGTGGAACCTGTACAACACCCGCATCCGGCAGGGCGAGCACGTGCGGGTGTTCCCGCTGTCGAACTGGACCGAGCTGGATGTGTGGGACTACATCCGGCGCGAGCAGCTGGAGATCCCGTCCATCTACTTCGCCCACACCCGCCGGGTGTTCGAACGCGACGGGATGCTGCTGGCCGACAGCCCGTACGCCAACCGCCAAGAGGACGAGCCGGTCTTCGAGGCGATGGTGCGCTACCGCACCGTCGGCGACGCCAGCTGCACCGGGGCGATCAAGTCCACGGCCACCACGCTGGACGAGGTGATCGCCGAGATCGCGGCGACCCGCATCACCGAGCGCGGCCAGACCCGCGCCGACGACCGCACCAGCGAGGCGGCGATGGAAGACCGCAAGAAGGAGGGCTACTTCTAGCCATGGCCATGGACATCCTGCGGTTCGCCACCGCCGGCAGCGTCGACGACGGCAAGTCCACGCTGATCGGCCGGCTGCTGTACGACTCCAAGGCGATCTTCGAAGATCAGCTGGAGGCGGTGGAACGCACCAGCGCCGACCGCGGCGAGGAGTACACCAACCTGGCGCTGCTGACCGACGGCCTGCGGGCCGAGCGGGAGCAGGGCATCACCATCGATGTGGCCTACCGGTACTTCGCCACCCCGCGGCGCAAGTTCATCATCGCCGACACCCCCGGCCACATCCAGTACACCCGCAACATGGTCACCGGGGCCTCCACCGCCGACCTGGCGATCATCCTGGTGGACGCCCGCAAGGGCATCCTGGAGCAGTCCCGCCGCCACGCCTTCCTGGCCACGCTGCTGCGGGTGCCGCACCTGGTGGTGGCGGTCAACAAGATGGACCTGGTCGGCTATGAGGAGTCGGTGTTCCAGGCCATCCAGGACGAGTTCACCGCCTTCGCCGCCAAGCTGGACATCGGCGACCTGACCTTCATCCCGATCTCGGCGCTGCACGGCGACAACGTGGTGGAGCGGTCGGTCAACATGCCCTGGTACGAGGGGCCGTCGCTGCTGCACCACCTGGAGCACGTGCACATCGCCTCCGACCGCAACCTGATCGACGTGCGCTTCCCGGTGCAGTACGTGATCCGGCCGCACAAGGCCACCGACCCGGAGCTGCACGACTACCGCGGCTATGCCGGGCAGGTCGCCGGGGGCGTGCTCAAGCCGGGCGATGAGGTGGTGCACCTGCCCTCCGGCCTGACCACCACCATCACCCACATCGACGGGCCCAACGGGCCGGTTCAGGAGGCCTTCCCGCCGATGTCGGTGACGCTGCGGCTGGCCGACGACATCGACATCTCCCGCGGCGACATGATCGCCCGGCCGCACAACCAGCCACGGGTCACCCAGGACCTGGAGGCGATGGTGTGCTGGATGACCGATGTGCGCAAGCTGACCCCGCGGATGAAGCTGCTGATCAAGCACACCACCCGCACCGCCCGCGCCATGGTCAAGGACGTCCACTACCGGCTGGACATCAACACCCTGCACCGCGACGAGCAGGCCGACGGCCTGGCCCTCAACGAGATCGGCCGGGTCAGCCTGCGCGTCACCCAGCCGCTGTTCGTCGACGACTATGCCCGCAACCGGCTCACCGGCGGTTTCATCCTCATCGACGAGGCCACCAACGGCACCGTCGGCGCCGGCATGATCATCAGCTCCGGCTGAGCGTGCGGCGGGGCGGCCGCCGGTGCGCGGGCCGCCGGCAAGATTCCGGAATTGCCCGGACAGTGGCGCTGTGACCAGGGAAGAATGGTCCGGTCCCGGTCATGCGGAGATGAAGGCGGTCGCATGAGTGACACCCATCCGTCCGTGGGGGTCGTCCTGCCCACCCACAACCGGCCCGAGATGCTGCGGCGGGCGCTGGAGTCGGTGCTGGCGCAGGACTACCCGGGCAAGGTCCGCGCGGTGGTCGTCTACGACCGGGCCGAACCCGACCAGAGCCTGGCCGGCGAGCGGGTGCAGGTGATGGCCAACCGGCGCACCCCCGGCCTGGCCGGGGCGCGCAACACCGGAATCCTGGCGCTGGACACCGACCTGGTGGCCTTCTGCGACGACGATGACGTGTGGCTGCCGGGCAAGCTGACCGCCCAGGTCGCGGCGCTGCAGGCCGAGCCGCGGGCGGTGCTGTGCAGCGCGGGCATCGTCATCGATTTCAACGGCCGGCAGCTGCCCCGCCTGGCCGGGCGCGACCGGGTCCACTACGCGGAGCTGGTGCGCGACCGGCTGATGATGGTGCACTCGTCGACCTACCTGGCCCGCCGCGCCGAGCTGATCGAGATCGGCATGGTGGACGAGGAGATCCCCGGCAGCCAGGGCGAGGACTGGGACCTGGCGCTGCGCGCCGCCCGCCGCCATCCCATCGTGCACGTGGACCGCCCGTACGTGCGCGTCCTGTGGGGGCTGACCTCCTACTACGCGCACGCCTGGGAGACCAAGGTGGCCGCCCTGCAGTGGTTCCTGCGGCGCTACCCGGAGATCGAGCGGGACGGCGCCGCGGCCGGACGGGTCTACGGGCAGATCGCCTTCGGGCACGCCTGCAACGGCCGCCGCAGGGAGGCGCTGCGCTGGGCCGGCCGGGCGCTGCGCGCCAACTGGAAGGAACGCCGCGTTCCCTTCGCCCTGCTGGTGGCCTCCGGCCTGGTCTCCGGGGAGCGGGTGCTGCTGGCACTGCACACCCGCGGGCGCGGTATCTGATGACTCACCGGGCGGATATCCGATATCGGCGTCTTTTCGCAGGCATTGCCGATACCGTCTGCTCAGGGGTCCATTCGCTAGGGGGTCGTCTCGTGAAAGCACGGCTGCGCCGTATCGTCCTGCCGCTCGTCGCGTCGGTCATGCTGCTGCCGATCTGGGGCACCGGAACGGCGCGGGCCGAGGTCGACTACATCACGGTCGCGGACGCCATCATCGAGCATGGCTACTACGTCGACTCCAAGTCCAAGCTGCTGCGCTCCGACGCGGCGCTGGACGTGCTGCGTTCTACGCTGGAGCGGAGCGAGCCGGCCTATGTGGCGGTCTTCCCCGCCTCCGTGGATCCCAACGCCGCGCTGGAAGGGCTGATGAAGCAGCTCGACCAGAAGGGCACCTACGTGGTGCTGGCCGGGCGGAGACTGCGGGCCAAGTCGAACACCATCGATGAGGCGACGCTCAGGCAGCACTACGTCCAGGCGGTCAAGAGCAACCCCGGCCGTCCCGACCGCGCGCTGATCGCGCTGCTGCGGCTGCTGCCCACCGCCAAGGCGGCTCCGCTGAAGACTCCCGAGCCGACCACGCTGGCGGACGCCCAGCGCGCCATGGAGGCCGGTGCCAAGGAGGCCGCTGAGAAGAAGGACGACGGTGGCTTCCCGCTCGGCTACCTGCTGGGCGGGCTGGGCCTGCTGGCCGTCATCGCGGCCGGGTTCGTGCTGTTGCTGCGCCGTAAGGGCAAGTCCAAGCCCGCGGCGGGGGCCGGGGCGCAGAGCCCGGCGGCAGGCGGCGGGCCCGCGGACGCGCCGGGCGCCTGAGCCGCGCCGGGGAGCGGCTGTCAACCCTGCGGCGCCATCAGCAACAGCAGGTGCCGCTCTCCGGCCGCCGCGGTCATCACATCGCTGGGGGCCCGGCCGTCCACGGTGATCAGCGGGCCGGGTCTGCTGCGGTGCAGCCGCTTGCCCCAGCCCAGTTGCCCTTTGCGGCCGGCTCCCCAGCTCAGCGCCGAACCATCGGACAAGATCGCCACCCCGTGGGCCTCCCCGGCGTGCACCTGGGCCACGCCCTGCAGCAGGGGACCGTGGGTGCCGACCACGTTGACCGGAGTGTCCCGCAGCGTCAGCGTGCCGTCGCCCAGCTGCCCGGCGGTGTTGTTGCCCCAGGCCACCAGCGTGGCGTTCTTGGTGAGGGCGAAGTTGTGCTTTTCCGCCGCCGAGATCGCCACGATGCCGCTCAGCTCGCCCTTGCCGCCCACACCCGACACCGGTTTGGGGACGGTGCTGTCGGTGCGGGTGCCGTTGCCGAGCTGCCCCAGCTCGTTGCGGCCCCAGGCGACCACCCTGCCGTCCCTCAGCAGCGCCAGCCCGTGCTGCCCGCCGATGGCGATCTTGCTCACCCCGCTCAGCCACCGCCGCCCGTTCAGGCCGCGCACCCGCACCGGCAGGGATCGCTGCTTGCGGGTACCGTCCCCCACCATTCCGTAGTCGTTGGCGCCCCAGGCCAGCACCGACCCGTCCTTGCGCAGCACCAGCTCGGTACGGCCGTCGGCGGCGATCTGCACCACGTCGGTGAGCGGTTTGCGGCCGTCGGGGCGCAGCACCACGGTGGGCAGCAGCGGGGCCTCCTTGCGGCCGATGCCCCGCTGGCCCGCATCGCCCTTGCCCCAGGTCACGACCCTGCCGTCCTTCAGCAGCGCCATGGAGAAGTCCGAGTCGGCCGCCACCGCCACGGCCCCCCTCAGATGTCCCTTGCCGGAGCCGGGGGCCCGCACCAGCACCGGGTGCCGGCTGTCGCGCCGGGTGCCGTCGCCCAGCTGGCCATGGTCGTTGGCTCCCCAGGCGACCACCCGTCCATCCGACAGCACCGCCAGGGAATGCCGGCCGCCCGCGGCCACCGCCACGACGTTTCGCAGCCGGCCCTTGCCGCCCAGGCCCAGAACCGGCCCCAGCGACAGGTCCATTTCCCGGCTTTCCCGCCCCAGCTGGCCGTTTTCGTTGAGGCCGGAGCTCCACACCTCCCCGGGGCCGTGGGCCCGGTCACCCGGGGGTGGGGCCTCGTCGGGACCGTAGCCCCTTTGGACGGCGCATGCGGTGAGGGAAAACGCCAGCGCCGCCGCCAGCAACGGCCGCAGACGGCGCCGGACGCCGCTTGGGTGAACCTTTTTCAACACGCCGTTTCCGCAGGTAGGGACGGGATCCTTGCGGTCGGGGAGGATGCCGTGACCGGCGACGTCGTAACCCCCGATATCGCCGCGGCCCCCGTCTTTGGCACCCCGGACCGCGCGCTGAGAAAGGTTCAGGCGTGCCGGACGCAGGCGAACAGGTGCCGTCCGTAGTTGTCCTGGTAGGGGGGACGGGAGTCGGCGTCCGGGCCCAGATCGACGATTTCGTCGAAGGACGTGTGCCGGGAGAGGAATTCCGCGATCGTCTTGGGGTTCCACCCCCTCAGCGACGTCCGGAACCATTCCTCATTCTCCTGACCGGTATCGAAGAACAGCACACGCCCTGTCACGCGATCCAGCAGCCGGAGAAGCTCCTCGGCACTGACAGAGCCGCGACCGAGTACGAAATGATGGAGCAAACTGAAGCAGGACACAACATCCCAGGTACGGTCGGCGGCGCGCAACAGGTCCACGCAGTCGCCGGTGGCGATGGCGCCGTCGGGCAGTCCGTAGACCGCCTTGCCCAGCGGAACCGCCAGGGGATCGCGTTCCATCCCCGAGGCCGCGAAACCCAGCTTGCCCATCTCCTTGACGAACCAGCCGTAGCAGCTGGCCACATCCAGGTAGGTCCCCTGGGTGGGGATGCGGCGTTCGGCCAGGAAAGAGATCATTTTCTCCAGCCGGTCGGTGCACTGGCGCACCGTCGTCCAGCTGTCGCGCAGCTCGGGTGCGTCGATCGGCTGGTACAGCTCACGGGTGCCGTCCAGCCAGCTCATCTTGAGCAGCAGGTCCTGCAGGGGAGTGGTCACGGGCAGCCATTTGGCGACCGCCCACACCGACTTGTGGCCGTTGCGCGCCGCCACGGCCAGCCGGTGGTGGCCGTCGAGGACCTGGTAGTAGCTGGAGTGGCGGATGGGGGCCACCAGGATCGGGTCCAAGGCGCCGCTCTGCTCGGGCCGCCGCCTGGTCGGGGCGGGAATGGTGCCCTTGTAGCGGCCGATGAAGGTGCGGGCCGAGTCGATGATGCCGGCGTCGTCGGCGGCGCCGAAGTAGCGGCCGCCGGCGGCGATGCAGCGCCGGGCCAGCCGGCCGTAGTCGCTGTCGAGGATCTCCTCGTCCGTCAGGTGCTCTTTGCTGTCGGCCAGTTCCAGCAGCCGCACGTGCGGCCCCTCCAGCAGCGGGGTCGACGGCCACAGCAGGTCACCGGTCCGCTCGGCGAACTCACGGGCGGTCCACCCGCTCTGCGCGCCCAGCAGCAGCCGGTCCAGCGGGACGCGGATGCGCCAGGGCCGGCGCAGCACCGCGGTGGAGAGCACGACCCGGGCCTTGGGCGGGATGGGCAGGCTGCGGCCGGCGTCGACCAGCCGGCCGTACAGCGGGCCGCTGGGGGTCAGCCCCGCCTTGCGCAGCACGGTGCGGGAACGGCGGCGTATCTGATCAAGGGCCGGAGACATGGGCTCTCCTCGCAGTCGGGTGGTCGGGGGTCGGGGCGGTCCGGGCGGCCAGGCGCCCGGGGACCAGCGAAGCGAACGCGGTGAGCGCCAGCCGCTCCCGGCCCGCCCACAACAGGGCGAGGTACGCCGGGCAGGCGAGCGCCAGGCCGGCTGCCAGCCCGCCGATGTTCGAACCGAAAAGAAGGCGCGCCAGCAGGGAAATGCCGCCGAAGCACAACGATACCGACGCCGTGGCCCACAGCAGGGCGGAACTGAAGGGAGTCATCGAGAGCATGGCCCGCACCTGCAAGAGCGGCAGCAGGTTGCGGGTCACCAAAGCCGCCGACCAGGCGATCGCCGCTCCGGTGGCGCCGTGATCGGGGATCAGCAGCAGGTTCAGCGCCAGGTTGACCGCCAGCGCCGCGACGTTGTTGGCCAGGCTCAGCCCGCTACGGCCGGCCATCAGCAGCATCACATCGACGGGGCCGCACGCGGTGGCCAGCAGCATGGTCAGCGCCAGCAGCACCGTCGTGGTCTGC
The DNA here is from genome assembly GCF_001896795.1 of Thermomonospora sp. CIF 1. Lineage (NCBI taxonomy): Bacteria > Bacillati > Actinomycetota > Actinomycetes > Streptosporangiales > Thermomonosporaceae > Thermomonospora > Thermomonospora sp. CIF 1. The sequence goes on from NZ_MOYN02000011.1 coordinate 71,279, forward strand.
CCGGCGCCGGCGTACCCTTCGCCGAACAGCGACAGGTAGACCGGGGCACCGACGGCGACGGTCAGGTGCACCGGCCAGGTCGCCATCACGATCCAGGCGGTGCTGGTGGCGAAGACCCGCTGGGCGCCGGCGCGGTCCTCCAGCGTCAGCTGCCGGCTCACCATGGGCTGCATCACCTGCTGGATCGCCTGGGTGGCCAGCTGGCCGATCACGATGAAGCGGGTCGCCGCGGTGTAGATGGCCGCGTTGCGGGGAGAGCTGAGCGCGGCCAGCAGCATGATGTCGGCCCGCTGCAGCGCCGTCTGGCAGATCTGCGCTCCGGCGCGCGGCGCGGTGTAACGCCAAAAACCGGAGATGAGCTCGGCCCGCTGCACCATTTCCCCCGGGCCGATGCGCGCGTCGGAGCGGCGGGCCAGGGCGCGGTACCACAGCGCGGCCGCCGCCAGCCCCGGCAGGTAGGGCAGCGCCCAGGCCAGGGCCAGCGCCACCGGGTGGTCGGTGAGCAGCCCGGCCAGCGCCGCGCCGCTCACCTGGGCGGTCTGCCGGAAGATCTTTTCGATCAGCACCGTCGGCCGCATGGTGCCGTGTCCCCGGGTGGCCGCCAGCAGCAGGTCGTGGGCGGTGGCCACCGGCAGGAACCCGGCCAGCACGCGCAGCATCGTGGTCACTTCGGCCGTCTGCTGCTCGCCCAGCAGGGCGGCCAGTGCGGGCGCCGCCACGGCCAGCGCCAGCGCCGCCGTCGCGGCCAGCGCGAAGACCGGCAGCAGGGCGATCGGGACGGTCCGGCGGGCCGCGGCGGCCCGTCCCAGCGCCAGATGCCGGGGCAGCCAGCGCACCAGGCCCGCGTCGGTGCCCAGCCCGCAGATCGCCGCCAGGATCACAAACAGCGACACCGCCGCGAAGAACGCACCGGCGGTCTGCTGCGAGTAGGTGTGGGTGACGACGACGACCAGGGCGAACCCCATCACGCCGGCCAGGACCGCGCCCACCAGGTTCAGGGAGCCGCCCCGCGCCAGCCGGGTGAGATCGCCGCCTCCTCCGTCCTTGCCGCCGGTCTTCTCCTCAGATGTCGCCATCGCCGCTGCCGGTCTTGCCGCTGGGTTTCATGGAGAACTCTTCCTGCTGCTCCGACCGGCGGGTCGGGGCCACGCGCCGGTCAGTGGGGTACTCCTCGGCCGCCGACCCGTTGTCCCGGTCGCCGGGCAGGCGGATGTCGTGGCCGTCCTTGACCGGCTTGCGGCCGGTGACCAGCTCCTCCCACACCACGGGCTCGTCCTCGGGGTCGGGGACCGGGGCGGGGATGGGCGCGGTGTCGGTGGACGACTCGCCGGCGCGCCGCTCGGTCGTGCCGGGCCGCCTGTCGGGTTTCCTGCCGGGCTTGGCGATGGGCAGCGGGCTGCTCTCCAGCACCGCCCCGATCACGGTCGCGCCGGCGCGCTGGGCTTCGATGTGCGCCTGGATGAGGTCCTGGCGGGTGGTCACCCCGCGTGAGACGACCAGCAGGACGGCGTCGGCGAGGGTGCACAGGGCCTGGGCGTCGGCGTCGTGCAGGCTGGGGCCGTTGATGACCACATAGTCCGACCGGCGGCGCATCGCCTTGATGGTGCTGCGCATCAGCGGCCCGCTGAAGCGGTGGGTGGCCTGCGCGGCGTCCCGTCCCCGCGGCAGCAGCCGCAGGTTGGAGTCGGCGTGAATGAGCAGCGTCGCCGGGTCGGTCCCGGAGATCAGGGTGTCCGACAGTCCCTTGGCGGGGCTGAGGCCGAACAGCTCCAGCGGGTCGGCCGCCGAGGCGGTCGCGTCGATCATGATCGTGGGCGAGCCGGCGAAGGCCAGCGCCACCGCCAGGTTGGCGGCGGTGAGCGTGACGGTCCCGCCCGGGGTGGCGCTGGCCACCAAGATCACGTACTGCTTGCCGGGCGCCCCGGCGACCACGGCGGCGCGCAGCCGCCGGTACCCCTCCGCCTGAGGGCCGTCCGGCTGGGTGACGAGCACCAGTTCCTCGCCCGAGGAGGGCGCCTCCGGGATCGTGCTGAGCGTGCGCAGCCCCAGCGCCTCGACGCTCTCGGCGTCCCGCAGCCGCTTGTCCAGCCGCGTGCGCACCAGCGCCAGCCCCGTTCCCAGCACCAGCCCGGCCACCAGGCCGGCCGCCCCGTAGATCAGCAGCATCATGTGGCCGGAACTCTTGGGCAGCCCGGCCGGCGTGATGATCTGCCCCGGGTCGATCGGGGTGCTGGCGATGGTGTTGATCTGCTCGTCGATGACGCCGAGCTGGTTGGTGTAGGCGGTGATCCGCTGGTTGAGGAACGCCCGTTCGGTGGCGTTGGCCCCGCTGAGCTGGCGGGTGGCCTGCTGCAGCGCCCGCTCCACCCGCTGGGCCTGCTCGCGCAGCTTGGCCATCTGGCCGTCGGTGACCGCCTTGGCGCGCTGCTCGCGGTGCTGCAGATAGGCGTTGGCGAACGCCTGCGCGCCGTCGCGCGCCCCCCTGGCCGACTGGTCGGTGTAGGAGATGTTGAGCACCTGGGTGTTGGGCGGCACGCTGACCGACACCTTGGCGCGCAGCCGGGCCGGATCGCTGCCGGGCAGCTGGCCGGCGGCCAGCTTGGCGACGGTGTCGGTGGTGACCAGCTGCGCCTCGGTCTCCAGGTTGATCAGATCGTCACCGCGGCCCTCCGGGGAGTAGGGGTTGCCTTCCAGAGGGGTCACCAGCACCGAAGTGGTCGCGGTGTAGGACGTTCCCTGCAGGAAGCCGACCGTGACCGCGAGCGCGGTGGTGATGAACGTCACGATGCCCAGGAGGAGCAGATGCTGGCGCACGGTGCGGATCAGCTGGCCCTCGCCCGGGGCTGGATGGTCAGTGGGCACGTGAATCCCCTCAGTCCGTCCGGTCGCGGCGCCTGTGGCTGCTTTGACCATATCTTGGTCTGCAGCTTGTCTGGTTGCGTTCATGTAAGGCCCGTTAGTGGAGAGATTGCAGCCGCCGGCGGGTGACTGTTGTGTGGTATGGAGGGCCGGTCAGGCTTTCTGCGGGCCGGTGAGCACCAACCCTTGCGCGGGAACGGTGGCCTGTTCGAAGGCCTGCATTCCCTTGACCAGTTCGCGGTCTGAGGCCCGTTCCCGTTCCACCACGATGAAGGTGAGGTCGCTGATGGCGGCCATGCTCAGCGCCTCGGCCGTGTGCGGCGCCACACCGGTGATCACCACGAGCTGAGCCTTTTCCCGGGCCTTGGCCAGGGCGCGTGCGAATCCGCGGTCCCCCTCACCGGAGGGGGTGCGGAAAACGGGAAAGGACGCATGTTCATCGGCGGTGCCCTCGTGTCCGCGCCGCGCCTTCCCATCGCCGGTGGCGTCCACGTGCACCAGCGCGGTCCGGGCCCCGCCCTCCACGCACAGGGAGGCCAGCCCGCGGGCGACGCGGACGCCCGCCTCGGGGGGCAGACCGGCCACCAGCACCGTGGAGGCCCGCTTGTCGAAGGCGAGATTGCGCAGCCGGCGATAGGTGTTGGAGCGGGCGGCCGAATGCTGACCGAGTTCCGCCAGGACCGGCACCTGCACCTGCGGCGGGATGTCGACGGCGGTGCGGATCAGGCGTGGCCGCCGGTTGCGCACCAGCGCGATCCCCACCCCGACGATCAGCCCCACTCCCGCCCCCGTGGCCGGGCCGAGCTCCCCGTTGACATCGTCGGGAGCGGTCGGCAGGGCGGGGCTGCGCAGCACCTCGCCGGACTGGATGGCGCGGCTCTCCAGCGCATGCAGCTCCTTTTCCACCGAAGAGAGCTGGTTCACCAGGGCCTGGCGCCTGCTGCGCGCGGTGAGGCGGGGCATCGCCGCCTCGTCTCCGGGCAGCGCGGCCAGCCGCTTCTCCAGCACCGCCCGCCTGCGCTGCAGGGCCTCCCGGTTGCGCTGCTGGACGCCTCCCACGATCTGCTCGCGCAGACTCAGATAGGCCTCCGCGACGATCCCGGCGCCCTGCTGGGCGGTCTCCGGCCGGGACGCCGAGACGGCGATGTTGAGCACCCGGGTGTTCGCCGGAGCAGTGATCTTGATGCGCCGGCGCAGCTCGTCATGGCCGACCCGGAAGCCCTGAAAGGAGCTCAGCCGGGTGAGCACCTCGTTGGAGAGCACCAGCTGGGCCTCGGTGTCCATGGTGGAGTTGCGCGGCCTGCGGGAGGAGCCGTCCTGGCCGGTCAGCCGCCGGCTGCCGGTGTGCAGCGGCTCGGCCGGCGCCATCACCGAGACCGTGGAGGTGTAGACGGGGGCGGTGGTCATCGTCCGCAGCAGCCCCAGGGCGGTGCCCAGCAGCACCGCCCCCACGATCACCAGGGCCTGCCGCCGCAGCAGCGAGGTGTAGTACGTCAGCGGGACCACATCGGGTCCCGCCTGCGCGCGGCGGCCGGCCCGGCTCTTCATCGCCGCCAAGGCGGTACGGTCCCCAGCATCTCGGCCAGCTTCTCGTCATAGGGCTCGAAGTGTTTCCTGAGCCGCTCCTGCAGCGCCTTCGGCAGGGCCGAGCCGGGACGGGCGTTGTGCCGTTCGAAGGAGGAGGGCCGCCAGGACGGCAGCCCCAGGTAGTCGATGATCCGGTCGTAGACGGACGCCGGATCGGCGAAGAAGTCCTCGGCGAACAGCACCAGCACCCGTTCCCGCCCGAACAGGGCGAACAACACCTCCAGCTGCTCGCAGTATTGACCGCGGTCCAGGTAAGAGTGGTGCCGGTGGCTGTGGCTCAGGTAAGTCGGGTCGGCCTTGATCCGCTCGACCTCCCCGGCCAGCCGCTGCGGCTCCAGTTCCAGGGCGCGTTCAAAGGACTGCTCGGTTTCAAAACCCCGGGCCAGTTCGTGCTTGTAGGCCGAGTAGGCCCGCTCGACCGGGTCGCGCAGAATCGCGATCAATTTCACACCCGGCAGATCCTGGGCGATCCGATGGGGCGCCAGCGGGTGGTGCATGTAATAGCCGGCGGATTCGAAGGCCAGCGGGCGTGTCCCGGCGGGCGCGCGCCGGTAGGCCGTCGCCCGCAACGGGAAATGCCCGCGGTACCAGTTGAAACCGCGGTGGTAATTGACGTCGAAGTAATGCACGCCCTTGTGGAAGTTGGGCTGGACGATGGCCGGATGGGCGGCCAGCGCGCGAAACAGCGACGTGGTGCCGCCGCGCTGGGTGCCCACCAGCAGGAAGTCGGGGATCATCCGGCCCTTGGCGGTCAGCCGCCCGCCCGTTCTGGAGATGGCGCGGCCGCTTTCCTTGACCCACTGCGGGGCGTCACGTCGCGAGATCACCTCACGCTCCCGTCATGCGCTCCGCCGGCCCGCTCGGCCAGCAGATCCAGCAACCGGTCGGCCGTCGGCCGCAGCGGGTCCCCGATCGGTTCCTGCGCGGCCAGCTGGTACCGACGGCACAGCTCCAGCAGGTACAGCTCCAAGGTGGCCAGGGCGGTCCGCCCGGTCAGCCCCAGCGGGGCCAGGCAGGCCACGGCGCCGGCCGGCCAGGTGCCATAGGGGTCGGCGCCCTTGGCCCGCGACGCCTCCTGCAGCCGGTAGTGCAGCAGGTCGAAACCGTTGGGCACGTCACGGGAGAACCGCTCCCAGTCCCACAGCTGCACCCGTCCCCGATGCCAGGCCATGTTCCACGGCGTCCAGTCGCCGTGCCAGGCGCCGAAGTCCAGCTCCACATCGCCGTAGGCGCTCTCGACGCGCTTGATCACCTCGGCCAGCCGCTCGGCCCGGCGCCCGTCCGCCACCTGGGCGGGCACTTCGGTCATCGCGGCCCAGAACGTGCTGTCGGCCAGCGCGGCGCGGCGGACCTCCACCGCGCCGAACACCGTGCGCATGGCCGCCAGCGGGACCGTGCGCCGCGGCCGCCAGCCGAGGGCGGAAGTGTGCAGCGCCGACAGCACCAGCAGCCCCCGGCCCTGCCAGTCGCCCAGGTGCAGCACCTCGGGGACGGTGACGCCGGGAAGGCTGCGGGTGCTCAGGTAGCGCAGCGCGGCGGCCTCCTGCGCGATGAGCGCGCGGGCGGTGGAGGTGTCGCCGACCTTGACGAAGGCCAGCGCGCGGCCTTGCGGGGTCAGGACGTGCAGGATGGGCTTGCGGTTGGCGCGGGCGGTGCCCAGGCCGACGCTGACCAGCACCCGCCGGCCGAGCAGCTCGCTCAGCCGGTCCTCCACCGACTCCCCGCCCCCGTCGATGCGCAGCCGGTCGCGCAGCGCCCGCTGCGGCCCCCCGCTGCGCAGCGCCAGCGCGCTCACGCTGCGCGAGATCCGCTGCCGGAGGCCCAGATCGTGGCTGTAGCGCCGCAGCGCCGCCGCCGAGGCGGCCGCGCTCTCCACCGGCAGCAGCAGCCGCGGCCGCGCGGCGTTGGGCAAAAAGGCCAGTTCCCGGCGGCCGGCCGCAACCGGGTCGGCGCTCGTCGTCACCCGCACCGACGCGCCGGGCCACAGCTCGGCCACGGCGTCCACCCAGGCCTGATCGACGCTCACCGGACCCTCTCCAGCACCGGCAGGACGGGGTTGTCCCGTTTGGCGCGCCACATGAGCGCCACCGCCACCATCACCGTGTACAGCGGTACCTCCACCAGGTCGTAGGTGAATAGGAAAAGACCGCACGACAGCAGCACGCAACAGCCGGCCAGGGAATAGGCCGACCGGTCCCGCCAGTGCCGGACGAACCGGAGCGTGAAGAACGCCAGGAACGCCACGGTGCCGACCAGGCCGTGCGCGAAGATCAGCAACCACAGGTGGCCCTGGGTGCCCAGCGGAGGAGGGGCGCACGCTTTGCACCCGGGGCGTTCCCCGCCGGCCACGGAGTCCAGGTCGCCCTCCACGTCCCTGGTGGAGCCGAAGCCCAGCAGCGGCGATCCGGTCCACGCGCTTTTGACCGTCTCGACGGCCAGCAGCGTCCGCCGGGTGTTGCTGTGCGGGTTGTCCAGCCGGGACTGCACCATGCCGGGCAGCGGCGAGGCCGCGATGATCAGCGCGCCGGCGCACAACCCGGCGATGGTCCAGCCCAGCACCCGGGCGCCGCCGATGGCGACCAGCCTGATGAGGCCGAACACCCCGATCAGGATCAGCGCCCCCCACAGGCCCCGGTTGAGCGAGTAGACGACCGGCCACAGCGAGGCGATCAAAATCACACAGCCGGCGATCCGCCGCCTGCCGCGGGCGCGCACGATCCAGGTGAGGACGAAGAACGGCAGGAAGAAGGCGTAGGCGGCGCCCCAGGTGTTGGAGTAGGCGAAGGGCGCCATGGGGCGGGACTGCTCAAAGCCCAGGATCGTCGACACGTCGGCGACCTTGGGATGGATGGCGTCCCGCAGGAAGGCGTTGGAGGCCAGGCCGTGCGGCAGCAGCATCTCCATCAGGGAGGTGAGCTGCAGGGTTGGCCAGAACGTGCCGACCAGCCCGCCGACCGTGGTCACGATGAACATGAAGCCCAGCAGGCGGCCGACCCTGCCGGTGGGCAGCTCTTCTTCGCTGCTGTTGCAGATGTAGAGCAGCACCACCGTGAACGACAGGTACCAGACCATCCGCCAGCCGAAGACCAGCAGCCGGGTGATGCCGCCTTCGGGAGAGGCGCCGGGGGCGTGCACCCACAGCACGGTGACGCCCAGCAGAACCCAGACGATGAAGAACAGCCACAGGCCGAATCCCGCGGGGGCCACAAGGGTGTTTCTGCGGCGCCACAGAAACATGGCCATGGGCACGGTCATCGCCATGAAGACGATGTGACCCAAACCCAGCAGCCACCACAGCGGATACCCCAGGAAGATCACACTCAGTGGCCATCCGGTGGGCAACCGCCACGGCAGGAGTGGCCGCGACGGCGTCAACGTGGATGTCACGTTCGCTCCAGATGTGCCCTGGCAGGGGGGTGAGATAAGAACGTTAGCGGTTCCCTGGTCTGCCGCGTGTGTCCAGCGATACCTTATGCGCCACGTAGGTGTGGGTGTACTCGGCTATATGAGTGGATCGGCCATCGGGGGTGCAGGCCGAGAACACATGGGGCGCCGGGCTGGATGTGCCCGGTAGGAACGACATGAGGAGCGCTATGCGCTTGCGAAAAGCTGTGTCGGTCATGGCCGGGCTGGCCATGGCCACGGGTGCGCTGGTGGGCGTGCCCACTGTGGCGCAGGCCAGTCCGGCCACCGGAGAACCGCACAACCGGATCGTCTCCGACGACCCGGTGGACTACACCCCGCAGATCCAGGACGGGTCGGTCAAGTCCATCGTCAAGATCGGCGACCGGATCTTCATCGGGGGTGACTTCACCCAGGTCAAGGAGCCGGGCGGCGGCAAGCCGATGCTGACCCGCAACCGGCTGTTCTCCATGAACGCCACCACCGGCGAGATCGACGCCGGCTTCAACCCCAACGTCGGCAACGGCGAGGTCAGCGTGCTGCTGCCCGCCTCCGACGGCCAGTCGCTGTACGTCGGCGGCACCTTCACCAGCGTGGGCGGGGCCTCCACCTCCCGGCTGGTGCGGATCAACGCCACCACCGGCCAGGTGATCAGCAGCTTCTCCGTGCAGACCAACGGCCGGGTGCGCGACCTTCGCCTGGCGAACGGGCGGCTGTACGTCGCCGGTGACTTCACCCACGTCAACGGGGTTTCCCGTCCGGCCCTGGCGGCGGTCAACCCCAACACCGGCGCGCTGCTGAACTTCCTGGACCTCAACATCTCCGGCACGCACCGGGGCCTGGGCGTGACCCTCGTCTACAAGATGGACATCACGCCCGACGGCTCCAAGCTGGTGATCATCGGCAACTTCAACTCGGTGGCCGGGCAGACCCGCAACCAGGTGGCCATGATCGACCTGAGCGGCGAGCAGGCCACGCTGGCCCCCTGGAGCACCACGCGTTACGCGGAGCTGTGCTCCTCGTCGTTCCACACCTACATGCGGGACGTGGACTTCTCGCCCGACGGCTCCTTCTTCGTGATCACCACCACCGGGGCCTACTCCGGCGGCCCGCCGAAGCTGTGCGACACCCACGCCCGCTGGGAGACCGCCGGTGGCGCCGACCAGCAGCCCACCTGGGTGAACTGGACCGGCGGCGACACCAGCTACGCGGTGGAGGTCACCGACGCCGCCGTCTACGTCGGCGGGCACTTCCGCTGGGCCAACAACCCCTTCGGCTCCGACAAGGCCGGCCAGGGCGCCGTCTCCCGGGAGGGCATCGCCGCCCTCGACCCGGCCAACGGGCTGCCCTTCTCCTGGAACCCCGGCCGCACCCGCGGCGTCGGCGTCTTCGACCTGCTGGCCACCTCCGAGGGCCTGTGGATGGGCAGCGACACCGACGAGGCCGGCGGCGAGTGGCACCCCAAGCTGGCGATGTTCCCGCTGGCCGGCGGGACCAAGGTCAAGCCCAACCACACCGGTGAGCTGCCGGGCAACGTCTACTACGCCGGCGGCCTCGGGCTCGCCGCGCAGAACTTCCTGCGGCACCGCTCCTTCGACGGCTCCACCGCCGGAAGCACCGTCAACCACTCCACGGGTGGCTTCGACTGGCGCACCATGCGCGGCGCCTTCATGATCAACGGCGAGCTGTTCTACGGCCACTCCAACGGCAAGTTCTACCGGCGCTCCTTCGACGGGGAGACGCTGGGCACGACGGTGACCGAGATCAACACCGCCGACCAGCTGACCAACATGTCGACCTGGCACAACCAGGTGCCCAACATCACCGGCATGTTCTTCGCCAACGGCCGGATCTACTACACCCGCGGCCAGTCGGCGCTGTACTACCGCTACTTCACCCCGGAGAGCAACGTGGTCGGCGCCCAGGAGCTGACCGCCGTGGGCAACATGTCCGGGGTGAACTGGAGCTCGGTCGGCGGGATGTTCGTCCACGGCGACAAGCTGTACTTCGTCAACAACAGCTCCAGCGGCCGGCTCTACCGGATGAACTTCGTCAACGGCGTGCCCTCCGGGACGCCCCAGCTGGTCGACAGCAACGACTGGCGGGGCCGCGCGGTGTTCCTGTACAGCGGCGTGCCCAACGAGCTGCCCGAGGCTTCTTTCACCAGCCAGTGCGATCAGCTGGAGTGCAGCTTCGACGCCTCGGCCTCTGAGGACCCGGACGGCACCATCGCCTCCTACTCGTGGGACTTCGGTGACGGCAAGACCGGCACCGGCAAGACCGTCGAGCACACCTACGACGAGCCCGGCACCTACACGGTCAAGCTGACCGTGACCGACAACCGCGGCGGCCAGGGCACCGTCACCGAGCAGGTGTCGGTGACGCAGAACGCCACCGCGATCGGCTACCGGGGCGGCGCCGGCTTCAACGCCAACACCCGCGAGGCGACGGTGACCGTGCCCAGCAGCGTCCAGCCGGGCGACGGCATGGTGCTCATCATGACCGCCAACAGCACCAGCGTCACGATCACGCCGCCGGCCGGGTGGACCCAGATCGGCACCCAGACGGCCGGCAGCGCGGTCTCCACGGTCTGGAAGCGGGTCGCCACCGCCGGCGACGCCGGCTCCACGGTGAGCGTCGGGGTCAGCGACTACGCCAAGGTCGACCTGCGGCTGCTGGCCTACGAGGGCACCGACACCGGCAACCCGGTCGCGGCCATCAGCGGACGGGTCGACGCCAGCACCGTCACCGAGCACGCCACGCCCACCGTCACGGTGAGCTCGGCCGGTGCGTGGGCGATCTCCTACTGGGCGGACAAGTCCTCCAGCACCACCGAGTGGACGGCGCCCAGCGGTCCGACCATCCGCGGCACCGGCGTCGGCTCCGGCGGCGGGCGGATCATGACCCTGGTCGGCGACACCGACGGCCCGGTTCCGACCGGCTCCTACGGCGGCCTGGTCGCCACGACCGACGCGGCCAGCCGGGGCCTGATGTGGACCATCATCCTGGCCCGTCAGAGCTGATCTAGGGGCCTGAGCCCGGAGAAGGGACGGCCGCCCGGGAATCCCGGGCGGCCGTCTTGTTGTGCCCCGGCGTGCGGACCAGGGAGTGCGAAGGGCTCCGGCCCGCAGGAGCGCCGGCCGCTACGGCCGGGGTCTGCTTGGGGGCGTTCTCCTGGCCCGGCAGGGCCGGGGCACCCATCAGGGCCGCCACGGTCGGCTTCAGGCTCGCGTTCTCCTGGCCCGGCAGGGCCGGCATAGGGCTTGAACCCGGTGAAGGGACGGGACCGGGCGGGGGCTTCGCCGCGTGCCGTGCACGGCGGGTTCGGCGCGTATGGCGGTCGCCATGATTCGCCGGGCCGTCCAGGGCATGGCGCGGGGGCGCCGGTTCGGCTCATGAGGGGCGGCGGGAAAGAGCCGCCGTGACACGGGTCGGCCCGCCCGGAAGCCCTCCGGGCGGGCCGACCCGTTCAGCTGCTGGGCGGAGAGCCGGCAGGCTCAGTCGCGGCAGAAGTCCTGCCAGGCCTTGCGGCTCGGCGCATCCAGCAGCCGGAAGTCACCCGAGGGCCAGTCCAGGTCGAAGTAGGCGACCCACAGGGCACCGGCCTTGCCGAGGTGGGCGACCATCTCCCGCAGCCACTTGGCGCGCTTTTCGCCGGTGTCCCCGCCGACCAGGTAGCTGCCCGTCTCGGCGATACCGAAGGGCAGTTTCTCCTGCTCGCTGACCTCGATGACCTTCTGGTACATCTGCTTGGGCGGCTCGTAGAGGCCCTTCTTGTCCAGCAGGTTGTACACGTCCCAGCCGAGCACCTGGATCACGTCGCGGCCCGGGTAGTAGTCGCGCCAGTTGCGCCCGGACCGGGCGTCCAGGGTCCAGCTCATCAGGACCAGCGTGGCCCTCAGGCGGGGATTGCCGGCCTGGTCGGCCAGGGAGCGCAGCCGCTTCCAGGCCGCCCGGTAGTCCGGGGCGGTGAACTCGCCGCTGCGGATGTTGTCCTCGGGCTCGTGGTAGTAGACCCAGTAGATGTCCTGGTCCTTGGGGGCGGTGGCGAACCACTCGCGCATGTAGCCGTCGTGCTTGCCCGACAGCACGTCCCGGGGGTTCATCTTGAACGACACCACGATGGGCCGCTTGCCGACGTCCATCTTGCCCGGCCACTTGGAGGGCAGGCCCGCGTAGAAGATGCGGACCATCTGGAGCCCGCCGTAGTACTTGTCGACCCGCGCCAGGGCCTGCTGGAAGGTCTCTCCGGGCAGGGTGTTGAACGAGGCGCCGCACAGCGGGGCGTCGGCGGGCTTGACCGGCGGCTGGGACGGCTGCGCGGGCGGACGCGGCTGAGCGCTGGTGTCGGGCGACGGCTGGGAGGTCGCGCTCGCGGTCGGGGTCGGCTTCGGCGTGGCCGTCGCGGTCGGCGTCGGCGACGGGGCCGCCGGGACGGTGGGGGAGGGCCGCCCGCCGTTCTCCTTGGCGGGGGTCAGGATCAGCCGCGGCCCCCGCGCGCCGGCCTCCCGGGAGTAGAGCGAGGCCGCCGACCAGTAGTTGGGGTTGGTCAGGGCGAAGGCGTAGGTGCCCGGACCGTTGACCCACGAGCTGACGTCGAAGGACAGCTCCCGGGTGCCTTGGGCGGTGATCTCGGCGGTGGCCAGCACCTCACCGGCTTTGGGGCGGTTGGCCCACGTGGTGTCCTTTTCGGACCAGCCGGTGGTGGGCAGCGAGCGCAGCTCCACGGTGGCGGGCTGGTGGTCGAGGCGGTTGAAGGTGAACCGCAGCCGGGCGCTGCGCAGGTTCTTCACCCCGGGCGGAACGACGAAGGACACATAAGCCTCGGTGTGCCAGTCGCTCCAATGGGAGGCCGTCAGTTTTTCGGCGGACCCTTTGTTGAGCCAATCCATCTGCCGCACCACATAGGTGTCGGCCACGGGGGGCACGGCCAGCGGATCCCCGTCCGTGGCGGTCATCGTGGCCGGGGCGCGGCGCGGGAGGGGCGCCACGTCGGCGGCGAGGACGCCTGCGGCCACTGTCGCTCCGGCCGCGCCCAACGCCACGAGGGCGCGTGTCCTGACGCGCCTTCGCTGCCTGCGCCGCCGTCGAGGAGGCAACGGTTGCGAACGCCGCGCGTCGGGCCGGTGATGGCGGGAAGGGAACCGATCTGGTGGCCGATGAGCTGACACGGACCGTTCCTTTCTGACGGATGCGGCGCGCGGGGCCGCTGTGTAAATTGCCGCTCAGAGTAGCGGGTGCGCCCGCACATCGCAGCACAGTGCCGTTTTCGGTATGGCCTTCGACCGGTTGCGGTGACCGGAGCATACCGCCGTGGCCGCCCCGTCAATCATTGTCGTCACTTTCTGTGAGTAAACTGTCACTGGCGCGGTGGGCGGTTCCCCTATTGATCTTTTCGGTGTGCTTCTGCCGGTGCATTGCCGTCATGGCCGACTGCGGTCGCAGGAGGCCCTCCCGCAGTGGGCGGCGGCGCGGGAGCATGGGCCGCGGAGCGAAAAACGCCGCCGGAGCGTGATCGGTGCGACGCGGGGAGTCGCACAAAATGGCTTGCGAGTTACCGCAAGTAACGTTCGTGATAACTGAACGCCGTGTGGATAAGCGGCACATAGGCTCGCGGGACGACGCTGGGGAACCGAAACGGGGGAGCGATGTCCAAAGGGCCGATTGCGGTGATCGTGCTTTCGCACCGCGACAGTGAGCAGGTGACACGCCTGATCCACCGGATCACCGAGGGAACCAATAGCTTCGCCGTCATCCATCACGACCCCTCCGGGGAGCCGCTGTCGATTCCGCCCTCGTCGCAGGTGGCGGTGATCCCCGATCCGATCCCCTGCAAGTGGGGCAGGCTGTCGCTGGTGCAGGCGCAGTGGAAGACGCTGCAGTGGGTCGCCCGGAACGTTCCGGAGTTCTCCTGGGCGCTGCTGGTGTCCGGGCAGGATTATCCGATCCGGAAGATGAGCGCCATCGAGCAGGAACTCGCCGGCTCGCCCTACGACGCCTACCTTCGATATTTCCGGGTGGGCCCCGACCCGGCCGAGGACGTCATCCCCTGGCAGGCGCTGACTCGCCGTCGCTACCTCTACAAGCGGCGCGTACCGTTTTCCCGCCGTTCGGTGACGCTGCCGTTCAAACGCCGTCACCCGTATCGGAACGGCGTTGAGCTGTATGTGGGGGACATGTGGTTCAACCTGTCGGCGCCCACCGTCGCCGCGGTGCTGGATGCACGGCAGATGTCCGAGCGGATGTTGTCCTACCTGCGCTTTGCGCCGATCCCGGACGAGACGTTCATCGCCTCGATGACGCTCAACGTCCACCCGGCCCCGAACGTGGCGCACGACAGCAAGCGCTACATCAAGTGGGGAAGGCGGCAGCTGCACCCGCAGATCATCACCGCCGAGCACCTGCCCGATCTGCGCGCCAGCGACGCCTTCTTCGCCCGCAAGATCGACCGCTTGGCGCATCCGGAGATCCCGGACCTGCTCGACCGGCTCGCCGAGGAGAGAACGGCCTCATCCGGGTGAGCCCTTCCCGGCGTGCATCTTGAGGGCCGGGGGCGGAAACCTCAGGGCGTTGCGACGCTGCAGGGCCGGGACGGCGTGCTGAAAAGTGCCGGTGAGCAGAGCGCCCTCGGCCGGAGGAGGCGTGCCGGAAGGGTTCAGTACTGCTTGCCGTGACGGATCCGGTGGGCGAACACCCGCAGCACATAAGAGCCCAGCTCGATGGTGTAGCGGTACCACAGCCGCTTCGGGTCCCGGCTGAGGCGGTAGAGCCAGCCCAGGCGCAGCCGCAGCACCCATGCCGGGTACCAGTCCCGGCGCTCGCTCAAATGCTCCAGGTAGGCGCCGCAGGTGACGATCACCGGGACGTCGAGCCGGTCCCGGTTCTCGGTCACGAAGATCTGCTGCAGCGGGGTGCCCAGGCCCACGTGCAGGATGTCCGGGCGGGCGGCGTTGATCTCCTTGACGAGCCGGTCGGCATCGGCGGGCGGGATGCGGCCCGACTCATCGGCCCAGTGCCCGTGCTGGACGCCGACGATGGGCAGCCCCGGGTACCACTGGCGCAGGTTGGCCGCGGCGGTCTCGGCGACGCCGGGCGCGCTGCCGAGCAGGTAGGTGCGCCAGTTGTGCCGGGCGGCCAGGCCGAAGAACTCGTCGGTGAGGTCGTCGTTGGCCATCCGGCAGGGCACCGGGCGGCCGAAGATCCGCGTCGCCATCACCACGCCCCACCCGTCGGCCAGGACGAGGTCGAAGGAGTTGATCATCTGGCGCAGCCGCGCGTCCTTGCGGGCCGCCATCACATAGTTCGGGTTGGCGAAGGTCACGGTCAGCCGGCGCCGCGTGGCGATGGCCTTGGCCATGAGCTCGCTGAAGCGCTCGGCGTCGAGCCGGCTCACCTCGACACCCAGGACGTCCACGGTGTCGTGTGCCCAGTCCATTCCCATGCTCCCAGCTCGGTCCTCCTGCCCAGGGCGCAGGCTGGGAGAGTCTACGGGAAACGCGGGCAGAGCGCCGGAAAGCGCCGCCAAGGGGTCTGGGGCGGGCGCGGGGCGGCTCAGGAGTCCCGGTCGGCCACGGCGCCGGCCCGCTGCGGCTCGTCCCGCGCCGGCCGCAGCAGCGGCAGGCCGTGGCGGTGGCGGACGAAGAGCCACACCGCGACGGCGGCGGCGATGGCGCCCAGCAGGCTCCAGGCCATGGCGGTGGGGCCGAGACCGAACATCTTCAGCGCGGAGGCCAGCAGGACCAGCGCCAGCAGCCGGCGGATCAGGCCGCCGGGGGCGCGCGAGGAGATCCGCGAGCCCAGGTAGACGCCCGGGATGGAGCCGGCCAGCAGCGCCAAGGTGACCTCCAGGTGGAAGTCGCCGAACAGCAGATGCCCCAGCGCCGCGGAGAAGACCAGCGGCACCGCCTGCAGCAGGTCGGTGCCCACCAGCTGGTTGGCCTTCAGCGTCGGGTACAGCGCCAGCAGCCCCACGATGATCAGTGAGCCGGAGCCCACCGAGGTGATGCCGACCACCAGCCCGCCGATCGCGCCGACCAGCGCGGTGGGGATGGGCCGCACTTTGATCGCGGGGGGTTCCACGGCGGCCGGCTCGCCCGGTTCGGCGGTGCGCCGCCGTGCCTTGGGGTGGCGGGCCGCCCGGTCCACCATCGCCTGGTAGATCCGCACCGCCAGCCCGGCGGCGGCGATCAGCAGCGCGACCCCCATGGCGTTGCGGATGACGTCCTGGACCTCTTCGCCGTCGCCCAGGGCGCGGGCGACCAGCACCCCGCAGAAGGCGGCCGGCACCGAGCCGACGCACAGCCAGCCCACCAGGCGCATGTCGATGGTGCCCCGGCGGTAGTGCACGGCGCTGCCGACCGGCTTCATCACCGCGGCGGCCACCAGGTCGCTGGAGACCGCCGTCAGCGGGGAGACCCCGAAGAAGGTCACCAGCATCGGCGTCATCAGCGCGCCGCCGCCCATGCCGGTGAGCCCGATGACGATGGCCACCAGGAACGAGCCGAGCGCCATGGCGTAGTCGAAGTGCATCGGCATGACCTACTTATTTAGTGGACAATTCTGGCAAACCGCCCACCAGAATACGCAGGTCTCAGGAATTCACTCCGGTCGCACCCAGCCCCCGGCCACCAGCAGGTCCAGCACCCGCTGCACCGCCTCCTCAGGGGTCATCTGGGAGGTGTCCAGCACCAGGTCGGCGTCGTCGGGCTCCTCATAAGGATCGGAGATGCCGGTGAACTCCTGGATCAGCCCCGCCCGCGCCTTGGCGTACAGGCCCTTGCGGTCGCGCCGCTCGCACTCCTCCAGCGGAGTGGCCACATACACCAGCACGAAATCCCCGACCGCCGACACCATCTTGCGCACCTCGGCGCGGGTGGCCGCGTACGGGGCGATGGGCGCGCAGATCGCCACCCCGCCGTGCCGGGTGATCTCGGCGGCCACATAGCCGATCCGCCGGATGTTGAGGTCCCGGTCGGCCTTGGAGAACGTCAGCCCGGCCGACAGCAGCCGCCGCACCACGTCCCCATCCAGCAGCGTCACGGTGCGTCCGCCGCGCTCGATCAGCGCGTCGGCCAGCCCGCGCGCCACCGTCGACTTGCCCGAGCCCGACAATCCGGTGAAGAACACCGTCAGCCCGCGGCGCAGCTTCGGCGGGCGCGCCGCGGCCAGCTCGGCGGCCACCGCCGGCGGGGTGAACCACTCGGGGATCGGCTCGCCCTTGTCCAGCAGCTCGTTGAGCTCCTCTTGGGTCAGCTCGGCCCGCACGTGCTCGGGGTCGATGCGGGCCAGGGGACGCCACACCTCCACGTCGGCGTCATAGGCCCACGGCTCGGGCACCACCGCCGGGATCGCACCGCCCTCGACCTCCCGGTCGCTCATCAGGTGGGTCGCCCCATAGGCCGCCGCCACGTGCGAGCGCAGCAGCAGGTCGCGGTCGGAGCCGGACGGGGCCTCCGGGCGCGGCGGCAGCGGCACCGGCACCACCTGCGTGCCCTCGGGCAGCTCCCGGCGCACCGCCAGCAGCGCCCGCACCAGCGACTCGTCGTGGTCGCCGCCCAGCAGCGGCAGCACCAGCACCGTGGCGCCGAGCTGCTCGGTGAGCTGGCGGAGCTGGCCGAGCTGCTTGCGGTGCAGCGGCTCGCGGGTGGTCACCGCCAGCACCGGGCCGCCCGTCAGCTCGGCGGCGACCTGCTCGGGACGGCGCCGCAGCCGGTGGAACGGTCCGTGCGCCGGGGCCCGCAGCGGCTCCAGCGGACCGGCCAGCCGCCACCCCGAGGAGGTGGGGTCCTGCCAGGCCTCGGTGACCTGCAGCACCGCCAGCGGCACGCCCTCGGGGTCCTGCAGCACCAGCCGCTCGCAGTCGGTCATCTCCTTGGGGACCGCCAACGTGACCGGCACCGGCCAGGGCGTGCCGTCCGCCAGTCGCCCACCGGCGATCACCATCGCGGCATCGAACGAACCCAAAAAGCCCGCCAGCGGACGGTAGGCCCCGGCCAGCAGCAGCTCCAGATCGGCCAGCTCGACCGGGTCGGGCGTCCAGGCCGGCAGGTCGCGCAGCATCTCAGGAAGGCCGGCTTCGGCGGTCACCGCTTCTCTCCGTTCCCGGCCCAGGCGACATCCCGGGCCGGCCAGGTCAGTTGGGGTACGCGCCAAAAAATACTGCCGAGCGGGCGGCCGGTGCACATCGAGTCCGGTTCCCGGTGACAAGGACCGGCCTCCTGCGGCGGCCGAGCGGGAACCGGTGCGGACCGAGGCGGCCGCGGCGGTCAGATGACCCGGGCGAACCGGTTCTCCGGTTTGCGGATGACCAGCGTCACCTCGCTGTGGGTGCCCGGCAGCCGGCCCCGGCTGCAGGCCGCCACCAGCCGGCACATCGTCGCGGTGCCGCGCCCGGCCCCGGCCAGCAGCCGGTCGGACAGGTACTCCTCGGCGATGGCCAGCCCCCGCATCATGCAGTACCAGTGCATGCCCGCGCGGGAGGTCACCGGCTCGTAGACGGCCGGCGGCGGCTCGTCGCCGCCGCGGCGGCGGCGCCGCAGCGGGCCGCGGGACGGCAGCAGCCGGTCCACGAAGCCGAAGGCGGTGCCCCGGTCGCGCAGCGTGACCAGCAGCAGCCCGCCCGGCTTGAGCGCGGCCACGATCCGGTCCAGCACCAGCTCGGCGTGCGGCAGCCGCTCGATGAGGAACGGGGCGTGGACGATGTCGAAGGCCCGCGGCGGCAGCGGCACCGTGCGCAGGTCGCCCAGGTGGAAGGCGTCCAGGTCGGTGCGGGCCTCGGTGTGCGCGCGCAGCGCGGGGACGTCCAGGTCCACCCCGGTCACATGGCGCTCCACGTCGCCGAGGTCCAGACCGCCCCCCCAGCCGCAGCCGGCCTCCAGGATGCGCAGGGGCCGGCCCCGCTGCGCGTGGGCGTACTGGCGGGCGCGTGCGGAGAACAGATCGCCGTCGCTGACCGGCGGCGTACACAGGTCGGTCACGCTCCGCAGAGTAGCCATCCGACTCCGCAGCGTCCGTTATTTGCGGTACCTTGACGTGTTCCTGACATGACCGCCGGCGGGACGAGGGGCGTGCTCGCCGCACCGGCGGCCGCCCGGGCGGTGCGTAGACTGGAGGCGGCCCGGAAGGTCGCCCGCGGGGACCCCGGGTTCTTCGGGCCGCCCCCGGGCGGGGCTGTCGCGGCCTGGCCTGCCGACCCTGGGTGATCATGACTCTTACTGGACTTTTGGACGTCGCCGCCGGCGATCGGGCCCTGGCGCAGGCGCTGCGGCGGGCGCGCGCCGACCACGACCTGGTGGCCCCGGCGGCGCTGTGGCCGATCGTGGCCGCCTCGCTGGCCCGGGCGAGCGAGACGGGCGTGGTGCTGGCGGTGACCGCCACCGGCCGCGAGGCCGAGGACCTGACCGCGGCGCTGGGCTGCTTTCTGGACCCCCACCGGGTGGCGCACTTTCCGGCCTGGGAGACGCTGCCGCACGAGCGGCTGTCGCCGCGCTCGGACACCGTCGGCCGGCGCCTGGCGGTGCTGCGCCGCCTGGCCCACCCCGACCCCGACGACGTGGCCGCCGGGCCGCTGGATGTGGTGGTCACCCCGGTGCGGGCGGTGCTGCAGCCGATCGTCTCCGGGCTGGGCGACCTGGAGCCGGTGCGGCTGCGCACCGGCGACGAGGCCGACCTGGAGGAGGTCGTGCGGCGCCTGGCGGACGCCGGCTACCAGCGGGTCGACCTGGTCGAAAAACGCGGCGAGCTGGCCGTGCGCGGTGGCATCCTGGACGTCTTCCCGCCCACCGAGGAACACCCGCTGCGGGTGGAGTTCTGGGGCGATGCCGTCGAGGAGATCCGCTACTTCAAGGCCGCCGACCAGCGCTCCCTGGAGGTCGCCCAAGACGGGCTGTGGGCGCCGCCGTGCCGGGAGCTGCCGCTGAACGCCGCCGTCCGGCAGCGGGCCCGCGAGCTGGCCGAACGGCACCCGGCGCTGGAGGAGGTCCTGCTGCGGATCGCCGACGGCGAGGCGGTCGAGGGCATGGAGGCCTTCTCCCCGGTGCTGGCCGACCGGATGCAGCTGCTGGTGGAGCTGCTGCCCGAAGGGTCGTCCCTGCTGGTGTGCGAGCCGGAGCGCATCCGCACCCGGGCGCACGAGCTGGTGCGCACCAGCCAGGAGTTCCTGGAGGCCAGCTGGGTCAACGCCGCCGCCGGCGGCCAGGCCCCCATCGACCTGGGCGCCGCCGCCTTCCGCGACCTGGCGGAGGTGCGCGAGCAGGCGGCCGCCCTCGGCCTGGCCCGCTGGACGGTGACCGCGCTCACCCCCGAGGAAGAGGACGCCGTCCAGCTGGACGTCCACCCCGCCGAGCAGTACCGGGGCGACACCGCCCGGATGGTCGGCGACATCAAACGCTGGGTGGACGAACGCTGGCGGGTGGTGCTGGTGACGGCCGGGCACGGGCCCGCCGCGCGGCTGGCGGAGATGCTGGGCGAGGAGGGCCTGGGCGCCCGCCTGGCCGACCTGCCCGAGCCCCCCGAGCCGGGGGTCGTCCACGTGACCACCGGGACGCTCGGCGGCGGCCTGGTGTGGCCGGCGGCCCGCCTGGCGCTGCTCACCGAGACCGACCTGTCCGGGCAGCGCGCCTCCACCCGGGACATGCGGCGCATGCCCTCGCGGCGGCGCGGCGGCATCGACCCGCTGCAGCTGCGCCCCGGCGACTACGTCGTCCACGAGCAGCACGGCGTCGGCCGCTACGTGGAGATGGTCAGCCGCACCGTGCAGGGCGCCACCCGCGAGTACCTGGTGCTGGAGTACGCCCGCGGGGACCGGTTGTTCGTCCCCACCGACCAGCTGGAGGAGATCACCCGCTACGTGGGCGGGGAGTCCCCCACCCTGCACCGGCTCGGCGGCGCCGACTGGGCCAAGTCCAAGGCCAGGGCGCGCAAGGCCGTCCGGCAGATCGCCGGGGAGCTGATCCGGCTGTACTCGGCGCGGATGGCCACCCCCGGCCACGCCTTCGGCCCCGACACCCCCTGGCAGCGGGAGCTGGAGGACGCCTTCCCCTACACCGAGACCGCCGACCAGCTCGCGGCGATCGAAGAGGTCAAGGCCGACATGGAAAAACCGGTCCCGATGGACCGGCTGATCTGCGGCGACGTCGGCTACGGCAAGACCGAGATCGCGGTGCGCGCGGCGTTCAAGGCCATCCAGGACGGCAAGCAGGTGGCGGTGCTGGTGCCCACCACGCTGCTGGTGCAGCAGCACCTGTCCACCTTCACCGAGCGCTTCGCCCCCTTCCCGGTGGTGGTCAAACCGCTCAGCCGCTTCCAGACCGACGCCGAGGTCGAACAGACCCTGCGCGGCCTGGCCGACGGCACCGTGGATCTGGTGATCGGCACCCACCGGCTGTTTTCGGCGCAGGCCCGCTTCAAGGACCTGGGCCTGGTGATCATCGACGAGGAGCAGCGGTTCGGGGTCGAGCACAAAGAAGAGCTCAAGCGGCTGCGCACCCAGGTGGACGTGCTGGCGATGTCGGCCACCCCCATCCCGCGGACGCTGGAGATGGGCCTGACCGGCATCCGGGAGATGTCGACCATCTTGACCCCGCCGGAGGAGCGGCACCCGATCCTGACCTTCGTCGGCCCGTACGACGACAAGCAGATCGCCGCCGCCATCCGCCGCGAGCTGCTGCGCGAAGGGCAGGTGTTCTTCGTCCACAACCGGGTCCGCTCCATCGACCGGGTGGCCGCCAAGCTCAAGGAGCTGGTCCCCGAGGCGCGCATCGCCACCGCCCATGGCCAGATGAACGAGCACCAGCTCGAGAAGGTCATGGTGGACTTCTGGGAGAAGAACTACGACGTGCTGGTGGCCACCACCATCGTCGAGTCCGGCCTGGACATCCCCAACGCCAACACGCTGATCGTGGACCGCGCCGACACCTACGGCCTGTCGCAGCTGCACCAGCTGCGCGGCCGGGTCGGCCGGGGCCGCGAACGCGGCTACGCCTACTTCCTGTACCCGCCGGAGAGCCCGCTGAGCGAGACCGCGCACGAGCGGCTGGCCACCATCGCCCAGCACACCGAGATGGGCGCCGGCATGTACGTGGCGATGAAGGATCTGGAGATCCGCGGGGCCGGCAACATCCTGGGCGTGGAGCAGTCCGGCCACGTCGCCGGCGTCGGCTTCGACCTGTATGTGCGGATGGTCGGCGAGGCCGTCCGCGAGCTGAAGGCCAAGGCCGGCGGCGAGCCCGAGCCGCCCCAGCTGCCGGAGACCAAGGTGGAGCTGCCGGTCGACGCGCACCTGCCGCACGACTATGTGCCGGGGGAGCGGCTGCGGCTGGACGCCTACCGCAGGATCGCCGCCATCACCTCCGACGAGGAGATCGCCGAGGTGCGGGATGAGCTGACCGACCGCTTCGGCGCCCCGCCGGAGCCGGTGCTCAACCTGCTGGAGGTCGCCCGGTTCCGGGCCCGCGCCCGCCGCGCCGGGCTCACCGAGGTCACCGTCCAGGGCAACCACATCAAGTTCGCCCCGGTGGAGCTGCCGGACTCCAAGCAGGTGCGGCTGCAGCGGCTGTACCCCAAGAGCATCTACAAGGCCGCTGCGCGTACCCTGCTGGTGCCGGCGCCGAAGACGGCGCCGCTGGGCGGCCGCCCGCTGCGGGACGTCGCCCTGCTGAAGTGGGCCACCGACCTGGTGGAGGCAATGTTCGCCGAGCCCGCGCGCACCTAGTGAAGACGACTTGTGACGATGGGAGCCTCGTGTTCCGTATCCCCGTGAAGACGGCGCTGACGGCCGGGGTCGCCGCCGTGCTGCTGACCTCCTGCCAGCCGATGAAGATGGGCTCGGCGGTCATCATCGGCGACGAGCGGATCACCACCGCCTCGCTGGACCGCACCGTCCGGCAGTGGAACGAGCAGTTCCGCGCCGACCCCGAGGCCAACATGAAGCGCAGCCGCACCTCCGCCCCCGGCCAGCAGCTGCCGCTGGACTCGGTCAGCGAGTCGGAGATGCGCCTTGCGCTCTCGCACCTGGTGCGCATCCGCATCTCCGACCGGGTGGCCCGCGAACAGGGCATCGACGCCGGCAACAGCCGGGTCGACCGGCTGATCGAGCAGTTCGGCGGGCAGCGCGAGGCCGAGTCCACCACCCTGGCCTTGGGGCTTCCGGTCGGCTACACCCGCGACCTGTTCCGCGACCTGCACATCCAGCAGGAGCTGCTGCGGCGCTACGGCGACGACGGCGTGCAGGGCAGCGAGCGCAACGTCCAGGCCAACCGCCGGGCGGTGGCGCTGTACACCGAGACCGCCCGGCGCATGAACATCAAGATCAACCCCCGGTACGGCACGTTCCGGATCGACCAGCTGGCGGTGGGCCCGGTCGTCCACCGGCTGTCGAAGGGCGAGACCGGCACCGGGCGGGCTCCGGGGAGCGCCGGCTGACATGGGGCTGACCGTGCTGGCGACCACCCACCGGGTGCCGGCCGGGCTGCTGAGCTGGCGGGCCTGGCAGGCGCTGCGCTCGGCCGACCGGGTGCTGGCCCGCGACGGGCAGCCGCAGCTGCCGTACCTGCGCGAGGCCGATGTCGCCGTGGAGATCGTCGAGCGGACCGAGGCCGGTCCGCTGGCCGAGCTGCTGGTGCGGGCCGCCGCCGACCGGGCCGTGGTGTGGGTGGCCGACCCCGACGGGGACGAGGAGCTGATGCGCCGGGTCGGCGAACTGGTGGTCGCCGCGCCCGAGCCGGTGGAGGTCGAGGTGCTGCACGGCTCCTACGACCTGCCGGGGGCGCGGCTGCTGGACCTGGTGTCGGTGATGGACACGCTGCGCCGCCAGTGCCCCTGGGACCGCAAGCAGACCCACGCCACGCTGGTGCCGTACCTGCTGGAGGAGGCCTACGAGCTGGCCGACACCGTCGAGGACGGCGACTATGCGGCGCTGCGCGAGGAACTGGGCGATGTGCTGATGCAGGTGGTCTTCCACGCCCGCGTCGCCGAGGAGCGCACCGACGACACCCGCTTCACCATCGACGATGTGGCCGCCGGCATCGTCGACAAGCTGGTGCGCCGCCACCCGCACGTCTTCGGCGACGTGACGGTGGCCGACGCCGACGAGGTCAACGCCAACTGGGAGCAGATCAAGGCCGCCGAACGCGCCGCCAAGGGGGAGAAGGCCTCCATCCTGGACGGCGTGGCGATGGGGCAGCCGGCGCTGTCGCTGGCGGCCCAGCTGCAGCGGCGCGCCGCCCGCGCCGGGGTTCCCCAGGAGGTGTGGCGCGAACTGGCCGAGGAGAGCGGCGAGGAACTGGGCGTGGAGCTGTTCGAGCTCGTCCGCAGGGCACGGGAGGCGGGGCGGGACCCCGAGGCCGCGCTGCGCACGGTGGCCCGCGCCTATGCCGCCCGGGTGCGCCAGTGGGAGTCCTCCCGCAAGGAGTGACCCCTTTCCCGGACCGCCGCCGGCTGTGCCGGGACCCAAGAAGGGGGCCCAGGTCGGGGACAGTCGCTGGGGCCGCCTCCGGTGCCAGGTCTACATTAGGGGCGTGCCTCCAGGAGCAACCGAACGCGCGCGGCGCCGCGACGCCGTCGGCGCGCTGCGCGGACTGGCCGGCATGGGCTCGCTGGCCGGGGTGCTGGTCGCGCTGATCGTGCTGCCCGTGGCCTGCACGGTGGGGGTCGGCGCGCGCGACGGCGCCAACTGGCTCCAGGAGGAGCCGGCGGACCTGGACCTGGGGCCGCTGGCGCAGCGCTCGAAGATCCTGGCCGCCGACGGCTCCACCATCGCCACCTTCTACTACCAGAACCGCGTCGAGGTGAAGCTGGACCAGGTCGCCCCGGTGGCCCGGCAGGCGGTGCTGGCGATCGAGGACAGCCGCTTCTACCAGCACGGCGCGCTGGACGCCCAGGGCACGCTGCGGGCGCTGCTCAAGAACCTGAACTCCGGCCAGGTCACCCAGGGCGGCTCGGGCATCACCCAGCAGTACGTCAAGAACCTGCTGCTGTACCAGGCCGACTCCAAGGAGGAGCAGCAGCGGGCGCTGGCCCTCACTCCCGCCCGCAAGCTGTATGAGCTCAAGCACGCGGTGGCGATAGAAAAGCGCTTCTCCAAGGACGAGATCTTCCAGCGCTACCTCAACATCGCCTACTTCGGGGACGGCGCCTACGGCATCGAGGCCGCGGCCCGGCGCTACTTCTCCACCTCCGCCGCCAAGCTGACGCTGGGGCAGGCGGCCACCCTCGCCGGGATCATCCGCAACCCCCAGGCCTACAACCCCCGGCTGCACCCGGGGGCCGCCCGCGAGCGCCGCGACGTGGTGCTGAACCGGATGGTGGAGCTGGGCTGGGCGGACCCCGAGCAGGCCCGCCGGGCCGCCGCCGAGCCGATCAAGCTGAAGATCACCGAGACCCCCAACGGCTGCACGGTCAGCAAGGCCCCGTTCTTCTGCGACTACGTGCAGCGGGAGATCCTGACCAACCCGGTCTTCGGCAAGAGCGCCGCCGAACGCGAGCGGCTGCTCAAACGCGGCGGCCTGATCATCCGCACCACGCTGGACCCGCAGACCCAGCAGGCCGCCCAGCGCGCCGTGGACCGGCACGTGCCGCCCAAGAACTCCGCCGGCAAGGCCGCCGCCGAGGTGCTGATCGAGCCGGGCACCGGCCACATCAAGGGCATGGCGGTGGACCGGGAGCTGGGCCCGGACTCCGAGCGCGGCAAGACCTGGATCAATTTCGCCGCCGACGCCAGCCACGGCTCCAGCATCGGCATGCAGGCCGGCTCCACGTTCAAGGCGTTCACGCTGGCGGCGGCGCTGGAGGAGGGCATGCCGTTCGGCACCCGCCTGATGGCGCCGGTCCGCTACGTCCCCACCGGCTACCGCAACTGCAAGGGCCAGCCGGTCGGCGACACCAAGCCGCTGCGCAACTCCGCCGACGGGGAGGGCGGACGCTCCTTCAGCCTGGTCACCGGCACCCACCACTCGGTCAACACCTTCTTTTTGGCGCTGCAGAAGAAGGTGGGGCTGTGCGACACGGTGAAGATGGCCGAAAAGCTCGGGATGCGGCAGGCCAACGGCAAGCCGCTGGAGCAGTTCCCCTCCTTCACCCTGGGGTTCAACGCCGTCTCCCCGCTGCGGATGGCGGCGGCGTACGCGGCCTTCGCCGCCCGCGGCAAGTACTGCAAGCCCATCGCCATCACCTCCATCACCCACACCAGCGGCCGCAAGCTCAAGGTGCCCGAGCCCGAGTGCAAGCAGGTGATGAAGAAGGGCACCGCCGACGCCGTCAACCACGTCCTGGCCGGGGTGCTCACCAAGGGCACCGCCCGCGGGATGGGCATCGGCCGCCCGGCGGCGGGCAAGACCGGCACCGTCGACAACTACTCGGCGGCCTGGTTCGCCGGCTACACCCCCGAGCTGGCCGCGGCGGTGTGGGTGGGCGACCCGCGCGGCGGCTACAAGTACCCGATGACCAGCCTGTGCATGGACGGCCGCTGCTATGGGGCGGTGTTCGGCGCCACCATTCCCGCCCCGATCTGGCGCGACACCATGATCGGCGCGCTGGCGGGGCGTCCGGCCTCCTCCTTCCAGCGGCCCCCGGCGCACTTCTTCAGCCGCGGCTCCGGCGAGGACCTGGTGGAGCTGCCGGACGTGCGGGGGCTGAAGCTGCCGGACGCCATGGAACGGCTGCGGCGGGCCGGGTTCCGGGTGGTCGTGGGCGCGGCGGTCGACTCCGAATACCCCGCGGGCACCGTCGCCGAGACGTCCCCCGGCCCGGGCAGCAGGGTCGAGCCCGGCATCACCGTCACCCTCCACCCCAGCAGCGGGAAGCCGCGGGAGCGGGAGCCCCGTCCCGATGACGACGATGACGACGAGGACGATCTGCCGCCGGATCTCCCGCCGCCCGTTCCCGAGCACCGCCGGATGCCGCCGGACTGACCTGCGCCGCCGGGGACCATCGGCCCGGTTGGAGCGTCCCGCCCAGGGAAGATCCTCCGCACGGTGCAGAGGACACGAGGGGACGGATGGGCATGGATCCTGCCGAGGAGACCGCCGAGGACCTGCGGGCGCAGCTGCGCGAGGTGGAGAACGACCTGGCCGTCCTGCGCGCGGAGGCCGCTCCGCCGAGCGAGGAGCCCCAGGACTTCGGGGACGCCGCCGAGGAGATCACCCAGCGCGAGGAACTGGCCGCTTTGATCGAGACGCTGGAGCGGCGGCGCGAGCGTCTGCGCGCCGCGCTCGGCGAGACCTGAAGCGGGTCCGGTGAGACCGCCTCCGGTGGGCGTTCCGGGCCGCGGGGCGTGTGCCGCGACGCGGCTCGGCCGGCGGGGATCGGTGTTCCGTTGCCGTCGTCGCCGCGAAGGGACGGTACGGTTGCCGGTGATGACGACCGGAGCCCCCCTCGACCCGATCGCCGAGGCCCGCCGGCAGTGGCTGCGGCGCTGGCCCGAGCACGCCGAGCACATGGCGGCCATCACCTCGGTGATGCGGGTGCAGCAGATCCTGCTCGGCGAGGTCGAGCGCGCCCTCAAGCCGTACGGGCTGACCTTCGCCAGCTACGAGGCGCTGGTGCTGCTGCACTTCAGCCGGGCGGGACGGCTGCCGCTGGGCAAGATGGGCGAGCGGCTGATGGTGCACCCGACCAGCATCACCAACACCATCGACCGGCTGCAGGCGGCCGGGCTGGTGCGGCGGGTGCCCGACCCGGCCGACCGGCGGCGGGTGCTGGCGGAGATCAGCGAGCGGGGCCGTCAGGTGGCGGTGGCGGCCACCGAGGTGCTCAACGGCATCGACTTCGGGCTGGGCATGCTGAGCGAGCGGGAGGCGGTGGCGTTGAGCGGGTTGTTGCGCCGGATCCGGCAGGCGGCCGGGGACTTCGGCCCGGAGGCGGCCGATCCCTGGGCGAGCGCCACCGGCTGACCTGCGGGAATTTTGCGAATCCGGGGTTTTGCCGCCCCCTGGTGTATGGACGTCAGATAGTTGGACGTCCTAGTATTTTTGTATGACCACTACGTCCGCCCTGCACCATCCCGTGCACCCCGTTCGGTTCGTCACCGCGGCAGCGCTGTTCGACGGGCACGACGCGGCGATCAACATCATGCGGCGCATCCTGCAGGCCCAGGGCGCCGAAGTGATCCACCTGGGGCACAACCGGTCGGTCGCCGAGATCGTCGAGGCCGCCATCGCCGAGGACGTCCAGGGGGTGGCGGTCAGCTCCTACCAGGGCGGGCATGTGGAGTTCTTCCGCTACCTGGTGGACCTGCTGGCCGAGCGCGGCGCCGGGCACATCCGCGTCTACGGCGGGGGCGGCGGCGTCATCGTCCCCGAGGAGATCGAGCTGCTGCACGCCCACGGGGTGGCGCGGATCTTCTCGCCCGCCGACGGCCAGCGGCTCGGCCTGCCCGGAATGATCAACCAGCTGATCCGCGAGTGCGACGTGGACCTGGCCGCCCAGGGGAACCTCGCGGAGCTGGCCGCGGAGCTGGCCGGCGGGGACGTGCGGGCGCTGGCCCGCGCCATCACGATCATCGAGGCGGGCCGCGGCGGGCCGGAAGGGCTGCAGGCGGTGCGCCAGGCCGCGGCGGGCCGGACGGTGCCGGTGCTGGGCATCACCGGCACCGGGGGATCGGGCAAGTCCTCCCTCACCGACGAGCTGGTGCGCCGCTTCCGGGTGGACACCGAAGACAAGCTGCGCATCGCCGTGATCGCCGTGGACCCCACCCGGCGGCGCAGCGGCGGCGCGCTGCTGGGGGACCGGATCCGGATGAACTCCCTGGCCGAGGGCGTCACCTACTTCCGCTCCCTGGCCACCCGGGGCGCCCGGGAGCTGCCCGAGCACCTGGGCGACGTCATCGCCGCCTGCAAGGCCGCCGGCTACGACCTGGTGATCGTGGAGACCCCGGGCATCGGCCAGGGCGATGCGGCCATCGTGCCGTTCGCCGACGTCAAGCTGTATGTGATGACCCCCGAGTTCGGCGCGGCCTCCCAGCTGGAGAAGATCGACATGCTGGACTTCGCCGACGCGGTGGCCATCAACAAGTTCGAGCGGCGCGGCGCCGAGGACGCGCTGCGCGACGTGCGCCGCCAGCTGGTGCGCAACCGCGAGGCCTTCGGCGCCAAGCCCGAGGACATGCCGGTGTTCGGCACCATCGCCGCCCGCTTCAACGACGACGGCGTCACCGCCCTCTACCACCACCTGCGCGAGCTGCTGGCCGAGCACGGCCTGCCCGCCGGCGGCGGTGTGCTGCCGCGGGTGCCCGGCCGGGTCTCCTCCCGCATCCAGGCCGTCATCCCGCCGGAGCGCTCCGGCTATCTGGCCGAGATCGCCCGCACCGTGGCGGCCTACCACGCCGAGACCAAGGCCCAGGCCGAGGCCGTGCGCCGCAGGCAGCACCTGCGGACCGCCCGCGACCTGGCCGCCGAGGCCGGCGCGGACGTGGCCGCGCTGGATGAGCTGCTGGCCGAGACCGAACGGCAGATCAAGGACGAGACCCGCGAGCTGCTGGAGTCCTGGCCGCAGACCGTGGCCGACTACTCGCGGGAGGAGCTGGTCGTCCGCGTCCGGGACCGGGAGATCCGCACCCCGCTGTGGCGGGAGACCCTCGCCGGCACCCGCATCCCCCGCGTGGCGCTGCCCCGCTACAGCGACCACGGCGACCTGCTGCGCTTCTTGCGCTCGGAGAACCTGCCGGGCCGCTTCCCGTTCACCGCGGGGGTGTTCCCCTTCAAGCGGGACGATGAGGACCCCACCCGCATGTTCGCCGGGGAGGGCGACCCCTTCCGCACCAACCGGCGCTTCAAGAAGCTGTCCGAGGGCCAGCCGGCCACCCGGCTGTCCACCGCCTTCGACTCGGTGACGCTGTACGGGCACGACCCGGCCGAGCGGCCCGACATCTACGGCAAGGTGGGCACCTCCGGGGTGTCGATCGCCACCTTGGACGACATGAAGGCGCTGTATGCGGGGTTCGACCTGACCGACCCGAAGACCTCGGTGTCGATGACGATCAACGGGCCGGCCCCGGTGATCCTGGCGTTCTTCTTCAACACCGCGATCGACCAGGCGATCGACCGCTTCACCGCCGAGCACGGCCGCCCGCCCACCGAGCAGGAGGCCGCCGAGCTGCGCGCCCGGGTGCTGGCCACGGTGCGCGGCACCGTCCAGGCCGACATCCTCAAGGAGGATCAGGGCCAGAACACCTGCATCTTCTCCACCGACTTCGCGCTGCGCATGATGGCCGACATCCAGGAGTGGTTCGTCGCCAACGGAGTGCGCAACTTCTACTCGGTGTCGATCTCCGGCTACCACATCGCCGAGGCCGGGGCCAACCCCATCACCCAGCTGGCCTTCACGCTGGCCAACGCCTTCACCTACGTGGAGGCCTACCTGGCGCGGGGCATGCACATCGACGACTTCGCCCACAACCTGTCGTTCTTCTTCTCCAACGGCATGGACCCCGAATACAGCGTGCTGGGCCGGGTGGCCCGCCGCATCTGGGCCATCGCGATGCGGGAGCGGTACGGGGCCAGTGAGCGCGGCTGCAAGCTCAAGTACCACATCCAGACCTCCGGGCGGTCGCTGCACGCCCAGGAGATGGACTTCAACGACATCCGCACCACGCTGCAGGCGCTGATCGCCATCTACGACAACTGCAACAGCCTGCACACCAACGCCTACGACGAGGCGATCACCACCCCCACCGAGGAGTCGGTGCGCCGCGCCATGGCGATCCAGCTGATCATCAACCGGGAGTGGGGGCTGGCCAAGAACGAGAACCCCAACCAGGGCTCGTTCATCATCGAGCAGCTCACCGACCTGGTGGAGGAGGCGGTGCTGGCGGAGTTCGAGCGCCTCAGCGAGCGCGGCGGGGTGCTCGGCGCCATGGAGACCGGCTACCAGCGCGGCCGCATCCAGGACGAGTCGATGCTGTATGAGCAGCGCAAGCACGACGGGTCGCTGCCGATCATCGGCGTCAACACCTTCACCTCCGACAAGGACGACCACCTCAACGGCCCGCTGGAGCTGGCCCGCGCCACCGAGGAGGAAAAGCGCAGCCAGCTGCGGCGGCTGGCGGAGTTCCACGCCGCCCACCGCGAGGAGGCCCCGGCGGCGCTGCGCCGGCTGCGCGAGGCGGCCACCTCGGGGGAGAACGTCTTCGCGGTGCTGATGGACGTGGTGCGGGTCTGCTCGCTGGGGCAGATCACCGAGGCGCTGTTCGAGGCGGGCGGCCAGTACCGCCGCAACATCTGAGGCCCGGCGGGCGAGGCCCATGAGCTCACCGATCTCGTCCCTTCCGCGGGTCGAGATCGGTGAGCGTCCGGTGCGCTCAGCGTTCCCGGGTGAGGTGGAAGTAGAGGATGTCGGGCTGGCCCTTGGCGTCCATGGCGCCGACCACCATGTCGTCGTTGACCCGCCGGAAGTGGTCGATGATGGGCTGCTTGTCGTAGATCATGGCCGCCGAGACCGTGCCGCGCAGGGCGACCTCGCGCAGCCGGGCCAGCCCGAGCTTCTCGTAGGAGTAGATCGAGCCGTCGGGGGAGCGGCACAGCAGCGGCTCGACGTGGTCGCGGTCGATGAACCGCTTGCCGTACCAGTTCATCCCCAGCAGCATCCCCGCCAGCGCGTCGCCCCGGTCGAAGATGCCGCCCCGCCAGGTGCCGAGCATGAAGTCCACCGGCACGGGGGCCAGCCGGTCGTACAGTTCCTCCACGGTGGCCCGGTCGCACTCGTCGCCGGACGCGATGATCTTGGCAAGGCGCTGTTCCGCATCCATGGGGCGACACTAGAATCAGATTCGGTTTAAGGTCAACCGGGAGAGACATGCGGGACGACACCGGGGCCGTGGTGCCCGTACCCGAGCGGGTGCGACGCGTGGTGTCGCTGGTGCCCTCGCTCACCGAGACCGTGGCCGCCAGCGACCCGGCCCTGCTGATCGGCGCCACCGACTGGTGCGACCACCCGCCGGACCTGCAGGTCACCCGGGTGCGCGGCACCAAGAACCCCGACATCGAGCTCATCAAGGCGCTGCGCCCCGACCTGGTGCTGGCCAACGAGGAGGAGAACCGGCCCGCCGACCTGGCGGCGCTGCGCGAGGCCGGGCTGCCGGTGTGGGTCACCGTCGTCCGCACCGTGGATCAGGCGCTGGTCTCGCTGCGCCGCCTCCTCACCGAGGCCTGCCGGCTGCCCGTCCCGTCCTGGCTGGAGGAGGCCCGGCGGGTCTGGGCGGCGCTGCCGGAGCCGCCGCGGCGGCGCAGCGCGGTCATCCCGGTGTGGCGGCGGCCGTGGATGGTGGTGGGCCGTGACACCTTCGCCGGGGACGTGCTGGCCCGCCTCGGCGTGGACAACCTCTATGCCGGCCATCCCGAGCGCTACCCCAAGGTCGCCCTGGAGGAGCTGGTGGCCTCCGGCCCCGACCTGGTGGTGCTGCCGGACGAGCCCTACCGCTTCCATGCCGCCGACGGCCCGGAGAGCTTCCCCGGCATCCCCTGCGCCCTGGTCAGCGGGCGTCACCTGACCTGGTACGGCCCGTCGCTGGCGAGCGCGCCGCAGGTGCTGGGCGCCCAGCTGGAGGAGACGCCATGAAGATCACCGCCGCCCTGGTGCGCACCCCGGGCGAGCCCCCGCGGCTGGAAGAGGCCGAAGTGACCGACCTGCGCCCCGACGAGGTGCTGGTGCGCATCGTCGCCGCCGGGATCTGCCACACCGACCTGGTGGTGGCCGCCGGGCAGGACCCGGCCGCGCCGCCGCTGGTGCCCGGCCACGAGGGCGCCGGGGTCGTGGAGGCGGTGGGCGAGGACGTCGGCGCGGTGGAGGTCGGCGACCATGTGGTGCTCAGCTACGGCTGGTGCGGGGACTGCGCCAACTGCGTCCGGGGCGCGATGGCCTACTGCGCCGACTTCCTGAAGCTGAACTACTTCGGGACGCGGCCGGACGGCAGCACCGCCCTGAGCCAGGACGGCCGCCCCGTCCGCTCCCACTTCTTCGGCCAGTCGTCGTGGGCGACCTACTCGGTGACCACCGAGCGCAACGTGGTCCGCGTCGACCCGGAGCTGCCGCTGGAGCACCTGGCCCCGCTGGGCTGCGGGGTGCAGACCGGCGCCGGGGCCGTGCTCAACGTGCTCGCCCCCCGCGAGGGCTCGTCCATCGCGATCTTCGGAGCCGGGGCGGTGGGGCTGAGCGCGGTGATGGCCGCCGGGATCGCCGGTTGCGACCCGATCGTGGCGGTCGACCCCGACCCGCGCCGCCGCGCCCTGGCGAGGGAGCTGGGCGCCACCGCCGTCATCGACCCGGCCGAGGGCGACCCGGCGGCGGCGATCGTCGCCCTGACCGGCGGGGTGGACCACGCGGTGGAGTGCGTGGGCCGC
This sequence comes from Thermomonospora sp. CIF 1, assembly GCF_001896795.1. Classification (NCBI taxonomy): domain Bacteria; kingdom Bacillati; phylum Actinomycetota; class Actinomycetes; order Streptosporangiales; family Thermomonosporaceae; genus Thermomonospora; species Thermomonospora sp. CIF 1. Next base: position 104,455 of record NZ_MOYN02000011.1, read on the forward strand.
CCCGAGGCGGTGCGGGCGGCGGTCGGTGCGCTGACGGCCCCGGGCATGTGCGTCACCCTCGGCTTCCAGGGGACGGCCAACCCCGTCGAGCTGGATCAGCGGCTGCTGATGATGGGTCGGGGGATCCGCGGCTGCATCGAAGGCGACGGCATCCCCCAGCGCTTCATCCCCCGTCTCATCGAGCACTACCGCTCCGGCGAGCTGCCGCTGGAGCGGTTGGTGCGCACCTACCCCTTCACCGACCTGGCGGAGGTGTTCGCCGCCCGCGGCGGCGACGCCGTCAAGCCGGTGCTGGTCTTTTGACCGGCTAGTCGGTCTCGGTGTCCAGCCCCCAGCGGTTGCGCAGCGTCCGGTCGGCCAGCCCGAACAGCTGGTCGATCAGGATGCCGATGATCAAGATCACGATCATGACCGAGATCATCCGGGGGGTGTCGGACAGCTCGCGGGAGTAGTGCAGCAGGGTGCCCACCGACTGGGTGTTATTGATGATCACCAGCAGCTCGCCGGCCATCAGGCTGCGCCAGGCGAACGCCCACCCCTGCTTGAGCCCGGCCACGAAGGACGGCAGCGCGGCGGGGATGATCAGGTGCCGGTACAGGGCCAGCCCGCGCAGCCCCATCACCTTGCCGACCCGCAGCAGGATCGGCGGGGTGTAGTCCACTCCCGCGATCAGCCCGTTGGCGATGGACGGGGCGGCGCCCAGCACCACCACGAACATGATCGCGCTCTCGCTGAGCTTGAACAGCAGGATGGCCAGCGGGAACCAGGCGATCGACGGCATGGTCTGCAGCCCGGTGATCAGCGACCCGAAGGCCCGGCGCAGGATCCGCGACTGGGACACCAGCGAGCCGATCACCACGCCGATCACGATGGCCACCGCGAACCCGACCAGCGCCCGCCGCATGGTCAGCCCGACGGCCGCCCAGAAGCCGCCCTCGCTGACCACGTTCCAGAACTCCGGCAGCACATCGCGCGGGCCGGGCAGCACCCAGGGCTCCTTCCAGCCGCTGAGCACCACCAGCTCCCAGACGCCGAGCGCGATCGCCACCGCGGCCAGCATCGGCCACAGCGCCGACCAGGCCCTGGCCAGCGGGCTGCGCCGGGCCCCACTCGCCAGCTCCAGCGCGTCCAGCCCGGCCAGCTGCCGGTCCAGGTCGGGGGATTTGCGGGTTTCAAGAGCCATGGCGGCTGACCTCCTCGCGCAGCCGGTCGGTGATGGTGGCGGCCAGCGCGGCGACCTCGGGGGAGTCGATGCGGCGGGGGCGCTCCAAGGTCACCGGGAACTCCTCCACCACCCGGCCGGGACGGCTGCTGAGCAGCACCACCCGGTCGCCCAGCCGCACCGCCTCGCGGACGTTGTGGGTGACGAACAGCACCGTCAGGTCGCGCTCGCGCCAGATCCGCTCGATCTCGTCGTGCAGCAGGTCGCGGGTCATCGCGTCCAGCGCGCCGAACGGCTCGTCCATCAGCAGCACGGTGCCCTTGCCGTCGTCGTGGTTTTCGTCCGGCACCGTCAGCGCCAGCGCGCGGGCCAGGGCGACGCGCTGGCGCATGCCGCCCGACAGCTGGTGCGGCCGCTTTTTCTCAAAGCCGCTCAGGTGCACCGAGGCCAGCAGCTCGGCGGCGCGCTTGCGGCGCTGGGCCTTGGGGACGCCGCGCTGGCGCAACGCCAGCTCCAGGTTGCCGCTGACGGTCAGCCACGGGAACAGCGCCGGCTCCTGGAACATCAGCGCCACCCGGGCGCCACCGGTGTCGATGGTGCCGGCGGTGGGCTTGTCCAGGTCGGCCACCAGGTTGAGCAGGGTGCTCTTGCCGCACCCCGAGGCCCCCAGCAGGCAGACGAACTCGCCGGGAGCCACCTGCAGGGAGACGTTGTCCAGCGCCAGCAGCGCCGCGTTACCGGAACCGAATGCTTTGGAGACGCCACTGAGCCGGACCGCGACGGCGTCCGCCGCGGCCCGGCTCGAGGCGGCCGTAGTGGCCTGGCTCATTGCGCGTTGACCTGAGCCTTTCCGCTCGCCTTGAGCACTTCGTTGAGGATGGTGAGGTCGTAGATGCCGTTCAGGTCCACCGGCTCCAGCAATCCCACGGCCTCGGCGTTCTTGGCGCCGGTGATCAGCGAGGAGGCCACCGGGTCGGTGGTGAAGGTGATGTTCTTGAAGGAGGCGTCGAGCACCTCGTCCGCCAGCGGCTTGCCGGCCAGCTTGGTGAGCTGGTTGTTCACCGACTTCTTGGCCTCGTCGGGGTTGGCGTTGATGAAGTCGATGGACTCGACGGTGGCCTCGACCAGCTTGCGGACCGTCTCGGGGTTCTCCTTGAGGAAGTCGGTCCGCACGATCAGGTGGGTCACCACGAACTTGCCGTCCGGCCACAGGTCCTTCTCGTCCACCAGGACCTTGGCGCCGGCCTCCACCACCAGGCGGGAGGCGTGCGGCTCGGGCACCCAGGCGCCGTCGATGACGCCCTGCTTGAAGGTCTCGATGGTCTGGGAGTTGTCCTGCGGGACGATGCTGATGTCGCCGCTGCCGTCCTTGTTGACGGTGAAGCCCTTGGACTTGAAGTAGGAGCGGGCCGCCACGTCCTGGGTGTTGCCCAGCTGCGGGGTGGCGACCTTCTTGCCCTTGAGGTCCTCCAGGGACTTGATCTCGGGCTTGACCACCAGCATGGCCCCGCCGGAGGCCGCCCCAGAGATGATCTTGATGCCCTGGCCCTTGGACTGCGACCAGGCGTTGATGGCCGGGTTGGGTCCGATGAAGGTGGCGTCGATGCCCTTGGCGAACAGCGCCTCCACCGCCGAGGGACCGGCGTTGAAGGTGGCGGTCTTGGGAGCGACGCCCAGGTGCTTGGCGAAGATCCCCTTGTCCACGCCGACCAGCGCCGGCGCGTGGGTGACGTTCGGGAAGAAGCCGAGCTTGAGCTCCTTGGCCCCTCCGGCGCCCCCCTCCTCGGAGTCGCCGCCGCAGGCCGCCAGCGCCCCCGTGGCGGCGAACAAGATGAGGGCGGCGGCGACGGCGCGCCGTTTCAAACTGTGTAGCATTGGCCAGATTCCCTACTAATCATGTTGGTTTGCTCAGGCGGATAGTAGACAATGCCGATAGAGATTGGTCAAGTCGCTCGCCGGATACGGGCCGATAACACCGATTCGCTGGCCGAAGTCCGCCATGCCGCAAGGCGGCGTGCCAGTTGGGCGCGCCGGATGCGCCCCCGATAGGCTCTGTGGCAGAACAGCTCAGCCGTCACCACAGGGAGTGATCCGTGTCCTCGATCGAGGCAGTGTTCGCTCGGGAGATCCTCGACTCCCGCGGAAACCCCACCGTCGAGGTCGAGGTGCTGCTCGACGACGGAACCGAGGCCCGGGCCGCGGTGCCGTCCGGCGCCTCCACCGGCCAGTTCGAGGCCGTTGAGCTGCGCGACGGCGGCAAGCGCTACGGCGGCAAGGGCGTGGAGAAGGCCGTCAGGTCCGTCAACGAGATCATCGACGACGTCGAGCAGGGGCTGATCGGCTACCAGGCCAGCGACCAGCGGGTGATCGACCAGAAGCTGATCGAACTGGACGGCACGCCCGACAAGTCCAAGCTCGGCGCCAACGCCATCCTGGGAGTCTCCCTGGCGGTGGCCAAGGCCGCGGCCGAATCGGCCGATCTGCCGCTGTTCCAGTACGTCGGCGGGCCCAACGCGCACCTGCTGCCGGTGCCGATGATGAACATCCTCAACGGCGGGGCGCACGCCGACACCAACGTCGACATCCAGGAATTCATGATCGCCCCGATCGGGGCGCCCACCTTCCGCGAGGCGCTGCGCTGGGGCGCGGAGGTCTACCACGCGCTCAAGTCGGTGCTCAAGGGCCGGGGCCTGGCCACCGGGCTGGGCGACGAGGGCGGCTTCGCCCCCGAGCTGCCCAGCAACCGCGACGCGCTGGACCTGATCATGGAGGCCATCCGGCAGGCCGGCTTCACCCCCGGCTCGGATGTGGCGCTGGCGCTGGACGTGGCCGCCAGCGAGTTCTGCTCCGACGGCGTCTACGCCTTCGAAGGCGGCAAGCGCAGCGCCGAGGAGATGACCGCCTACTACAGCGAGCTGGCCGACGCCTACCCGCTGCTGTCCATCGAGGACCCCCTGGACGAAGAGGACTGGGACGGCTGGAAGGCGCTGACCGACACGCTGGGCGGCAAGCTCCAGCTCGTCGGCGACGACCTGTTCGTCACCAACCCCGAGCGGCTGGGCCGCGGCATCAAGGCCGGCGTCGCCAACGCCCTGCTGGTCAAGGTCAACCAGATCGGCACCCTCACCGAGACGCTGGACGCGGTGGCGCTGGCCCACACCAACGGCTACCGCTGCATGATGAGCCACCGCTCCGGCGAGACCGAGGACACCACCATCGCCGACCTGGCGGTGGCCACCAACTGCGGCCAGATCAAGACCGGCGCCCCGGCCCGCAGCGACCGGGTGGCCAAGTACAACCAGTTGCTGCGCATCGAGGAACTGCTCGGCGACGCCGCCCGCTACGCCGGCGCCGCGGCGTTCCCGCGCTTTGCCTGGAAGGGCTGACCGGCCCGCCGTGCCGGGCAAACCCGCTCCGCCCAGGGCCGCCGGGCGCCCCAGGCCCCGGCGGCCCGGCGGCCACCTGACCGGCCGGGCCGCCATCTTGGCGCTGGTGCTGTGCGCCATCGCGCTGACGCTGGCCTACCCCGTCCGCGAGTACATCGCCCAGCGCCAGGAGATCGCCCAGCTGCGCAACCAGGAACGCCTGGTCCGCCGGCAGGTGCAGCAGCTGGCCGAGCACAAGCGGCGCCTGGCCGATGAGAACTACATCAAGCAGGAGGCCCGGCGGCGGCTGCACTACTGCATGCCCGAAGAGAAATGCTTCGTGGTGCTCGACGGCGGCACCGAGGGCGACCGGCCGCAGCAGGCCGGCCCGCCGCGCAGGCCGCCGTGGTACGAGACGCTGTGGCGGTCGGTGCAGACCGCCGACAGTCCCTGAGCGAAGGCCGACCGAGGGGCCGATGGGTGAAGAGAACGTGACCGAACGAGGCGGGAGAAAGCCCGTGGCGCCCGCCGACCTGGCCGCCGTCGCCGCGCAACTGGGCCGGCGGCCGCGCGGGGTGCGCGCGGTGGCCCACCGCTGCCCGTGCGGCCTGCCCGACGTGATCGAAACCGCCCCCCGGCTGCCCGACGGCACGCCCTTCCCCACCTTGTTCTATCTGACCTGTCCCAAGGCGGCCTCGGCCATCGGCACGCTGGAGGGCAGCGGGCTGATGCGGCAGATGACCGAGGAACTGTCCCGCGACAGCGAACTGGCCGCCCGCTACCGCGCCGCCCACGAGGACTACCTGCGCCGCCGGGACGAGGCGGCGCGCGCCGAGGGCCTGCAGCCGCTCCCGCCGGGCACCCAGAGCGCCGGCGGCATGCCCGAGCGGGTCAAGTGCCTGCACGCCCTGGTCGCCCATGAACTGGCCGTGCCGGGCGTCAACCCCTTCGGCCGGCGGGCCCTGGACGCCCTGCCCGAATGGTGGCGCGGCGGGCCGTGTGTGCAGATCGAGGAGAGCCGATGACCCGGGTGGCCGCCGTGGACTGCGGCACCAACTCCGTCCGCCTGCTGATCGCCGACATCGACGGCGACCGCCTGACCGACCTGGAGCGCCGGATGGAGATCGTCCGGCTGGGGCAGGGGGTGGACCGGACCGGCCGACTGGCGCCCGAGGCGCTGGAGCGCACCTTCACCGCCATGCGCAGCTACGCCAAGCTCATCGACCAGCACGGCGCCGGCCCGGTGCGGGTGGTGGCCACCAGCGCCACCCGGGACGCCGCCAACCGGGACGACTTCGTCGCCGGGGTGGTGGAGATCTTCGGCGTGGAACCGGAGGTCATCACCGGCCGGGAGGAGGCCGAGCTGTCCTTCACGGGCGCCACCCGCGAGCTGGCCGCGCTGCGCCCGCCCCGCCCCTACCTGGTGGTGGACATCGGCGGCGGCTCCACCGAGTTCGTGCTGGGCTCCGCCAACGTCCAGGCGGCCCGCTCGGTGGACATCGGGTGCGTGCGGATGACCGAACGGCACGTGCGCACCGAAGGCGGCGCCCCGCCCAGCCCCGAGCAGGTCGCCGCCGCGGTGGCCGACATCGACGCCGCGCTGGAGACCGTCCGCCACAGCGTGCCGGTGGACGAGGCACGCACCCTGGTGGGCCTGGCCGGCTCGGTGACCACCGTCGCCGGCATCGCGCTCGGGTTGGAGACCTACGACTCGGCGCGCATCCACCTGTCCCGCATCACCGCCGCGCAGGTCCACGACATCACCCGCCGGCTGCTGCGCATGACCCACGACGAGCGGGCGGCGATCGGCGTCATGCACCCCGGCCGGGTGGACGTGATCGGCATGGGCGCGCTGATCCTGGACCGCATCATGCGCGAGTACGGCTTCGGCGCGGTCGTGGTCAGCGAACACGACATCCTCGACGGCATCGCCTGGTCGCTGGTGTGACCGCCTCCAACGCCCCCTTCGTGCCGCCGGGCACCGGCTGGCCCGGCGACCCGGCGACGCCGCGCACCCCCGTCGCCGGCACCCCGCAGCAGGTGCGGGAACTGGCCGACCAGGCGCCGACGCTGCAGGAGCTGTGCGCCCGCCAGTCGGTGTGCCGGGCCTGCCCCCGGCTGGTGGACTGGCGCGAGCAGGTGGCGCTCCGGCGGCGGCGGGCGTTCGCCGACCAGCAGTACTGGGGACGTCCCGTCCCCGGCTGGGGGCAGGAGCGGCCGCGGCTGCTGATCGTGGGGCTGGCCCCGGCCGCGCACGGCGGCAACCGCACCGGGCGGATCTTCACCGGGGACCGCAGCGGCGACTGGCTGTTCGCCTCGCTGCACCGCACCGGGCTGGCGGAACTGCCCACCAGCGTCCACGCCGGAGACGGCCAGCGCCTGCCGGACGCGCGGATGGTGGCCACGGTGCGCTGCGCCCCGCCCGCCAACAAGCCCACCCCGGCCGAGCGCACCACCTGCCTGCCCTGGCTGGAACGCGAGGTCGCGCTGGTGGCGCCGTGGGTGCGCGTGATCGTGGCGCTGGGCGGATACGCCTGGCAGGGCCTGTGGCCGGTGCTGCGGCAGGTCGGCTACCGGATTCCCCGGCCGCGTCCGGCGTTCGGCCACGGCGTGGAAGTGGAGCTGGGGCCGCCCGCGGCGGCGGGGCCCGAGCCGGTGACGCTGCTGGGCTGCTACCACCCCAGCCAGCAGAACACCTTCACCGGGCGGGTCACCGAAGAGATGCTGGATGCGGTGTTCACCCGCGCCCGCGATCTGGCGGGACCGCCGCAGCGCGGCGGAAGGGAGCCGGTGGCGGGGTCAGGGCCGTGCTCAGCGGTGGACACCGCTGAGGCCCCCGTCGGGCCCTGACCCGCCGGCTTCCCCCGTCGTCAGATGAGATGCACCGGCGGCCGCCGTGGTTCATGCCGCTCGCAAGTTTTCTCAGGAAATTTCCGTCACCGGCGTCGCAGCGGTCCCGCCGGGCCGGGTGAGGGCGGCCGATGCGGGGGTACCGCACCCCCATGCCTGCTACGAGTGCGCACAAGACCATCCGGGTGCTGATCGTCGGCGGCGGCTATGTCGGCATGTTCACGGCGTTGCGCCTGCAGCGCCGGCTGCGCCGCCAGATCGCCGCCGGCCGCGTGCACATCACCGTCGTCGACCCCCAGTCCTACATGACCTACCAGCCGTTCCTGCCCGAGGCGGCGGCCGGCAACCTCGAGCCGCGGCATGTGGTCGTCCCGCTGCGCCGGGTGCTGCACCGCTGCACCATCCTCAACGGCCACGTGGTGCGGATCGACCATGCCGCGCGGCGGGCCGTGGTCCGGGTGGTGGGCGCCGAGCTGCTGGCGGACGGCGAACGGCAGGTGCCCTACGACAAGCTCGTGGTGGCGGCCGGCTCGGTCTCCCGGACGCTGCCGATCCCCGGGCTGGCCGAGTGCGGCATCGGCTTCAAAAGCCTGGGAGAGGCCATCTACCTGCGCAACCACGTGCTGGCCCAGATGGACATCGCCGCCTCCACCGCGGATGCGGCCGCCCGGCGCCGGGCGCTGACGTTCGTGTTCGTCGGCGGCGGCTACGCCGGGATCGAGGCGCTGGCCGAACTGGAGGACATGGCCCGCGACGCCTGCAAGTGGTACCCCGACATCGAACCGGGCGACATGCGCTGGGTCCTGGTCGAGGCCTCCGGGCGGATCCTGCCGGAGGTCGGCGAGGAGATGGGGGTGTGGACGCTGGAGACGCTGCGGCGCCGCGGCATCGAGATCAAGCTGAACACCCTGCTGAAGTCCGCCGAGGGCGGTCACATCGTGCTCAGCGACGGCCAGGAGTTCGACGCCGGCACGCTGGTGTGGACCGCCGGGGTCAAACCCAACCCGCTGGTGGCCGACACCGACCTGCCGGCCGACGAGAAGGGACGCGTCAAGGTCACCGCCGACCTGGTGGTCGAGGGCACCCGCGACGCCTATGCGGCCGGGGATGTGGCGGCGGTGCCCGACTTGACCAGGCCGGGGGAGCTGTGCGGGCCCAGCGCCCAGCACGCGCTCCGGCAGGCCCGCCGCCTGGCCGACAACCTCATCGCCGACCTGCGGGGCAGGCCGCGCATCCCCTACCGGCACGCCTACGCCGGATCGGTGGCCGGCCTGGGGCTGCGCAAGGGTGTGGCGAACGTCTACGGCGTCAAGCTCAGGGGGTTCCCTGCCTGGTTCCTGCATCGGACATACCATCTGTCTCGTATGCCGACGGTCAACCGCAAGGTCAGGGTGACCGCGGACTGGACGCTCGCGATGTTCTTCCGCCGGGAGATCATCTCCACCGGGGAGATGCACCGTCCGCGGCAGGAGTTCCAGGCGGCGGCGGGGCGGCGCGAGGCGTCGCTACGACGATGACGGGAGGGTGGCTTGGGCATGCAGGAAGGTGTCGCCGTACGACTCGCTCCGTTGCTGGTCAAGATCATGCTGGGTGCGGAGCAGGCCGCCGGCGACGTGCATGCCGCGGCCGCCAGGCTGCCGATCAGAGTGCGGGCCTGGGACGGCAGCGCGATCGGGCCCGCCACGGCTCCCACGTTCGTGATCCGGCACCGCAGGGCGCTGCGCCGGCTGCTGTGGAAGCCCGGCGAGATGGGCCTGGTCCGCGCCTACGTGGCCGGTGAGCTGGACATCGAGGGCGACATCTTCGCCGCGCTGGGCGCCGTCCAGCAGGTGATGCGCCGCGGGGACGAGCCGATCCGGCTCAGCAGCGACGACAAGCGCGAGATCGTGCGCACCGCGGTGATGCTCGGGGCGGTCGGCCCCGAGCCCAAGCCGCCGGCCGAGGAGTTCCCCACCGGGCGGCACGCCGGGGAGGTCACCGGTCCTTTCGGGGAGTCGGCGGACTTCTTCCGGCTGCTGCTGGGGGAGAGCATGGCCTATTGCTGCGGCGACTGGGACGGCGCGGCGGACCTGGAGGACGCCCAGCGCGCGATGCGCGAGTCCGTCGTCGAGCGGCTGGGCCTGTTCCCCGGGGCGCGGGTGCTGGACCTGAACTGCGGCTGGGGCTCGTTCGCCTTCCACGCCGCCGCCAAGGAATCGGTGCGCGTGGTCGGTCTCACCCGTTCCCGCGCCCAGGCCGACCATGTGCGGCGCCGGGCCGAGGAGGAGGGGCTGGTGGACCGGGTGGAGCCGCGGGTGGGCGACCTGGCGGTGGCCGGCGAGGGCCCCTATGACGTGATCGTGGGTCTGGGGGGCGCCGAGCTGGGCGGCGGGATCGGCTCGGCCGCGCTGCCGGCGGCCCGGCTGCAGCGGCTGCTGGCCCCCGGCGGGCGGCTGCTGGTGCAGCAGACCCTGCGGCGGCCGGGGCGGCACCATGCGCGCCGCACGTTCACCACCAGCTACATGTTCCCCGAGGACGGCGAGCTGCACCCGCTGGGCGAGGTGGTCTCGGCGCTGGAGGAGGCCGGGCTGGAGGTGCGCACGGTCACCGCGCTGCGCGAGCACTACGCCCGGACGCTGCGGTCGTGGGCCGACAACCTGCGCCGGCACTGGAGTGAGTGCGGGAGGCTGGCCACTCCGGGGCGGGCCCGGGTGTGGCTGCTTTACCTGGCGGCTTCCGCGCTGGCCTGCGAGAGCGGCCGGATCGGGATGCACGAGATCTATGCGGTCCGCCGTGATCACGGCGGGGCCGCGCACCCGGCGCCCACCCCGTGACCTTCGGCGGCGCGGTTGCCGAAGGCATGCATTGGAACCGGTGCCGATAAAAACTCATTGTGTCTTGTCAGTGCCTCGGTGAACGGCACCCGGGTGAATTGGGGGGACTTGCCGGACTTTTGGAAATAGCTGGTCCTGGAATAGGCAAAAGCCGGTCTCGGTCCAATATCGGAGCGCTTTTCTTTCCCGGTGACTTCGGTAGGCTGTCGCCGCCCCCGTAGCCCAACCGGGAGAGGCGGGCCCCCTAAAAGGGCCATTGGTGTCGGTTCGAATCCGACCGGGGGCACCAGGCATCGATACCGACCCGTCATGCGCCGGGGAACTATCGGTGACGCGCCGACGTCTACACTGGGCGGAGGACTGTGTAGTTCGGAGGCCAACGTATGGACAGCCGTAACCCCGCCTTCCGGAGGGTTTCCTTCGGACAGCACATGGGTCAGGGGCATGCGCCCAGCCCACAGCTGCTGCACGAGATGTACAACCGGCCGGCCTACACGCCGCCGGCGCAGCGCACGATGACCTACGACGACGTGGTCGTCAAGGGTTTCCTGGCCCTGGGTACGCTGGTGCTGACCGGCGCGTTGACCTGGACGCTGGTGCCGCTGCCGACCGCGATGGCGGTGGCCGTCGTCGCCTTCCTGCTGCAGCTCGGGCTGGGGCTGTTCATCAGCTTCACCCAGAAGGCCAACGCCCCGCTGGTGCTGGCGTTCTCCGCGCTGTACGGCGTGGGCATCGGGGCGATCAGCCACTTCTTTGAGACGCTTTACCACGGGATCGTCCTGCAGGCCGTCATCGGCACCGCCCTGGCCTTCGGGGGGATGCTGGCGGTGCACTCGCTGCGCATCATCCGGGTGACCCCCAAGCTCACCCGGTTCGTCGTGGCGGCCGGTTTCGCCATGCTCGGCCTGATGCTGATCAACCTGGTGGTCGCGCTGTTCAACGACACCGGGATCGGCATCCGCAGCGACGGTCCGCTGGGCATCGCCTTCAGCGTGGTGGCGATCCTGCTGGGCTGCTTCTTCCTGCTGCTGGACTTCGACACCATCGAGCAGGGCGTGCAGGCCGGCGCCCCGGAGAAGTTCGCCTGGTACTGCGCCTTCGCGCTGGTGTTGAGCCTGGTGTGGATCTACCTGGAGCTGCTGCGGCTGCTGTCGTACTTCCGCGAGTAGCCCGCACCCGCGTGCTGCACATGACGATCGGCCCTCACCGGAGCACCGGCGGGGGCCGATCGGTGTTTTCAGGGCCGGTGAGTGTCGTCGGATGGGCTCCGCGCCGGTCCGCAGCAAACGGGAACGGCGGCCGGAGCGGGTTCGGTGAACCTTTTCAACGCGACGTCCCCGCAGGCGGGGACGGGGCCTCGGAGTCAGGAGAGAGGCCGTGACCTGCGATGTCATGACCTCGGATGCCGCCTGAGCTCCCGTCTCCGGTGCCCGCGAGCACGTGCTGAAAAGGGTTCAGTGGCGCATGCGGCGGGTGCGCTCGTGTTCGCGGACGAGGGCGGAAGCGTAGCCGTGCGAGATGCCGTGCTCGTCGGCCAGCCAGTGCGAGCGTTCCTCATAGCGCAGGAACGCCGGCCCGTTCTCGATCGTCTCGAACCACTCGGGCAGGTCACGTCCCGTGACCTCGGGGATGCGCGCGAGGAGCTTGCTGTGCGTTTCCGGCGAGTGGTTCAGTGACATCGGCACCTCCAGGTCGCGGGGGCTCTTCCTGCGACTGTGCAACACGACCTGGAAAGTGACAACCCCTCAACGAGGACCTATCCGCCTCGTAACGTAGATCATTTTTTGGGAATGCCGCAGGCGGCCCGCGCAGGTGACGCGGGCCGCCTGAGAAAACACCGTCACGGGCGAGGCGGAAACGGCCTCAGCTCAGGCGCTCCAGGATCATCGCCATGCCCTGGCCGCCGCCCACGCACATGGTCTCCAGCCCGAACTGCTTGTCGTGGAAGCGCAGGCTGTTGATCAGCGTGGTGGTGATGCGGGCGCCGGTCATCCCGAACGGGTGGCCGATGGCGATGGCGCCGCCGTTGACGTTCAGCTTGTCGTAGTCGATGCCCAGGTCCTCCACGCAGGGGATCACCTGGGCGGCGAACGCCTCGTTGATCTCCACCAGGTCGATGTCGTCGATGGTCATCCCGGCCTTGGCCAGCGCCCGCCGGGTGGCCTCCACCGGGCCCAACCCCATGATCTCCGGCGACAGCGCCGAGACCCCGGTGGCCACGATCCGGGCCAGCGGGGTGATGCCCAGCTCGGCGGCCTTGGTGTCGCTCATGATGACCAGGGCGGCGGCGCCGTCGTTGAGCGGGCAGCAGTTGCCGGCGGTCACCGTGCCGTCGGGGCGGAAGGACGGCTTCAGCTCGGCCAGCTTCTCCAGGGTGGTGCCGGGCCGGGGCCCGTCGTCCTTGGACACGGTGCTGCCGTCGGGCAGGATCGCCGGGGTGATGTCCTGCTCCCAGAACCCGTTCTCCAGCGCCTTGGCGGTGAGCTGCTGGCTGCGCAGGCCGAACTCGTCCTGGGCCTGGCGGGAGATCCCGCGCAGCGAGGCCACGTTCTCGGCGGTCTGGCCCATCGCGATGTAGACGTCGGGAATGTCGCCGTCCTCACGCGGGTCGTGCCAGACGCCGGCCCCGCCCTGGGCGGCCTTGGCGGTGCGCGCCTCGGCCGCGGCGAACAGCTCGTTCTTGGTCCCCTCTGGGCCGTCGCTGGTGCCCTTGACGTAACGGCTGACCATCTCCACCCCGGCCGAGATGATCACGTCGGCCTCCCCGGCCTTGATCGCGTGCAGCGCCATCCGGGTGGTCTGCAGCGAGGAGGCGCAGTAGCGGGTGATCGTGGTGCCGGGCACCTGGTCCCAGCCCAGCAGCACCGCGACCACGCGGGCCATGTTGTAGCCCTGCTCGCCGCCGGGCAGACCGCAGCCCAGCAGCAGGTCGTCGATGTCGTCGGCGCTCAGCTGCGGCACCTTGGCCATCGCGGCGGTGATCATCTGCGCGGTGAGCAGGTCGGCGCGCAGATCCTTCAGTGAACCCTTGAACGCACGCCCGATCGGGGAACGGGCGGTCGAGACGATGACGGCCTCGGGCATTATGGCTCTCCTCATGGTCGGCGACCGGAGGTTACTCACCGGTCAACATGTGCAACTTAGCCGCTCTCGCGGGCACTGGCACATCCCGGGTGGAGGTTCGCCCTTCCCGTCATCTCATAAGCGCCCACTTGCGCAGTTGGGTGAGCAGCCGCAGGCGGCGCGGCGGTCAGCCGTACATTCCCGGAAGCGTCCCGGCGGCGTCGCGGACGGCGTGCAGCGCCCCCTGCTCATCCCGCCATACCCGCCAGCCGTCGAAGACACCGGTGTACCAGGCGGGCGGCGGGCCGGGGTCGCTCACCTTGCGCCCGGTGCCCAGGTCGTAGGCGCACAACGGGGCGATCGGGTAGAAGCCGCGGTGCCCGGCGATGCGCAGCTCGGCGGGGTTGACCGTGCAGAACGACCAGGCGCGCAGCCCGCGCGCGGCCACCGCGGTCCCCTGCCGCAGGTCCACCGCGCTGCCCGGCCTGCCCTGCGACAGAAAGCCCAGCTTGGACAGGTCGGCGGGGAAGGCCAGCCACCAGGCGGCCTTGGGCGCCAGGTCGGCGGCCACCCGTCCGATGGTCCGGCCGGTGCGCGGGTCCAGCCGGGCGAAGTCGCCGTAGCCCCCGCGGGCGTCCACCTCCCTGGTCAGCAGCGCCACCGACGGGCTGGCGCTGGGGTAGACCCGCAGCAGCCGCTTGCGCGTCCACAGCGGCTTGCCGTCGGTCATCCGCAGCCCGAAGAACCCGAACGCCGACAGCGGGCGGCCCTTGGCCTTCTGGTAGGGGGCCAGGTAGCCGACCAGCGTGTTCTCCGTCGCGGTGAACGTCCAGCCGCCGGCCAGGTCCACTCCCGGGCCCACCGCCTGCTCCACCGGGAACGACCACAGCGTCCGGCCCGTGCGCAGCTCGCGGTACTCCAGCGTCGGGCTGCCGGTCATCCGGAACACCACCACGCGCCGGCCGTCGGAGGACTCCACCTCGGCCACCCCGGGGAGCTGCCACAGGACGCGGCCGCTGGACCACTCCAGCGCCACGAACCGGGCGTCGCTTCGATCGGTGGACTCCGACATGCACAGCTGGGGGCCGCAGCGCACCGGGCCGAAGGTGGAGTCCACCGGCCTGCTCCACCGGCGCTCACCGGTCCGCGCGTCCCGCACCACCAGCGTCGCCTTCCCCTGCTCACCGGAGTCTTTGGCGGCGCGCGGTTCCAGGGCGGCCACCACGGGGGAGCGGTCCGGCCCGGCCACCGCCGGCGGCTGCACGCCCATTCCCGGCAGCCGCCCGGCCATCGCCGCCGGCCGCGCCCACCGGCGCTCACCGGTCGCCAGCTCATACACCGCGGTCTCCAGCCGCCCATCGGCCCGCAGCGCGGTGACCGCCGTGACGCCGCTCGCGGTCACCGGACGGCTGACCGCGTTGACCGTGGTGTCCGACCAGGAGGGGACGGACGGGGCGGGCGGGCCGCCGGTTCCGCCGGTTCCGCCGGTGCAGCCGGTGACGCCCAGCAGCATGGCTCCTGTCGCCAAGAGTACGGATTTGTAAGCGAAGGGTAGTCGGCGGTGGGCGTGCAGGACCATGGGGCTGACTCCTGGTGGTCGGCGGGGGCCTTCCTGGTCGGGTGGTTTGCCTGGTCGGGTGGTTCGGTCGGGCGGTGCGGACGGCGGTCAGGCGGCGCCCGCCGGCCCCGGCGCCACCGTGGCCGCCGGCCCGCCGGGCTCCTCGCCGGCCGCCGCGCCGCGGCGCCGCAGCAGGGTGACCCAGCGGCCCCGGGGACCGCGCTCGCGGCCCGCGACCCGGGTGCCGGCCACCTCCATGCCGGGCTCCTCGGCGGCCTCGGCCGCCGCGAGGTAGACGGGCAGGACGCCCACGCCGCGCCCGGGCTCGGGCTCCGCCTCGGCTTCGGGCTCCAGCCCCAGCGCGGCCGCTATCGACGGTAGCAGTGCCATGGCCGCCGCTGCGTAACCTCGCGCAGACGGATGGTAACGATCCGCGGAGAACATCTCCACCGGGTCGGCGGCGAACTCCCGTCCCAGCAGGTCGCCCAGGGAGACCGTGCGGGCGCCCCGCTCCACCGCCACGATGGTCTGCGCCGCGGCCAGCTGCCGGCTGGCCCGCTGGGCGATCCAGCGCAGCGGCTGCATCAGCGGCTTGACCGAGCCCAGGTCCGGGCAGGTGCCGACCACCACCCGGCAGCCGGTGGCCAGCAGCCGCCGCACCGCCTGGTCCAGGTGCCGGACCGACACCGCAGGGGAGATGCGGGCGGTCACGTCATTGGCGCCGATCATGATGACCGCGATGTCGGGACGGGCCGTCAGCGCCTGGGTGACCTGGCCGTCCAGCGCCTCGCTGCGGGAGCCGGAACGTGCCACGTTCGTCAGCCGCACCGGCCGGCCGGCGATCGCCGACAGCCCGGTGGCCAGCAGCGCGCCGGGCGTCTCATCCGGCCGGTGCACGCCCAGCCCGGCCGCGGTGGAGTCGCCCAGCACGGCGAACGAGATCGGCTCGCCCGGCAGGTGGGCCCCGTACAGCCCGTCGGCCACCGGCGGGTCCCCGGTCGGGGTGGCCTGGATGATCCGCCGGGCCAGCTTGGCCTCCACCACCAGCAGACCGAAGGCCAGCCCGCCCAGAGCGGTGATGCCACCGCCCCCGTAGACCGCCGCCGTAGCTATCCGACGCGCCGTCAGAGCCCTCAGCATCGCTCACCCGCCTTGTTTCAGCCAGCCGCGTCGCTCACGCGGTGTAACGAATCCTTGGAGGTCGATCCTCCTGCTCACTGTGGTCGGCTACCGTCAGGTATAGGAATCTATACGACCGATCGTGTCGCGCACCCTCCCCCTACGGAGTTGGAACGCGAGCGCGACACTTCCGCCGGTAGACCTGACAAGGACGTCGATCGTGCGTGTTCATGATTCGTTGACCGAACTGATGGGAAATACCCCGCTGGTTCGGTTGCGCAAGGTGACCGAAGGACTGGCACCTCAAGTGCTGGCCAAAGTCGAATACTTCAATCCCGGGGGTTCCGTCAAGGACCGCATTGCCCTGCGGATGATCGAGGCCGCCGAGGCCTCCGGGCAGCTGCGCCCCGGCGGGACCATTGTCGAGCCGACCTCCGGCAACACCGGGGTCGGGCTGGCCATCGTGGCGGCCGAACGCGGCTACCGCTGCGTATTCGTCTGCCCCGACAAGGTCGCCCAGGACAAGATCGACGTGCTGCGCGCCTACGGCGCCGAGGTGGTGGTCTGCCCGACCGCCGTGCCTCCCGATCACCCCGACTCCTATTACTCGGTTTCCGACCGATTGGCCGCCGAGATTCCCGGCGCCTGGAAACCCGACCAGTACTCCAACCCCAACAATCCCCGCTCCCACTATGAGACAACCGGCCCGGAGATTTGGGAGCAGACCGAAGGGCGCATCACCCATTTCGTGGCGGGCATCGGCACCGGCGGCACCATCAGCGGCACCGGCCGCTATCTCAAGGAGGTCTCCGGCGGACGGGTGAAGGTCATCGGCGCCGACCCCGAAGGCTCGGTCTACTCCGGCGGCACCGGCCGTCCCTACCTGGTCGAGGGCGTCGGCGAGGACATCTGGCCGGCCACCTACGACCGCGACATCTGCGATGAGGTCATCGCGATCTCCGACCGGGAGTCCTTCACCATGACCCGGCGGCTGGCCCGCGAGGAGGCGCTGCTGGTCGGCGGCTCGTGCGGGATGGCGGTGGTCGCCGCGCTGCGGGTGGCCGAGCGCGCCGGCCCCGACGACGTCATCGTGGTGCTGCTGCCGGACGGCGGACGCGGGTACCTGTCGAAGATCTTCAACGACGACTGGATGGCCAGCTACGGGTTCCTGTCGGCCCCCACCGAGGAGGCCAAGGTCCGCGAGGTGCTGGCCCGCAAGGACGCCGGGATGCCGCAGTTCGTCCACGTCCACCCGCACGAGACGGTGGAGACCGCGATCTCGATCATGAGCGAGTACGGGGTCTCCCAGCTTCCGGTGATGAAGGCCGAGCCTCCGGTGATGGCCGCCGAGGTGGTCGGCGCCATCCGGGAAAAGGACCTGCTGGCGTCGCTGGTCCACGGCAACGCCAGCCCCGCCGACCCGGTGGAGGAGCACATGGCCGAGCCGCTGCCCATGGTCGGCGCCGGCGACCCGGTCAGCAAGGCCGTGGGGCTGCTGGAGAAGTCCGGCGCCGCCGTCGTCTTGGACTACGGCAAGCCCACCGGCCTGATCACCCGCCAGGACCTGCTGGCCTTCCTGGCGAGCTGAGCCGCCGGCGGGACGGCCAAGGCCCGTCCGGCGTGCCGGACGGGCCTTCGCAGGCCGCCTTGCGGATGCAGGCTGTGGGACGGGTCCGCCGGGCGGCGGGCCGGGACGCGGCGCAGGGGCCGGTTGGGCGGCTGGTGCCGGGCCGGCCGGGCCGCGCCCCGGCGGTCTTTCACACCCGCCCGGCCGCCTCGGGGGCCGGTTCCTCCCCGGCGGCCGGCACGGCCTTGGGCGCCTTGGGCTCGTCGCCGTGACCGGGCCACCAGGCCTTGTGCCCCAGCAGGGCGGTGATGCCGGGGACCAGGAAGATCGACATGACGAACGCCGACAGCGCGATGCCCAGCGCGATGGAAAAGCCCATCTGCTGCAGCATGGACACCGGGGCCAGCAGCATCACCGAGAAGGTGCCGGCCAGGATCAGCCCGGCGGCGGCCACGGTGGGGCCGCCGTGCTCGACGGCCAGGGCGGCGGCCCGGCGCGGCTCGTTGCCCTCCCGGGCCTCCTCGCGCAGCCGGGCGGTCATCAGGATGTTGTAGTCGGTGCCGATCGCCAGCACGAACAGGTACAGCATGATCGGCAGGTGGAAGATCTCCCCGGGCTGGTCCTTGAGGCCCTGGAAGACGTACACCGCCGAGCCCAGCGTGGCCGCAAAGCCCAGCAGCACCGCCGGGACCAGGTACAGCGGGGCGACCACCGAGCGCAGCAGGGCCAGCAGGATCAGCGCGATCAGCACCCCGGCGACCGGCAGGATCACCGACAGGTCGCGGTTGACCACCTTGTTGATGTCGCGGTAGATCGCGGTGGCGCCGCCCACCTTCACCTCGGTGCCCTGCGGGGCGATCTTGTGCACCGCCGGGCCCAGCTCGTCCTTGAGCAGGTTGATGGAGTCGTTGCTGTTGGGGTTGCCCTTCAAGATCAGGTTGACCCGTCCGACCGTGGGGTCGGTCTGGCTGATCTCGGCGGGCTGCACCGCGCCGACGCCCTCCAGCGACCCGGCCCGCTGCCCGAAGGCGTTCAGCTGCTCGGCGGTGAGCGGCCGTCCGTCGGTGGAGCGCACGATCACCTCCACCGGGGTGGTCTGCCCGGCCGGGAAGCCCTTGAGCATGTCCTTGGCGGCCTGGGCGGACTCGGTGTCCCGCGGGAAGCTGGCCTGGAAGTCGTAGTCGGACTTGAAGTTCAGCGAGCCGACCGCCAGTGCGCCCAGCAGCACGGCCGCGCCCAGCGCCACCGCGGCGGGTCGGCGGCCCACCAGCGCGCCCAGCCGGGCCGAGGCGGTGCCCTTGGGCTGCCTGCGCCACGACTTCGACGGCCAGAACACCGCGGTGCCCAGCAGCGACAGGATCGCCGGGAACAGCGTCAGCGAGGTGATGCCCATCGTCACCACGCCGATGGCCAGCGACGGACCCCAGGCGGCGAAGATCTCAAAGGAGGCCAGCATCAGCACCAGGAAGGTCACCGCGATCGCCGCGGCGGCCGAGGTGATCACCTCGCCGACCCGTTCCACCGCGCTGATCAGCGCGGTCTTCCTGTCCTCGCCGGCGCGCAGCCGCTCCCGGTAGCGGAACAGCAGGAACAGGTAGTAGTCGGCACCGATGCCGAACAGCACCACCGTCAAGATGATCTGCAGGCTGTCGTCGCCGGAGAAGTCCAGCAGCTTGGCGGCCGTCCCGATCAGGCCCATCGACACCTGCTCGGTGGCGGCGATCACGATGATCGGCAGCACCGCCGCCAGCGGCGCCCGGAAGATCAGCAGGATCAGCCCGATGATCAGCACGAAGGTGGCGATGCTGACGATCGCGAAGGACTGGGTGAAGGAGTCCTCGTTGTCGACGAACGTGGCGATCTCCCCGCCGACCTTGGCCTGCAGCGTGGGGCCGAGCACGCCGGGCAGGTCGGCGCGGATGTCCTTGATCGCCTGGGACTGCTTCTTGCCCTCCTGCTGACCGGCGACCAGCGACATCGGCACGGTGATCAGCTGGATCGACCTGTTGGGGGCCACCGCCTGCTCATTGGTGACGAACCCCTGGACGGTCGCGTACTTTTTGACGTTCGCCGTCATGGTCTGCGCGGCCTGCGCGATCTTCTCGCTGTCGGCCGGCGTGAGCGGCCGCCCGTCGGAGCGCTGCACCACGATCAGCGCGCTCATCTCGGCCTGCTGCGGGAACGCCCGCGCGGCGATCTCGGCTGCCTGCACCGACTCATACTCTGAGGGCAGGAACTCGCTCTGGTCGGATTCGGTCTTCAACGCGGGGGACAGCGCGATGATGGCGACGGCCGCGACCAGCCACGCCAGGATCGTCCACCACGGGTGTCTTACGACGACGCGCGCCAGTGCAGCGAACATCCGCGCCTTCCTTGAGTGGGGGGCATTGTGAACTACCCCAGTACGGTACGGGCGTGAACTTTTGCCCTGAGTCGGTCGATGCGGGGAAATCCGGTCTGATACCTGGGGTGGACGTCCTCCTCCTTCAGGAGGGCAGGACACCCGTTAGCCTCGTCTTTCATGGACGAGGACGTTCAACGGGGCTTTGAGACGCTGGCCATCCATGCCGGGCAGGAGCCCGACCCGACGACCGGCGCGGTGGTCCCGCCGATATATCAGGTGTCCACCTACAAACAGGACGGGGTGGGCGGGCTGCGCGGCGGCTACGAGTACAGCCGCTCGGCCAACCCGACCCGCACGGCGCTGGAGGAGTGCCTGGCGGCGCTGGAGGGCGGGGTGCGCGCCCTGGCGTTCGCCTCCGGCCTGGCCGCCGAGGACACCCTGCTGCGCACCATCTGCGCGCCCGGGGACCACATCATCGCCCCCAACGACGCCTACGGCGGCACCTACCGGCTGTTCTCCAAGGTCTACGAGCGGTGGGGCGTGACCTGCGACCCGGTGCCGCTGGGGGACCTGGAGGCGGTGCGGGCGGCCGTCCGCGAGGGGGTCACCAAGGCGATCTGGGTGGAGACCCCGACCAACCCGCTGCTGGGCATCGCCGACATCGCGGCGCTGGCGGCCATCGCGGTCGAGGCCGGGGCGCTGCTGGTGGTCGACAACACCTTCGCCTCCCCCTACCTGCAGCAGCCGCTGACGCTGGGCGCCCACGTGGTGGTGCACTCCACCACCAAGTACCTGGGCGGGCACTCCGACGTGGTCGGCGGGGCGCTGGTGACCTCCGACGCCGAACTGGGGGAGCGGCTGGCCTTCCACCAGAACGCCATGGGCGCCATCGCCGGGCCGTTCGACTCGTGGCTGACGCTGCGCGGCATCAAGACGCTGGGCGTGCGGATGGACCGGCACTGCGCCAACGCCGCGGCGGTGGTGAAGCTGCTCACCGAGCACCCGGCGGTACGGCAGGTGCTCTACCCGGGACTGCCCGACCACCCAGGGCACGACATCGCCGTCAAGCAGATGCGGGCCTTCGGCGGGATGGTCTCGTTCCGGATGGACTCCCCGGAGGCGGCGCTGCGGGTGTGCGAGCGCACCAAGGTGTTCACCCTCGGCGAGTCGCTGGGCGGCGTGGAGTCCCTCATCGAGCATCCGGCGAAGATGACGCACGCCTCGGCGGCCGGTTCCCCGCTGGAGGTCCCCGCCGACCTGGTACGCCTGTCGGTGGGCATCGAGAGCGTCGAGGATCTGCTGGCCGATCTGAGACAGGCTCTAGGGTGAGGTGTCTCCTACCGCAAGGCCACACCGTCCTGCCCAGCCGATGCCGCAGAAGGTGTGATCTTGGGTCGAAGTGGACCAAAATCTCAGCGCGGTTGCGCTAGGTTTCCTCCCCGGAGGTGGCATTGGTGCGAAAGGTGCTGGTGTGCGGGACGGCGCTCGCCGTGGCCTCGCTGTCCGGTGCGGTCGTTCCAGCCGGTGCATGGGCGCAACCCGAGCCCGCCGGGAGCGGCACGCCCACCACATCCGGCAGCCCCGCCGCCCCCGCACCGTCGGAGCCCGTGGCGACGCCCGACGGCTCCAGCGCACCGGTTGAGCCGAGCGGCGGCGGCATCACCGCACGCGCCGTCATGGTGACCCCGCCGCCGCCGAACACCGCCACCTACTCCTACGGGGAGGGGCCCCGCCGGCAGCTGGACGTCTACTGGCGCACCCCCGATGCCTCCGCCGGCCCGGACGCCCAGGCGGCCCGGCCCGGCGTGCTGGTCCTGCACGGCGGCTACTGGATGGCCGGGGACAAGCGGTCCTGGCGGTACATCGCCCGCAAGCTGACCAGCCGGGGCTATGTGGTCTTCGCCGCCAACTACAGCCTCGTCCCCCACGAGCAGTGGCCCACCCAGCGCCGGGACGTGCGGGCCGCGCTGCGGTACGTCAAGAACAACGCCCACCTGTGGAACCTGGACCCCACGCGCATCGTGGTGCTGGGGTCCTCGGCGGGCGGTCACCTGGCCACCCAGCTCGGCACCCACGGCCGGGGCGCCCAGAGCGTGCGCGGCGTGGTGGCCCTCTCGCCGGTGGTCTCGCTGCAGCGGGCCTACCACGACGGCGGCGAGCTGGGCGCCGACGCCTCCCGGGTCAAGCTCCGGCAGGCGGTGCGGCTGCTGGTGGGGTGCGACCCGCAGGAGGAGGACGCCGAGCCCGAGTGCCTGGAGCGGGTGGAGGACGCCACGCCGGTCACCCACGCCGGCCCCGGGGACGCCCCCATGCTGCTGGTGCACGGCACCGAGGAGTTCGTCCCGGTCGAGCACTCCGAGGAGCTGGCCGGGGCGCTGCAGGCCGGCGGGGTGCCGGCGACGGTGCGCACCGTCGCCGGCCCGGCGCACGGCGGGGAGCTGCTGCGCGACGAGTCGACCCAGGAGGCGGTCTTCTCCTGGATCGACTCGGTCGCCAAGGAGTGAGCCGCCCGGCCGGTCAGCCGTACCAGATCATCAGCAGCAAGGTCACCACCCACAGCAGGCCGATCACCCCGGAGATGGCCGCGATCCGGCCCCGCTCCACCTGGGCGACCTCCTGCCGCGCGGCGGCGGTCTTCTCCTGCGCGCCCGCCTGGGCCTCCCCGGCCGCGGCGTCCCCGGCGGCGGCCGCCTCCAGCAGGTGGGCGGCCTTGCGCTGGTCGCGCTCCACCAGCAGCAGCAGGACCAGCGACACCAGGAACAGCGTCATGGACGCCGACAGCCACGCCTCGGCGAACCGTCCCCGCGACAGGAACAGCCCGAACAGGAAGACGCCCAGCGCCAGCATCCCGTACAGGCGGGTGATCCGGTTCAGGTAGCGCAGCACCGTCACGTTGCCCTGCCGGATGTAGCGGGGCGTGGACATGATCGCGGCGGTCAGCGGCCCCAGCGCGAATATCGCGAAACCCACGTGGAGGAACAGCAGCAGTTGATCGGCGGTCGACATGGCGATGACCTTACCCAGCCGCCGGCCGCCCCCACGGGCAGGTCCCTCATCCCCGGCGCATCCGCAGGTAGTCGCTGACCACGTACTCGCCGAGCCGGCCGGCCTCGGGGGCGAACACCCGGCCTCCGTTGCGCCGGGCGACCTCCTCCACGAACGACACCAGCCGGGGGTCGTCGGCCAGCATGAACACGTTCAAGGTGGCGCCGCGCCGGGTCATCTTGTCGATCTCGGCCAGCGTCAGCGTCAGCGTCTGGCGGGAGGGCGGGTAGTCGAACAGCGAACGGCCGTTGGGCTGCAGGTGGGCGGTGGGCTCGCCGTCGGTGACCACCAGCACGATCGGCTCGAAGTCCGGGTGCCGGTCCAGGTGCCGTCCGGCCAGCATCAGCGCGTGGTGCAGATTGGTGCCCTGCACCATGTCCCAGTCCAGCGCGGCCATCTCGGTGGGACGCAGCACCCGGGCGTAATTGGAGAACCCGATGATCTGGATGGCGTCCTGCGGGTACTTGCCGGTGACCAGCGAGTGCAGCGCCAGCGCCGTCTGCTTGGCCGCCCCCCACGCGCCGCGCAGCACCATCGAGTACGACAGGTCCACCAGCAGGCACACCGCCGCCGCGGTGCGCCGCTCGGTCTCCAGCACCTCGAAATCGTCCACGCTGAGCTTGACCGACCGGTCGCCGGTGGGGTTCTGGGCGTTGCGCCGGATGGCGTTGCCGACCGTGCGGACCACATCCAGCGGCTGCTCGTCGCCGAACCGCCAGGGACGTGAGGAGCCGGTCAGCTCCCCGGCCTGCCCGGCGTCGCGCTGGTCGTGGTCGCCGCGCCGGCCCCCCTCCAGGTGGGAGAACACCCGGCGCAGCGCGGTCTCGCCCAGCCGGCGCACCGCCTTGGGGGTCAGCTCCAGCCGGCCGCCACTGCGCTGCAGGTAGCCCTGGCGTTCCAGCTCTTTTTCGATGCGGCGCAGCTCGGCCAGGTCGTCGACCGCCTGGCGGCCCAGCGCCCGGCGCACCGCCTCCTCGTCGATGTCGTCCAGGCTGGCGCCCGGATAGTCCTGCGCCAGCGCAGCCTCCAGCTCGGCCAGGTCCGCCAGCTCCGCCAGCGCGGCGGTGGCGTCGCTGACGCTCAGCGGGTCCGAGCCGCTCATCCGCTCCGGGGTCCCCCAGCCCAGGTCGGGGCGGCGGGCCCGCAGCGCCTCGCCCAGCCGGGTCATCTCCATCGCCAGCCCGGCGTCCTCCATCACCTGCGCCATCAGCGCGGCCAGCTCCTGGCGCTGCTCGGGGCTCAGCGAGGCCAGCAGCCGGTCCATCGCCGCCGCCCGCCGGGCCAGCGAGTCGACCAGCTCCTCCAGGTTGCGCGGGTTGTCGGGGAAGAAGTCCCCGTACTCGCGCATGAAGTTCGCAAAGTCCTCCTGGGTGTGCTCGCCGCGGGCGTCGGCGTCGAGCATGTCGTTCAGCGCGGCCATCATGTCCCGGACCCGCTGCATGGCCTGCGGGTCGGGGTTGGCCAGCGCCTGCCGCATGCCCTGGAACTGGGCGTCCAGCACGTCGCGCCGCAGCAGGTCCTTCAGCTGCTCGAAGGTGGCGCGGGCGGCCGGCGATCGCCAGTCGTAGTCGCTCAGCCGCCGGATCGCCTGGGCGGTGTCGGACGGCAGCGCGTCCAGTTCGGCCTCGCGCATGCGCGCCTCGTCGCTGGGGTCGGGGAACAGCTCGGCCCGTTCCTGCCCGATGGCGGTGTCCAGCAGCGCCCGCGCCTGCTCCAGGACGCCGTCCAGCCGTCCCCGCTCGCGCAGCTCCCGCCGCCGCTGCCGCACCTGCCGCAGCAGCTCATCCAGGCCGCGCCGGGCCCGCCGGTCCCGGCCGCCCGGCAGTCCGCGGCGCAGCAGCGCGCGCAGCGCCTCGCCGGGGCTGGAGCCCTCCAGCACCGAATCGCCCATGGCGTCCAGCGCCGAGCGGATGTCATAGGGCGGCTCCAGCGGGTCCGGGCCGCCTTGGTAGGCGCCGTATCGGTATCGGCTCATGGCCACATCCCTGTCTTGTGCGGGCGTTCGCGGTGCTCTCCGGCCGCGGCTCGGACGAGCTGCCGCCTCAGGTGCGGTAGGTGGCCGTCCCGTCCCCGCCGGGGGAGACGTCCTTGGACAGCCGGCGGGTCAAAAACAGCCCTTCCAGCGCGAACTCCAGCGCGGCGGCGGCCTGGCCGGGCGACTCCCCGGACATGCCCAGCCGCTGCACCAGCTTGGCCAGCCCGGGCACCGGGCCGATGCGGCGCAGCAGCTCGGTGGCCGGGACCAGCTCACCGGACTCCACGGTCTGCCCGGAGTCGAACTTCTCCAGCAGCCCGCTCAGGTCGGCGCCGCCCAGCGTGCGGCGGTAGGTCTCGGCGACGGCCCGGCGCAGCAGGTGCTCCAGCACCTCCTGCTCGCGGCCCTCCTCGCTGACCTCGAACTCCACCTTGCCCATCACCGCGGGCACCACCGCCGGCACGTCGCACACCCGCGCCACCGCCTCGTCCTCTCCGGCCAGCGCGGCCCGGCGCAGGGCGCCGGCGGCGATGGTCTCCGCCCCGGCGATGGCGAAACGCGCCGACACCCCCGAGCGGGAGTCCACCGCGGGCGACTCGCGCACCAGGCGGGTGAAGCGGGCCATCACCTCCAGCAGGTGGTCGGGCACCTGGGCGTTCAGCTCGGCGACCGCCGCCTCCTGGCGGATCAGCTCCAGCTCCGTCTCCAGCGTCAGCGGGTAGTGGGTGCGGATCTCGGCGCCGAAGCGGTCCTTGAGCGGGGTGATGATCCGGCCGCGGTTGGTGTAGTCCTCGGGGTTGGCGCTGGCCACCAGCAGCACATCCAGCGGCAGCCGCAGCGCGTACCCGCGGATCTGCACATCCCGCTCCTCCAGCACGTTCAGCAGCGCCACCTGGATGCGCTCGGCCAGGTCGGGCAGCTCGTTGACGGCGAAGATGCCGCGGTTGGTGCGCGGCACCAGCCCGAAGTGCACCGTCTCCGGGTCGCCCAGGGTGCGGCCCTCGGCCACCTTGATCGGGTCCACGTCGCCGATCAGGTCGCCGACGCTGGTGTCGGGGGTGGCCAGCTTCTCCCCGAACCGCTCCTCCCGGTGCTTCCAGGTGACCGGCAGCTCATCGCCCAGCTCGGCGGCCAGCCGCCGGCAGCGCACGCACACCGGCGCGTACGGGTGGTCGTTGATCTCGCAGCCGGCCACCACCGGCGTCCACTCGTCCAGCAGGGTGACCAGGGTGCGGATCAGACGGGTCTTGCCCTGGCCGCGTTCACCCAGCAGCACCAGGTCGTGCCCGGCCAGCAGCGCCCGCTCCAGGTGCGGCAGCACCGTCTCGTCGAACCCGACGATGCCCGGAAAGCGCTCCTGCCCGGATCTGAGGCGCTCCAGCAGGTTGCTTCTGATCTCTTCCTTCACCGAGCGGTGCCGGTGACCGGTGGCGCGCAGGGCGCCCACGGTGGTGTCGGCGGGCGCGGCTTCATTCTTCGTCATGGACACGAGATCGACAGTACGTCGCCGATGCGAGCACTCGCACCTGCCCGGGGAGGGAAATCCACGCGCCGCCGGGCGCCGGATCCTTGGGTACCCCGCATCGCAGCGGGGAGAATCGAGGAATGAGCCCTCAAATCCAGGGACAGCGCAAGGGAGGGGAGGGCGATGGCACGCTTCGGTGATGGCCTGGCTCTCGGACCCGATCTGATCGGCGCCGCGGAGTCGGCCGTCAAGCAGGCGCTGGAGCCGCTGAGCGCGCCCCCCGACCTGGTGTGCGTGTTCCTCGCCTGCGAGGACGTCGGCGCGGTGGGGGAGGCGGCCCGCCGGGCGATGCGGGTGGCCGACGCCGCCGGCGCCCGCCTGGTGATCGGCTGCAACGGCAGCGGGGTGATCGGCGGCGACCGCGGCGTGGAGGAGACCAGCGCGGTGAGCGCGTGGGCGGGGGTGCTGCCGGGTGCGCACCTGGAGCCGTTCCGGCTGGAGACGCTGCGCGCCGAGGACCGGCTGGTGGTGGTCGGCATGCCGGAGGGCAGCGACGAGGACGTGGTCGCCGTGCTGCTGGCCGACCCCTACTCCTTCCCGGTGGACGCCTTCGTCGAGCGTTCCGAGGAGGCGCTGCCCGGGCTGCCGATGGTGGGCGCGCTGGCCGGCGGGCAGGGCGCCGGACGCACCCGGCTGCTGCTGGACGGGGAGGTCTACGACGACGGGGCGGTCGGCGTGGTGCTGGGCGGCCCGATCAGCGCGGCCACCGTGGTCAGCCAGGGGGCCCGCCCCATCGGCCCGGACATGGTGGTCACCAAGGCCGACGAGAACGTGCTGTATGAGCTGGCCGGCACCCCGGCGCTGGAGAAGCTGGAGCAGATCGTGCTCGCCCTCCCGGAGGAGGAGCAGCAGATGGCCTCCCAGGGGCTGCTGATCGGCGTGGCCATGGACGAGTACGCCGAGCAGCACGAGCACGGCGACTTCCTGGTGCGCGGGGTGGTCGGCGCCGACGCCGACACCGGGGCCATCGCCATCGGGGACGTGGTGGAGGTCGGCCGGACCGTCCGTTTCCAGGTCCGCGACGCCGAGGCCGCCGAAGAGGACCTGACCGCGCTGCTGCAGCGCTTCGACCTCAAGCCCGTGGAGGGGGCGCTGCTGTTCTCCTGCAACGGACGGGGCCGGGCGATGTTCCCCGACTCCGACCACGATGTGAAGCTGCTGCGCCGCACCTTCGGCCCGGCCGGGGTCGGCGGGTTCTTCGCCGCCGGTGAGATCGGCCCGGTCTCCGGCCGCAACCACGTGCACGGCTTCACCGCCTCCATCCTCGCCTTCGGCCCGGCGGCGGTCTCCTGATGGGCCAGGAGCACGACGCGCCGGTGCTGGCGGTGGACATCGGCGGGACCAAGCTGGCCGCCGCGCTGGTGGACCCGGAGGGGCGGATCACCCACTACGACCGGATCGCCACCCCGGCCGACCCGGACCCGCGGGTGCTGTGGCGCACCCTGGAGTCCCTGCTGGACAAACTGCTGGCCGAGGCGGGCTGCCCGCAGCCGGCCGGGGTCGGGGTGGGCTGCGGCGGGCCGATGCGCTGGCCGTCGGGGGAGGTCTCCCCGCTCAACATCCCCGCCTGGCGGGACTTCCCGCTGCGGCGGCGGCTGCGCGCCCGCCACCCGGATCTGCCGGTGCGCGTCCACAACGACGCGATCTGCGTGGCGGTCGGCGAGCACTGGCGGGGCGCCGGACGCGGCTATGACAACGTGCTGGGCATGGTGGTCTCCACCGGCGTCGGCGGCGGGCTGGTGCTGGGCGGCCGGCTGATCGACGGCGCCAGCGGCAACGCCGGGCACATCGGGCATGTGGTGGTCGACCCGCAGGGGCCGCCGTGCGAGTGCGGCGGCCGGGGCTGCCTGGAGGCGGTCGCCCGCGGCCCCGGCCTGGTCGCCTGGGCGCAGCGCCAGGGCTGGCGGCCCGGCCAGGCCGGGGTGAGCGGGGTCGAGCTGGCCGAGGACGCCCGGCTGGGGCACCCGGTGGCCGGTGCCGCGCTGCAGCGGGCCGGGCGGGCGCTGGGGGTCGCCATCGCCTCGGCGATGCACCTGTGCGACCTGGAGGTGGTCGCGATCGGCGGCGGGCTGGCGCAGTGCGGGCCGCTGTTGTTCGACCCCCTGCAGGAGGCCCTGCGGGAGCACGCCCGCATGGAGTTCGCCCGCCGGGTGCAGGTGGTGCCCGCCGCGCTGGGGCAGACCGCCGGGCTGGTCGGCGCCGCCGCCCTGATCCTGGCCGGCGACCGCTACTGGAACGCCGACTGAACGGCCCCACCGGCCCGGCGCGGCCTGACCGGCGGGCTTACACTGCCCCAATGGCACTGGTCGGTGCACGGCGGGTCGAGGAGGCCCGGGAGCTGCTGCGCGGGGTGGTCACCGAGACCCCGCTGCTGCACTCGCGGGCGCTGTCGCAGATCGTGGGCGGCCCGGTGCTGCTCAAGTGCGAGAACCTGCAGCGCACCGGCTCGTTCAAGGCGCGCGGCGCCTATGTGCGCATCGCCCGGCTCACCGAGGCCGAACGATCCCGCGGCGTGGTCGCGGCCAGCGCCGGCAACCACGCCCAGGGGGTGGCGCTGGCGGCGTCGCTGCTGGGCTGCAAGGCCACCGTCTTCATGCCGCAGGGCGCCCCGCTGCCCAAGATCGCCGCCACCCGGTCCTACGGCGCCGAGGTGCTCTTTCCCGGGCCCGGCGTGGACGAGTGCCTGAGCGCCGCCCGCCGTCACGCCGATGCGCACGGCGCGGTGCTGATCCACCCGTTCGACCATCCGGACGTCATCGCCGGCCAGGGCACCATCGCCCTGGAGATCCTGCGGGCGCGTCCCGACGTGCGCACCATCGTCACCGCGGTCGGCGGCGGCGGGCTGATCTCCGGCCTGGCCGTGGCCGCCAAGGCGGCGCGCCCCGACATCAAGATCATCGGGGTGCAGGCCAAGCGCGCCGCGGCCTTCCCCCCGTCGCTGGCCGCCGGGCGTCCCGTGCGCATCCGGCCCGGCCCCACCATGGCCGACGGCATCGCCGTGGGCAGTCCCGGCGAGCTCACCTTCGCCCTGGTCCGCGAGCTGGTCGACGCCGTGGTGACGGTCACCGAGGAGTCCATCTCCCAGGCCCTGCTGTTGTGCCTGGAGCGTGCCAAACAGGTGGTGGAGCCCGCCGGCGCCGCCGGGGTGGCCGCGATCCTGGAGCACTCCTACGCCTTCGAGCCCCCGGTTGTGGCCGTCCTGTCCGGCGGCAACATCGACCCTTTGCTGCTGTCGAAGGTGCTGCGCCACGGGCTGGCCGGCGCCGGCCGCTACCTGGTCGTCCGGGTCCGGCTCCCCGACCGTCCCGGCGCCCTGGTCACCCTGCTGAGCGAACTGGCCGAGCTGGGCGCCAACGTGCTGGACGTCATGCACGAGCGGGTCGCCGCCCGGCTGCACGTGGAGGAGGCCGAGGTCCTGCTCCACCTGGAGACCCGCGGGCCCGACCACTGCCAGGAGGTCCTCGGCCGGCTGCGCGCCAAGGGCCACGCCCTCAAGCTCGGCTGAAAAGGAGACCGGGCGCGCCCAGCGGACACGCCCGGTCGGCCGGTCACAGGGACGGCTTGCCGGTGGTGAAGATCCACTTGGTGAACAGGGCGTCGATCCGCCCGGCGTTGCCGTACCGCTTGGCGTGGGCGACGAAGTCGGCGGTGGTGACGGTGCCGTTGCGGTTCTTGCGGTACCAGTCCCGCAGGAGCCGGAAGAACTTCTTGTCGCCGACGGTCCTGCGGAGCACGTGCAAGGTCATGGCGCCGCGGTCGTAGACGGCGTGGGCGTACAGGTCGTCACGGCCGGGGTCGGCGACCTTGACCTGCCACAGCTCGTCGCCGGCGGGGGTGGCGTAGACCTCATCGAAGATCTGCTGGGCGGTCCGGCCGCCGGACTGCTCGCTTTGCAGCCACTCGGCGTAGGTGGCGAAGCCCTCGTTGAGCCAGATGTGCCGCCAGCTCCCGGGGGTGACGCTGTTGCCGAACCACTGGTGGCCGATCTCGTGGGCGACCAGGGCGGCGCTGGGGTTGACGCCGGGACGGCCCCGGCGGTCGTAGACCGGGCGGCCCTGGGTCTCCAGCGCGTAGCCCACCCCGATGGCGTCCACGATGCCGCCGGTGGACCCGAAGGGGTAGCGGCCGAAGACCTTCGAGCCCCAGTCGGTGATGTCGGCGGTCAGCTTGTGGAAGGCCGCGCCCTGCCCGGGGGCGGTGTCGAGGTTCTTGTCGATGGCGGTGATGTTGGGCACGCCCTTGGGGGTCCTGCCCCAGGTGATGTTGTACTTGCCGATCGCGACCATGGCCAGCTCGCTGGCCATGGGCTGCGGCATCCGCCAGCGCCAGGTGGTCAGCCCGCCGGCGGTCCGCCGTCCGGCGAAGTCGCCGTTGGCCAGCGCCTGCAGCCCGCTCGGCACGGTGATCGCGAAGCTGTAGGACGCCTTGTCGGCGGGGGTGTCGTTGACCGGCATCCAGGTGGCGGTGCCGGTCGGCTGGTTGACCGCCACCGCCCCGTCGTCGGTGGCCACCCAGCCGGAGGTGCCCAGCGCCGGGTCGTCGACCCGCTTGGGGACCCCCGAGTAGGCGACCGTGACGGTGAAGCGCTTGCCCTTGGGCAGGCCCTTCTTCGGGGTGATCACCAGTTCCTGGGCGCCGGTCCGCGTGAAGGCGGCCCGCTTGCCGTCGACGGTGACCGAGTGCACCTTCAGCGGGCCGAGGAAGTCGAGGTTGAACCGCGACAGGTGCTGGGTGGCCTTCGCCTTGATGCGGGTGGTGGCCTTGATGCTCTTGTCGGAGGGCTCATAACGCAGCTTCACGTCGTAGTGGGCCACGTCATAGCCGCCGTTCCCCATGTCGGGGAAGTACGGGTCGCCGACCCCCGGGGCGCCCGGAGTGAATTTCGGCGCCGCGTTCGCCGGGGTCGCCGACGCCACCAGCCCGGCGGCCGTCGCCACCGCCACGGCCGCCAGCGCTGCGCCTTTGCGTGTCCTCACCGGGTTGGACGTCACCATGAGCTACAAGCTCGCAGCGCGGCGACGGCCGGACAAGCGCGATTTCGTTGCGATTGAGCAAGGACGTTCACGGCGATCGAACAAGGACGCCCGGCGGCCGGTGCGCCGCCGGGCGGAGATCACCACTTCTTGGGCTTGCCCTTGCTGTAGAGCCAGACCTTGAACAGCTGGTCCAGCTGCTTGCCGGATTCCTTTTCGGCCAGCGCGATGAAGTCGGCGGTTCCCGCGTTGCCGTGCCGGTACCGGGTGGTCCAGGCCCGCAGGATGCGGAAGAACGTCCGGTCGCCGACCTTCTTGCGCAGCGCGTGCACGGTCATCGCGCCGCGGATGTAGACCGAGTCGCCGAACAGCTTGTTGCGTCCGGGCCGCCCCGGCGGCGGGCTGAAGATCGCCGACGAGGCGGGCTGCTTGTAGTAGCTGCGGAAGATCTGCTCGGCGCTCTTGCCCCGGTGCTGCTCCCGCCACAGCCACTCGGCGTAAGAGGCCAGCCCCTCGTTGAGCCAGATGTCCTGCCACCGCTTGAGGCTGACGCTGTTGCCGAACCACTGGTGGGCCATCTCGTGGACGATGAAGTTCATCCGCGGCGTGATCCCCGCGTACACCGGGCGGCTCTGGGTCTCCAGCGCGTACTTCAGCTTCGGGTCGTCGATGACGCCGCCGGCGGTGGTGAACGGGTAGGGGCCGAACGTCTTCGACAGCCAGGCCAGCGCCTTCTTGGTGGAGCGGTGGAGTCTGGCGGCGTGGCGCCGGTAGCGCGGGTCCACGGCGGTGATGACGGGGATGCCGTCGGCCTCGCTGCGGGTGACCTTGAATTTGCCGATCGCCACCAGGGCCAGGTAACTGGCCATCGGGGACGGCTCGGACCAGGTGTAGGTGCTGGTCTTGGCGCGGTGCACCGGCTTGGACGGCCGGCCGTTGGCGATGACGGTCAGCCCCTTGGGCACGGTCACCCGGAAGGTGTAGGTGGCCTTGTCCAGCGGGTGGTCGTTGACCGGCATCCACGCGGGCGTGCCGTCCGGCTGGGAGAGCGTGACGACGCCGTCCCGGGTGCGGATCCAGCCGTAGGTGCCCAGCGACTTGTCGGTGCGCGAGCCGGGGCCGCCGGCGTAGCGGACCCGCACGGTGAACACCTGGCCGCGGCGCAGCGCCACCGCGGGGGTGATCAGCAGGTCCTGGCCCCGGCGCTGGAAGGTGGCGCGGCGGTCGTCGACCTCGACCTCTTTGATCTTGGGGCCGCGGAAGTCCAGGGACAGGCCGGACAGGTCCTGGGTGGCGCGGGCGGTCATGGTCACCACGGCGGAGGCGGACCGGTTGCGCCGGTAGTCGAGGACGACGTGGTAGTGCAGGGCGTCGTAGCCGCCGTTGCCCATATGGGGAAAGTACGGGTCGCCGATCCCCCGCGCGCCGTTCCTGGGGTAGTGGGCGGACGCCGAAGGGGCGAGCCCGCTCCCGGTCGACTGCGCGGTGGCGGTGCCCCCGCTGGAGGCCGACAGCGCCAGGGCCGTGGTGACGGCCGCCAGGGCGGTGATCTTGAAGTGGATCTTGCCGTGCGGAGTGTGGGCGTTCACGCGCCCCACTGTGTCAATTACTCAGCGTCTCGGTTAAGTTGCCTTCCGTGACTTTGATGATCCCTGACATCCCGTTCACCTGGGCCAGACGCCGATCTGGGCGGGGTTTACCGGGGCGGGCGGGTGCGCCCGTACAGCCACGCCTGGAAGAAGGAGTCCAGCTGCTGCCCGGAGACCCGCTCGGCCACCTCGATGAACTGCTCGGTGGTGGCGTTGGAGTGCCGGTACTCGGCCGTCCAGGTCTTGAGGATCTTGAAGAAGGTCTCGTCGCCGACCTTCTTGCGCAGCGCGTGCAGCGTCATCGCGCCCCGGTTGTAGACGGCGTCGGAGCTGAACATGTTCTCCCGGCCGGGGTCGCCGGTGGGGATGCCCCACAGCTCCTCCCGGTCGGCCTGCTGGTACAGCGCGTCGAACTCCTGCTGCGGGTCCACGCCGTGGGCCTTCTCGGCCCACAGCCACTCGGCGTAGGTGGCGAAGCCCTCGTTGAGCCAGATGTCCTTCCAGCGGGTGACGCTGACGCTGTCGCCGAACCACATGTGCGCCAGCTCGTGGGCGACGATCCCCTCGCTGGCGCCGAAGGACCCGTACACCGGGCGGGTCTGGGTCTCCAGCGCAAAGCCCACATCGGCGTTGTCGACCAGCCCGCCGGTGGAGGAGAACGGATACGGCCCGAACAGCTTGGTGAACTCGTGGGTGATCTCGGCGTTCTTGGCGTGGAAGTCCTCCAGGTCGGTGGTGCGCACCGTCGGGTCGACGGCGGTGATGACGGGGATGCCGCCGGCCGTCTTGCCGGTGCGCACATCGAACCGGCCCACCGTGACCGTGGCCAGGTAGGGGGCCATGGGCTCCTTGACCCGCCAGGTCACCGGGGCGGCCGCCTGCCGGCGCCGCAGCAGGACCGGCTGGACGCCCGCGCCCGCGCCGTCGCCGGGGAGCAGCGATCCGTCGGTGCGCCGGTTGCCGCCGGGGCCGCGCTGCAGGCCGGGCAGGCCGCCGTCCGGCTCGCCGTTGGCGATGGCGGTCAGCCCCTCGGGCACCTTCACCCGGAACTCGAAGGTGGCCTTGTCGCTGGGGTGGTCGTTGGCCGGGAACCAGGTGTGCGCCCCGCTGGGCTGGCAGGCCACGAACACCCCGTCAGAGGTGCGCACCCACCCGTAGACGCCCAGCGGCGGCTTGGACACCGGCTGCGGCGTCCCCGAATACCGCACCGTCACGCTGAAGGAGGCGCCCTTGGCCAGCGGCTGCGCCGGGGAGATGATCAGCTCGGCGCCCTCGTGCTCGTAGCGGGCCGGTGCGCCGTCGACCTTGACCTCGGAGACGGTCAGCCCGGCCAGGTCGAGGTTGAACCGGCTCAGCCGCTGGGTCGCCTTGGCGGTGATGTCGGCGGTGGCGGTCAGCTCCGGGGAGCCTCCGGGGCGGATGTCCAGGTCCAGCTTGTAGTGCTGGACGTCGTAACCGCCGTTGCCGTCCCCGGGCACATAGTCGTCCCCGGCGCTGTCGGCTCCGTGCGGGCCGGTCGCCGGAGGGGCCGTGGGGGCCGGGACGGTCCGGGACGGCTGGGCGTTCTCGCCGCCGTCCAGCGTGACCTGGCAGGCGGCCAGCGAGCCCGCCAGGGCGAGCGCCATGGCTCCGCGCAGGGCGGCGCGGGGGGCCTGCGGAGGTGCAATGCGGGAGTTTCCGGCCGTCGTCACGAGCACAGCCTAGACGGCCGGGCCCGCGCCTTCGGTGACCGAGCGGCATGTGGCGGCATGCGGCCAAGCGGCGCGTCACGCCGCTCAGCGTCCGGCGTAAGGATCGGGCGCGCCCGGTTCGATCTTGCGCACCACGGTTTGGGCGACCTTGTCGTGCAGGGCCTGCCTGCGGTCGTCCCACAGGATCCACGCCACGTCCAGGAAACCGATGCAGCCGCACAGGCCGCCCAGCACGGTGAAGAACGCCGCCCGGCCCGCCGCCTGCCCCTGGGTGACCGGACCGCCGTCGGCGGCCCGGACGACCTGGATGCCCAGCACCTGCTTGCCGAGCGTGCGGCCCCATTTGTACGTCGTCAGCCAGTAGTACAGGAAGGCGATGACGATGCTGAGGAAGTTGGCGACCCACTGGCCGGTCGGCAGGTACCCGGTCTCCCCGCCGGGGGTGCGGAACACCCGGCCGTAGTCGATGAACGGGAAGGTCACCAGCCCGATGACGGCGGCCAGCAGGATCAGGTCGATGAGCGCCGCGCCCAGCCGCGCCCACCGGCCGGCCAGCCCTGCGGCCGGGTCCCGATACTCCCATGGCGATCCCGGATGGCCCGGGTAGTGACCGCCGTACGGCGGAGGCCACCCGCCCCCGCCGTAGGGGCCGGGCGGCTGGTCCTGCGGCGGCTTCCAGAAGCGGTCCCCGGGGGAGGGGCCCTGTGGCGGCTGCGTCATAGGGTGAAAGTGGACATTCACCCGCCGGGCAAACCCCTCCCCGCCCCGATGAGGACCGATCTTTAACGCGGGCCGGTCACAAATTTCCGCGCCGCGCCTGCTCCCGCTCGATGGCCTCGAACAAAGCCTTGAAGTTGCCCTTGCCGAACCCCATGGAGCCGTGCCGCTCGATCAGCTCGAAGAACACGGTGGGCCGGTCCTGGACCGGGTGGGTGAAGATCTGCAGCAGGTAGCCGTCCTCGTCCCGGTCCACCAGGATGCGGCGCTTGCGCAGCTCCTCCACCGGGACGCGGACCTCGCCGATCCGGGCGCGCAGCTCGGGGTCGTCGTAGTAGGAGTCGGGGGTGTCCAAAAACTCCACCCCGGCGGCCTTCATCTGGTCTACCGCGGCCAGGATGTCGTTGGTGGCCAGCGCGATGTGCTGCACGCCGGGCCCGCCGTAGAACTCCAGGTACTCCTGGATCTGGGACTTGCGGGGCCCGTCGGCCGGCTCGTTGATGGGGAATTTGACCTTGCGCGTGCCGTCGGCCACCACCTTGGACATCAGCGCCGAGTACTCGGTGGCGATGTCGTCGCCGATGAACTCGGCCATGTCGGTGAAGCCCATCACCCGGTGGTAGAAGTCGACCCACTCGTCCATCCGCTCGACGTTGCCGACGCAGTGGTCGATGGCCTGGAAGTAGCGCCGCTTCGGCGGCTCCACGATCGGGTCGGCGGCCACGTAGCCCGGCAGGTAGGGGCCGGAGTAGTTGGACCGGTCGACCAGGGTGTGGCGGGTCTCGCCGTAGGCGGCGATGGCGGCCAGGTGCACCTTGCCGTGCTCGTCCTCCAGCGTGTAGGGCTCTTCCAGGCCCCGGGCCCCGGCCGCGACGGCGTGCTCGTAGGCGGCCTCGACGTCGGGCACCTCGATCGCCAGGTCCACCACCCCGTCGCCGTGCTCGGCGACATGGCGGCCCAGGTCGGTGCCGGCCCGCACCGGGCCGCGCAGCACGAACCGCACGCTGCCGGACTCCAGCACGTGGGCGGCCTCGTCGGGGCACCCGGTCTCCGGGCCGCGGTAGGCCACCCGGCGCATCCCGAACGCGGTCGAGTAGTAATGCGCGGCCTGCCGGGCGTTCCCGACGGCGAAGACCACGGCGTCCATGCCTTTGACAGGAAATGCGTCGCTCATGGCGCCAAATGTCCGCTCGGAATACAGGCTGCGCAAGAGTTACGTGGAATGCTGGACAATATGCATAGCGTCAGACGGAAATGATCAGACGATCTGTACAGTCTGACCACCGTTTGGAGGCCGCTCGTGGCGATCGACGAACTGGACCGGCGGGTGATCGAGCTGTTCACCGCCGAACCCCGCATCGGGGTGCTGGAGGCGTCCCGGCGGCTGGGCGTGGCCCGCGGCACCGTGCAGGCCCGGCTGGACCGGCTGGCCAGGGACGGGGTGATCTGCGGATTCGGGCCCCAGATCGACCCGGTGGCGCTGGGCTATACGGTGACCGCCTTCGTCACGTTGCAGATCCGGCAGGTCGGCGGGCACGACCCGGTGGCCGAGCGGCTGAGCGCCATCCCCGAGGTGATGGAGGCGCACACCATCACCGGGACCGGGGACATGCTGTGCCGCATCGTGGCGCGCAGCAACGCCGACCTGCAGCGGGTGATCGACCAGGTGGTGGCGGTCGAAGGGGTGGAGCGGACCTCCACGGTGATCTCGCTGGCGACCCAGATCCCGCTGCGCACCCTCCCGCTGGTGCGGGCGGCGGCCGCCCGGAAGGGATGAGGCGGGCATGCGCAAAGGCCCGCCGGCGGCATCGGGCCGGCGGGCCGAAAGGGGATCGCTCGGTGTGGTGCCGGTGGTCAGGCGCCCGCGTAGGGCGTGGCGTCGAGGATCTCCACGGTCATGCTGCGGCCGTTGGGCAGGGTGTAGGTGGCCTTCTCGCCGACCTTCTTGCCGTTGATGGCCGAGCCCAGCGGGGACTGGGGGGAGTAGACGTCGATCGGGGCGCCGCTCTCCTCCCGGGAGGCCAGCAGGAAGGTGAGCTCCTCATCGTCGTCTTCGAAGGCGACCGTGACCGTCATGCCCGGACCGACCACCCCGTCGGTGCGAGGAGCCTCGCCGACCCGGGAGTTTTCCAGGATGTGCTGAAGCTGGAGGATCCGCCCCTCGATCTTGCCCTGCTCCTCCTTGGCGGCGTGGTAACCGCCGTTCTCGCGCAGGTCGCCCTCCTCCCGCGCCGCCTCGATCTTCTGCGCGATCTCGATGCGGCCCGGGCCCGACAGGTACTCAAGTTCAGCCTTGAGCCGGTCGTACGCCTCCTGGGTGAGCCAGTTGACGTTCTCAGCACGGGTCTCGGTCACGGATGCTCCTCTGTCCACACGTAGCGGTCCACGGCGTGTCTGCCGGCGAACCGGCCTGGCCGGGCCGGGCGAAACCTCAAGCCTATCCCGTATGTGAGAGTAAAGGTTCCCCTCTGTGTTCACCGGCAATCCGTCAGACCGTCATATAGTGCGGCACTCTTTCACCCTGGCCGCCGCGGCGCGCCGGGTGGTGCGCAGAATGTCGGTGCGTTCCACGTGCGATCGCCCGGCCGGGACGATGACCTCCTGCTCGGCCACCGGGGCGAAGCGGGCGTCCAGCGCGTCCACCACGCACCGCACCGGCTTGCCGGACGGCTTGGCGACCTGCCAGCGGATCTCGACCGTGGAGTCGTCCACGATCCGGTAGGTGATCGTCTGGGTGCTGATGCCGGGGACCTGCCCGACGTGGGCCATGACGATGGCCCAGCCCACCGAGCAGATCGCCACCACCACCCCGATGACCGCCAGGCCGAGTCTGCCGCCGCGACGGGGGCGCTGGTCACCGGCTGCCTGGCCGGCCGAGGTGCTCATGGCGGGAATTCTCCGTTGGGGTGCCGTCGATACCGTGCAAGAACGCATCCGCGGGCATGTCCGCGCCACGGCGATGCGTCCGGGACAATTGTCATCGGTGGGAGCCGATGCTCCGTACCGGGGGCGGTGGGAACCGGCGACAGGGAATTCCCCTGCGGGTGAGGGGCGTTGTCGGGAACAATCGTCCTCTGCTGCGGCGTCCGCCCCCCGCGATGCGGCGCGGACGCCATCTACGGTTGGACAGGGAGACACTGTGGGGTCCGAAGCACCGATCGGCATGACCTCGTGTGAGGACGGCCCGTTGCGGCTGATGGCCGTCCACGCCCACCCGGACGACGAGTCCAGCAAGGGCGCCGCCACCATGGCGCGCTACGCCGCCGAGGGCGTCGAGGTGCTGGTGGTGACCTGTACCGGCGGTGAGCGCGGCGACATCCTCAACCCGGCCATGGACCGTCCGGAGATCAAGGCCGACATCGCCGCCGTCCGCCGGCAGGAGATGGCGCGCGCCCGCGAGATCCTGGGCGTGCAGCAGATCTGGCTGGGCTTTGAGGACTCCGGCTTCCCCGAGGGCGACCCGCCGCCCCCGCTGCCGGAGGGCTGCTTCGCCCTGCAGCCCCTGCAGGTTGCGGCCGAGCCGCTGGTGCGCGCGGTGCGCGAGTTCCGCCCGCACGTGATGCTCACCTACGACGAGAAGGGCGGCTACCCCCACCCCGACCACGTCATGTGCCACCGGGTGTCGGTGGAGGCCTTCGAGGCCGCCGGCGACCCGGACCGCTACCCCGGAACCGGCGAGCCCTGGCAGCCGCTCAAGCTCTACTACCACATGACCTTCAACAAGGAGCGGATCGAGGCGCTGCACGCGGCCATGGAGAAGGCCGGCCTGGAGTCCCCCTACGGCGACTGGCTCAAGCGCTTCGAGGAACGGCCCGCCCCGTGGGCGGTCACCACCCGCGTGCCGTGCGCGGACTACTTCGAAACCCGCGACCGGGCGCTGCTGGCGCACGCCACCCAGATCGACCCCGACGGCTTTTGGTTCCGCTGCCCGCTGGAGGTGCAGCGCCAGGCATGGCCGACCGAGGATTACCATTTGGCCAGGTCTTTGGTCGATACCGAGCTTCCTGAGGACGATCTGTTCGCGGGAGTCAGGGAGAAAGTGTGTCTGTAGCGCTGCTGGCCGCCCAGCCCAAGAACGACTTCCCGCTCACTGACGAGACCGTCAGCCCCGGCATGCTGGGGTTCGCCGTCTTCATCCTGCTGTGCGTGGCGGTGTTCCTGCTGCTGCGCTCGATGAACAAGCAGATGGGCAAGATCCAGGTCCCCCGGGAGGCCGACCTGGAGCAGGAGGAGGAGCAGTCCTCCGCCGCCTCCGCCGCCAAGAGCAAGGGCGAAAAGGCCGCGGGCAAGGACGGGGAACGGCCGAAGGACTGAACTTTTCGGCGCGCTGTTCCCTCAGCTCGCAGCGGATGCGTCCCAGCCTCTGGGACGGCTCGGTGCCCGGGGGCCACCGGCTCCAAGGACGGATGGCCCCCAGGCACCGAGCCCTCGCCCGTGCCGGTTCCGGCCATGTCGCATCGGTCCTGATTCGCCGGATCCGCCGGGTTCCCGTGACATGATCCCTCGCGTGAGCGAGGGCACCGGCGTCCTGAGAACCCGCGACGGGAACGGCACCCGGGTCGGTTTCTTCGAACTCTTCTTCGACCTGGTGTTCGTCTTCGCGTGCACCAGGCTCTCCCACCGGATGTTGGAGCACCTGACCTGGGTGGGAGCGGCCGAGGCGCTGCTGCTGTTGCTGGCGGTCTGGTGGGCGTGGATGTACACCTGCTGGACCACCAACTGGTTCGACCCCGACCATGCGGCCGTCCGGCTGATGCTGGGGGCGGTCATGCTGGCGGCGATGTTCATGGCGGCGGCGATCCCGGAGGCGTTCGAGGCGCGCGGCCTGTGGTTCGCCTGCGGCTATGTGACCGTTCAAGTGGGGCGGACCGTCTTCGTGGTGCTGACCACCCTGCGGCACGAGCTGGGTCCCAACTTCCAGCGGGTGCTGGCCTGGATGATGCCCGCCGCCGTGCTGTGGATCGCCGGCGGGCTGGTCCACGACGAGGCCCGCCTGGCGCTGTGGGCGGCGGCCGTCGCGGTGGAGTACACCGCCCCCTGGATCGGCTACGCCACCCCGGGCCTGGGCCGTTCCAGCACCGCCGACTGGACGATCGACGCCCGGCACATGGCCGAGCGCTGCCAATTGTTCGTGATCATCGCGTTGGGCGAGTCGATGCTGGTCATGGGGGCCACGCTGAGCGGCCTGGCCCCGGCCTCACCGGGCGCCGTGGCGGCCTTCGCGGTGGCCTTCGCCGGCAGCGTCGCCTTCTGGTGGATCTACTTCGGCCGCACCGCCGAGGCCGCCGCCGAGCGGGTGGCCGCCTCGCCCGACCCCGGGCGGCTGGGCCGGTCGGCCTATACGTTCATCCACATCGTCATGGTGGCCGGCATCGTGGTCGCCGCGGTCGGCGACGAGCTGGTCATCGCCCACCCCGGCGGGCACGTCGAGGGAGGCGCGCTCGCCACCGTCCTGGGCGGGCCGGCCCTGTTCGTCATGGGACACGCCCTGTTCGAGAAGGTCGTCTTCGGACGACTCTCTCTCGCCCGGCCGGCCGCCTCGGCGCTGCTGGGCGCGCTGGCCCTGCTGGAGTGGACGACCCACCTGTTCACCCCGCTGGCCCTGGCGATCGCGGCCTTGGCGGTGCTGGTGGCCCTCGCCGTCCGGGACGCCTTCATCCCCCGGCCGCAGCCCGTCTCCGGCCCCTGAAGGCGGGGCTTACAGCTTGCGGTGGTCCCAGCTGGTGATGTGCTCCGGCTCCATGACCACCACGACGCGCTTGGCCAGGGCCTTCTCGATGCCCTCGGCGACCACCGGGTCGATGGGCTCGCCCAGCTCGGGCACCGGCAGACCGGCCATCCGGGAGCCGACCACCTGGCCGACCATGGTGCGGATCTTGGGGTCCTCGATGATGCGGCCGGTGCCCTTGAGCTTGACCCCGCGCAGCTCGTTGTACTCCAGGCCGTCTTCGACCAGGCAGGTCATGGCCGGGTTGCGGCGCAGGTTGACCACCTTCTGGGAGCGGGCGTAGGTGGTGAAGGCGATCTTGCCGTCCAGCAGCGTGTAGAACATGGTCACCAGGTGCGGGGCGCCGTCGCGGTCCACCGTGGCCACCTGCACCTTGAAGTTGTCGGCGAGGAAGGCGGCCACCTCCTCGGGGGTCATCCGGATCTGGTCGCGCTTGTTGCCGCCCACCTGGCTTCTCCTCCTCGCCGCCGGGATAAGGACCGGGAACAGAATAACGTTCGGTCCTCAGAATGGAAGGCATGTCCACCCGTGACCTCCTGGTGCTCGGCACCGCCAGCGCCGTCCCCACCAAGACCCGCAACCACAACGGCTACCTGGTGCGCTGGGACGGGCAGGGGCTGCTGTTCGACCCGGGGGAGGGCACCCAGCGGCAGATGATCCGCGCCGGGGTGGCCGCGCACGACATCGACTGGATCTGCATCACCCACTTCCACGGCGACCACTGCCTGGGCCTGCCCGGGGTGATCCAGCGCATCGCCCGCGACGAGGTGCCCCACCCGGTGCGGGCGCTGTTCCCGGCGAGCGGGCACCGCTACTGGCGGCGGCTGCGGCACGCGGCCGTCTTCCGCGACACCGACGTCGTCCGGGAGCGGCCGGTCGAGGGCGGGCACGCGGTGATCGAGACCGGCGAGGCACCCTTCACCCTGTCGGCGCGGCGGCTGGACCACCCGGTGGAGGCCTACGGATACCGGCTGGAGGAGCCCGACGGCGTCACGATGCTGCCCGACCGGCTGGCCGCACGCGGCATCACCGGCCCGATGATCGGCCGGCTGCAGCGGGAGGGCCGCGTCACCGCCCCCGACGGCCGCACCGTCACCCTGGCCGACTGCAGCGTCCCCCGGCCCGGGCAGAAGCTGGCGTTCGTGATGGACACCCGGGAGTGCGAGGCGGCCTACGCCCTGGCCGACGGGGTGGACATGCTGATCATCGAGTCGACCTTCCTGGAAGAGGACGCGGACCTGGCCCGCCGCTACGGGCATCTGACCGCCCGGCAGGCCGGCCGCATCGCCGCCGCCGGAGGGGTCCGGCGGCTGGTGCTGACCCACTTCTCCGAGCGTTACCCGGCCGAGGACTTCCCCCGCTACGCCGAGCAGGCCGCCCAGGCCTACGACGGCGACATCGTCTTGGCCCGCGACCTGGACCGCATCTCCGTCCCCGCCCGGCGAAAGCCCCGGGCCGAAGACGGATGAGCCGGCGCGTTCCGCCCGGGCCATGGGTCGGCGGGCCCTGATGGGGCAGGATCATTGACATGAACCGCCTCAAAAACGCGACCAGCCCGTACCTGCTGCAGCACGCGGACAATCCGGTGGACTGGTGGGAATGGGGCGAGGCCGCGTTCGCCGAGGCCAGGCGGCGCGATGTGCCGATCCTGCTGAGCGTGGGATACGCGGCCTGCCACTGGTGCCATGTGATGGCGCACGAGTCGTTCGAGGACGAGGCCACCGCCCGCCTGATGAACGACCTGTTCGTCAACATCAAGGTCGACCGCGAGGAACGCCCCGACGTCGACGCGGTCTACATGGAGGCCACCCAGGCCATGACCGGCCAGGGCGGCTGGCCCATGACGGTCTTCGCCACGCCCGACGGCGAGCCGTTCTACTGCGGCACCTACTTTCCCCGCCAGCAGTTCCGGGCGCTGCTGATGGCGGTCGCGCGGGCCTGGCGCGAGGAACGCGAGGACGTCCTCAAGCAGGGCCGCAAGGTCGTGGAGGCGCTCACCGCCCGCGGTCCCGCCCCGGGGGAGACCGAGCCGCCCTCCCCGGAGCGGCTGTCGGCGGCGGTGCGCTCGCTGGCGGCCTCCTACGACACCGCCTACGGCGGCTTCGGCGGCGCCCCCAAGTTCCCCCCGTCGATGGTGCTGGAGTTCCTGCTGCGCCACCACGCCCGCACCCAGGACGCCCAGGCGCTGGCGATGGCCACAGGCACGCTGGAGGCGATGGCCCGCGGCGGGATCTACGACCAGCTCGGCGGCGGCTTCGCCCGCTACTCGGTGGACGAGGCGTGGGTGGTGCCGCACTTCGAGAAGATGCTGTACGACAACGCGCTGCTGGCCCGCGTCTATGCGCACTGGTGGCGGCTGACCGGCAGCCCGCTGGCCAAGCGGATCGCGCTGGAGACCTGCGAGTGGATGCTGCGCGATCTGCGCACCCCGCAGGGCGGGCTGGCCTCGGCCCTGGACGCCGACAGCGAAGGCCAGGAGGGCAAATATTACGTGTGGACGCCCGAGCAGCTGCGCCGGGTGCTGGGGGAGGCCGACGGGAACGCCGCCGCCGAGCTGCTGGGGGTCACCGAGTCCGGCACGTTCGAACACGGCACGTCGGTGCTGCGGCTGCCCGGCGACCCGGGCGATCAAGAGTGGTGGAGCCGGGTCCGCGCCCGGCTGCTGGCCGCCCGCGCCGAGCGCGTCCCCCCGGCCCGCGACGACAAGGTGGTCACGGCCTGGAACGGCCTGGCCATCGCGGCCCTGGCCGAGTGCGGGGCGCTGCTGGGACGGCCGGATCTGGTCGGCGCCGCCGAGGAGATCGCCCGCCTGCTGCGCGAGGTCCACCTGCGCGACGGGCGGCTGACCCGCACCTCCCGCGACGGCGTGCCCGGGGCGAACGCCGGCGTCCTGGAGGACTACGCCGACTTCGCCGAGGGGCTGCTGGCCCTGCACGCGGTCACCGGCGACCCGGCGCACGTGCGGCTGGCCGGGACGCTGCTGGAGACGGTGCTGACGCACTTCCCCGACGACCGCGGCGGCTTCTACGACACCGCCGACGACGCCGAGCGGCTGTTCCGCCGCCCGCAGGACCCCACCGACAACGCCACGCCCTCCGGCCAGTTCGCCGCCGCCGGGGCGCTGCTGTCGTATGCGGCGCTGACCGGCTCGTCCCGGCACCGCCAGGCCGCCGCCTCCGCGCTGGCGGCGGCCACGCTGCTGGCC
The DNA here is from genome assembly GCF_001896795.1 of Thermomonospora sp. CIF 1. NCBI lineage: Bacteria > Bacillati > Actinomycetota > Actinomycetes > Streptosporangiales > Thermomonosporaceae > Thermomonospora > Thermomonospora sp. CIF 1. The sequence continues at coordinate 148,744 of NZ_MOYN02000011.1, forward strand.
GGCCGGCACGCCCGTTTCGCCGGCTGGGGCCTGGCGGTGGCCGAGGCGCTGGTCAGCGGCCCGCTGGAGATCGCGATCGTGGGGGATCCGGCCGATGCGCGCACCCGCGCGCTGCACGGCGCCGCGCTGGCCTCGCCCGCCCCCGGCGCGGTCATCACGGTGGGCACCGGCGAGGCCGCGGGCGACGTCCCGCTGCTGCGGGGACGGACCCCGGTGGACGGCGCGCCGGCGGCCTATGTGTGCCGGAACTTCACCTGCCGGCTGCCGGTCACCACCCCCGCCGACCTGATGGCCGAACTGGCCGGAGGCTGATCCCGGCCTCGCCCGCCGGGTGACGATATCGTGCCGCTCGCGGGATTCGCCGCAAGAGCGGCCTTGATCTACTTCTCGGTTGGTGTTACCTCTTGGTAACGCGTGTCCGTGCGACGGCTCGTCACTTGCGGGGACGGCGTGACCGGCGGGACGTGCGGGTACCAGGTCAGGTGTCTGGACGGCCGCCGGGCGCATGGGTGATAGTCGTGAGGGCGCGCACCGGCCCGGCGGGGGCGGACCGCCGGTCCGAGGGGCCTGGTGATGAGGGAGTGGTGCGGTGCGAAGGCCGAGCCGCCGTGTTCTGCCGACGGCCATCGGCGTTGCCGTGGTGGCCACTCTGGCGTCCAACGCAGTGGTGCTGCTTTCGTGGCGGAACGCCGGCTCTCCCCAGCCGCAGAGCCGGTGGCAGCGTTATGTCGCGGCCTCGTCCGACACCTGGGTCTCGCCCACCGCGGTGGCGCCGCTGCGCGGCCGGGTGAGCCCGCACCTGCTGGTGGCCTCCTCCGCGACGCTGCCCGCCGACGCGGTGCGGCGGGTGGGCGCCGTCAAGGGCGTCAAGCGCGTCGAGGTGCTGGACGCGGCGCAGACGACGGTCGGCGGCAAGCGGGTCGGCCTGCTGGGCGTGGACCCCTCCACCTTCCGCGCCTTCACCCCCAAGCCCACCGCCGAGTCCGACGATCTGTGGCGCAACATCGCCGGCGGCGATGTGGCCATCTCCTTCACCATGGGCAACGACGGCGGCTTTGAGCTCGGCTCCCATGTGACGGTGGGCGGCCGGCAGCGCCAGAGGCAGCTGCGCGTGGGCGCCTACGCCACCATGGGCCTCGGCGATGTGGACGCGGTGGTCTCCCGCCACGTCGCCCGGCAGCTGGGGGTGCCGTCCGGCAACGCCCTGCTGATCAGCGCGCCCAAGACCGACCTGAAGAAGCTGTCGCGGACGCTGCGCAAGGTGCTGCCCAAGGGCGTCAAGACCGTCGAGGTCGACCCCCAGATCGACTACCCCGCGCCCGGCGGGCGGCTGCCCACCGCCAAGGGCCAGGTGATGACCGCCGAGCAGGTGCGGACCGTGATCAAGGCCGCCTACAGCAGGATCGGCTGGCCGTACGTGTGGGGCGGGGAGTCGGAGGAAGAGGGCGGCTATGACTGCTCCGGCCTGATGCAGTACGCCTTCGCCCAGGCCGGGATCCGGCTGCCCCGGGTCGCCGCCGACCAGGCCCGCGCCGGCTGGATCATCCCCTACAGCAAGGCCCGCCCGGGGGACCTGCTGATCTGGGCCAACGACCCCACCGCCCCCGGCTACATCTCGCACATCGCCCTCTACATCGGCAACGGCAAGATGGTGGCCGCTCCCCGGCGCGGCACCGTGGTGCAGATCCAGAACGTCTACACCCGCAACTTGAAGGGCGCCGTCCGCGTCAACCCGCAGATGGGCGCCCGCCTGGCGGCGTCCGGCCTGTGACGGTGCCGATCCCTGTGCCGCAGCCGTTCGCCTCCGGTTTCCCCAGCGGTGTGCCGCTGTGGGCCGGATAGTTCATCTTTCTATGTAATACTGATTACATGACTACGGCGGAGGAGGTCCGGGGCTGGTTCACCGGCCGGCTGCCGCAGGATTGGTTCGTCGGCCCGCCCGAGGTCGTGGTAGACCGCGAAGAGGTCAGCGTGGTGGGCCGGCTGGCCCCGCCGCCCCACGCCGAGCAGGTCTCCGGCGCCGAGCGCACCGCGCTGCTGGACGGGCACATCCAGCGGTTCCGCGAGGAGACGCGGGAGCGGCGCATCGCCATCGCCCGCGAGGCCGAGCACCGCTTCGGGCGCAAGGTCTCCTGGGGCGCCGCCTGCGAGGACCGGCGGGAGATGTTCACCAATCTGTCGGTGCCGGTGATGACCCGGCTGCGCCAGCCCGAACGCCGCGTGCTGGACACGCTGGTGGAGGCGGGCGTGGCGCGCAGCCGCAGCGACGCGCTGGCCTGGTGCGTGCGCCTGGTCGGCCGCAACGCCGAAGAGTGGCTGGCCGAGCTGCGCGAGGCGCTGCGGCACGTCGAGCGGGCCAGAGCCGCCGGCCCCCAGGTTTAGCCATCCGATACGCGAACCATTACGCAAAGCCGAGGCACCGCGGGTGCGGCCGGGCCTAGTGTGCCGATGTGGGGTGCCTGCGCTGTACGGACGGCTCACGCCTGACGGTGGTCCCGGTGCCCGAGCGCGATCGCAGCGGGGTGCCGTATGAGATCACGCTGGAGCTGTACCGGGACGGCGGGCGCTTCGGCGTGGTCGGCCAGCGCTGCGGCTACCTGCTGGCCGCGCTGGCCGGGCGGCTGGCGGCCGCCCGCCGCGACGGCTCGCCGCAGGCCGCCCGCTGGCCCGATCCCGACGACCGCTTCCCCGACCCGCCGGCCGGTTCCCCGGAGAGCTGCACGCGCTGCCGGCGCCGGCGCCTCCAGCCGTCCCCCGATCCAGAGCTGTTCGACTTGCGCTACCGCGACCGGGTGGACGTCGTCAGCACGGGGGAGCTGCGCTGCACGGTGCGCACCTCATCGGTCTGGCTGCCGGGCGCGGAGGCCGGCGGCGACTCCTGGTCGCCGGCGCGCTCGCGCCGGCGGGGGCGCTGGCGGCTGGCGCGCCGGGCGATCGTCGAGGCGTGGGGCGCCGGTGGACACGGCGTGCGGGCCGTGCTGACCTCACGGCAGCTGGCCGAATTCCTGGCGGCGCTGCTGGCCGAGGCCGAACGCCAGATCGGTCCAATATCGGGTGAAATGCTGCAAGCAGGCCGCGGAACTGGTGATTCGGGCCATAATTAGGCGTCGTCTGACGGGGGGCTGCGGGGAGGTAGGGGCCCATGACGGTGCGGCGCATGAGGCTGACCGCGACGATCAAGCGCAGCAAGGCGTACCAGGCGCTGCGCGACTCCATCTACCGGCTGTATGAGCGCCGGCTGGAGTCGTCGCTGCCCACCGACAAGATCCCCCGGCACGTCGGGGTGATCCTGGACGGCAACCGCCGCTGGGCCCGCGCGATGGGGCTCAGCGACGTCAGCACCGGCCACCAGCGCGGCGCCGACAAGATCAGCGAGCTGCTGCAGTGGTGCACCGAGGCCCGGGTCGAGGTGGTCACGCTGTGGATGCTGTCCACCGACAACCTCAACCGCCCCGCCAAGGAACTGAACCCGCTGCTGGAGATCATCGAGAACACCGTCGCCAAACTGGCCCGGGAGGGCTGGCACATCAAGGCGGTGGGCGCGATGGACCTGCTGCCCGATTCCACCGCACGCGTTCTCAAACACGCCGAGGAAAGCACATCTGACCGCCCTGGGCTGATTGTGAACGTCGCCGTTGGGTATGGAGGTAGGCGTGAGATCGCTGATGCGGTGCGCTCCCTGCTCCTGGAGCAGGCGGGTAAGGGCACCAGCATCGAGGAGCTCGCCGAGGTCCTCGACGTCGAGCACATCGCCAAGCATCTCTACACGCGCGGCCAGCCCGACCCCGACCTGGTCATCCGCACCTCGGGAGAGCAGCGGCTTTCCGGCTTCCTGCTCTGGCAAAGCGCCCACTCGGAGTTCCACTTCTGCGAGGTCCACTGGCCGGACTTCCGCAAGATCGACTTCTTGCGGGCGCTGCGCTCGTACGCCGCGCGGCACCGGCGCTTCGGCTCCTGACTCGCCGTCCGGCGGATCGCCCTGTCCGCCGGTCCCGCACGCCGTGCGGGAGAGGAGGCCGGGCCGGGGCGCTCCGCCGATCCGGAGGTTCTCCGGACCACACCAATGGGCATGTGGCCGCCGGTTCGCCCCGGCGATCCGGTGGCGAGGCCCGAAGGAGAGCGAGTGGCCACTACCTCCCGGCGCCGCGACCAGGAGCCGCAGCGGCGCACCTACGTCCTCGACACCAGCGTCCTGCTCGCCGACCCCGGAGCGATGACCCGGTTCGCCGAGCACGAGGTCGTCCTGCCCATCGTCGTCATCACCGAGCTCGAGGCCAAGCGCCACCATCCGGAACTGGGCTATTTCGCCCGGCAGGCCCTGCGCATGCTGGACGACCTGCGCATAGCGCACGGTCGGCTGGACCAGCCCATCCCCCTCGGCGACCAGGGCGGTTCACTGCGGGTGGAGCTCAACCACGCCGACCCCAGGGTGCTGCCGGACGGCTTCCGGCTCGGTGACAACGACACCCGGATCCTGTCCGTGGCCGGCTGGCTGGCACGGGAGGGCAAGGAGGTCGTGCTGGTCTCCAAAGACCTGCCGCTGCGGGTCAAGGCCGCGGCGGTGGGGCTGGCGGCCGAGGAGTACCGGGCCGAAATGGTGGTGGAGTCCGGCTGGACGGGCATGCGGGAGCTGGAGGCGACCGCCGCGCAGCTGGAGGAGCTGTATGAGACCGGGACGCTGGAGCTGGAGAGCGCCCGCGACCTGCCCTGCCACACCGGGCTGCGGCTGCTGTCGGAGCGCGGCTCGGCGCTGGGGCGGGTGCAGCCGGACAAGTCGGTGAAGCTGGTGCGCGGCGACCGCGAGGTGTTCGGGCTGCGCGGCCGCTCCGCCGAGCAGCGCATCGCGCTGGACCTGCTGATGGACGAGGAGATCGGCATCGTCTCGCTCGGCGGCCGGGCGGGCACCGGCAAATCCGCCCTGGCGCTGTGCGCGGGCCTGGAGGCGGTGCTGGAGCGCCGCCGCCACCGCAAGGTGGTGGTCTTCCGCCCGCTGTATGCGGTCGGCGGCCAGGACCTGGGCTACCTGCCCGGCACCGAGAACGAGAAGATGTCGCCGTGGGCGCAGGCGGTCTACGACACCCTCTCGGCGGTGACCACCCCGGAGGTCATCGAGGAGGTCCTGGACCGTGACATGCTGGAGGTGCTGCCGCTGACCCACATCCGGGGCCGCTCCCTGCACGACTCCTTCGTCATCGTCGATGAGGCCCAGTCCCTGGAACGCGGGGTGCTGCTGACCGTGCTGTCGCGGATCGGCACCGGCTCGCGGGTCGTCCTCACCCACGACGTGGCGCAGCGCGACAACCTCCGGGTGGGCCGCTACGACGGGGTGGCCGCGGTGGTGGAGAAGCTCAAGGGACACCCGCTGTTCGCGCATGTGACGCTGACGCGCTCGGAACGTTCCCCGATCGCCGCGCTGGTGACCGACATGCTCGGCGACATCGGGGCCTGACGAGGGCGACGCCCGCGGGCGTCGCCCTCGTTCCCGCGGACGGGCGGGCCGGGTTCACCTTCCGCTACCGGTCCGCCCGTTTCGGCTCTGTTGTGGCAAAAGTCACACAGCTCTCAGGAAGATCACAGAATCGCAGCTCTCAGGCGGGTTTTGCGGATCTCGCGCCGGCTTGCGGTGTGCGGCGAATGGCACAAATCCTGCGTTCTTGTTGCGAAGTACCCCCTGACCTCGGGCATTGTGTGCAGCCGTAAGCACCGTGGAGCGGCGTGGCCCGCGGCGACCCCCGAGGAACCCGCCGGGCCGATCGCCGCTGTGAGCCCGGCGCCCGCCCGCCGGCGGGCCCGCGGCCGTGGTGGACGCCTTCGCGCGCGTGCCCATGCGCGTGCGACCGTCGGAAGGGCCGCCTTGTACGGAGACCGACCGAGGTTTCCCGAACAGGACGATCGCAGCGATGGACGGCAGATGCAGCCGGGGCCGTACGGGCCGCCGTCGCGGCCCTCGTCCACTCCGGCGCCCGGGGACGTCCGGGTCGCCGGAGCGCCGCTCGGGCCGTCTTCGGACGCGCCGCACGGCCCGGACGTCATCAGCGACGCCGACGCCGCATCCCCCCGGCCTTCCCCTGAGCGCCCCGCGCCCAAGGGTCTGCGCCTGCCGGTGAAACTGGCCGCCGCGGCGGGTGCGGCGGTGGTGCTGGCGGGCGGAGGCGCCATCGCCGGCCTCCTGGTGGGAGGCGGCGAGGAGAAGACCACCGTCCGGCCCATCCCGCTGGCCGACGCCCCCAAGGCGCCCGACCCCCAGGTGCTGGCGGCCCAGCAGCGGCAGCTGAACCTGGAGCGCGCCTACCGCGCCGCCGCCAGGGACGCCCGCAAGGAGATGGTGCTGGAGGCCAAGGGCCACACCCCCACTCCCACGCCCACCCCCAGCACCGGCGCCGGTGAAAGCGGCGGCGGCACCCCGTATGCGGGCAACCCCGTCCCGGCCGGGGAGGCGCAGCGCATCGCCAAGGCGATGCTGCCGGAGTTCGGCTTCGACCCCAACACCCAGTTCGGCTGCCTGGTCGAGCTGTGGCAGCGGGAGAGCGGCTGGCGGGTGAACGCGCAAAGCCCGTCCGGTGCCTACGGCATCCCGCAGGCGCTGCCCGGCAGCAAGATGGCCAGCGCCGGTCCCGACTGGCGGACCAACCCGCGCACCCAGATCAAGTGGGGCCTGGGCTACATCAAGGGCCGCTACGGCACGCCGTGCGGGGCCTGGGGTCACTTCCAGCGGAACGGCTGGTACTGATTCCCGCCGGTCATTTCCGCCCGGTCATCGCGAGCACGTCCAAAGCCTCGTCGAGCTGCCGCAGGGTGAGCGTGCCCCGGTCGACGTGGCCGCGTTCCAGCACCACCTGCCGGATCGTCTTGCGCTCTGCCAGCGCCTGCTTGACGACGGCGGCGGCCTCCTCATACCCCAGGTAGCGGTTGAGGGGCGTGACGATCGACGGGGAGGACTCCGCATAGATCCGGCAGCGCGCCACGTCGGCCTCGATGCCGGCCACGCAGCGGTCGGCCAGCAGCCGGCAGGCGTTGCTCAGCAGCCGGATCGACTCCAGCAGGTTGCCGGCCAGCAGCGGCAGCATCACGTTGAGCTCGAAGTTGCCGGAGGCCCCCGCGAAGGCGATCGCCGCGTCGTTGCCGATCACCTGGGCGGCCACCTGCAGGACCGACTCGCAGATCACCGGGTTGACCTTGCCCGGCATGATCGATGAGCCCGGCTGCAGGTCCGGCAGGCGGATCTCGGCCAGCCCGGCGGTGGGCCCCGAGGCCATCCAGCGCAGATCGTTGGCGATCTTGTGCAGCCCGACCGCGATGGTGCGCAGCGCCCCGCTGGTCTCCACCAGGGCGTCCCGGGCGCCCTGGGCCTCGAAGTGGTTGCGGGCCTCGCGCAGCGGCAGCCCGGTGTCGGCGGCCAGCTCGGCGATCACTCGGGCGGCGAAGCCGGGCGGGGTGTTGACACCGGTGCCGACCGCCGTGCCGCCCAGCGGCAGCTCCGCCAGCCGCGGCAGCACCGCCTCCAGCCGTTCCACCCCGTAGCGGGCCTGCGCCGCGTAACCGCCGAACTCCTGCCCCAGCGTGACCGGGGTGGCGTCCATCAGGTGGGTGCGCCCGGCCTTGACCACGTCGGCGAATTCCCCCGCCTTGCGTTCCAGCGCGGCGGCCAGGTGCCGCAGCGCGGGGATGAGGTCGCGCACCACCCCCTCGGTGGCGGCGATGTGGATCGAGGAGGGGAAGACGTCGTTGGAGGACTGGGAGGCGTTCACCTCGTCGTTGGGGTGCACCGGGCGGCCCAGCCGCTCGCTCGCCAACGCGGCGATCACCTCGTTGGCGTTCATGTTGGAGGAGGTGCCCGAACCGGTCTGGAACACATCGACCGGGAAGTGGGCATGCCACCTGCCGTCGGCCACCTCGCGCGCCGCGGCCTCGATCGCCGCGGCGACCTGCGGCTCCAGCACGCCCAGTGCGGCGTTCACCCGGGCGGCGGCGGCCTTGATCCGGCCCAGCGCGCAGATCTGCGCCTCGTCGATGGGACGGCCGGAGATGGGGAAGTTCTCCACCGCCCGCTGGGTCTGCGCGCCCCACTTGGCCTCGGCGGGGACGCGCACCTCGCCCATGGAGTCCCGCTCGATCCGATGATCTTGTTCGGGCATCTGCGACACCTCCGGCTGCGATCTACTCCGCTGTAGACGGCAGCCGACAGATGCCCGCTCGCATTCCCGCCATGCCCGTGACCGGGCTCACTTGTTGATCTGCAGCTGCTTGCGGGCGCCGGGTTTGCCGGGGGGCTGCTTGACCCCCTTGACCCACACCTCGCAGGCGGCGGTGTCGTAGATGACCGCCGTCAGCCGGGGTTTGTCGAAGATCCGCTCCTCGCCCTTGGCCAGATCGCCGTTGAACTCATAGCCCAGCGATCCCGGCTCGGTCACAAAGGCCCGGCAGGTGTCGCCGATCGCCCGGATGACCAGCGGGTGGTCGACGGCGGCCGACGGGATCGCCGCCGGCTGCCCGGGGGACTGCGGGGGGCCCTCGCCGGCGGCGGCCTGCCCGGGGCCGGGGTCGTCGTTGCGGGTGACCATCCCGACGACCAGCGCGCCGGTGCCCACCCCGCAGGCGGCCACGGTCGCCGCGATCAGCCCGACCACCACCGCCAGCCGGTAGCGCGGGGTGGCCTGGCGGCGGGCGCTGCGGGGCGCCGACATCGCCCGCTCCAGCCGGTCGGCGGCGCGGGCGTGGCTGAGCCGGCGCAGCGGGTTCTTCTGCAGCAGCCCCGACAGCACCGGGGCCAGCGGGCCGGCGTTCTGCGCGGGCGGCGGCTCCTCGTTGGCCAGCGCGCTGAGCGTGGCCATCACATTGCCCCGGTCGAAGGGGGGACGGCCCTCCACCGCGGCGTACAGGGTGGCGCCCAGCGACCACAGGTCCGACTGGGGGGTGGCGCGCTCACCGGCGGCCACCTCGGGCGCCACATAGGCGGGTGAGCCCATGAAGTGCCCTGACTTGGTCAGGTTCGTCGCGCCGGAGGAGAAGGCCAGCCCGAAGTCGGTGAGCACCACCCGGTCGCCGTCCAGCAGCACGTTGGACGGCTTGATGTCGCGGTGGATGATGCCCGAGCGGTGCGCCACCGCCAGCGCGTCCAGCAGCTGCCGGCCGATGTGCGCCACCCGCTCCGGCGGCAGCGGCCCGTTGGTCTCGATGAGCTGCTCCAGGTTGGGCGCCTCGATCAGCTCCATCACGATCCACGGCCGGCCCTGCTCGATCACCACGTCGTAGACCTCGACGATCGAGGGGGTGCGCAGCTGCGCCGGGGCACGGGCCTCCCGCAGGGTGCGGCGGTAGAAGACCACCCGCTCCTCTTCGCTCAGATCCGGGGGAAGCCGCAGCTCCTTGATCGCTACCGCGCGATCCAGCAGCTCATCGTGCCCACGCCAGACCGTCCCGTTGGCGCCTTGGCCGATTTCGGAAACCAGCCGATAGCGCGTCGCAAGTACGAGGCGCTCTGACTGAGACATGGCGAGAAAGATACCGGATTGACATCCTTCCCATGGCTGAAGTCGGGGGATTGCGGTCCCTCACGGGCCGGCTTTCCCCCGCCTCCCCCGCCGGTCGCCTGCGGGAAGTTCCCCTCCGCCGGGCCTTCCGCGGTGCCGCGGCGGGCCGTCTCTTCTCTGCTCCTGCCGGGGCGCCGGCCGGGAAGACCGCTCGTGACGTGGGTGTCTTGGCCGCACATGACGCCACGGGCCGGGGAGGTCCCGAAGGGGCGCGGCCCGGTCGCCCTCCGCCGTCGCCGATTGCGCGCCGCTTTGTGAAATCCCTTACGGTGGCGCGCCGTGTTTCCCGCTCGGAAGCCGAAGGGTTCTTCAAACTTCAAAGAATTTCCGCCGAGATTATGACCGCCTGGTCATTTTGCTGGGCGCACATGAGGACGGCGGTAATCCGGCCGGGACGGGCTCACCGCCCCGGCCGGGATCGGCGCGCGGGCCTTTAGCGGCGTCCGATGGTCAGCAGCGGCCCGGTGGTGTCGGCGAAGAAGTCATTGCCCTTGTCGTCCACCACGATGAAGGCGGGGAAGTCCTCCACCTCGATCTTCCAGACCGCCTCCATGCCCAGCTCGGGGTACTCCAGGACCTCGACCTTCTTGATGCAGTCCTGGGCCAGGCGGGCCGCCGGGCCGCCGATCGAGCCCAGGTAGAACCCGCCGTACTTCTTGCAGGCCTCGGTGACCTGCCGGGAGCGGTTGCCCTTGGCCAGCATGACGTAGGAGCCGCCGGCGGCCTGGAACTGCTCGACATAGGAGTCCATCCGCCCCGCGGTGGTGGGGCCGAAGGAGCCGCTGGCGTACCCCTCGGGGGTCTTGGCCGGGCCGGCGTAGTAGACGGCGTGGTCGCGCATGTACTGCGGCATCGGCTCGCCGGCGTCCAGCCGCTCCTTGATCTTGGCGTGCGCGATGTCGCGGGCCACCACCAGCGGGCCGGTCAGCGACAGCCGGGTCTTGACCGGGTACTTGCTCAGCTCGGCGCGGATCTCGTCCATCGGCCGGTTCAGGTCGATGCGGACGACCTCGCCGCCCAGCTCCTCGGCGGTGGTGTCGGGCAGGAACCGCGCCGGGTCGGTCTCCAACTGCTCCAAGAAGACGCCCTCCGGCGTGATCTTGGCCAGGGCCTGCCGGTCGGCGCTGCAGGAGACCGCGATGGCCACCGGGCAGGAGGCGCCGTGCCGGGGCAGGCGCACCACCCGCACGTCGTGGCAGAAGTACTTGCCGCCGAACTGGGCGCCGATGCCCAGGTTCCGGGTCAGCTCCAGCACCTGCCGCTCCATCTCCAGGTCGCGGAAACCGTGCCCGGACATCGACCCGGAGGTGGGCAGCCCGTCCAGGTAGCGGGCCGAGGCGTACTTGGCGACCTTGAGGGCGTACTCGGCGCTGGTGCCGCCCACCACGATGGCCAGGTGGTAGGGCGGGCAGGCGGCGGTGCCCAGGGAACGGATCTTCTCCTCCAGGAAGGCCATCATCCGCTTGGGGTTCAAGACGGCCTTGGTCTCCTGGTACAGGAACGATTTGTTGGCGCTGCCGCCGCCCTTGGCCATGAACAGGAACTTGTAGGAGTCCCCGGCGGTGGCATACAGCTCGATTTGCGCCGGCAGGTTGTTGCCGGTGTTCTTCTCCTCCCACATGGTCAGCGGGGCCATCTGGGAGTAACGCAAATTGAGCTTGGTGTAGGCGTCGTACACGCCGCGCGAAATGTGCTCCTCATCGCGGCCGTCGGTGAGCACGTGCTGGCCGCGCTTGCCCATGACGATGGCGGTACCGGTGTCCTGGCACATGGGCAGCACGCCGGCGGCGGCGATATTGGCGTTCTTCAGCAGGTCCAGCGCCACGAACCGGTCGTTGGGGGAGGCCTCGGGGTCGTCGAGGATGTTGCGGAGCTGCTGCAGGTGCGAAGGGCGCAGCAGATGCGCGATGTCGCGCATCGCCGTCTCGGTGAGCATCCGCAGCACCTCCGGCTCCACCTGCAGGAACGTGCGGCCCCCCGCCTCGAGGGTGGAAATCCCGTCGGTGGTCAGCAACCGGTATTCGGTCTCGTCCGGTCCGGTCGGCAGCAGGTCGGTGTAGGAGAACTCAGCCATCTCACGTTCCTCGCATCGCCATGAGCAGGGGCGTCCCTCAGGTTACGACGTGCCCTCCGAGGCACTGTGCGGGGTCGGCCGCGGTGAGGCAGATCACCACATGCCACGATCGGATCGGTCCGGGGCCGCGGCCGCCCCGCCGACGCAAGGCAGCGGACCATGGTGAGCGAGTTCACCCCGCCCGCGAGGGCCTGGAGGCCGATGTGCGGGACCTGCATCTGCCGCTGGACCCTGCCGCCGGAAAGCTGCCGGCGCAGATCGCCGCGGGCGTGCGCGCGGCGGTCCGGGAGGGGCGGCTGGCCGCCGGCGCCCGGCTGCCGTCCACCCGCGCCCTCGCCCGCCGCCTGGGCGTCTCCCGCGGGGTCGTGGTGGCGGCGCCGGCCGGGCTGCCGGGCGTCGCCGTCCGGGGCGTGGCGGCGGGCCTGCACGTGTACGCCGAGCTGCCCGCCTCCTGCGACGAGGAGAAGGTGGTCACCGAGGCCTCGCATCGCGGCCTGCTCCTGCAGGGCGCGGCGCCCATGTGGTCACGGCCGGCAAAGCCCGCCCTCGTACTGGGCTATGGACGGGTAAACGAGGCCCGCCTGAGGTCTGCCGTCGACATCCTCAAGCAGGTGATTGCCCCAGGGGGCGGTGGGTAGAAGGGCAAGGGGAGGAGAGGGGGACCCATGAGCCTGGAGGAAGCAGCGCGTCAACTCAAGCTGGCCGTGCACGACGCGCAGGTGGCGTTCGACTGCGTCGGGCTGGGAGAGCTGGACCGGGCGCAGGAGCACACCATCATCGCGCGCACGGCGGCGGACGCCGCGGCGCTGGCGCTGCAGGAGGCGTTGCGGACCATGGCCCCTGACGAGGCCGCCCGCGAGGGCGAGCGGGCGGTGGCGGCCTTGGAGGACCGGCACACGCCTCCGGTGTGAGTGAACCTTTTCCAACACGCGGCCCAAGGCACCGAGGACGGGAGTCTCGATGGTCTCCAATGCCGCGACGTTGTAGGTCACGGCATCGCCCCTGACCGCGGGCCCCCGTCTCGCCCTGCGGAGACGGCGTGTTGAAAAAGGTTCAGCGACTCTGGCGGCCCGGTGGAGGGGAGGGCCGCCGGAGCAGCCGCGGGAGAAAACAATCGGGGAGATGAGACACGCTGCCGGCGACCGCGCCGCAGGGGCGGCCGTCGCCGGATCTGCATGCCGGTTTCAAGCGGTCGCGGCGGCCGGACGCGCCGCGCCCACCGGTTCCGGGGCGAATCCCCCGGCCAGCGCGACTATGAGGGCGACCAGCACGGCGGGCGCCGCGAAGGCCACTCGCAGCCCGTCGGTGGCGCTGAGCGGGGCGATCGCCCCCATCAGGGCCGCGCCCAGCACGAACCCCACGTAGTTGAAGACGTTCAGCCGCGCCACGGCCACCCCCAGCCCGGTCGGGTCGACCCGCCCGGCGGCCGAGAACGCCACCGGCGCCACCACCGCCAGCCCCAGCCCGGCCACGGCGAACGCGGCGATGGCGGCCGCGGCGCCCGGAGCGGCCACCACGCCGATCATCCCGGCCATCCCGGCCAGCCCGCCGAGCCTGACCACCCGCACCCCGCCCCACCGGCGCACCCCCAGGTCGGCGGCGGCCCTGCTGGCGACCATGGCGATCTGGTAGGCCACATAGCCCAGCGGGACCGCATACCCGGCGGCGCCCAGCTCGTCCTCCAGGTACTTGGCGCTGTAGTTGGAGATCGCCGCGTCGGCCAGGTAGAAGATCCCCATGGCCGCGCCCACGACCAGGACGGGACGCCAGGGCACCCGCCGGGCCGCGGCCTTCAGCTCCGCGGCGCCGGGGCCCGTTCCCTCCTCGCCGCGGCGCAGCAGGCGCGGCCCGGTGAGCAGCGAGACGGCCGCGCCCAGCGCGGCCGGGACGGCAAAGCCCGCCGCCAGGCCCAGCTCCAGCCGGTTGGCCAGCGCCACCCACAGCCCGCCGGCGATCCCGGCCACGCTCCACACCGCGTAAAAACCGGTCAGCAAACTGACGCCGTAGCGGCGCTCGACCGCCACCGCCTGGGCGTTCATGGCCGCGTCCACCGCGCCGACGAACAGCCCGAACAGCGCCACCGCCGCATACAGCAGCGGCATCCGCCCGCCGGTCAGCCCGATCATCGTGACGGCCAGGCACACCCCCGGCTGCGCCCACCGCAGCACCGGGGCGCTGCCGAAGCGGGCGAACAGGGCGCCGGCGGCCACGCTGCCCACCCCGGCGATGACCGGGACGAGCAGCAGCACCACCGCCAGCGTCCCGTCGCTCATGCCATGGGCGTCCTGCACCCGCGGCACCCGGGTCACCAGGGAGGCAAAGCACAGCCCTTGGACGGCGAAGGCGGCGTACGCCGACAGGCGCGCCTGGCGGTCCCGCGGGCTCATGAGCGGTCCTCGAAGCTCAGAAGGAGAACATGAAGAATGTTCGCGTCAGCCTAGAGAGCCGGAAACCGCCCGGTCAATGCCCGCACAAGAGCGCATTCACTTTCTGATCTCCAGCGCCGGCACCCAGGACGCTATCGTCGAATGCGTGGACGTCTCCAGGCCTCCGATCCCCGCGGAACCGGTGACCCGCGTGCACGACCTGCGCGCCTCCGACGCCGATCGCGAGCGCGTGGTGCAGGTGCTCACCGAGGCGCTCGCCGACGGACGGCTCACCCCCGAAGAGCACGCCGAGCGCACCGCCCGGGCCTATGCCGCCCGCACCCTCGGCGAGCTGACCGGCCTGACCGGCGACCTCACCCCGCCGGAGGCGCAGCCCATCCTGGTCGACGACCGCCCCCTGCAGGCCACCTTCGGCTCGCTGCGCCGCGAAGGGCGCTGGGTGATGCCGGTGCGGCTGCCGCTGCTGGCCCTGTTCGGCACCGTCGAGCTCGATCTGCGCGAGGCCATCCTGCAGCGCCGCCACGTCGTGCTCGACACGCTGTCGCTGTGCGGCCGCATCCGGCTGCTGGTCCCCGAGGGCGTGCAGGTGGACGTGACCGGCCGCACCATGCTCAGCACCCGCGAGGTGCGGGTCAGGCCCGCCGACGGGGGACCCACCGTGGAGATCAGCGGGCGGATGATCCTGAGCTCGGTCAAGGCCCGCGCCCCCAAGCGCACGCTGCGCGAACGGGTGCGCGGGCGGCTGCGCCGGACGTCCTGACCATCCGCCCGCCCCTCGCCGCGGGCGGGCCGCTACACCGCCTGGTCGAAGTTGATGGCGCTGTAGGCGCGCAGCTTGCCCAGCTGGTGCTCGCTCTCCACCTTGCGGATGGTGCCGCTGCGCGAGCGCATCACCAGCGAGTGCGTGATCGCCTTGCCCTTGCCGAAACGCACCCCGCCCAGCAGCTCCCCGTCGGTGATGCCGGTGGCGGCGAAGAACACATCGTCGGAGGTGACCAGGTCGTCGGTGGTCAGCACCCGCGACAGGTCGTGCCCGGCCTCGGTGGCCTTGCGCCGCTCGGCCTCATCGCGCGGCCACAGCTTGCCCTGGATGACCCCGCCCATCGCCTTGACCGCGCAGGCGGCGATGATGCCCTCGGGGGTGCCGCCGATGCCCAGCAGCAGGTCCACCCCGGTGCCCTCGCGGGCCGCCATGATGGCCCCGGCCACGTCGCCGGACGTCCTCCACCGCCGAGCCCTTGGCCCGGGCCACCGCCTTGATGTTGTCGGCGATCGGCCGCTCGATGTCCACCACATCGGCCGCCTCCGGCCCGGTGACCAGCTTCTCCATGTAGAAGACCGCCGAGGGGTCGTACATCGAGCCGCGGGCGGCCACCGCGATCACCGCGATGGCGTTCGGCATGCCCATCGAGGTCAGGCGGGTGCCGTCGATCGGGTCCACCGCCACATCGCACTCCGGGCCGCTGCCGTCGCCCACTTCCTCGCCGTTGTAGAGCATGGGGGCGTTGTCTTTTTCGCCCTCGCCGATGACGACCACGCCCCGCATGGACACCGTGTTGATCAATTGGCGCATGGCGTTGACGGCCGCGCCGTCGGCCCCGTTCTTATCGCCCCGGCCGACCCAGCGCGCGGCGGCCATGGCCGCCGCCTCGGTCACCCGTACCAGCTCCATGGCCAGGTTGCGGTCGGGCGCGGCGGGCTCGGTGACCAGCGGCGAGGAGACGGAGTTTCCATCGGACCCAGCGGACATGGCAGACATCGCGTTACAGCCCTTTCGGTCGCAGGTGCCTGAGATTTTCCGTTCGGCCGGCCCGAGCCACAAAATTGGACCAGACCAACCCGACGGTACCCATGCCCCGCCGATCGGCCCTTCACCGGGTCCCCGGCAAGGGACCCGGCTGTTGCGATTGGGTGACCACCTGTAGCGAGGAATCGTTCCCGCCGTCCCATAGGGCGTAATCTCTGCTGTCATGAGCAGCGACATCCAAGTGCCGCCCGGTGAGGCCGGAGCGGGCGGCACGGCCTCGGCGAGCGCCACCTCCGGTGGAGGGGCCGACAACGCGGGCCGGGTCCCCGCGCAGGGCGGGGAGACTCCGGCGCGGGGTTCCGACCGCGGGGCGGCCACCCGCAGCGCCCTGCTCGCCGCGGCGCGGGACGTCTTCGCCGAATGCGGGTTCGCCCAGGCCGCGGTGACCGACATCGTCGCCCGGGCGGGAGCCAGCGTCGGCAGCCTCTACCACCACTTCAACGGCAAGGCCGACCTGTACCTGACGCTGTGGGAGGAGTTCCAGGCCCGCCAGCAGGAGCGCACCCGCCAGGCCGTGCACGCCGCCCGGGCGGCCGGGGAGAGCGACCCGATGCGGCTGTTCATCGCCGGGGCCAACGCCTACCTGGACGGCTGCCTGGCCGACCGGCGGCTCTCCCGACTGTTCGTGCGCGGCGACGGCCCGCCCGGTTTTGAGCGGGTGATGCAAAAGCGGCTGCGCAAGTGGGCCCGCCGCAACGCCGCCCTCTTCCACGCGCCCGACGGGACCGTGGACGAACCGCTGGTCACCGTGCTCACCGGCGCGATGGCCGCGGCCGTCACCGAGATCGCCGGCGAAGAGGACGAGCAGGCCGCCCGCAAGACGGCCTCGGAGATCATGGCCATCATCGAGACCATCCGCAACCCCCGTACGGAGCGCTCCTGACCGTGCGCGATCCTGGCAGCGTGACCGACGAGACCTCGCAGCCGGCCACCCGGCCGCAGCCCTCCGCCCCGGCCGGGGCGCCGGACGCCCCCCACGACACGGCACCGGAGGGCCGGCGGGCCGAAGGGCCGTATGAGGTGAGCCCGGGGGTTTACAAGCGGCTGACCACCGGCCTGGGCGGCTACGCCCTGGCGATGCTGACCTGCCTGCTGCTGGTCGGCCTGGTCGTGCTGATCAGCCCCCGCGAGCACACCGAGAACCTCCCCACCGTCGACTACGGCGTCCACCTGGCCCGGCTGCGCGCCGACGCCCCCTACACCCCCTACGCCCCCGAAGGGCTGCCGTCCACTTGGCGGGCCACCAGCTCCCGGCTGAGCGGCCTGGACGGCGACGACGCCGAGGACCCGGTGGCCTGGCACCTGGGCATGGTGACCCCTTCGGACGAGTACGCCGCGCTGGAGCAAAGCGACGAGCAGCCGGTCAGTGAGTACCTGTGGCGGATGACCAACTCCCGCGAGCCGGTCGGCGTCCAGCAGGTCGCCGGCCAGACCTGGCAGCGCTACTACCGCAGGGACAAGAATCAGCGCTCGCTGGTGCGCACCCTGCCCGGCCTCACCCTGGTGGTCACCGGCACCGCCTCCTATGAGGAACTGGCCGTGCTGGCCGCCTCCCTCAAGCCCCAGCCCAAGGACACGGCCGCCCCCTCCCCGTCGGCCGCTCCCACGAGCGGGTCCTGAGCCCGGCTCCGGCCGCAAAGCCCGCACGACCGCCGGATTCGCCCGGGGACACGGCATCGCGCTTCCCGGGGGCGGAAGCATGCGCTGAAGAGCCGGGCCCGGCGGCTGCTTTCAGGGCCGGCCGCCTCAAAACGGCGGGGCGGAGTCGGGCTCGGCGTCGTCCTCGGCGGCGGCCGTGGCGGCGGCCAGCCGGGCGCGGGCTCCCTCCAGCCACTCCTGGCAGATCTCGGCGAGCTTTTCGCCGCGCTCCCACAGCTTCAGCGACTCCTCCAAGGTGAGCCCGCCGGCCTCCAGCCGCCGCACCACCTCGGCCAGTTCGTCGCGGGCCTGCTCGTAGGAGGGCCTGGTGTCGTCCGTCACGGCGCCCAGCCTAATCCGCCGGTCCGACGGCGGTGGCGCGCAGGCGGCCGCCGGCCAGCCGCACCAGCAGCTCCTCGCCCGGCTCGGCCTGCGCCGCCGCCCGCAGCACCGTCCCGTCCGGGCGCTGCACGATCGCATAGCCGCGCTCCAGCGTGGCGGCCGGTGACAGCGCCCGCAGCCGGGCCCGGGTGTGCGCCAGATGATCGGCCTCCCGCTCCAGGGACGCCGCCAGGGCGCGGCGGGCCCGCTCGCGCAGCCCTTCCACCTGCTCGGCCTTGCGTTCCACCTCGCGCACCGGGTCGGCCAGCGCCGGACGCGAGCGCATCGCCTCCAGCCAGGCCAGCTCCCGCTCCAGCCGCCCGGCCAGGCAGCGCCGCCCCCGGTCGCGCAGCTGCCGGATGAGCCGCAGCTGCTCGCGCACGTCCGGGACGATGTGCTTGGCGGCGTCCGTCGGCGTGGAGGCCCGCACGTCGGCGACCAGATCCAGCAGCGGGCTGTCCTGCTCGTGCCCGATCGCGCTGACCACCGGGGTGCGGGCGGCGGCCACCGCGCGCACCAGCGCCTCGTCGGAGAACGGCAGCAGATCCTCCATCGACCCGCCGCCCCGGGCGATGACGATCACCTCCACCTGCGGGTCGGCGTCCAGCCTGCGCAGCGCCTCCAGCACCTCGGGGACGGCCTGGGCGCCCTGCACCGCGGCGTGCTCGATGCGAAAGCGCACCGCCGGCCAGCGGCGCCGGGCGTTGCGCAGCACATCGTGCTCGGCGTCGGACTCGCGGCCGCAGATCAGCCCGACCACCGCCGGCAGGAACGGCAGCGGCCGCTTGCGCTCGGGCCGAAACAGCCCCTCGGCGGCCAGCACCTGCTTGAGCCGTTCCAGCCGGGCCAGCAGCTCGCCGACCCCGACCGGGCGGACCTCCAGCGCGCTCAGCGAGAAGGCCCCGCGGTTGACCCAAAAGTCCGGCTTGGCGCAGATGACCACGCGGGCGCCGCCGGTCACCGCCGGGCCGGCCGCCTCGAACACCGCCCGGGGGCCGACCACCCGCACCGACATGTTGGCCACCGGGTCGCGCAGCGTCAGATAGACGGTGCCCGCCCGCCGGTTGAGCTCGGTGATCTGGCCCTCCACCCAGATGCGGCCCAGCCTGCCGATCCAGCCGGCCACCGCGTTCAGCACGGTCCGCACCGGCACCGGGGACTCCGCCGAGGTCTGCATCGCCATGCCCGGCAGCCTAACCGCGGGGATGCCGGGGAGCGGCCCTGAACGCCGGACGCCGGGCCCGGTGCGCACCGGGCCCGGCGTCCGGCCGGAAACCGCTCGAAAACGGGTCGTCAGCGGTCGCCGTTGAGCTTGGCGAGGCGGTTCTCATACATGCGCAGCACCTCGGCGCGGGCGGCGTGGTTGCGCTCGTACTCGCGCAGCAGCCGGACCTGCTCGGCGCTCAGCCCGCGCAGCCGGGCCCGCAGCTGCGGCAGCGTGGCCTCGTCGTAGTTGGGCACCGGCAGCTCGGCCGCGGTCTTGGCCGCCTTCTTCGGACCCGGCTCGCCGCGGGCGGCCTGCGGCTCGGGCTTCTCGGACTTCGGCTCAGGCTGCGGCTCGGTCTTCGGCTCAGGCTGCGGGGCGGGCTCGGGACGGGCGGCAGGGGAGGACTCGGCGCCGGCCTTGGCCGCGGGCTTGCCGACCGCGATCTCCTTCGGGGCGGGCCGCGGCCTGGAGCGGGCGGCGGGCGGCTCGGCGACCGGGGTGGGGGCGGCCGCGGTCTCCTCCTCGCCGCCGCGCACCAGCGTCGCCACCCGGTCGGCGACCTTCGCCGCGGTGTGCTGGGCGTCCTCGCGGAGCCGGTGGAGCACCGGCCCCACCCCGTGCTCGCGCAGGTCCTTGTAGTCCCTGGTCACCCGGTCGCTCAGCAGCAGAGCCCGGCCCACGCCGAACATCGCCAGCCGGATCGCGTGCAGCGGGAGGTCGCGGACCTGTTCGCTCACGGCGTGCTGGAGTTGCTGTTTGAGGCGGCGCGGCGACTTGGTCATCGTCCTCGTCTCCCTGCTGTCCCCGGAAATCGGTCTGAAGCGGTTTGGAACAATCGAATGGCGTTGAATCGACACAACACGGCCGTCCTGTATCACTGTGCCGCACCGGTGCGATCACGGGCACCCCGCGCCGGACCCTTCCCGGCGGCCCGGAACGTGGAACGGATCACATCATGGCACCCGGCGGGCTCGGCTCCTTTCCCTGGCCGGTACCCGCCGCGGTTCCGCCGAACACGGGACGGACGGCCCTATTCACCGGGCCGCGGCGTCCGTGGGGCGGGCGGATCCGCCCTCGCCCGTACAATTGGCCCATGACCTCCACCGCCGACCGCCGTGTCCTACTCGCCAAGCCGCGTGGTTATTGCGCGGGCGTCGATCGCGCCGTTCGGACGGTGGAGATCGCCTTGGAGAAGTACGGGGCGCCGATCTACGTCCGCAAGCAGATCGTCCACAACGTCCACGTGGTCAAAACGCTGGAAGAACGCGGGGCGATCTTCGTCGACGAGACCGAAGAGGTCCCCGAGGGCGCCATCGTGATCTTCTCGGCGCACGGGGTGGCCCCGGCGGTGCACGAGGAGGCGCGGGCCCGCAACCTGCGCACCATCGACGCGACCTGCCCGCTGGTCACCAAGGTGCACAAGGAGGCGGTGCGGTTCGCCGCCGACGACTACGACATCCTGCTGATCGGCCACGAGGGGCATGAGGAGGTCATCGGCACCTCCGGCGAGGCCCCCGACCACATCCGCCTGGTCGACGGCCCGGACGATGTGGCCAACGTGCAGGTCCGCGACCCGGACAAGGTGGCCTGGCTGTCGCAGACCACGCTGTCGGTGGACGAGACGATGGCCACGGTGGCGGCGCTGCGCGAACGCTTCCCCAATCTGGTCGACCCGCCGTCGGACGACATCTGCTACGCCACCCAGAACCGGCAGACCGCGGTCAAGCAGATCGCCGCGCAGGCCGAGCTGGTCATCGTGGTCGGCTCGCAGAACTCCTCCAACTCGGTGCGGCTGGTGGAGGTGGCCAAGGAGTACGGCGCCAAGGCGGCCCATCTGGTGGACTACGCCGACCAGATCGACCCGGCCTGGCTGGAGGGCGTCTCCACGGTCGGGGTGACCAGCGGCGCCTCGGTGCCGGAGATCCTGGTCCGCGGCGTGCTGGACTGGCTGGCCGAGCGCGGCTACGACCGGGTCGAGGAGATCGAGTCGGTGCCCGAGAGCATGCGCTTCGCCCTGCCCAAGGAACTGCGCAAGGACCTGCGCGCCCCCGCCTGAGCGGGGCGGGCCTTCAGTCGACCTCGCCGTGGTGCGGCGGCGGGGTGCGGCGCGGGGACTCCTCCCAGCGGACCGGGTCGGCGTTCTCGTCCTCCTGCAGGATCCGGCTGCCCGCCAGGCGCCTGCGCAGGTCGCGCACTTGCTCCGGCAGCCCGCGCGGGATCGCGATGAGCACCACCAGCGCACTGCCCCCATACAGCCAGGGCGCGCCGGTGGCCAGCGAGGTGAGCACGCCCACCAGCACCCCGCGCAGCAGGGACTCCTGACCGAGCGTGGTCAGCGTCTCGGCGACCACGGTGAGCACGAAGAACACCAGCGGCGGGCTCACCGTCAACGTCAGCAGGTCCGCCGGGCGGGTGGTCAGCGCGGCCAGCGCGCAGCCGGCCACGAACCCCAGCCCGGCCAGCAGCTCCAGGTCCAGCCAGCGCGCGGCCAGCGCACCGGTCAGCCCCAGCCCGAACAGGATGACGATGCCGCCCCGGCCGGTGACCGCGCCCGCCGACCGGCCCGGCCTGCCGGACCGGCGCGCCCTGGCGGGCCGGCCGGCTCGGCCCCGGCGCGCCGGCGCCTGCCCCGCCGACGCCGGTGCTGCGTCCCCGGACGGGCCGCGCGACGCCGTAGCGGTCATCTGTCCTCCTCGCTCGCCCCATCGGCATGGCCGTACCCGCCGTCCGCAGGCGGCGTGTTCGCCCGGGCCCGCACCGCCGCCTCAGCGGCCGTCGCGCCATGCCGTTCGTCGACGGGCACGGCGGTGGGACCGTCGGCGTCCCCGGGCGGCGCCTCCCGGCCGACCGGACCGGGGACGACCTGTTTTCCGAAACTTACAGGTCCGGAGGGCGAGTGCGCGGCCGGACGCCGGCCATCGCAGAGGTCATCGGGCGGGCCGGCGGCGGGGGAGGAGCCTGCCGCGGCGGGTTTCGCCGCAAGCTCGGCCGCCGACGGGGCGCGGGGACTGTCGGTCACCGGCCGCGGCGCCCGAAGCGGCTCATCGACCAGGCCCAGCTCGTTCATCCGGCGGGCGCTCACCAGCACCCGGCTCTCCAGCGACCCCACCGCCCGGTTGTAGGACCTGACCGCCCCGCTCAGCGACCGTCCCAGCTCGTCGATGTGGCCGCCCAGCGTGCCCAGCCGCTCATACAGCTGCCGGCCCAGCTCGAACACCGTCCGCGCGTTGCGCGACAGCGCCTCCTGCTGCCAGGCGTAGGCCACGGTGCGCAGCATCGACACCAAGGTGGTGGGGGTGGCGATGTGCACCCGGCGGGAGAGCGCGTACTCCAGCAGCTCGGGGGAGTGCTCCAGGGCCGGCGCCAAGAACGCCTCGCCCGGGATGAACAGCACCACGAACTCCGGCGCCGGGCTGAAGGCCCGCCAGTACGCCTTGGAGGCCAGGTGGTCCACGTGGTCGCGCAGCTGCCGGGCGTGCGCCTGCAGCCGCGCCGTCCGCAGCTTCGGATCGTCGGTGGCGGCGGCCTCCAGGTAGGCGCTCAGCGGCACCTTGGCGTCCACCACGATGGTCTTGCCGCCGACCAGGCGCACCACCAGGTCCGGCCGCAGCGCGCCGTCGTCGCCGTGGCCGGTGACCTGCTCGTCGAAGTCGCAGTGGCGCATCATGCCGGCCAGCTCCACCACCCGCCGCAGCTGCAGCTCGCCCCAGCGGCCCCGGGCCTCGGGCCGCTGCAGGGCGCGCGCCAGCGCCTGGGTCTCCGCCCGCAGCTCTTCGGAGCTGCGCCGCACGAACTCCACCTGCTTGGCCAGCATGGCGTGGGACTCGCGGCGGCCGGTCTCCACCTCCCGCAGCTGTTCGGCCACCTTCTCCAGCGTCTCCCGCAGCGGCGCCACCAGGTGCTCCACGGCCTGCTTGCGCCGCTCCAGCTCACCGGCCGCCTCGGCGCCGGCCGCCCGCAGCCGGGCGTCGGCCAGCTCCAGGAACCGCCGGTTGCTGGCGTCCAGGGCCTTGGCCGACAGGCTTTCAAAGTGCTCCGACAGCCGCTGCTCCAGGCGGCTCAGCTGCTCTTCGGCGGCCTTGGCGCGGGCGACCAGCACGGCCTGGCGGGTGGTGGCCAGCGCGTACCCGGCCACCGCGCCCAAGGCGAGCCCCAGGACCAGGCCGAGCAGCAGCGCGAGATCCATGCCCGAATCGTGGCACCGCAGTGGGGGCGAACCGACTCGACGCGCCGAGACACGGCCCGCCCCGGCAATTAGACTCACCGTTCACCAGTCGGATATGACGGGCGTCTTGCACCGGGCGATGACGTCCACGGACGGCAGGAAGCAGGTAGGAGGCCACGATGCCCGCCACCCCCCGGGCTGCTTCGAGCCGGCCCTTCGCGGCCGGGGCCAGGCGCCGCCTCGCCGCGGCGATCGCGCTGGAACCCCAAGACGGCCCCACCCCGCAGGCCCGCATGGCCGGGCGCTTCATCCGCATGTTCGGCAAATCGGCCTGGCAGTACGGGCCGGACGGCGACGCGGGCCTGGTGCGCCTGCAGCGGGCCACCGCCCTGCTGAGCCGGCTGCAGTTCGTCCCGCCGGGCGTGACGATCACCCCGGAGGACATCGGCCGGCCCAGCGGCAGCGAATGGGTCCGGGCGGGCATGCCCGATGAACGCAAGGTGCTGCTGTACCTGCACGGCGGTGGTTATTTCTTCGGCAGCCCGCGGCTTTACCGGCCGTTCAACTGGCGCCTGTCAGCCGCTACGGGACGTCCGGTATTCGCACTCGATTACCGGCTCGCCCCCGAGCACACCCCGGCCGACGCCCTCCAGGACGCCCTGGACGCCTACGACTTCCTCCTCAAACGCGGATATCGCGCCGAGGACGTCGTCGTGGGCGGCGATTCGGCCGGCGGGCACCTGACGCTGGCGCTGCTGCTGGCGCTGAAGAAAGAGGGCCGGCCCCTGCCCAGGGCCGCCATCTGCCTGTCCCCGTGGGCGGACCTGCTGTGCACCGCCGACTCCCACCGGGTCAACCGCCACAGCGACGTCCTCATCCCGGCGGACAAGCTCGCCTGGCTGGGCAGGCGGTTCTGCGCCGGCAAGAAGGAGGACGACCCGCTGTTCTCGCCGGTGCGCGGGGACCTGACGGGCCTGCCGCCGTTGATGCTCATCGCCAGCACCACCGAGATCCTCCGCGACGACTCCCGCGAGGTGGCCCGCCGGGCCCGCGCCGCCGGGGTCGAGGTCGTCCACCAGGAGTGGGCCGGGCAGGCGCACGTGTTCCCGGTGTTCGCCGACTACATCCCCGAGGGCAAGGCGGCCTTCCGGCACATGGCCGAGTTCCTCCGCCGCGTCGAAGGCTGACCGCGGGGCCGGCCGCGGAGTACGGAGGGACGCCCGGCAGCCAATAGACTCGCCTGGCGTGAGCCTGTCCATCGGAATCGTCGGGCTGCCCAACGTCGGCAAGTCCACGCTGTTCAACGCGCTGACCAAGAACGACGTGCTGGCCGCCAACTACCCGTTCGCCACCATCGAGCCGAACGTGGGCGTGGTGGGCGTGCCCGACCCGCGCCTGGAGAAGCTGGCGGAGATCTTCGGCTCGGCCAAGATCGTCCCGGCCACCGTGGAGTTCGTGGACATCGCCGGCATCGTGCGCGGCGCCTACGAGGGGCAGGGGCTGGGCAACAAGTTCCTGGCCAACATTCGCGAGACCAACGCCATCTGCCAGGTCATCCGGGTGTTCCGCGACCCGGATGTGACCCATGTGGACGGCTCGGTGGAGCCGCTGCGCGACATCGAGACCATCAACACCGAGCTGATCCTGGCCGACCTGCAGACCATCGAGAAGGCCCTGCCGCGCCTGGAGAAGGAGGCGCGCACCAAGAAGGACCGCGACGGGCTGGCCCTGGTGGACGCCGTTAAGACCGCCCAGAAGGTGCTGGACGGCGGCACCACCCTGTTCGCCGGGGCCGGTGCGGCCGGCATCGACCTGACACTGCTGCGCGAGCTGCAGCTGCTGACCGCCAAGCCGTTTTTGTACGTGTTCAACCTGGACGAGGACGAGCTGGCCGATCAGGAGCTGCGGGCCCGGATGAGCGAGCTGGTGGCCCCGGCCGAGGCGATCTTCCTGAACGCCAAGATCGAGGCCGAGCTGATCGAGCTGCCCGATGAGGAGGCGCTGGAACTGCTGCAGAGCATGGGCCAGCAGGAGTCGGGCCTGTCCCAGCTGGCGCGAGTGGGGTTCGACACGCTCGGGTTGCAGACCTTCCTGACCGCCGGGCCCAAGGAGGCCCGCGCCTGGACGATCCGCAAGGGCGCCACCGCCCCGGAGGCGGCCGGCGTCATCCACAGCGACTTCCAGCGCGGATTCATCAAGGCCGAGGTCATCTCGTTCGAGGACCTGGTGGAGGCCGGGTCCATGGCCGCCGCCCGCACCGCCGGCAAGGTCCGCATCGAGGGCAAGGACTATGTGATGCGCGACGGCGACGTCGTGGAGTTCCGTTTCAACGTTTGAGCAGGTCAACGGGCCATTCTTACGGCTATGACCTGACTTGGGCGGCAGATAGTCGATTGTGGCCGTCGGGTCATCTTCTCGGCTCCGGCGCCAGGTGGAGCGAGTTGTCCACAGCCGCGCGGCGGGGTGTGCGCCATAGCGTGTCGCTGGAACAATTGACATCCGTGGTTAGGCTGGGCCGGGTTAGGCTGAACGGGCCCTAATGCGGCCTAAGCCGATCCATGACCAGAGGATGACCAGAGCAGGCAGATGACCGCGCCGACGGGGTAGGCGCGAGCGGAGGCGCGATGGCTCGCCGAGCGGTGGCGCGGGAGCGGACCGTGGCACACAGCGGGGAGACGGCCGTCCAGCGGGACGGGGCGACGAGCGGCCCCGGCATCGCCGGTGCCGTGGAGACGACCTCCGGCCTTGCCGACTTTCCGGAGGAGGGCGCAGGGAGGCGGCGCGGCGGCCGCTGGGCCGGCTCCGGCGGCCGCTGGTGGGTCTGGCTGGGCCGGGCGGTGCTGTGGGCGTTGATCATCGTCATCGTGGTCAACGGCGTGCGCGCCCCCATCGAACGGCTCACCGCCGACCCCGCCCCCACACAGGCCCCGTCCAGCCGGTCGCCCGCCTCGCGTTTCCCGACCGCGGCCGCATCGGCGTTCGCGCTGCAGTTCGGGCAGGTCTACCTCAACTACGACCAGGAGAAGCCCGCCGAGCGCGAGCGCCGGCTGCAGGCCTTCCTGCCCGACGGCACGCTGGGCCAGTTCGGCTGGAACGGGGTCGGCACCCAGCAGGTGCAGTCCGTTCAGGTCGCCGGGGTCGAGGTGCGCGACGACAACAACGCGGTCGTCACGCTGCTGGCCCGCGCCGGGGACCGCTGGCTGTCGCTGGCCGTGCCCGTCTACGCCAAGGACGGCGCCATGGTCGTCTCCGCGCGCCCCGCCCTGCTGCCCCCGCCCGCCAAGGCCGCGCTGCCGCAGCGCGGCGTCGGCGAGCGCGACGGCGAACTGGAGGGCGAGCTGCAGACCGTGCTGCTGGGGGCCTTTTTCGAGGCCTACGCCGGCAGCGAGGAGGCCGCGCTGGCCCGCTTCACCGACGGCCCGCCCATCACCGGGTTGGGCAAGTCCGTCACCTTCGTCCGGCTGGCCGAGGTGATCGCCCCCCGCGGCCCGGCCGACCGGCGCACCGTCACGGTCGTCGTCACCTGGCGGATGCCCGGACAGGACGCCGAGGGCGCCGCTGCGGAGTTGGAGTCGGCCTATGAGCTCACGGTGGTGAAGAAGGACGGGACCTGGTACGTCAGAGACATCCGGGGCGTGGGCAGACCCATCGGGCCATAAGGGAAGTGACATGAGCCCATACGCCGACCCCGACCCCCGCAAGCGTTGCAAGCCCGCCGAAGCAGAGAGGTAGTCAGTCGATGCTGCTGCACACCATGGCGTCGATCTCCGACCTGATTCTGGCTTCGCCGGACGAATTGAAGACCGACCAGCTGGCCGACTGGTTGCGTCAGATCTTCGGGCCGTTGTTCCTCGTCATCGTGTCGATCGTGGCGATCTTCTTTCTCTTCACCCGCGAGATCACCCGTTTTGTGCAATTCATCGTCCTGGCGATCGGAATCGGAATCATCTTCTATGTGCCGAACATCATCGAGGTCACGGCCAAAGCGATCGCGGCGGCCCTGGGAGTGAATTTGAGCTGAGCGACGAATGAGCCCTTTTCGACACCCGTCCCACCGGCCCGCCGGAAGGCCGGTTCGCCGCCGGCGCGGCCCGGGCGTCTTCGCGGCCGTCCCGGGCGGTGTCTCAGCCCGGCGCGGAGCCGTGGGCCGGGTGCCGAAGCAGCGGGCGAGGAAGGTCCCATCCGCCGGTCCGGCGGTGACGTCCGGTGCGGATCCATGACGGAGTCGGCACGGCGCTGTGCTCGTCACAGTTAGGGGAGTAGGGCGTGGATCTACCCACGTACACGAACATATGGCGCATCGAGAAGCGGTTGTACAAGCTGTACGACCTGCGCCTGCCGATGCCCCTGCCGCTCGTGCAGATCGGCGTCTTCGTCGGCGTCTTCGTGCCCTGGGTGCTGCTGCTCATGCTCATCGGCGTCCCGCTCAAGACGCCCTGGCACGTGCTCTACCTGGTGCCGCCCGGGGTGCTCACCTGGCTGGCCACCCGTCCCGTCATCGAGGGCAAGCGGCTGACCGAGCTGCTGCTGTCGCAGGCGCGCTACCTGACCGAGCCCCGCACCTGGTGCCGCCTGACCCCCATCCGCGAACCCCGTGAGGTCGTGGTCGTCGCCCGCATCTGGCGGCGCCGCACCGACCCGCCCGTCCCGGCCGCGGCTCCCGCCCGCGCCGCCGTCCGCGCTCACAAGGAACAGCAAAGCAAAGAACACAAGGAACGGGAGCAGACCCCCGCTCCGGCGCGCCGCCGGCACAGCGCCGTGGTCCCGATGGCCGGTCTGGCCGCGGCCGCCCCGCCCGCCGCGCCCTCCGGGCACGCTCCCGCCGTCGGCACCGGGACGCCCGCCCGCCGCGCCGCCAGACCGTGGCGCCCCACCACGCCGCGCAGCATCTCCCACGAATCCGACGTCCCGCCGTCCCGGATTCGGCCGGTCCCTTCCGCGGACCTGGAACGGCCGCCGGCCACTCCCCGGCTGGAGGTCCCCCCGCCGGCCTCCGGCAGGCGGGCCTTGGCCTCCGGGGTCAAACGGCCCGGCGAGGCCGCCGAACTGTGGCCCGCCGTGCCCCCGGCCGGGCCGCAGCCCGCCCGGCCCCAGGG
Source organism: Thermomonospora sp. CIF 1 (assembly GCF_001896795.1). Classification (NCBI taxonomy): domain Bacteria; kingdom Bacillati; phylum Actinomycetota; class Actinomycetes; order Streptosporangiales; family Thermomonosporaceae; genus Thermomonospora; species Thermomonospora sp. CIF 1. The sequence continues at coordinate 177,029 of NZ_MOYN02000011.1, forward strand.
CGTTCCCGGCCGCCCGGCGCCTTCCGCCTCCCCCGCCTCCGGTCCCGGCACGTCATCGGGTGCCCCCGCGCCGGCACGAGCGGGCCTGCCCGCACCGCAGGTCCCGCCGCCACGCCCCGTGCCCGCCGAGGCGCCGCAGGAGCGGCCTTCCCCGCCCGCCCCGCCTCCGGCTCCGGCCGGCCCGCCCACCGCGGCCGGCGAGACCGCACCCGCCGCTGCGCCCTCTGCCGCCCCCGGCACGGCACCGGCTGAGACCTCCCATCCTTCGGCGCAGCCCGCCGCGAGCGGCCCCCTCGCCCGCCGGCCCGAGCCCCCGGCCGCCGCGGATGATGCGTCGGCCGGTCCGCCGGCATCCTCCGCCCGGCACCCCGGCAGCGCCTCCGAGCAGGAGGGCGCCCTCGCCGCCTCGGAGGCCACCGGCGCGGCGGCGGAGGCGCCCCTTCCTCCGCAGGCCTCCGCCGAGCCCTCCGGTCCCGAAGACCGGCAGGAGGCCCCTTCTGCTCCGAAGACCGCCGACGAGGCGCCGGCAGAGCCCTCCCGGGCTCCAACAGACCCTGCCGCGGCCGAGGCCGCCACCGAACCGACACCGGACGCAGGCCCGCAGGACGAACCCGCGGCGACGGAGGCCCCGGACGCCGCCGAAACACCGGCCGAGGCCGCCGCAGGCGACTCGCAGGCGGCTCCCGCCGCGGGCGAGCCGCAGCGGGAGACCGCGGCGCGCGAACCCGCCGAAGACGACCAAGCAGGGGAGACGGCCGCGGCGGACGGCGCTCCTCGCACGCGGCCGGACATCCCCCGGCAGGTCCCGGGCACCACCGTGCCCGACATCCCTCAGGTGCCCCGGGCGTTCGGCGCCGCCCGCACCGATCGGGAAGACGGCCGGCAGGCCACGGCCGCCGAGCCGCAGCCCGCCGCCGAGGCCGCCTCCGCCCAGAACCGGCCGCCCACCGAGCCGCAGGCCGGTGAGCAGGACCGTCCCCAGATGCCGACCCGGCCCTGGCGGGACGGGCTGTCCCGGCCGCTGCGCCCGGCGAGAACGGACGTGCTGGTGTGGCCGCCGGTGCCGGTCGCCGGAGCCCACCCGAAGGGGAACACCGGCGCCCCCGCAGACGGCGGACGGCCGGCTCGGGAATCCGGGCCCGCCGGACCTCCTTCGCAGGCTCCCGGAACCGCCGCCGCTCACGGCGGCGTGCCCGCCGCGCCGCCCGGCGGACTGCCGCCGGCCGCGCCGCCGCCCCACGGCCAGACCCCCGCCGGTCCGCCGCGCACCGTCGATCAGCCGCCGCCCGGCCCCGCGGTGGGACACCCGCCCGCCGACCGGCGCGCCACGGGGCCGCAGCCGGCGATCCGGGCGCCCTGGCCGCCCGCCGCGGCCGGGGGACAGCCCGCGCAGGGCCGTCCCGCCCCCGGCCCGTTCCCCCAGCCGCAGGGCCATGCCCCCGGCCGGCCCGCGGGCGCGCCGCCGGCGGGCCGACCCGCCCAGGGGACGCCGTTCACCCCGCCGCCGGACCAGCGGGTCGCGGGCGCAGAGCACGCGGCACAGCCGTCTCCGCCGCCGGCCCCGGCCCGGCAGGTGCGCTCGGGCCCGGCTTCGCCGGTGCGGCCGCGTCCGCTCCCGCCGCCCCCGTCGCCGCCCCCGCCCAGCGGCCCGGCGATCACCCCGCCCGGCCCCGAGCAGGAGAGCACCTCCGGCGGCGGGCTGCGCCGGCTCATCGCGGCGGTCAGCGGCGGGCACAGCCACCTCGACGAGGAGTACCAGGAACGGCTGCAGCGCCCCTTCCAGGGCACCCGCCGCATCGTGGTGCTGGGCTGCACCGGCGGGGCCGGGCAGACCGTCACCGCCCTGATGCTGGGGCACACCTTCGCCCAGTACTGCGGCGAACCGGTGGTGGCGATCGACATCAACCCCGGCCCCGGGGCGCTGGCCCGGCGCACCCGCAGCGACACCCACGAGACCCTCACCAGCCTGATCACCCGGGCCGACCAGGTCACCACGCTGACCGCCATGCGCCGCTACACCTCGCAGGCCAAGTCCGGCCTGGACGTCATCGCCGCGGGCAAGAACCCGCTGCAGGCGCTGGACGACCGCGACTATGCGCTGGCGATCCGGACCATCGACAAGTTCTACTCGATCACGCTGCTGGACGCGGCGGCGGCGGTGGTGGCGCGGGTGCTGCCGCACGCCGACCAGATCGTGCTGGTCGCCCCGGCCAGCGCGGACGCGCCGCGGGCGGTGGCGATGACCTTCGAGTGGCTGGACGGGCACGGCTATGACGAGCTGCGCTCCCGCGCGGTGACCGTGATCAACGGGGTCAGCCGGCGCAGCATGGCCGACGTCGAGCAGGCCGAGGCGGTCGCCCGGGGGCGTTGCCGGGCCCTGGTGCGCATTCCGTGGGACGATCACCTCAGCATGGACCGAGCCCCCCGCAACGAACTCAAGTCGCTGCGCTCTCCCACGCGCCGCGCCTACCTGGCGCTGGCCGGTGTCATCGCGGGCGGCTTCTCCGAACTGCCCGAGCGCTACGTGCGGCACGAGGACGCGGAGCGGCAGCAGGAGGGCACCGTATGAGCGCCGCCGCCCTCCGGCCCCGCACCCCCGCCTGCGGACGGCCGCCGCAAGGCCGGGGATGCGGTGCGTCGCTGCGATATGAACGCAACGTGCACCGGATGCGCCGCCGATCCGGGATGATCGAGGACGCCGCCCGCCGCGCCGCGCCCGCGCCGGGCGCAAGGGAAGATGTGAGTTCCGTGCAGGGCCGGGCGGATGTGGCCTCTGGGGGAGATGGCGCCGGAAAGAAGGCGGGGGACCCTGTGAGCAGACCACACGCCGAGGGCGCTGCAGGAGCGGGTGCCGTCGTGCGCCGTGAGGAGGACGGGACGGCCGCCGAAGGAGCGGCGCCGCACCGCCGCCGTCCCGCCGGCGGCGGGCGCGCGCGCACGGACGGACGCGACAGGCGAGCGGAGCGGATGAGATGAGCAGGAGCAGGGCGCGTTCCAGCCGCCTGGCGGTGCGGTACTTCGACGACCGCATCCTGCTGACCGACCAGGCGGCCTGGGCGTACTTCCGGTTGCCGACGGTGTCGTATGAGTTCACCACCGCCGAGGAGCGCGAGGCGCTGGCCACCAACATCACCATCGCGCTGGCCGGTATCCGGATGCAGGACGCCGAAGTGCACCTGCGCATCGCGCACCGTCTCTACCCGGCCGCCGAGTGGGCGCGCAGCCTGGACCGCACCTCCGACGGCGGCCCCGGCTGGCGCGAGTACCTGGAAGAGATGTACGCCCACGTCTGGAGCCAGGAGTTCTGGACCAAGGAGGTCTACCTCGGCGTCCGGCTGGGGCCGCGCGGCATGGGCGCTCAGCTGTCCGGCGGGGTGCTGTCCCAGCTGCTGGGCTTCTACAAGCGCAGCGAACAGGTGCTGGGCATCGAGGACGACGCGATCGACGCCAAGGAGATCGCCCGCTGGACCGAGCAGGCCGAACGGATAGGCCGGGCCCTGGGCAGCTCGGCCCTGTACGCCCGCCACGCCACCTCGACGGAGGTGGCGTGGCTGTTCCAGCACGCGGTTTCCGGGTCGCTGCAGGACCCGCCGCCGTCGGCGGTGCCGCGCCGCACCTGGGGCGCCGGAGAGATCGAGGCGCTGGTGGAGGGAGCGATCCACAACGGGCGCTCCTACCTGCGCATGGAGCAGCCGGGCACCAACGGCGCCGGAGGGGCGGTCAACTCCTCCTACGTGGCCTACCTCAGCTTCGCGCGCTTCCCCGACCTGATGCCCTTCCCCGACGGCGAGCCGTGGATGCACTACGCCGACGCGCTGCCGTTCCCGGTGGAGATCAGCTCCCGGATGAAACTGATCTCCCCGGCCAAGGCCTCCAAGGACGTCTCCCGCAAGCTGGCCCACGCCCGCGACATGGACCAGCACATCCGGGAGGCCGGCGCGGAGGCGCCGCTGGCGCTGGCCGAGCAGATCGACGCCGCCCGGATGCTGGAGCACGGCATCACCAAGGAGCGGCTGCCGTTCGTCTACGGCTGGCACCGGCTGATCGTGACCGCCCCGACCGAGGAGCTGCTGGCCCAGCGGGTGGACGCGGTGGTCGAGCACTACCGCGACATCGGCATCGACGTGGTCAACTCCACCGGCGACCAGTTCTCGCTGTTTTTGGAGTCGCTGCCGGGCGACCGGATCCGGGTGGGCGCCTACGCCCAGCGGCAGCCGCTGCGCACCATCGCCGGCGGCATGCCCACCGCCACCGTGGACCTGGGCGACCGGCGGGACGAGAACGGAGGCGGCTGGATCGGCCCCTACATCGGGCAGACCCTGGGCCGGGCCCGCTCCATCGTGCACTTCGACCCGCTGGTGGCGGCGGCCCGCAACCGTCCCACCGCGGTCGCCATCACCGGCGAGCCCGGCGGCGGCAAGACCACACTGGCGCTGCTGCTGATCTACCAGATGGCGCTGCGGGGGGTGACGATCGCCGCCATCGACCCCAAGGGCGACGCCGAGTCCCTGGTGGAGCTGCTGCGGGCCCGGGGCCGCAAGGCCCGGGTGCTGCCGCTGGGCTCGGCCGCGCCCGGCCTGCTGGACCCGTTCTCCTTCGACGACGACCTGGCCGCCAAGAAGACGATGGCCACCGAGACGCTGCGGCTGCTGCTGCCGCGCATGTCGGAGGAGCGCGAGTCGGCGATGATCCAGGCGGTCGGCGCGGTGGCCAACGGCGAGCGGCCCTCCCTGGGCAAGGTGGTGGAGTACCTGGAGAACGCCGACGACCCGGCCTCCAAGAACCTGGGCGCGGTGCTGCGGTCGATGTCGGAGATGCGGCTGGCCCGGCTGTGCTTCGACCCCTCCGGCGGCGAGCGCATCGACACCGCCGGCTGGACGACCGTGTTCACCTTGGGCGGGCTGACGCTGCCGGACGTGGCGATCTCCCGCGACGACTACTCCTATGAGCAGCGGCTGTCGGTCGCGCTGATGTACCTGGTCTCCCAGTTCGCCCGGCGGCTGATGCACGGCCTGGACCGCCGGCTGCCCAAGGCGATCTTCCTGGACGAGGCGTGGGCCATCACCTCCACCCCCGAGGGCGCCAAGCTGGTGCCGGAGGTGTCGCGGATGGGACGGTCCCGCAACACCGCGCTGATCCTGGTCTCCCAGAACGCCGGAGACCTGCTGAACGAACAGGTCACCAACTGCCTGTCGTCGGTGTTCTCCTTCCGCTCCTCCGAGCGGCAGGAGGTCGGCAACGTGATGTCGCTGCTGGGCGTGGAGCCCTCCGAGGAGCACAAGGCCGTACTGCGCAACCTGGGCAACGGCGAGTGCATCTTCCGCGATCTGGACGGCCGGGCCGGCCGGATCGGGGTGGACCTGGTCTCGGAGGAGCTGCTGGCCTGGCTGGACACCAACCCCACCCGGGTCCGCCCGACGTCCCCCCTGAAGAGCTAGGAGGTCTGCCCATGAACGGGTCGTGGCGGAGCCGCGTTCGGCCGGCGGGCGCGTTCGGCCGCCTGCGGCCGCCGGCCGGGACGCGCCTGCCGCGAGGCGCTCGGCTGCAGCGGTCGCCGGCCGAGGGCGTCATCTCGCCCGGACGCGGGCGCCGCTTCCTCCCCGCCCGCCGGAGCCGCCGGGGCGCGGTGCTGTTGACGGTCCTGATGCTGCTCGTCTTGGGCCCGATCGTCCCGGCCGCGGCCGGCCCCTTCGGCAGCGACCCCTGCCGTCCGGCCGACAATCCCGCGCCGGAGATGTACGGGGCGGGATATGAGGGTCTGATCAAACCCCCGAGCTATCCGAGCGAGGAGCTCAAACGGACCCCTCCAGAGCAGCTGACGTACTACGACCGGTACGGCACCGCCGGCCAGTTCTGGTACGCGGTGGACATGGGCTGCTCCGACGCCATGGACATGATGGGCAACGCCCTGGCCAACACCACCTTCACGCTGGCCCGGGTGATAGATCGCACGACCATCACCGTCTACCAGGCGGCGGCCTCCGAGTCGCTGCTGGGGTGGCTCAAGAGCACCGTCGACGACGTGATCAGCGGGATGGGCAAGACCTTCAACGCCCGCTACTGGTCGTGGGTGGTGATCCTGGGCGCCATCTGGCGAGGGCACCATCTGGATGGTCGCCGCCATGGTCGCGCTGATCGGCCCGCCCCGCCGACTTCACCACGCTGGGGACCAAGGTGTCGGAGGCCACCAGCGCCGCCTTCAACGCGGCACTGCCGCAGGCCGACAACAAGGGCACGACCTGCATCCCCTCGCCCACCGGCAAGAACCCGCTGGACTCGCCGGATGTCGATGCCACCACCCTGTGGATCGCGCTGGTCTGCAAGCCCTGGCTGATGGGTGAGTTCGGCACCGCCGACCCCAACGCCAAGATCGTCAAGGACAACGCCGACAAACTGTTGTGGGCCCAGGCGGTCGACCTGTCAGAGGCGCATGGCCAGCGGGACCTCGACATGAGCAAGAAGGCCGACGCCTACAAGGAGGTCGCGAAGAACATCAAGGAGGAGCACCCCGGCGTCTACCCGATCTTCCAAGGCAAGAACTGGACCAACCGGCTGGCGGTGGCCTTCGGTGCGCTGTTCGCCGCCATGGTCGCCGGTCTGCTGGTAATGGTCATCGCGGTCGCACTGATCGTGGTGAAGATCGCCTTCTTGCTGCTACTGGTGGCCGGGCCGATCTTCCTGGGCATCGGCATCCATCCGGGGGTCGGCCGGGTGATCGCGATCCGCTGGCTGGAACTGCTGCTGTCCATGCTGCTCAAGCAGGCCGCGCTGATCGGGGTGCTGGCGCTGCTGCTGTGGACCTACGGCCTCATCCTGAGCGAGGGACTGCCCTGGGGCCTGCAGATCCTGCTCATTTCCTTGGTCACCTTCGCGGCGTTCATCTACCGCAAGCCGTTCCAGCACCTGTTCTCGGCGGTCGGCTACTCGGCGGTGGGCGCCCGTGAAAAGGGCGAGATCCACCTGGACAAGTCGATCGCCGAAGCCCGCAAGAGCACGGTGGCCGCCGCCACCGCGGTGGTGCCCGGGGCCGCCGGATACCGCCTGGCGCGCTGGGCGCGGCGGGAACCGTTGGAGGCCGCCGCAGCCGGGGAGACCGGCGCCGAGCGGCGGGCGGGCCTGGCCACCGCCGAGGCCGGGGAGACCGCCGGGGCGGTCGCCGGCCGGGGCCGCAGCGGCGTGGCGGCGGGGGCCGGACGCGGCCGTGCGGAGGCTCCGCCGCTCAACCTGCCCTCCCGGAGCAAGTCCGCCGGTGACGGGCGCTCCGGCGGCCTGACGGCCGGCGGGAACGGCTCGGATGAGGCGGTCGGCGGCGGGACGGTCAAACCCACCTCCTGGACGGCCGGCCGGGGCGGCCGGGGCTCCGGCGGCGGGACGAGCGGCGGCGGCGCTTCGTCCGACGGCTCCTCGGGCGGTGGCATCCGCCTCACCCGGCCCTCCTCCGGCGGGGGCGGCTCGTCCGGCGGCGGCTCGGCCGCAGGAGGCGGGAGCAACGGGGCCGGTCGCGGCGGGGGACTGTTCGGAGGGTCCTCCGGCGGGGAGCGGCCCAAGAGCCCGGCGGCCGGAGTGCCCCGGCCGCGGAGCGGAGGCGACGGGGCCGGGCAGAGCACCGCCCGCAAACCTCCGCCGCCGCTGTGGGGAGGCCGGCCCCGCGACGAGGGCCCGCCGATGCCGTTCTGGCTCCGTCCGGTCGAAGGCGCAAGTGAACGAGAGGACTGATGGAGCTCACCGATCGCCGGCGCAAGCGGCCCCGGCGACGAGGCCGACTCCGCGCAGCCGCGGGCCGCCGGCAGCCCGGCGGCCCCGGCCGGCCCGGCGGCGCCGTCGGTGCCGCCTCCGGGCATCGACGACGCCGTCACGGCCGACAACTTCGACATCTACCGGCTGCTGCCCTTCCCCAAGCGGGACTTCGCCGCCGCGGCCGCGCTGGCCCAGCGGTTCACCGCCGCCTACGGCACCTACCGCTATGACGAGGACCCGCAGGCCTACATCGACCGGCTCGCCCCCATGGTGACCGAGGAGCTGCGGATCCAGCTGGCCCGGAGCGCGTCCGCGCCGGGGCTGATCGAAGAACGCCGGGCCGAGCAGGTCGTCGCGCACAGCACCGCCACGCTCGACAGCGTCTACGACATCCAGGCCAATTCCCTGATCTTCCTGGTCACCGGCAACCAGGAGATCACCAGGTCCGGCTCGACCACCCGGGAGAGCAAGCAGTTCGCCGTGACGATCGCCCGGGACGGCTCGGCCCTGCGGGTGTATGCGTTCGAACCGGCCGGCGCCGACCAGGGCCAGGCCGGCGACACGGGCGCTCCGGACGACGAGGGCGATTGACCGGGCGCGCCCTGGGGCGATCCGGTGGAGGTGAGTGGAACGGATGAGACGGGGTCTGCTGTTCCTCGGGGCCGCCGTCGCGGCCGGCGCGCTCTTTGCGGCCCTGATCGTCTTGCCCGTGTTCATGGGAGCCGGGCAGCTGCTGTACGGCGGAGGGTCAGGGGGGTTTTGCGTCGACACCAGCCAGGCGAGCCGGCAGCCGGAGGAGACCTCCGACGCCAAGGCGATCCCCGCCGACTACCTGAAGCTGTACAAGAAGGCGGGCAAGGACTACGGGCTGCCGTGGAACGTCCTGGCAGGAATCGGGAAGGTGGAGACCGACCACGGAAGGTCGACGCTGCCCGGTGTCTCTTCCGGGGAGAACTACGCCGGGGCCGGCGGGCCGATGCAGTTCCTGGAGTCGACCTTCAAGGCGTTCGCCGTGGACGGCAACAAGGACGGCAAGAAGAGCCGCTATGACCCCGCGGACGCCATCCCCTCGGCGGCGCGCTACCTCAAGCACAACGGCGCCCCCGAGCGGATGCGCACCGCGCTGTACATGTACAACCACTCCTGGGACTACGTGGACCTGGTGCTGTCGTGGTCCAAGCGCTATGGCGGCGGCGACTTCACCATCGTGCAGGCGAACGGCCCCAAGTGCTCCGACACCGAGAACCTGCCCGACGACGTCGATGAGATAGTGCAGCGCATCATCGACTTCGCCCTGGCCCAGCGCGGCAAGCGGTACGTCTTCGGCGCCAACGGCCCGGACGCCTGGGACTGCTCCAGCCTGGTGGAGGGCGCCTACAAGTCGGTCGGGCTGACCATCCCGCCCTCCACCTGGACCCAGTGGCCGTTCGGGGTGCGGATCCCCAAGGGCTCCGAACGTCCCGGCGACCTGGTGTTCTTCAACTCCGGTCCCGGCACCTCCTGGGACCGGCCCGGCCATGTGGGGCTGGTCATCGGCAACGGCAAGATGATCGCCGCCCGCTGCGCCACCTGCGTGCCCAACATCGGGGTGCAAAGCTACAAGCGCTCCGACTGGGTGGGGGTGACCCGCCCGCTGGCCAATCCGCAGGTACAGGAGCAGCTGAAGAAGCTCCAGGCGAGGTGACCGGGCGCCACGGCGGCCGTGGTGCAGGCCTCCTGAACGGAGACCATGGGCGATTGGCGAATCGACGGTTTCACCGAGATACGCGAGCTCGGCAGGGGCGCGCAGGGCCGGGTGGTGCTGGCCCGGCACGAACGGTCGGGCACTCCCGTGGCCATCAAGTACTTGGGCGCGGGTGCGGACCGGTCGGCCCGCGAGGCCTTCCGGCGGGAGGCCCGGTTGCTGGGACGGGTCGATGACCCGCATGTGGCCCGGCTGTACCGGCTGGTCGAGAAGGCCGAGGGCATGGCCCTGGTGATGGAGGCGGTCAACGGCGTCTCCCTGCAACGGATCCTGCAGGAGTACCAGAGGCTGGAGCCGGAGGCCGCGCTGGCGGTGCTGAGCGGGTCGCTGCACGGGCTGGCCGCCGCGCACGCCGTCGGAGTGGTGCACCGCGACTACAAGCCCGCCAATGTCGTGGTCCCGGCCGACGGCAACAGCAAGCTGGTCGACTTCGGCGTCGCCGCCCTGGCCGGCGAGGGCACCAGGGGCGGCACGCCCCTGTACATGGCGCCGGAGCAGTGGCGGGGCGGCCCGGCGAGCCCGGCCACCGACGTGTACGCCGCGACCTGTGTGTTCTACGAATGCGTCACCGGTCGCCGCCCGTTCAGTGCGGGCAGTTCGGCGGAGCTGGCCGCGCTGCACCTGAACGCGCCGGTGCCGGTGGCGGACCTTCCCGAGCCGCTGCGGCCGCTGGTCGAACGCGGCATGGCCAAGGACCCCGCCGACCGCCCGGCCGGTGCGGCCGCTTTCGCCGCCGAACTCCAGGAGGCCGCACGGGCCGCTTACGGCGATGACTGGCTGGAGCGGGGCGTGCGACGCCTGGCCGGGGCCGCCGCCGGGCTGGCCGCGCTCTTCCCGCTGGCCGCGCTGGCCCTCCCCTCGGGCGCGGCCGGGACGGCGGGCGCCGCGGTCGGTGCCGCCGGGGGCGCCGGCGCGGCGGGTTCTGTGTCCGCCGGGGCGAGCGCGGCGGGCCAGGGGCTGCTCGCCGCCGTCGGGACCAAGGCGGCCGCCGGCGCCGTGGCCGCCGTCGTGGCCGGCGGCGTGGTCACCGGGGCGGCGATCTATGCCGGGACGAGCGAACGCCGGGCCGATGCACCGGTAAGGCTCCAGGTGACGGTGACCACGGCCGCGCTGAACCGGACGCTCTCTTTGAGCGAGGGCCGTCTGGAGCTCAGGAACGGGCAGTACCCGCAGATCAGCGGGCACCGGGACGCGCAGACGCAGCGCCGTGTCAACGAGCTGCTGCGCGCCCCGGTGGAAGACCAGCTGGCCTTCATGCGCGAGGCCATCGAGTCGAACATGAGGAACACGCCGGGATGCAACTCCCGGAACTCGCAGCTGACATCGCGCTTCAGCTTCGGGGTGCGAGGCCCGGCGCTGCTGTCGGGACGGTACCGCTTCGAACACCGGACCGATTGCTACCAAGGCGGTGAGCTGGCCGTCACCGTCACTGTGGACCTGCGGACCGGGCGCAGGCTGCAACCCGCCGACATCCTGCGCCCGGAGATCCTGAACACCCCGGCCGGACAGCGGCGGATCAACCAGCGGATCGACCGCTACTGGCGGAACCGGGATCCGCTGAACCCACCCCTGCCGATCACCTTCTCCCCCTACCGCCCGCCCAAGTTCGGCGTCCCCGAGCAGTCGGTCGACGATGGGGGGCAGCTGACCCTCGGCGTCGGGCATCTGGAGATCGTCTGGGGGTGGACCAGCGGCGGCTCCACCATCGCAGGCCCGGTGCGCATCCCCTACCACGATGCGGCGGACCTGCTCAGGCCCGAGATCCTCGCCGCCGTGACGGGTTCTTCCGCCTCGCCCTCACCGTCGTGACCTTCCCTCCGTACCTCCTGGTGGGCAGTCCTTGCCGGCGGCTGCCGCGCGCCGGGATGGGCCGGTCGGCCGATTCCCGCGCACCGGGGCGGGCAGGCTGCCTGAACAGGCCGCAAGGCAGAAGGCGGAGGGCGACAGTGGGTGCACGGATTCACGGTGGCACGGGGATCGGCCCGGGGTTTCTGCTGTGGCGGGCCGCCTTGCGCTGGCAGCGCGAGGTCACCTCGGCGCTCAGGCCCTTGGGCCTGACCCATGTGCAGTTCGTCCTGCTGGAGGGCCTGTGGCGGTTCGACGCCCAGGGGCGCTGCCCCAGCCAGCGGGAACTGGCCGACCGGGCCGGCACCGACGTGATGATGACCAGCCAGGTGGTGCGGGTGCTGGAGGGCAAAGGGCTGCTGCGGCGCGCGGTGGACCCCAGCGACGCCCGCAAACGGGTGCTGACCATCACCGACGAGGGACGCGGGCTGGCCGAGCGCGCGATCGAGGTCGTCCGCGGCACCGACGACGCCTATTTCGCCGGCGTCCCGGACCGCGCCGCGCTGCTGGTGGCGCTGACCCGGCTGGCCTTTCCCGGGCATTGACCGTTCCGGCCGCGGCTCCGATGACCCCCTCGCCGAGATCGAAGGGAGCCCTGACGGGGCGGGGCGTCGATTCATGCGAGACGGCGACGGTCCGGTCGCGCGATGATGGGCACGCGTCCGCGATCGGCGCGGGCCGGGCGAAGCGGGGTGGTTCTCATCGTCGTCGTGGTCGGGGCAGCGATCATCCGGGCGGGCCGGCTGCTGGCCGCCCAGCGGGCCGAGCCGGCGCACCTGGCGGGCGGCTGGGAACTGCCGGGCGGCAAGGTCGACGCGGGAGAGTCGGAGACCGATGCGCTGATCCGCGAGTGCTATGAGGAGCTGGGCGTCAAAGTCCGGCCGGGCGCGCGGATCGGCGGCGACTGGCCGCTGGGCGGCGGGGACGATGTGCTGCGGGTGTGGACCGCCGAGATCGTCGAGGGGGAGCCGCGGGCCCTGGAGCACCTGGCGCTGCGCTGGCTCGGCCCGTCGGAGCTTTACGAGGTCTCCTGGCTGCCGGGGGACCTGCCCGTCATCGATCTTCTGCACGACCACCTGCGCTGACGGCGCACCGCCGGGGAGGCCACCCCATGGCGCCACGGCTGTGAATCCTCGCCGGAATACGCGGTGGACGGCCGGGTGTTGGCCTTCTGGCGGACAGAGGCGGGCACGGGGCGGGGTCGTCCCGCACTCATCCCCTTCGTGCTTTCCGCGGTGGGAGCCGTCTGTGACGGCCCGTAGAATCGAGCCTGCCGCGCCCGTCTGCGGCGGCTCCGACACCCAGATCCGAGGCGAGAACGCATGCCCCTTTCCACCCGCGACGACCTTCGCAACGTCGCGATCGTTGCTCATGTCGATCACGGCAAGACCACCTTGGTCGACGCGATGCTCTGGCAGTCCGGGGCCTTCCGCGACAACCAGGACGTGGACGAGCGCGTCCTGGACTCCGATGACCTGGAGCGGGAGAAGGGCATCACGATCCTGGCCAAGAACACCGCCATCCGCCGGAACGGGATGACGATCAACATCATCGACACTCCCGGCCACGCCGACTTCGGCGGCGAGGTGGAACGCGGGCTGTCCATGGTGGACGGGGTGGTGCTGCTGGTGGACGCCAGCGAGGGGCCGCTGCCGCAGACCCGCTTCGTGCTGCGCAAGGCGCTGGCCGCCGACCTGCCGGTGATCTGCGTGATCAACAAGACCGACCGGCCGGACGCGCGGATCGACGAGGTGGTCGATGAGGTCTATGAGCTGTTCATGGACCTGGAGGCCACCGAGGAGCAGATCGACTTCCCGATCGTGTACGCCTCCGGGCGGGCCGGGCGGGCCTCGTTGAACAAGCCCGGCAACGGCGAGCTGCCCGACAACCCCGACCTGGAGCCGCTGTTCCAGACGATCCTGGAGACCATCCCGGCGCCCACCTACGACCCCGACATGCCGCTGCGGGCCCATGTCACCAACCTGGACGCCTCCAGCTACCTGGGCCGGATCGCGCTGTGCCGGATCCACTCGGGCACCCTGAAGAAGGGCCAGCAGGTCGCCTGGTGCCGCCGGGACGGCGGCATCGAGAAGGTCAAGATCACCGAGCTGCTGATGACCGAGGCGCTGGAGCGCAAGCCCGCCGACGAGGCCGGCCCCGGCGACATCGTGGCCATCGCCGGCATCCCGGACATCATGATCGGGGAGACGCTGGCCGACCCCGACGACCCCCGCCCGCTGCCGCTGATCACCGTGGACGAGCCGGCCATCTCGATGGTGATCGGCACCAACACCAGCCCGATGGTGGGCCGGGAGAAGGGCACCAAGGTCACCGCCCGCCTGGTCAAGGAGCGGCTGGAACGCGAACTGGTGGGCAACGTCTCGATCCGGGTGCTGCCCACCGGGCGGCCGGACGCCTGGGAGGTGCAGGGCCGCGGCGAGCTGGCGCTGGCGGTGCTGGTGGAGAACATGCGCCGGGAGGGCTATGAGCTGACCGTCGGCAAGCCCCAGGTGGTCACCCGCGAGATCGACGGCAGGAAGTGCGAGCCGGTCGAGCGGCTGACCGTGGACGTCCCCGAAGAGTACCTGGGCGCGGTCACCCAGCTGCTGGCGGTCCGCAAGGGCCGCATGGAGCAGATGACCAACCACGGCACCGGCTGGGTGCGGATGGAGTTCCTGGTCCCGGCCCGCGGCCTCATCGGGTTCCGCACCGAGTTCCTGACCGAGACCCGCGGCACCGGCATCGCCCACCACGTGTTCGAAGGCTATGAGCCGTGGTTCGGCGAGCTGCGCACCCGGCCGTCCGGTTCGCTGGTGGCCGACCGGGCCGGGGTCGCCACCGCGTTCGCCCTGCTGAACCTGCAGGACCGCGGCACCTTCTTCGTCGGCCCGGGCACCGAGGTGTATGAGGGCATGGTCGTCGGGGAGAACTCCCGCGCCGACGACATGGACGTCAACATCACCAAGGAGAAGAAGCTCACCAACATGCGCTCTTCCACCGGGGAGGAGCTGGAGCGACTGACCCCGCCGCGGGTGCTGTCGCTGGAGGAGGCGCTGGAGTTCATCCGCGAGGACGAGTGCGTGGAGGTGACCCCCGGCGCGATCCGCATCCGCAAGGCGGTGCTGGACGCCAAGGAGCGCGAGCGCATCCGCGCCCGGGCCAAGCGCTCGGGCTGACCCCACCCGCGGGGCCGGTGAACGGCGAAACCCGCTCCACGCCGAGCGTGGAGCGGGTTTTTCCGTTCCTCCGGGCCGCACCGCCCGAGACTGCGAAGTCTTCCGCCGTCACCGGCCGCCTGCGGCGGGACGCCGCAGGGCTACTGCAGGGTGCGGCTGTCGCGGATGTCCTTGAGATCCTCGCTGATCTTGAACATGACGATCAGCATCTCCAGGTAGACCCTGGCGACCATGACCGAGAAGAACCAGATGACCGGCGAGAGGATGATCAGGAACAGCCCGCCGACCGCGGCGCCGCTGCTGCCGTCGGCCATCATGGCGAAGCCGCTGACCACCCAGAAGACGGAGGCCACCGAGGTCAGGACCAGGATCAGCACGTAAAGGAACTTGATCAGCTTCGGCGCCACGAAGTTGTCGAAGCTGAAGTCGAACAGCGATCCGAAGAAGCCCTTGTCGTTGTCGTAGCGAGGGCCTGCCGGCGGCTGGTATCCGGCGGGCTGGGGGTAGGGCTGCTGGGGCTGCCAGCCGCCGGGCTGTCCCGGTCCGTAGGGGGTACCCATTCAGTGAACTCCTGACTGCTCCTGGTCGATCCGTGTGATCCAGATCATGTGTGCGGGGGCGGGCGACGCACGACCATACCGGATCCACACCTCGATATTCCGTTGTGAAGACGAATGCTGACCGGAATGTTGGCCGTCGGTGACAAACCGATCGCCGGTTCAGACGGTCAGGTCAGCTGCACGGTTCCGGTGACGTCGGCCGCCAGGCGGAGCTGGTCGCCGTCGTGCAGCGGCGCCTCCACCCCGCGCGGCAGCCGCTCGCCGTTGACGAAGGTCCCGTTGGTGGAGCCCTCGTCGCGGACCCAGGCGGCGCCGCTGGGGTCCAGCCACAGCGTCGAGTGCCGGCGCGAGACGTTGTCGTACTGGATGAACGTGGAGGCCACCGGGGACTGCCCGGCGTCCCGGCCGAGCACCAGATGCTGCCCCACCGACACCTTCACCTCACCCGAGGGGAAGATCACCCGCAGCACCGGGGTGCGCTGGCGGATCGGGCGCAGGCAGTTGTCGCACTGGACGGCCGCCGGGTTGCTCAGCACCGCCTCACAGTGCGGGCACATGAACGCCGTGCTGTCGGAGGCCGGACCGCGCTGCCCGGCGCTCTCGTCCGGCGGCAGCAGCGTCGCCTCCCGGCCGTGCGGCGGCGGGGTGAACGACCGGCCGCCGTGCTGAGGGGGCGGCGTCTGGTGGTCGGCCGGTCCGTGCGGCACGCCCGGGTAGGGGGGCTGCTGGTGCGGCGGGGGCGCCTGGTGCTGGGCGGGTGACCAGTTCTGGCCGCCTCCCGCCGTGCCCTGGGCTCCCTGGTCGGACGGCCAGGCGGGACCGCCGCCCTGGGCGGGCGGCCAGTCGGCGCCGTGCCCCGGCCTGCCGCCCTGGGCGGGCGCCCAGTCCTGGCCGGCGGACGGCCCGCCCTGGCCCAGTGCCGGGGCGCCCCAATCCTGGCTCTGCGGCGGGTGCTGCGGCGAGTGCTGCGCCGGCGGCCAGTCGCCGCCCGGCCCCTGGCCCTGCGCCGACGTCCCCTGACCCCAGTCGTGGGCGGGCTGCTGGGGGGAGCGCCAGTTCTCGGCGGGCGGCTCGGGCCGGCCGGGCTGGGGCGAAGGCCCCCACATCTCCTGGCCGGGCAGGCCGGGCGGCTGCTGGTGCTGACCGTACTGCGGCTGGGGAGGGGCCTGGTGGGACGGCTGCGGGCCGTAGCCGGGCTGCGGCGCGGGCTGCTGCTCGCCGGCCGTCGAGTGCCGGCGCACCCCGCCCACCCGGGCCAGGTTCGCCCCGCAGGACATGCACAGCACATCACCGGGCTGGAACGGCTCATCGCAGATGGGACAGGTGAGTTCGCTCATGGCCGCCAGGACACCTCCCCCGCTCGTATTCCGGCCTGTTCCAACATCGATGTGAGGTGATCAAGATCACCTCGTCGCGGGATCCCGATGTAGTACACCCGCCTTCCCTCCGGCCCTTCGTCGACGGAAACCTGCACCCGGGGCCGTGCCTCCGCGCAGGAGGCGGCGTCCTCGGACCCCTGGCCGCGGGCCGGCGATCCGTATCGCTCACGACCCAGGGCGGTCAGTGGCACGATGCGTTGATTCGCCGACCCCTTCCAGAGTAGAGAGCCCTGGCCGGGGTGTCCCCCTTCCGGTCTCACGGGATTGAGTCGGTCTATGTACGGCCCCGTGATGACAGCGTCGCACAAATCCAGAATGTCGCGGGTCGTGGCCGAACGGGAGAGCCGGGAGTAGACGTACCCGCTGTAGACGAGTATGTCCACCGGCCGGTTTCCCCGCCAGGCGTGGATTCCGCGCAGCAGCGCCGCCAGCGCCCGCGGCTGCTGGAACGGCTCGCCACCGGAGATCGTCACCCCGTCCGGCAGGGCGGGCAGCGACTCCAGCCACCCCAGCACCGCCTCCACCGGCACCGCTTTGCGGGGGTCGGGCTCCCAGGTGTCCCGCGACAGGCAGCCGGGGCAGCGCAGCGTGCAGCCCTGCGTCCAGATGCCCGCCCGCGTTCCCGGGCCCAGCGTGGTGACCGGGTAGTGCGCCTTGGCCAGCAGCAGCGAAGGGCCGCTCACGCCAGATCCAATTGGACGATGCTGCCGACGCGCCGGATGCCGGTCACGGTGATCCGGTCCTCCCGCGTCAGGTCCCGGTCGAACAGGGCGCGCGCCAGCGGGTTGACGAAGTGTGACTCCAGCGCCATGCCGATGCCCCGGCCGCCCTTGTCCAGCTCACTGGTGCACCATTCGCGCAGCGTCTTGCGGACCTCGCCCTTGATGGTCAGGTCCAGCCGGTGCTCCTCGGTGACCCGGCGGCAGATGTTGGCCAGCTGCAGATCGAAGATCCGGTCGGCGGCCTCGGGGGAGATGAAGTTGAACACCACGATGTTGTCGCCGAACCGGTTCAGCAGTTCCGGGCGGTTCAGCACCGTGGTGAAGTGGTCGGAGATGGCCCCTTTGATCCTGGCCTCGATCTCGTCATAGGACATGCCCGGGTGGATGTTCTGCACCCGCCGGCCGGGGGTGAGGGCGCCGTCCACCCGGGTGGCGCCGGCCGCCCCGGGGGAGTCCACGTACATCCCCAGGTTCGAGGTGAAGATCAGGATCGATTCGGAAAAGTGCACGGTGTTGCCGCGCCCGTCGGTCAGCCGGCCGTCCTCCAGGATCTGCAGGAACTTGTCCAGGATCCGCGGGTGGGCCTTTTCGATCTCATCGAACAGGATCACCCGGAACGGGTCCTCGCGGATGGCGTTGGTCAGCTCCCCGCCGGCCTCGTGCCCCACATAGCCGGGCGGCGCCCCGATCAGCCGCTCCCCGGCGTGGTCGGAGGAGAACTCGCTCATGTCGAAGCGCAGGTAGGCCGACTCGTCCCCGAAGATCAGCTCGGTGATCGCCTTGGCCAGCTCGGTCTTGCCGACCCCGGTCGGCCCGGCGAAGAACAGCACCCCGCGCGGCCGGCTGCCGGACCGAGTGGCCTGGGCGCCCGACAGCCCCAGCACCGCCCGCTTGAGGATGTCCAGCGTCTTGGTGACCGCCTGCGGCTGGCCCACCACCCGTTCGGGGACCTTGCTCTCGCCCTCCAGCACCCGCTTGCGCAAATGGCCCCGGCTCCAGGGGTTGTCCAGCACCCCCAGCTTGTAGGTGCGCACCGCGTCCGGCAGGTCCGCCAGGTCCACGTTGCGTTCGCGGGCCAGCCGGGTGACCTCGATCATCGACTGCAGCGTCAGCCCGTCGGCCTGCTCGGCGAAGGCGTCGCAGGCCTCGGCCGCCGCCGGGTCCGCCGACACGTCCCGCACCCCGAACGCCCGGGCCAGCAGCCGGGCGGTCTCCTGCCGGTCGCCCAGGTGCGGCCGCGGAATGGTGATCTCCCGGATGTTGTCGTTGCCGGCCGTCAGCCACGGCGGCAGGTCACCGGGCCGCTCCACCAGCCAGATCACCGGGTTGTACAGCGGCTTGGGCCGCGGCCCGGCCACCCGCACCGGGCGGGCGGTGCGCGAGAGCTTCTCGCAGTAACGGAAGAAGTCCCGCTCGGCCGGCTCCAGGTCGGTGGGGGTGCGCGCGATCCGCGACGCGGAGTCGATCACGAACGCGGCGCGGATCTTCTCCACCGGCCGGGCCACCGCGGCCAGGTGCCGGGTCAGCGCCTCCAGCGAGGGCCGCTCGTCCGGCTTGAGCTTGCCCACCAGCCGCTCGGCCGCCGCGGCCGCCTCCGCCCCGATCTCGTCCTCGGTGTCGGGGTACACCAGCAGCCCGTCCACCGGGTCGTAGATCACCAGGCAGGAGTAGCCGCTGGAGCGCAGCGCCTCCCACAGCAGATCGCGCAGCGGCAGCAGGCGGGCCGGTCCACCTTCGGGCGGCGGCGGGGCCAGGAAGCTGTCGTACAGGTTCCCCGACAGCACGTACTGGGAGTGCACCGACAGTGTGGCGTCCAGTTCCCGGATGAACGCCGGCCAGCCCTGCAGCCGTCCCCCCAGCGTTGGCGACTCCGTCATGATCCTCCGCGTTCCCGCCCGCGCTCTCGGGCTCGTTGCCTCGTCCGGGCTCTAGTCTGCCGTGCCCGGGAGACCACCGGCAGTTCGTGCTCTCCCGGCTCGGTCCGCCAGGTCACGGTGGAGCCGATCCCGGCGGCGGCCAGCCTGGCGCGGGCCTGCTCGAACGCCTGGCACCACTCCCGCTCCCGTTCGGCGTCCCGGCGCCGGTCCTCCTCGCTCTCGGGCGGCCGGGTGCGGACCATCGCGGCCCTGATCGTGCGGGCGTCCTCCACCCGCATCTTCACGCTGTGGTCGCTCCAGCCGCCGCGGCTGAGGATCAGGGTGCCGTCGTGGGCGGTCATCGTCTCAAAGCCCGCCTCCACCCGGTACCCCATCTCCTCGAACGCGGCGGTCACGGCCTGCAGCACATACCGCCGCTCGGCCTCGGCCTGCTCGGCGGCCTCCCGCTCGGCGGCGCGGCGCCGCTCGGCCGCGCGGCGCGCGGCGGCCTGCTCGTTGGCCCGCTGCACCCGCAGCCGCACCTCGGCCAGCAACGCCTCGGCCTCCCCGTCGGTGGCCGCCGCGGCCAGTTGCTCGGCCACCTCGAGCACCGGGCCCCGCTCCGCGGCGGACACGTCCGGGGCCAGCCGGGCCAGCACCCGGGCCAGGGTGTGGGCCCGGCGCCGCGTGTCGGCCTCCCGGTCGCCGGCGGGCTGCGGCGCCTCCAGCTCCGGGCGCAGCCCTTCGGCCGGGACGCCGAACACCCGCCCCGCCGCCTGGGCGGCGCGTTGTTCGCTGATCCGCCGCTCCGCCTCGGCCAGCGCCCGGTCGGTGGCGGCGCACCAGGCGGTCAGCTCCTCGGCGGATCGGTCGCCGGGCGGCAGCGGCGCCGGCAGCGGCACCTGGATCCCGGCCTCGCGCTGCGCCTCGGCCAGCACCGCGATCCGGGCGTTGCGGTCGATCACCTCCCGGATGGCGCGGTCCTGCCGCTCGGCCTCGGCCAGCGCCGCGGCCCGCTCTTCGGCCCGGCCCCGGGCCAGCGCCGCCAGCGCCTGCGCCCCCGCCGCGGTCAGCCCGGCGGCCTTGCCCGCCGCCCGGGTCATCCCCAGGCTGAGGACGACCGCCGCGTCCAGCGCGATATCGGCCTCGACCCCGCTACTCATACCGTTCCTCCAGGGCTGCCGGCGGGCGCCCCCAGGGACGCCTGCCGGGCGCGCTCGTGTTCGGCCTTCCAGCGGTGCAGCCGCAACCCGGCCGCGACCAGGTGCGCGGCCGCCGCCGCCACCGGCACCAGCAGCCACAGCAGGCCGGCCATCGCCGTCACCATGCTCAGCAGCAACAAGATGATCAGCAGCGGAATGGTCCCGGCGAGCAGCAGCAGCCCGCAGCCCCGCCGTCCGGTACGCCGTGCCGAGGCCGACATGACCTGCGAGGCTCTCGACAGCCCGCGGCCGGATGCGCCGAGCACCTTCGACAGCCACGACCAGGGTCCATAGGGCAGGTAGTCGCGGCCCTGCGCGCGGGCCAGCAGCACCTCCGCGCCGCATTGGACGGCCCAGGCCACTATCGAGACCGCCACCAGCAGCCCGAACGGCACTCCTGCGATCCCTTGCTGGACTCCCGGATTCTGCGGTCCGTGGACTTCTTCTGAGCCGGTCAGTGCGTTCACCAGCCAGCTGCCGAACAGCCACACGGCCAGGATCGGCAGGGTCCACCCCACGGCGCGGGCCACCGCCGGGCCGCGGCCGGCCAGCCGCCGCCGTTCCAGCTCCTCCCAGTGCCGGGTGCGTTCGGCCAGCCGGCGTTCGGCCAGCCGGCGCTCCTGGTCGGCGGCCTGGGCGGCCATGGCGGCCTCGGGGGCGGCCCCAGCAGCCGCAGCGGATCGCCGCCGCGGGGATCCGCCGCCCCGGCCCACTCCGCCAGCCGCTCGAACCACGGGACCGCACCGCCGGCGGCGGCGCGGGCGCGGGCGGCGGCGTCGGCCAGCGACGCCGTGGTCTGCTCGGGGGCGGCGGCCAGCGCCAGCAGGGTCAGCAGCACCACCGGAGGGTCGTCGGCCGGCGCGTCCGCCTCGGGACCGGCCAGACCTGCCTGTGGCAGGCGCACCTGTGCGATCGGAGGGCGGGGCTGCGCCGGGACCTGGCCGTGGCGTTGCGGGCGGACCAGCCGGTTCCACTCGGCGACGTGCGCCCGCCACCGGTCGTCGATCGCCCGCAGCTCGGCGGCGCCCTGGAACTTGGCCAGCTCGGGCAGCAGCCGGTGCTCCCACAGCGCCCGGCCGATCAGACAGGCGGCGCGGTGGTCGGGGTGGCGGGCATCGCCCGCCAGCGCGGCCAGGCGGGGCAGGTCCGCGGCGCTCACCCGGCGGCCCAGGTAGTGCGGCGGCAGCGTCGGGTCCAGCCAGCGCACCAGATGCAGCACTTTGACGTCCGGCGGCAGCCCGGTCGCCAGGTAGGCGTCGATCAGCTCGATGCGGCTGTCGTCGGGGAAGCGCCCCAGCCACTCCCGCAGCGCCCGCCAGGCCTCTCCGTGCTCGCCGCGGGCGAAGAAGTAGCGGGCCGCGTCCTCCCACCGCTCCACCAGGGCGCGGGCCAGCTCGGCCCGGTCGGTGAAGCGCCGTCCGGCGAACGGCAGGCCGGAGCCGTCGGGCTGCGCGAAGGAGCGCGGCTCGGCGGCCACCGGCGGGGACTGCCCCGCCAGCCACGCGGTGACCTGCTCGGCGCCCCAGCGGTGGCGGGGGTCGCGGGTCAGCAGCCCCTGGCACAGCAGCCGCAGCCGCGGGTCGGCCACGTCGGAGTTGTCGATCGGCCGGGTGGCCAGGTGGTCGACCACCACGGTCTCGCTCAGCCCGGCGAACGGCGGCCGCCCGGTGGCCAGCTCCCGCACGATCATGCCCAGCGACCACCAGTCCCGCGCCGGGGAGACCTGCCCCGACAGCGACTCGGGGGCGGCGTAGGCCAGCGTCCGGGACGAGGAGGCGAACACCACGCTTTGGTCCAGCACCTTGCTGAGCCCGAAGTCGGCGATCGCCACCTGCAGCGGGTCGGAGGCGGTCACCAGGACGTTCTCGGGTTTGAGGTCGCGGTGCACGATGCCCGCCCGGTGCAGCGCCTGCAGGCCGGCGGCCAGCTGCGCCACGATCGCGGCGACGGTCTGCGGCGGCAGCGCCTCACCCGGCCGCGCATCCAGCATGGTGCGCAGGTTGCCGCCGGGGGCGTACTCGCTCAGCTCGTAGTCGCGGCCGTCGGCGTGCCCGGTCTCCAGGATCTGCACCACGTGCGGGGAGGTGAGCTCCGGCAGCTTGGCCCACACCTCGCGGTCGGCGGAGTATCCCCGCCGGAACACCTTGACCACGTACCGGCGGCCCGCTGCGTCCCGCACCAGCAGCAGGTCCGATTCGGCGCCTTGGACGGGCAGCTCTCCCACCACGGTGAAGCGCCCGGCCAGCGGCCCCGGCAGCCGGATCAGCGGATCGGCGGCGGGCTGCGGGGCGTCCCGGCGGGTGGCCGAGGGATCGGAGCGCGCTTGGGGGACGTGCGGGTCCCGGTGGGTCACCGCCGGGTCTCGCCGGGTCCGGTGCGGGAAGTCCTCGAACTCGGCCACTTACCGCTCCGTTGGTGCCGCCGTGACCGGCTCCCGTTCCGCGGGCCCGCCGCGCCCGGCCCGGAGCGGGCGGACGGCGTCTCGCCGTACCGGCGCACGCGCCGGAACGGGGAGCCGGCGATGGTGGGAGGGGTTCACTCAGGTGAGCCTAACGCGCCGGTTCAGATCTTGTCCCTGATGACCCGAAGGTGCTCCACGCCCTTGAAACGGACCACCATCGCCTCCATCGCGATCCGCACCAGCAGCGCCTCAAACAGCCACACCAGCGGGCAAGCGATGATCATTATGACCCCCCAGGCCCAGCCGTCGTCCCAGGTGGCCATCCACAGTCCCAGGAAGAAGAAGACCAGGCACTGCAGGCTGATCAGCAGCAGGGCGACGATGTACCACAGCCTGATCAGCTTCGGGGTCACCAGGTGGTTGAAGCGGGTGTCCAGCAGCGCCCCGATCACGCCCTTTTCGGGGGGCGCCGGCCGTCTCTCCCAGGCGCCGGGCGGGGGAGCGGCCGGCCCCGGTCCGTGGGACGGCCGGGCACCCGGCTGCGGAGGGGGGAAGGGACCGGTGCCGCCGCTCGCCCCGGGGCCGGGGGCGGGGCCGGGACCGTAAGGGCCGGAGGGGTTGCTCATCGCCTGGCTCTCCATGAACGAACGTGCCTACGGGGGGCGCCGGCAGGGCGGCAAGGCCGACTCTAGAACGGTTCCCCCGCGGCGGGGCGTGACGCGCCCGGGGACGCCACATCCACGTGTCCGCATCGCCCCGCGAGAAGGGCCCGCGGGGCCGTTCGAACATAGAGATAAGTGATCGGGTCCATAGGCGTCTGGCATGACGCCAGTATCCGGGGGTACCATGCCACACCTTGTGGCCAGGGTCACATGATTGGCCTGGCTGTTGTATGTATCACAAGGTCAGGCTGGTGGCATATGGTCGCCTAACCAGCAGCGGGTGCACTGCATGTAGCCGTGGTGCGACACGGCCTTGGACGTGCGGACCGATCCCGTACGAGCGAAGACCTGAAAACTGGGGTGCTATCGATGAGCACTGTGGAGGCGCCGGCCAAGAAGCGTGCGCAGATCTCGGCGCGCACGCTCCGGACCGACAACTGGCGTAGCTATCCGATCTTCATCGTGGTGCTCTTCACCACCTGGGTGGCGTATGCGACCGTCCGGGCGATGATGGGCAAGTACTACTGGGTCGATGAGTACAACTATCTGACCCCCTTCTACTCACCCTGTGTCAGCACCGAGTGCGTACCGGGCTCGGCGCACTTCGGCACCTTCCTTCCCGAGCTGCCGTTCTTCATCCCGTTCGCGGCGGTCTCCCTGCCGTTCCTGCTGCTGTTCCGCCTGACCTGCTACTACTACCGCAAGGCCTACTACCGCAGTTACTGGCGGTCCCCGGCGGCCTGCGCGGTGCGCGAGCCGCACAAGAAGTACACCGGGGAGCGGCGCTTCCCGCTGGTCGCGCAGAACCTGCACCGCTACTTCTGGGCGGCGGCGGTCATCATCTCCATCATCAACACCTATGACGCGCTGCTGGCCTTCACCGACTCCAACGGCGACTTCCGGATGGGGCTGGGCTCGCTGATCCTGCTGGGCAACGTGATCCTGCTGTGGGGTTACACCCTCTCGTGCCATTCCTGCCGGCACATCGTGGGCGGGCGGCTGAAGAACTTCTCCAAGCACCCGCTGCGCTACCGCGCCTGGACGCTGGTGTCCAAGCTCAACGAGCGGCACGGCCAGTACGCCCTGATCACGCTGGGCTCGCTGGTGGTGGCGGACCTGTACGTGGCGCTGGTGTCCGGCGGGGTCATCTCCGACCCGCGCATCATCTGACCCCGCGCATCCTTCCTGACAAGGACTGATCATGACCGAGATCGAAAGGCATTCCTACGACGTCGTCGTGATCGGCGCCGGCGGGTCCGGGCTTCGTGCGGCGATCGAGGCACGTCTGCAGGGCAAGAAGACGGCGGTCATCTCCAAGTCGCTGTTCGGCAAGGCCCACACCGTGATGGCCGAGGGCGGCGCCGCCGCCGCGATGGGGAACGTCAACCCCAACGACAACTGGAAGGTGCACTTCCGGGACACCATGCGCGGCGGCAAGTTCCTCAACAACTGGCGCATGGCCGAGCTGCACGCCAAGGAGGCCCCGGACCGCATCTGGGAGCTGGAGCACTGGGGCGCGCTGTTCGACCGCACCAAGGACGGCAAGATCAGCCAGCGCAACTTCGGCGGCCACGAGTACCCGCGCCTGGCGCACGTGGGCGACCGCACCGGCCTGGAGCTGATCCGCACCCTGCAGCAGAAGGTGGTCGCGCTCCAGCAGGAGGACCACCGCGACCACGGCGACTATGAGGCCTACCTGAAGGTGTGGCCGGAGACCACCATCACCCGGCTGCTGGTCAAGGGCGGCAAGATCGCCGGGGCGTTCGGCTATGTCCGCGAGACCGGCAAGTTCGTGGTGTTCGAGGCCCCGGCGGTGGTGCTGGCCACCGGCGGCATCGGCAAGAGCTTCAAGGTCACCTCCAACTCCTGGGAGTACACCGGGGACGGGCACGCGCTGGCGCTGCTGGCCGGCGCCACGCTGCTGAACATGGAGTTCGTCCAGTTCCACCCCACCGGGATGGTCTGGCCCCCCTCGGTGAAGGGGATCTTGGTCACCGAGTCGGTGCGCGGCGACCGCGGCATTCTCCTCAACTCCGAGGGCCGGCGGTTCATGTTCGACTACATCCCCGAGGTGTTCAAGGAGAAGTACGCCACCACCGAGGAGGAGGCCGACCGCTGGTACGACGACCCCGACAACAACCGGCGCCCGCCGGAGCTGCTGCCCCGCGATGAGGTGGCCCGGGCCATCAACGCCGAGGTCAAGGCCGGCCGCGGCTCCCCGCACGGCGGGGTGTTCCTGACCGTGGTGGGCCGGATGCCCGGCGGCGCCGAGGAGATCAAGCGGCGTCTGCCGGCCATGCACCACCAGTTCAAGGAGCTGGCCGACGTCGACATCACCAAGGAGCCGATGGAGGTCGGCCCCACCTGCCACTACGTGATGGGCGGGGTGGAGGTGGACCCCGACACCGCCGCGGCCGTCGTGCCGGGCCTGTTCGCGGCCGGCGAGTGCTCCGGCGGCATGCACGGCTCCAACCGGCTGGGCGGCAACTCCCTGTCGGACCTGCTGGTGTTCGGCCGCCGCGCCGGGCTGGGCGCCGCCGAGTACGTCGACTCCCTGGGCGATGACCGTCCCGTCCCCGACCAGGAGGAGATCGACTACGCCGTCGCCGAGGCGCTGGCGCCCTTTGAGCGCAAGGGCGGGGAGAGCCCGTATGCGGTGCACGCCGACCTGCAGCAGACGATGAACGACCTGGTCGGCATCATCCGCACCGAAAAGGAACTGCAGCTGGCGCTGGAGAAGCTGGAGGAGCTGCGCGCCCGGGCGGCGAAGGTGTCGGTCGAGGGCGGCAAGGGCTACAACCCCGCCTGGCACCTGGCGCTGGACCTGCGCAACATGCTGCTGGTGTCGGAGTGCATCGCCAAGGCGGCGCTGGAGCGCACCGAGAGCCGCGGCGGGCACACCCGTGAGGACTACCCGCAGATGTCCCCCGAGTGGCGCAAGGTCAATTTGATCTGCCGGCTGGTCGGCAAGGCCGACGACCCGCGGGTGGAGATCAAGCGCCAGGAGATGGAGCCGATGCGCGAGGACCTGCTCGCGCTGTTCGACGTCGAAGAGCTGAAGAAGTACATGACGCCGGAGGAACTGCCGGCCGGGATGCGGGCCGCTGCCGGGGCCGAGGAGGACGACAAGTGAGCTACCAGGCGAAGTTCCGGGTCTGGCGCGGGGACGCCGGCGAGGGCGAGCTGGTCGACTACACCGTCGAGGTCAACGAGGGCGAGGTCGTCCTCGACATCATCCACCGGCTGCAGGCCACCCAGGCGCCCGACCTGGCGGTGCGGTGGAACTGCAAGGCCGGCAAGTGCGGGTCGTGCTCGGCGGAGATCAACGGCATGCCGCGCCTGATGTGCATGACCCGCATGTCCACCTTCTCCCAGGACGAGACCATCACGGTCACCCCGATCCGCACCTTCCCGGTGATCCGCGACCTGGTCACCGACGTGTCGTTCAACTACGAGAAGGCCAGGCAGATCCCGGCGTTCAACCCCGGCGACGCCAAGCCCGGCGAGCTGCGGATGATGCAGGAGGACGTGCAGCGTTCGCAGGAGTTCCGCAAGTGCATCGAGTGCTTCCTGTGCAACAACGTCTGCCACGTCATCCGTGACCACGAGGAGAACAAGCCGGCCTTCGCCGGGCCGCGCTTTTTGATGCGCATCGCCGAGCTGGAGATGCACCCGGCCGACCAGTCCGACCGGCGGCACATCGCCCAGGAGGACCACGGGCTGGGCTTCTGCAACATCACCAAGTGCTGCACCGAGGTCTGCCCGGAGCACATCAAGATCACCGACAACGCGCTGATCCCGCTGAAGGAGCGGGTGGTCGGCCGGCGCTACGACCCGCTGGTGTGGCTGGGCTCCAAGCTCGGCATCGTCAAGAAGAGCCAGGACACGCCCTCGGCCTGAGCTGAAAGTCCGTCCACGCCCCGGAACCTCGCGCAGGTTCCGGGGCGTGTGCGTGAGGACGGGCTTCCCGGGGGCGGCGTGCCCCGGCGACGCCGTCCCCGGGCGGCCGTGTCCCATAGCGCTCCGGCAGCGCGCACGGCACGTTGCAGTCTCTCCCGATCTGTGATGCATGAACTAGGGAGAAGTGCACACATGACGTGATGTAGTGAACCGTATGAACGCCTATGAACCTGGTTCGTTCCTTGCCGTCCTGACCGCCCAGGAGCGCGCCGATCTGCTGCGGCGGGGCAGGGAACGCCGGATGGATCGCGGCGATGTGCTCTTCACCGAAGGGGAGCAGACCACCTGGGTGGCGGTGCTGCTGTCGGGAATGGTGAAGGCCTGCTCGCACGCCGACAACGGCGTGGAGGTGGTGCTGGCGGTGCGGGGACCCGGCGCGCTGCTGGGGGAGGTGTCGGCGATCGACGGGCTGCCCCGTTCGGCCACGGTGACGGCACTGCGGCCGGGGCGGGTGCGGGCGCTGTCGGCCGAGGAGTTCATGGACTTCCTGCACGGCCACAGCCGGGTGTCGGTGCTGCTGATGCGGATGCTGTGCCAGCGCTGGCGGGACGCCGACCGCAAGCGGGTCGAGTTCGGCAGGTACGACACCACCGGCCGGGTGGCCCAGCGGCTGGTGGAGATGGCCGAGCGCTACAGCGAGCCGTACGAGCCCCGCCGTCCGCAGGCGCGAGGCGCCGGGGCGAGGGGACCGCAGCCGGCCGGGAGCGTCCAGATCACGTTGAACCTCACCCAGGAGGAGCTGGCCGGCTGGGTCGGCGCGTCCCGTGAGGCGGTCAGCAAGGCGCTGCGCACCCTGCGCAGCCGCGGCTGGATCGAGACGGGACGCCGCCGGGTGATCGTCCACGACCTGCAGGCGCTGCGCCGCCACGCCCGTTGAGAGGGGCGCGACGGCGCAGCCGGGACTCACCTTTTAGGCGATGTTGTTGTCTGCGGCGTACTGGCCGGTGATCTGGCCGAGCCGGTAGTTCTTGACGCGGACGACCGCCTTCATGGTGGCGGAGTTGGCGCCGGCGGGGCTGGGCAGGCCCACGACGGAGTTGATGGCGGGGTTGCCCAGCAGTCCGCAGGTGGAGACCGCCGGGACCGCAAAAGCGTCGTCGGAGATCGTGGTGGTGATCACCGGGACGTTGTTGATGCTGGTCAGCGCCAGGTTCGACAGGTTGGGGGTGATCGCGATGGGGTTGGCCTCGCTGCCGATGTAGCAGTTGTTGCCCAGCAGCCAGTGGTTGAGCTTGATCTTCAGCGGGATGGTCTTGGGCAGGATCGGCGCGGGCTTGATCTGCCCGGCCTGCTGCACCTGGACGGTGATGCCCAGCAGGTCGACCGGCAGCGGCAGCGGGTTGATCGAGATCGGGTCGCTCTTGATCCCGCCCTCGACCAGGGTGAGCTTGCCGCCCTTGAGGCCCATCGCGACGGTGATCTTGACGGGCTTGGTCAGGTCCTGCTTCAGCGAGCCGAGCTTCATCTGCCCCTCCACCAGGTTGATGGAGATGCAGTTCCACAGCAGCGGCAGCGTGCCGGAGGGCAGCTTCGGGCAGTCGGCGAAGTCGGCGTTGCTGGGCTGGTAGGAGGTGTCGGCCTGCGCGGTGGTCGCCGGCCCGGCCAGCAGCCCGGCGGACACGGCCAGGGCGGCCAGTCCGGCGAGCAGCCGAGGACGTCTCATCGGACCTCCGATGGGGTGATCGAGACAGAGTGAATGCCGCGAGCAGCGTAGTGATCATCCCGAGCGCCCGGCTAGCCGGAATGGAGAAAAAGCTTCACTTTCAAAACTGTGCGGAAGTGATGACGGGCGCTTGTGGATCGCGCACGGGATGCGGGCGGACGGGCCGAAAAGACCGTCCGCCCGCCTCGTCTCTCACTTCAGCGGCACCAGGGCCTCGACGCCGGGCGGCAGGGTGCCGGCGCGGGCGGCCTCCCGGATGAAGGACTCCAGCACCCGCTGGAAGGCGCGGGCCGCGTGGGTGAGCGTCACGTCCTTGCGGTGCGCCAGCGCGATGGTGCGCAGCAGTCCCGGCACCGGTTCGGTGCGCCGGGACGAACCGGCGCCCGGTGCGCCCGCCGAGCCGCGCCCGCCGGACTCCTCGGGCGGGTCGCCGATGGCCAGCGGGGTGCCGCGCAGTCCCGGCCGTCCCGCCAGCACCATGCTGGGGACGACGGCCACGCCCAGCCCCGCTTCGACGAAGCGCAGCACGGCGTCCATCTCCCCGCCCTCGACCGCGAAGCGGGGCTCAAAGCCCGCCTGCCGGCACGCCCCGATGGTCGCCTCGCGCAGGTCGTAGCCGGGCCGGAACATCACCAGCGGACGGTCCCGCAGATCCTCGATCCGCACGTACGGGCGGCGCGGCAGCAGGGCGCCGCGGACGGCCGGCGGCCGGGAGCCGTTGCGGCGCGGCGCGGGAGAGGCCACCACCAGGTGCTCGCGCAGGATCGCGGTGGTCTCCAGCGGGGCGTCCCCCGCCAGCGGCAGGATCACCAGCGCCAGGTCGAGCGCGCCCCGGGTCAGCTGCCGGACCAGGTCGCGCGAGCCGCCCTCCTCCACCAGCAACTGGATCCCGGGGTAGGTGTCGTGGAAGCGGCGCAGCACGTCGGCCAGCAGGCCCGCGCACAGCGACGGCGTGGCGCCCAGCCGCACCCGGCCCCGCCGCAGCCCGACCAGCTCCTGCACCTCCAGCCGGGCGGTGTCCACATCGGCCAGGATCCGCTTGGCCAGCGGCAGCAGCGCCTCTCCCGCCGGGGTCAGCGTGATGTTGCCACGCGCCCGGCTGAACAGCGAGGCGCCCAGCTCGGTCTCCAGCGCGCGGATCTGCTTGGACAGCGATGGCTGAGCCACCCGCAACGCCTCGGCCGCATGAGTGAAGTGCCGGATCTCGGCTACGGCGACGAAGTACGCAAGCTGCTGCAACTGCACAGCTTAAGAGCGTACGGGTAGCGAACTCGGCGACATATGCCCGGTCTCGCCGGGAGAGCGAACCTTGTCCCCGCCTGTGTCCTGTGACAGGCCCCCGCGCCGGGGAGAAGGCGCATTGATAGGGGCGCCCCGCCGGTGAATCCCCGTCGACCGGTCCGGGGCGCCCCTGGCTCGAAGGCGCCCGCCGCGCTTTACGACTTCTTCTTGCCGGCGGCGGTGGCGGCCAGGTAGTCGCGGTTGAGCCGGGTGATGGTCTCCAGCGGAATGCCCTTGGGGCAGGCCACGGTGCACTCGCCGGTGACGGTGCAGCCGCCGAAGCCGGCCTCGTCGTGGGCCTGGACCATCTTCACCACCCGGTCATAGCGCTCCGGCTGGCCCTGCGGCAGCAGCCCCAGGTGGGTGACCTTGGCGGCGGTGAACAGCATCGCCGACCCGTTGGGGCAGGCCGCCACGCAGGCGCCGCAGCCGATGCACTCGGCCGCCTCGAAGGCGGCGTCGGCGGCCGGCTTGGGCACCGGGATGGAGTGGGCGTCGGGGGCCGAGCCGGTGGGCGCGGAGATGTACCCGCCGGCCTGGATGATCTTGTCGAAGGCCGACCGGTCCACCACCAGGTCCTTGATCACCGGGAAGGCCTGGGCGCGCCACGGCTCCACGTCGATGACGTCGCCGTCTTTGAACTTGCGCATGTGCAGCTGGCAGGTGGTGGTGGCCCGCTCCGGGCCGTGCGGGACGCCGTTGATCACCAGCGAGCACATGCCGCAGATGCCCTCGCGGCAGTCGTGGTCGAAGGCGATCGGCTCCTCGCCCTCGGCGATCAGCCGCTCGTTGAGGACGTCCAGCATCTCCAGGAAGGACATGTCGGGGGAGACGTCGTCGAGCTGGTACTCGACCATCTTCCCGGCGTCCTCGGGACCCTTCTGGCGCCAGACGCGCAGGGTGATTTTCATGGAAAAGGTCCGTTTTCCTACTTGTACGAGCGCTGGCTCGGCTTGACGTATTCGAACTCCAGGTGCTCCTTGTGGAGGATGGGCGGCTTGCCCTCGCCGGCCCACTCCCAGGCGGCCACATAGGAGAAGTTGGCGTCGTCGCGCTTGGCCTCGCCGTCGGCGTCCTGGGACTCGGCGCGGAAGTGGCCGCCGCACGACTCGGTGCGGTGCAGCGCGTCGATGACCATCAGCTCGGCCAGTTCCAGGAAGTCGGCCACCCGGCCGGCCTTCTCCAGCGACTGGTTGAGGTCGTCGGCCGACCCGGGCACCTTGACCCGCTGCCAGAACTCCTCGCGCAGCGCCGGGATGAGCGTGAGCGCCTTGCGCAGCCCCTCGTCGGTGCGCTCCATGCCGCAGTACTCCCACATGATGTGGCCGAGCTCGCGGTGGAAGGAGTCGACGGTGCGGTCCCCGTCGATCGACAGCAGCCGCTCGATCTGGGCCTTGACCCCGGCCTCGGCCTCGGCGATCACCTCCGCCGGGACCTCGCCGAGCTTGTTGTTGTTGGCCAGGTAGTTGCCGATGGTGTTGGGCAGCACGAAGTACCCGTCGGCCAGGCCCTGCATCAGCGCCGAGGCGCCCAGCCGGTTGGCGCCGTGGTCGGAGAAGTTGGCCTCCCCGATCACGAACAGGCCCGGGATGGTGGACTCCAGGTCGTAGTCCACCCACAGCCCGCCCATGGTGTAGTGAACGGCCGGGTAGATCCGCATCGGGACCTCGTACGGGTTCTCCCCGGTGATCCGCTCGTACATGTCGAACAGGTTGCCGTACTTGGCCTTGACGGCATCGATCCCCAGCCGCTTGATGGCGTCGGCGAAGTCCAGGTAGACGCCGCGGCCGCCGGGGCCGACCCCGCGCCCTTCGTCGCAGACCTTCTTGGCGGCCCGGGAGGCGATGTCGCGCGGCACCAGGTTCCCGAACGCCGGGTACATGCGCTCCAGGTAGTAGTCGCGCTCGTCCTCGGGGATGTCGTTGGGGTTGCGGGTGTCGCCGGCCTTCACCGGCACCCACACCCGGCCGTCGTTGCGCAGCGACTCCGACATCAGCGTCAGCTTGGACTGGTGGTCGCCGCTGACCGGGATGCAGGTGGGGTGGATCTGGGTGAAGCAGGGGTTGCCGAACAGCGCCCCGCGCTTGTGCGCCCGCCAGATCGCGGTGGCGTTGGAGCCCATCGCGTTGGTGGACAGGTAGAAGACGTTGCCGTAGCCGCCGGTGGCCAGCACCACCGCGTCGGCGGTGTAGGTCTTGATCTCGCCGGTGACGAGGTTGCGGACCACCACGCCGCGCGCCCGGCCGTCGGCCACCACCAGGTCCAGCATCTCGTGGCGGGGGTGCAGCTCCACGTTGCCGGCGTCCACCTGGCGCATCAGCGCCTGGTAGGCGCCCAGCAGCAACTGCTGACCGGTCTGGCCGCGGGCGTAGAAGGTGCGGGAGACCTGGGCGCCGCCGAAGGAGCGGTTGTCCAGCAGGCCGCCGTACTCGCGGGCGAACGGCACGCCCTGCGCCACGCACTGGTCGATGATCTGGGTGCTGATCTCCGCCAGGCGGTGCACGTTGGACTCGCGGGCGCGGAAGTCGCCGCCCTTGACCGTGTCGTAGAACAGCCGGAAGACGCTGTCGCCGTCGTTGCGGTAGTTCTTGGCGGCGTTGATGCCGCCCTGCGCGGCGATCGAGTGGGCCCGGCGCGGGCTGTCCTGGAAGCAGAACTGGATGACCTTGTAGCCCAGCTCGCCCAGCGTGGCCCCGGCCGACCCGCCGGCCAGCCCGGTGCCGACCACGATGATGGTCTTCTTGCGCTTGTTGGCCGGGTTGACCAACTTCATCTCGAACTTGCGCCGGCTCCACCGCTCCTCGATGGGCCCCTTGGGCGCCTTGGTGTCGGCGATCGGGTCGCCGAGGGTGTAGAAGCTGTCGGTCATGGTCAGTCCACCAATCCCACGGTGACCGCGAACGGCACGGACAGATAGCCGGCGACGAGCAGAACGGAGAACGCGGTGGCGGCCAGGTTGAGGGTGCGCGCCCGCTGCGGGCTCTTGATGCCCAGGCTCTGCACCGCGCTGGTCAGGCCGTGCCGCACGTGGAAGCCCACCGCGATGACCGCCAGGGCGTAAAAGAGGGTCACATACCAGCGCTCGGGGGCGAAGTCGTTGACCAGGTTGTTGTAGACCTCGCCGTCCCGGTAGTCCGGGTGCACCGTGCCGGTCGTCAGGTCCAGGATGTGGTAGATCACGAACAGCACGATGATCACACCGCCCCAGCGCATGGTGCGGGCCGCGTACGAGCCCTGCACCTTGGGACGGTGCCGGTAGCGGGTCGGACGGGCCCGCTTGGCGCGGCGGGTCAGCTGGAAGGCCATCAGCATGTGCAGGCCGATCACCACCAGCAGGCCCACCCGCTGGATCCACAGGAACCACTCGTAGTGCAGGGCCGGCGCACCGATCCTGCGCAACCAGGCGGCGTACTCGTCGATCTCCGCCGGGCCGTAGAAGGCCTTCAGGTTGCCCACCATGTGGACGACGAGGAACAGGATCATCAGGGCGCCGGTGACCGCCATGATCGCCTTCTTGCCGATCGTGGAACGGTACAGCGCCGGAAGCGCGCGGGGTGACGTTTGAACCACGGGGGCGACGGTAAGTCGCCCCAGGTCAGAGCGTCCAAGTCATGAAAGCACTCGTTTCGATAGCCATAGGCTATGAGTGGTGCATTTCGGGCATTGAGTGCGTTTCGTCACATCGTTCCAGGTGAGGGGGCTCACACGGTTTTCGGGAACTTCGCCTCTTGCGGCAGGGACCTTGGTCCCGAACCGGACCGGTGCCCCGGCAGCTTCACCACGGTCACGAAGAAGTCGTCGATCTGCCGCACCACCTCGATGAACCGCTCGAAGTCCACCGGCTTGGTGACGTAGGCGTTGGCATGCAGATCGTAGCTGCGCAGGATGTCCTCATCGGCCGCGGAGGTGGTGAGCACCACCACCGGGATGGAACGCAGCTCGGGGTCGGCCTTGACCTCGCTGAGCACCTCCCTGCCGTCCTTGCGGGGCAGGTTGAGGTCCAGCAGGATCAGATCCGGCCGGGGCGCGTCGGCATAGCGGCCCTCGCGGCGCAGGTAGGCCATGGCCTCCTCGCCGTCGCCCACCACGTTGAGGTTGTTGCGGACCTTGTTGTCCTCGAACGCCTCGCGGGTCAGCAGTACGTCCCCGGGATCGTCCTCGACCAGCAGCACCTCGATCGCGCCAGGATTGTCACCCATCGGCAGCGTCGTCGCCTTCCTCACTCTCGGTGTCGGCCCGCTCCTCGGTGTCCGCCTGCCGCACGGGCAGCGTCCAGCGGAAGGTGGTACCGGGCCCTTCGTGGCCGGGATCCAGCCAGATGCGGCCGCCGTGGAACTCCACGATCTTGCGGCACATGGCCAGCCCGATGCCGGTGCCACTGTAGGTGTCCTGGGGATGCAGCCGCTGGAAGATCATGAAGATCCGCTCGGCGTACTTGGGGTCGATGCCGATGCCGTTGTCCCGGCAGGCGAACTCCCACATGCCCGGATCGTCGGCCGACGGCTCGGCGGACAGGTGCACCCGCGGCGGATCCTCGCCGCGGAACTTGATGGCGTTGCCCACCAGGTTCTGCAGCAGCACCGCCAGCAGCGTCCGGTCGCCGGTCACCGTCGGCAGCGGGTCGGCGGTGACCTCGGCCCCGCTCTCCTCGATCGGATGCCCCAGGTCGTGCTTGGTCCGCTCCAGCAGGGCGCCCATGTCCACCGGCTCCACCTTGCGCTCCGAGCGGCCCACCCGCGACAGCATCAGCAGGTCGCTGATCAGCGCCTGCATGCGCTTGGCGCCGTCCACCGCGAAATCGATGTAGCGGCGGCCCCGCTCATCCAGCCGGTCGCCGTAGCGGCGCTCCAGCATCTGGCAGAAGCTGGCCACCTTGCGCAGCGGCTCCTGCAGGTCGTGGCTGGCGACATAGGCGAACTGCTCCAGCTCGGCGTTGGAGCGGCGCAGCTCGGCGGCCTGCGCGGCGACCATCTGCCGGGCCTCGGAGGCGGCCCGCCACTCCTGGACGATGCGGTGCCGCATCGAGTCCACGATGTCGGCCAGCTCCACGAAGTCGGCCGGGCCCGAGCCCCGCAGCGGATGGGCGAAGTCGCCCTGGGCGATCGCCCGCACCTGCTCGCTCAGCCGGTTCACCGGGCGCAGCACGGCCCACCGGATCAGCAGCGTGATGGCCGTAGAGCCCACCACGAACACCACGCCGGTGAGCGCCAGCCACAGGTACAGGGTGCGGGCCCGGTCGCGCAGCTGCTGGTCATAGGTGCCGTGCAGCCTCGTCAGCTCCCGCTGCGTGGCGGAGTTGGCGGCGTTGACCTGGCGGAACAGCATCCGCCCGGTCTCGTTGGAGTCCCGGGTCAGCTGCGCGCCCTCGGCCAGCGGGCCGGCGAACCGCTCCCGCCAGACGGCGATGGCGGCCACGGCCGCGTCCACCCGCCTGCGGGTCTCCTCCGCCCCGGGCACCGCGGCCAGCTGCCGGGTCATGGCGGCGGCGGCCTGGCGTTCGGCGGTCACCGCGTCCTTGTAGGCCTTCAGGTCGGCCTCCCTGCCGTGGCGGGCGTAGGCGCGGATGGCCGAGTCCTGCTCCTCCATCGCGGTGGTGAGCTGGAACTGCCGCAGCGCCGCCGGGTCGATCTGGTCGATGAGGATGGCCCGGGCCTGGTTGTAGCCCTGCAGCGCCAGCACCGCCAGCGTCACCGTGATCGCCATCAGCACCGTCAGCGCCGCCGCGGTGGTGTAGAACCACTGGCCCAGCCTGATCCGGCTCAGCCCGCGCAGCTGAGTGGGCGGCCGCAGCGGCGCCAGCTGCGGGGGCAGCGGCGAACTGGCGCTCATCGACCCGGCCGAGACCACCGGCTCGGGCAGCTCGGCGGGACGGGGCGCGGCGGTCACGTGCGCTCCCGGGTGGCCAGCAGCAGCACCGCCACGTCATCGGCCAGCGCCTCGCCGTTGAGCGCCTCGACCCGCGACACCAGCGTGTCGATCAGTGCGTCGCCGGAGGCGCCCTCCTGCACGGCGGTGCGCGCCAGGCCGACCAGGCCGTCGGTGCCCAGCCGGGCCGAGCCCTGCCCGATCCGGCCCTCGATCAGCCCGTCGGTGTAGAGCATCAGGCCCCAGGAGGCGCCCAGCTCGATGTCGATGCCGGGCCACAGGGTGCCGTCCACCAGGTCGACCGGCAGTCCCAGCGCGGGCCCGGCCGGCTCTTCGGGCGCCGCGTTCACCCCGGCCTCGTTCAGCAGCAGCGGCGCCGGGTGACCGGCCAGGTGCAGCCGGGCACTGCGCCGCGAAGGGTCGACGGTCACCATGCACACCGTGGTGAACAGCTCGTCGCTGCGCCGCTCGTGCACCAGCACGGTGTTGAGGATCGACAGCAGCTCCCCGCCGGTGTGCCCGGCCAGCACCAACGTGCGCCAGGCCATGCGCAGGCACACCCCCAGCGCCGCCTCGTCGGGGCCGTGCCCGCACACGTCCCCGATCATCAGGTGCACCGACCCGTCGGCGGTCTGCACCGTGTCGTAGAAGTCGCCGCCCAGCAGCGCCCGCCGCCGGCCGGGCCGGTAGCGGGCGTGGTGCACCAGCGAGTCGTCGTCGATCAGCGGGACCGGCAGCAGCCCCCGCTCCAGACGGGCGTTCTCCCGGCTGACGATGCGGGCCTCCACCAGGCGCCGCTCGCTCTCCTCGGCCCGCTTGCGCTCGATGGCATACCGGATGGCGCGGGCCAGCAGCGGCCCGTCCACCTCCCCTTTGACCAGGTAGTCCTCGGCGCCCAGGGCGACCGCCCGCACCCCCAGGTGGGCGTCGGCCAGCCCGGTCAGCACCACCACCGCCGCCCGGCCGGTCAGCTTCAGCACCTCGCGCAGCAGGTCCAGCCCGCCGGCGTCGGGCAGCGTCATGTCGGCCAGCACGCAGTGGATCCGGCCCGTCATCCGGCGGCGGGCCTCCTCCAGCGTGCGGGCGTGCAGGATCTCCACATCCAGGCCGGACTCGGCGAGCAACTCCTCCACCAGGAACGCATCGCCCGGGTCGTCCTCGATGAGCAGCAGGCGGAGCCTGCCGTCGATCCCCGGCACTGCCGAGGTCGTGTGATCGCTGGTCGTGCTCACCAATGGCTTCCGGTTGGTCGGCGGGGGCAAGGGCCCGGGTTTAGGCTCGACATGGGCGGCTCTGATGGGGGTTGTGACAAGGCTCGGCGGAGGCGTCACCGACCACACGGTGATGGGCCGGACGACGATGCTGTCCCGCACCGGAGCCCGGCTCACGGGGCTGCGCCGGGGATGTCCCGTGCTCGCTCCGTACGCCCTGACCTTACAGTCTTCCTTCCAACGTGCGCATCCATCCGGGCCGGATCCGATCGTCCGGCGGCTGCGGAGAAGGGTTTTCGGGGGTCGCCACGCCCGGCCGGCCCTGGAAAACCGTTCGAGATCCCAGGGGAGAGCCGCCTAGGGTCGCCGTGTGCGAACCGCGCTGCCGGCACCCGACCCGGGTATTCCCGACCACCGCTCACCGGGACGGTACCTGTGGTGGCTGGCGCGGTTGCAGGCCGGGCCGCTGCTGCGCGGCATCGGATGGGGCGTCACCTGGATGGCCTGCATGGCCCTGGGCCCCGCCGCGATGGGCCGGGCGATCGACGAGGGCGTGCGGGGCAAGGACGCCGGTGCCCTGCTGCTGTGGTCGGGCGTGCTGCTTGGACTGGGCGTGCTGCAGGCGGTGAGCACTGCACGGCGGCACCGGCTGGCGACGCTCGTCCGGCTGGCCGCCGCTTACCGCACTGTCCAGGCGGTCACCCGGCAGGCCACCCGGCTGGGCGCCACGCTGTCGCGGCGGAGCGGGGCGGGCGAGGTCGTCAGTGTCGGGATCTATGACATCTCCCACATCGGCGATGTCATGGACGGTGTGATCCGCGGCACCGGTGCGGTGGCGGCCATCGTGGCGGTGCTGGTGCTGCTGGCGGCCGCATCCCCGCCGTCGGCCCTGGTCACGCTGGCCGGCATACCGGTGGTGCTGGCGGCCGGCGCCCTGCTGCTGCGTCCCCACCACCGCCACAGCGAGCGGCTGCGGGAGCTGGTCGGCGACCTCAACACCCGCGCCACCGACATCGTGGCGGGACTGCGGGTCCTGCGCGGCATCGGCGGTGAGGACCTGTTCGCCGAGCGCTACCGGGCCCAGTCCCAGCGGGTCCGGCGCGCCGGGACGCGCCTGGCGCGCTCGGAGGCGCTGCTGGCCGGTGCCGAGGCGCTGCTGCCGGGACTGCTGGTCGCGGCCGTGGTCTGGCTGGGGGCCCGGACGGCGCCGGCGGGCTCGATCACCCCCGGCGAGCTGGTCACCTGCTACGGGTATGTGATTTTTCTGACCCTGCCGATGGCCACGCTCGGCGAAGTCGCCGACAAGATCACACGGGGGCGGGTGGCGGCCGCCCGGGTGGCGCGCTTCCTCGCGCTGGAACCGGAACTGCCCGACTGCGGCACCCTCACTCCGCCCCCGCCGCTTCCGGGGACGCCGGCCGATCCGGGCAGCGGGTTCGTCGCCCGGGCCGGACGGCTGACCGCGCTGGCCGCCGCCGACCCGGCCGATGCCCGCGCCATCGCCGACCGCCTGGGCCGCTACACCGACAGCGAGGCCACCTACAACGGGGTGCCGCTGCGGGAAGTGGCCGGCCTGCGCGAGCGGATCATCGTCGCCGTCAACGAGGACGTCCTGCTGTCGGGCCGCCTGGCGGACGTGCTGGCCTGCGGGCGGCCCGGCGCGTCCGTCCGCGAGGCCGTCCACGCGGCCGCCGCCGAGGACATCGTCATGGCGGTGGGCCTGGACGCCCGCGTGGGGGAGGCCGGCCGGGAGTTCTCCGGCGGCCAGCGGCAGCGGCTGCTGCTGGCCCGGGCGCTGGCCGCCGACCCCGAGGTGCTGGTGCTGGTGGAGCCGACCAGCGCGGTGGACGCGCACACCGAGGCCCGCATCGCCGAGCGGCTGCGCCGGGCCCGGGCGGGCCGCACCACGGTGGTGTGCACCACCAGCCCGCTCATCCTCGACCGCGCCGACCATGTGGTCTTCGTCGCAGACGGCAGGGTCGTCGCAGAAGGACCCCACCGAGTGCTGCTGGCCGCCGAGCCGCGCTATGCCGCCGCCGTGGCCAGGGGGAGCGCCTTGGAGGCCTCTGATGGCCCTGTGCGGATCGGCGAGCAGGAAGGCGAAGGGCGATGAGCGCCGAGACCCTGCCGGTGGCCACGGCCGGCCAGGTGCGGGCGTACGCGTGGCGGCTGGTGCTACGGCACCCGCGGGCGCTGGCCCGGGTGCTGGTGCTGCACGCGCTGGCCGCGGTGGCCGGGCTGGTGGGGCCCTGGCTGCTGGGCGACCTGGTGCAAGGCATCGCCGACGGACACGCCGACGTCGACGGCGTCGCCCTGACCATCGCCGGATTCGTGATCGCTCAGGGCGTGCTGATGTACCACGCCCACTACGCCGCCGCCCGGCTGGGCGAACGGGTCCTGGCCGAGCTGCGGGAGGAGTTCGTCGGCCGGGCCTTGCGGCTGCCGCTGTCGACGGTGGAACGCGCCGGCACCGGCGACCTGGTCAGCCGCGCCTCCCGGGATGTGGGCGCCCTGTCGGACGTGGTGCGCTTCGCCCTGCCGGAGACGATGACCTCACTGGTCCTCGTGGTGTTCACGGTCGGCGCGCTGGTCCTGGTGGGGCCGCTGCTGATGCTGCCGTGCCTGCTGGGCGTCCCGCTGATCTGGGCGGTCACCCGCTGGTACCTGCCGCGCGCCCGCACCGCCTACGTGCGGGAGAACCAGGCGTGGGCGCACCTTGCCGGTGGTCTGGCCGAGACCGTCGCCGCCGCCCGCACCGTCGAGGCGCTGGGCCTGCAACGGCAGCGGCACCGGCGTGTCGACGCCGACATCGCCGCTAGCTGGGAACGCGAGCGCCGCACCCTCCGGCTGCGCCTGGTGTACTACCCGGTGATCGAGCTGAGCTTCACCGTGCAGACCGCCGCCGCCTTGCTGATCGGCGGGCTCTACCACCTCCACGGCTGGGCGTCGCCGGCCCAGGTGACCGCCGCCGTCCTGTACGTCCGGCAGCTCGCCGACCCGGTGGACCAGAT
Source organism: Thermomonospora sp. CIF 1 (assembly GCF_001896795.1). Taxonomy (NCBI): domain Bacteria; kingdom Bacillati; phylum Actinomycetota; class Actinomycetes; order Streptosporangiales; family Thermomonosporaceae; genus Thermomonospora; species Thermomonospora sp. CIF 1. The sequence continues at coordinate 217,304 of NZ_MOYN02000011.1, forward strand.
CCTCAGCCGGCTGGACAGCCTCCAGCTCGGCGGCGCCTCCCTGGCCCGGCTGCTGGGCGTGGCGCACGTCCCGCCCGACCGGATCCCCACCGCCGGGCGTCCCCCGCTGGACGGCGAGCCCTCCCTGGCCGCCTGTGACGTCCGCTACGCCTACCGCGCGGACCGGGACGTGCTGCACGGGGTGGACCTGGTGCTGCGCCCGGGAGAGCGGCTGGCGGTGGTCGGGCCGAGCGGGGCGGGCAAGTCCACTCTGGGGCTGCTGCTGGCCGGCGTTCACACCCCTCGCACCGGCACGGTGACGGTCGGTACGGACGGCCTCCGGGTGCCGTTGGTGGAGCTGCCGTTGGAGGAGCTGCGCGGCCAGGTCGCCCTGGTCACCCAGGAGCACCACGTCTTCTACGGCACGGTGCGCGACAACCTGCTGCTGGCCCGTCCCGACGCCACCGACGAGCAGGCGCGTGCCGCGCTGGAGGCGGTCGAATGGGACGGCCCCGGCCTGGACGCCGTGGTGGGCTCCGGCGGGCGGGCGCTGTCCCCGGCGCAGGTCCAGCAGCTCGCGCTGGCCCGGCTGGTGCTGGCCGACCCGCACACCCTGGTGCTGGACGAGGCCACCTCGCTGCTGCACCCGCGGGCGGCCCGCAGGCTGGAGCGGTCACTGGCGGCGGTGCTGGAGGGCCGCACGGTGGTGGCCATCGCGCACCGCCTGCACACCGCCCACGACGCCGACCGGGTGGCGGTGATGGAGGACGGCCGCATCAGCGAACTCGGCTCCCACCAAGAGCTGATCGAGGCCGGCGGCCGGTATGCCGCCCTGTGGCGCTCCTGGCATGGCACCTGACCGCCGGCCCGGTTCAGCCCAGGTGGGTCTTGAGGAACTCCACCTGCAGCTTCAGCAGGTTCTCGGCGACGACCTCCTGCGGGGTCATGTGGGTCACCCCCGACAGCGGCAGCACGCTGTGCGGACGGCCGGCCGCCAGCAGCGCCGACGACAGGCGCAGCGTGTGGGCGGCCACCACGTTGTCGTCGGCCAGGCCGTGGATGAGCAGCAGCGGACGCTCCAGCTTGGCGGCGTCCTCGATCAGGCTGTTGCGCCGGTAGTTGTCCGGCTCCTCATCGGGGTGGCCCAGGTAACGCTCGGTGTAGTGGGTGTCGTACAGCCGCCAGTCGGTCACCGGGGCGCCGGCGACCGCCGCGTGGAAGACGTCCGGGCGGCGCAGCACCGCCAGCGCCGCCAGCCAGCCGCCGAACGACCAGCCGCGGATGCCCACCCGGCTCAGGTCGAGGGCGTCCGGGAAGTTGCGGGCGGCCTCCTGCAGGGCGGTGATCTGGTCTTCCAGCACCGGCCCGGCGAAGTCGCCGTGCACCGCGCGCTCCCAGGCCGGGCCGCGGCCCGGAGTGCCCCGGCCGTCGGCGATGACCACCGCGAACCCCTGGTCGGCCAGCCACTGGGCCTCGTTGTAGGCGCGCCGCACCGCCAGCACCCGCTGGGCGTGCGGGCCGCCGTAGGGGTCCATCAGCACCGGCAGCCTGCCGTCGGCGGCCTTCCAGCCGGTGGGCAGCACCACCGCGGTGCGGATCCGCCGCTCGCCGGCGTGCAGCAGGCGCACCGACGGCGTGATCACCGGGGTCTCCGCCCGGGAGGCGATCTGGTGCTCGCCGCCCGGGGTGATCACGCGCACCTCCACCCCGTCCCGGTCCAGCCGGGAGGCGGTCAGCACGGTCACCTTCCCCGCCCGGGCGCCGCCGAAGACCCCCTGCCCTTCGCTGAGCCGGGTCAGCTCACCCGGCGCATACGACCACACGTGCACCTCGGTCGGCTCCTCGGAGGCGGTGAACAGCACCGCATCGCCGTCCACCCCCAGCACCGACCGCACCTGCAGGCCCGGCGGGGTGACCGGGACGCCGTCCACGGTCAGCCGCCGGGTGTCGGTGTCGGCATCCTCCACCGTCCACACCAGGGCGCCGCCACTGGTGCGGGCCGGCAGGCCGCGGACGATCTCCAGCCACACCGGGTCGTGGGACACGTGCAATACCGAGGTGGCGCCGTCGGCGGGGGAGACCTGAAGCACCCGCATGACCCGCTGGTCGCGGGACTGGACGACGATCAGCGGCCCGTGCCGGTCCCAGCCGGCGGTGACCAGGTAGGGGAACTCGGCGCGGTCCCACACCACGGGCGTGCGGCCGCCGTCCACGCCGATCACATACAGCGACACATAGGCGTTGGGGGTGCCCGCCGCCGGGTAGGCGATCTCGGTGGCCGGGCGCTGCGGGTTGGCGGGGTCGGCGATGTGCCAGCGCGTCACCGGGGTCTCATCCACCCGCGCCACCAGCAGCGACTCCCCGTCCGGCGCCCACCAGTGGCCGCGGGTGCGGCCCATCTCCTCGGCGGCGATGAACTCGGCCAGCCCGTAGGAGACCTGCTCGCTTTCCGGGCGCACCAGCGCCCGGTCGCCGGTGCCGTCCATCTCCACCACGCGCAGCGTCCGCCCGGACACATACGCCACCCGGCGCCCGGTCGGGTCCGGGCGCGGGTCGAACACCGGCGTGGCCGTCTCCAGCGTCCGCACCGCGGCCTCCCGCAGATCGGCCACCATCAACCGGCCGTCCAGCGCGAACGCCGCCCTGCGCACCTCGCGGTCGGTGGCGTACCCGACGATCCCGCCGGCCTGCTCGCGGACGCGCTCGCGGCGGGCCCGCTCCTCGGGAGGAAGATCCTCCTGGCCGGAAGAGGCCAGCGCCGCCGGGTCGGCCACCAGGCGTTCCTCACCGCCGCCCAACTCCAGCGTCCACAGGCAGGTGACCGGGTCGGTGCCCGACTTGGTGCGCAGGAACGCCAGGCGGGAGCCGTCCGGGGCGATGCGGAAATCGCGGGGAACTCCCAGGGTGAACCGGCGGGTGCGGGCGCTTTGCCGCGGGTAGCTCGTGGTCATGCCCCCGAGTCTGCCAGCCCGAGTTCGCCTCATGCGGTGGCCGGGCGCCGTGCGCTCTGGCAAGGTTGAGAAAGTTCACCTTTCCCTTGCCGTCGGCCATGCCGATCGGAAAGCGCCGCGTGGGCGGGTACCGTGAGAGATCGCCCCCGGGGTGAACGTTATGCAATCGATCCACACCCGCCCCTTGACGGGCAGGCGGGTGGGCGGCCTCTCCGGTAGTTTCGGAGACTCCCGCCCCTTGGCCCCCGTGTAGCAGGAGTGTCGATGCCGGAGCTGCAGTCGAGTGATCCGCGGCGCCTGGGTTCCTACCAGATTCTGGAACGTCTCGGCGAGGGCGGCCAGGGTGTCGTCTACTTGGGGCAGGACGCCGAAGGCAACAAGGTCGCCATCAAGCTGCTGCGCGGCGACCTGACCGAGGACGCCTCGGCCCGCAGCCGGTTCGTGCGCGAGGCGCAGGCCGCCAAGCAGGTCGCCCGGTTCTGCACCGCGCAGGTGCTGGAGATCGACCTGGAGGGCGACCGGCCCTACATCGTCAGCGAGTTCGTGCCCGGCCCCTCCCTGCAGAAGCTGGTCACCGAGCAGGGGCCGCGCACCGGGGCGGCGCTGGACCGGCTGGCCATCGGCACCATGACCGCGCTGGTGGCCATCCACCAGGCCGGCATCGTGCACCGCGACTTCAAGCCGCACAACGTGCTGATGGCCCCCGACGGCCCCCGCGTGATCGACTTCGGCATCGCCCGGGCCCTGGACGCCGGCTCCACCAACAGCACCAAGGCCATCGGCACCCCCGCCTACATGGCGCCCGAGCAGGTGATGGGCGCCCAGCTGACCGAGGCGGTGGACATCTTCTCCTGGGCCTCGACGATGGTGTTCGCCGCCACCGGGCGGCCCCCGTTCGGCCAGGACAGCATCCACGCCGTCATCAACCGGCTGCTGAACGAGCCCCCGAACCTGGAGGGGGTGCCCGACGACCTGCGCGAGCTGCTCCGCGAGTGCCTGGCCAAGGACCCCAAGGCCCGTCCCACCTCCCAGGCGCTGATGATGCGGCTGATCGGCGGCGGTGGCGGCGGCGCCGCCCAGCTGCCGCTGCCGGGGCCGGCCGACGGCGCGACCGTGCTGGACGGCTCGGCGGCCGGCGAGGCCACCCGCGTCGCCGAGGCGCAGACGGCGGCGATGAACCCGCTGCCGCCCGGCGGTGAGATCCCCACCACGGTGCTGGCGGAGGGCCAGCAGATGGCGGCCAGGTCCACCGACCCCGGGCGGACCCGGGTGGCCGGCCCGATGGGCATCCCCCCGGCGGGCCCCTCCGGTCCCCCGCCCCACGGCCCGGTGAGCGGGACGCTGCCGGGCGTGCCCGGTTACCCGCCCCCGCCGGGACGGCGCGGGGCGCCGCCGGGCGAGGACCGCTCCAAGAGCCCGCTGCTGCTGGCGGTGGCGGCGGTGGCCGGGGTGCTGGTACTCATCGGCGCGCTGGCGTACGCGGCGAGCCGGGGGGACGACCCGGCCGACCCGAACCCCTCTCCCACGGCCGAGCAGACCGTCGACGACGACGCCGGCGAGGAGCGGCCGCAGGACGACTCGCAGCAGACCGAGCCGCCGCAGGAGACCTACCAGCCCCAGCCGCGTCCCCGGCGCACCGAGCGGCAGCAGCCCCCGCCCCCCTCCGAGCCGTCCCAGCCGCCGGCCACCCAGCCCCCGCCCACCCAGCCGCCCGGCGGCGACGGCGGTGACGGCGGTCCCGGCGGCGGTGATGAGGGCCCCGGCGGTGACGGCGGTCCCGGCGGTGACGGCGGCCCCGACGGCGGTGACGGCGGTCCCGGCGGCGGTGATGAGGGCCCCGGCGGCGGCCCCGGGGGCGGAGGTCCCGGCGGGGGCGGCGGCCCCGGTATGGGCACCGGCCAGCAGATCATTCCGGCGCCCTGAGTATGGTCGGCCTATGAGTGACACGGACCGGCGGATCCTGTTCGTCCACGCCCATCCGGATGACGAATCGATCAGCACCGGCGCGACCATGGCGAAGTACGCCGCCGAGGGCGCCCATGTCTGCCTGGTGACCTGCACGCTGGGCGAAGAAGGCGAGATCATCCCCGAGGAGCTGCGTCACCTCGCCTCCGACAAGGAGGACCGGCTCGGCGAGTTCCGGATCGGCGAACTGAAGGAGGCCTGCGCGGCGCTCGGCGTCACCGACCACCGCTTCCTGGGCGGCGCCGGCCGCTGGCGGGACTCGGGCATGATGGGCGCCCCGTCCAACGACCATCCCCGCTGCTTTTGGCGGGCGGACGTGGAGGAGGCCGCCAGGCTGCTCGCCGAGATCATCCGCGAGGTGCGCCCGCAGGTGATCGTCACCTACGACGAGCACGGCCACTACGGGCACCCCGACCACATCCAGGCCCACCGGGTGACGGTGCGGGCGCGTGAGCTGGCCGCCGACCCCGCCCACGGCGAGGGCGAGCCCTGGTCGGCCGCCAAGCTCTACGCCACCGCCACGCCGCGCACGGTGCTGGCCCGGTCGATCGCGCTGATGCGCGACTCCCGCCACCCCTTCGAACGGGTCTCCAGCATCGACCAGCTCGGCTACGGGGTGCCCGACGACCAGGTCACCACGGTGGTGGACGCCCGCGCCCACCTGCCGGCCAAGCTGGCGGCGCTGCGCGCCCACCGCACCCAGGTCGTGGTGGCCTCCGAAGGGCCGTTCTTCGCGCTGTCCAACAACATCGGGCAGCAGGCGTTCGGCGCCGAGTACTACACCCTGCTGGACGGGCCGCGCGGCCCGGCGGTGGCCGACGGACGCGAAAGCGGGCTGTTTTCGGGGCTGCCCGGCCTGGAGTAGACCGGCGACGGGGAACGGGCGGCCCGAACCGAATGGATAACCTCAGTGGCTGTGGACAACGACCAGGACACCGGAGTGCCGCTGACCGGGGACGGCGGCACCCCGGTCCTGCCCGGTGGGCCTTCGCCCGAGGACTTCCCGGCCGTTGCGAAAGCGAACCCGCCGGCCGCGCCGCCGCCCGATGAGGGGGCGCTGCGGGCCTTCGTCGTCGGCGGCGCCTACGGGCTGCTGGCGCTGCTGGGTCTGGCCATGGGATGCATCGGCTCCCTGCACTACCGGTGGAGCGCCGGGCCGGTCCCGGTGGCGGCGATCGTGCTGGTGGCGCTGAACTTCGCGGTGCCCTGGCTGGTCGGCTGGGGGATGCGCGCCAAGTCGGCCGCGGCGGTCCCCTGGGTGACCTGGATGGCCGTGGTGATCGCCGCCTCCAGCCCGCGCGCTGAAGGCGACCTGCTCATCACCGGGGACCTGCCCGGCTACCTGTTCATGATCGGCGGCATGGTCACCGGCGGCCTGGCCGTGGCGCTCACCCGGTCCGCCGGAGTGCCCGGAGCCTGGCTGCTGGGCCCCGGCGTGACCCGTGACCGGACCTGACCTGCGGTACCTTCCGGGCGCCTGGGTAGTGTCTGGGGCATTGTGAGCGAAGAGCGTCTTTTGCAGCCGTCCGACCAGCCCGCCGTCCAGCTGGACCCCCGCGAGTTCCGCCGGGTGCTCGGCCGGTTCGCCACCGGGGTGGCGATCGTCTCCACGGTGGCCGATGGCGTGGACTACGCCATGACCATCAACGCCTTCACCTCGGTCTCCCTGGACCCGCTGCTGGTGCTGTTCTGCGCGGACAAGAACGCCCGCCTGCACGGGGCGGTGCTGAAATCCGGCCGGTGGGCGGTGTCGGTGCTGCCCGAGAGCGCCCGGGACCTTTCTGAGTGGTTCGCGACCCGGGGCCGGCCGCTGGACGGCAGGCTGGGCGGCCACCCGTTCACCCGGGGCGAGCACACCGGGGCGGCGATCTTCACCGAGGCGCTGGCGGCGCTGGAGTGCCGCACTCACGCCGTGCACGACGGCGGCGACCACAGCATCGTGGTCGGCCGGGTCCTGGCGGCGTCCACCCCCGCCCCCCAGCACCGTCCCCTGCTGTATTTCGAGGGCCGCTACCGCACCCTGGCCTAGCCTCCCGCGGGACCTGCGGATTCGCATGCCGTCGTCCTTCGCGGGAGGGAAAACGGTCTCCTCCTCGCGAAGAGGGGATATCCCTCCGCACGGAGGGTGACATTTCCTGCCGTCTCCAGGAGAGTCACTTTCCGACCTCGCGTTCGACGAGAGGACGGAGCAGTGAACCTTTTCCGGCACCCTGGGCACGGAAACCTCGGCGGCACTCGGTCCCATACCGCGGGCGGGCCATGGCAGCGTCCCCGGCGCACCCGTTCCGGCCTGCGGAAACGGCGTGCTGAAAAAGGTTCGGTGAAAAAGCGGCTGGCGGCGTTCGGGATCGCGGCCGCCGGGGCGGGCGTGCTGATCGTGACACCGGCCTCCGCCGCGAGCACCGCGGCCGGGCTCGACCCGGCGAAACTGCAGGCCGCCATGGACGGGGTGCACCGGGCGGGCATGCCGGGCCTGTACGCCCAGGTGCGCGACGGCGGCCGGGTGTGGCGCGGGGCCTCCGGGGTCGCCGACGTCCGGACCGGCCGTCCCGTCACGCCCCACATGCGCCAGCGCGTCGGCAGCATCACCAAGACCTTCACCGCCGCCGCCGTCCTGCAACAGGCCGAACGGGGCAGGATCCGGCTCGACGACCCCATCGGCCGCTACCTGCCGCACCTGGTGCCCGGTGAACGCGGCCGGCGCATCACCGTCCGGATGCTGCTCAACCACACCAGCGGAATCGCCGACTACATCCCCTACGCCTTCCCCTCCCTGCTGCAGGGGTCGCCCCGCAGCCTGGAGGACAACCGGTTCCGCCGGTTCCGCCCGGCCGAGCTGATCAGGATGGGGCTGGCCGCGCCCGCCACCGGCCGGCCCGGTGAACTGCCCGGGTCCTACTCCAACACCAACTACGTCATCCTCGGGCAGCTGCTGGAACGGGTGACCGGCACCCCGGCCGAAAAGCACATCACCCGCAACGTCATCGAACGCGCCGGGCTCAAGCACACCGCGTTCCCGGCCGGCCCCCGCATCAAAGGGCCGCATCCGCGGATGTACGAGGCGATGTACGGCCTGATCGACCCGCCGCGCGACTACAGCGTCTACGACATGTCCTGGGTGGGCACGGCGGGCGCCGTGGTGTCGACCATGGACGACCTCAACCGCTTTTACGCCGCCCTGCTGAACGGCAAGATCATCAGCAGGGCGTCGCTGGCGCAGATGCAGCGCACGGTGCCGGTCGGCGTCGGCGGCGGGACCATGGACTACGGCCTCGGCCTGTATGCGGTCCACACGCCTTGCGGCGTCTTCTGGGGGCACGACGGCGTGGTCTGGGGAGCGGGAGCACAGTCGCTGATCCGCGCCGACGGCGGACGGCAGGTCTCCTACGCGGTGAACCTCACCAAGTACAACCGGCCGGACTCCTCGGGGAACCTGCAACCCCACCCCATCGACGAGGCGTTCGGGCCGTTCCTGCAGCTGGCCCTCTGCGGGGACCGGCAGGCCCAGGTCACCTTCGCCCGGCGGCCTGTGACACCGATGCCCTTGATGGGCGTGCCGGCCCTGCGCTGAGCGGGCCTCCCCGTTCCTCGGAAAAGAGCGCCCGGGGCCAGGTGCCCCGGGCGCCCGAGCGGGGAGCGATCAAAACTCGCGCAGTGCGATCTCCAGCCGGTCCAGCGCCCAGTCCAGGTCCTCCCTGCTGATCACCAGCGGCGGGGCCAGCCGCAGCGTGGTCTCGTGGGTCTCCTTGGCCAGCACGCCCAGCTCCAGCAGCCGCTCACTGACCGGGCGGGCCTTGCCGTTCAGCTCCACCCCGGCCCACAGCCCGCGTCCGCGCACCTCGCGGACCACGTCGCCGGGCAGCGCGCTCAGCCGCCGGTGCATGTGCTCACCCAGCGTCCGCGACCGCTCCTGGTACTCGCCGGTGCGCAGCATCGCGATCACCTCGCGTCCCACCGCGCAGGCCAGCGGGTTGCCCCCGAACGTCGAGCCGTGCTGGCCGGGCTTGAACACCCCCAGCACATCGGCGTCGGCGACCACCGCCGACACCGGCAGGATGCCGCCGCCCAGCGCCTTGCCCAGCACGTACACGTCGGGGACGACACCCTCGTGCTCGACGGCGAACGTGGCGCCGGTGCGGCCCAGCCCGGACTGGATCTCGTCGGCGATCATCAACGCGCCGTGCTCGGTGCACAGCCGGCGCACCGCCGTCAAAAACCCCCTGGGCGGCACGATCACCCCGGCCTCGCCCTGGATCGGCTCGACCAGCACCCCCACGGTGTTCTCGTCCATCGCCGCCGCCAGCGCCTGCGCATCCCCGTACGGGACGATGCGGAAGCCGGGGGTGTAGGGGCCGTAGGAGTTACGGGCGTCCGGGTCGGTGGAGAAGCTGATGATCGTGGTGGTCCGGCCGTGGAAGTTGCCCTCGAAGGTGATGATGTTGGCCCGGTCGGCCGGCACGCCCTTGACCTCGTAACCCCACTTGCGCGCGGTCTTGAGGGCGGTCTCGACGGCCTCGGCGCCGCTGTTCATCGGCAGCACCATCTCCTTGCCGGCCAGCTCGGCCAGCTCGGCGACGAACGGCCCGAACTGGTCGTGGTCGAAGGCCCGGCTGACCAGGGTGACCCGCTCCAGCTGCCGCCGCGCGGCGGCGATGAGCCGGGGGTGACGGTGCCCGAAGTTGACCGCCGAGTAGGCGGCCAGCATGTCCAGCAGGCGCCGTCCCTCGACATCGGTCACCCAGGCGCCCTCGGCCTCGGCGATCACGACCGGGAGCGGATGGTAGTTGTGGGCGCTGTGCTCGTCGGACAGTGCGCGCAGCTGTTCGGTTCGCGTCGTCACGATGCTCCTTCGGCGGTCCGCCGACCTTTAGATGACCGTGGCCGGAGTCGCCCGCACCGGGGATCGGCCCGGCGCAGGCCGGGAAGGCGAGGTGGCCGCCTCCCCTGCGTCCAGCGTATGTTCGAAGCAGACAGCGGAGACAGTCACAAAACCGACTTCAGAGGGTGCGTTCGTTGCGTCTTGACGAGCTCGACCGCAGGATCGTTGCGCAGCTGATGGAGAACGCCCGGGCCTCCTACGCCCAGATCGGCGACGCCATCGGGCTGTCGGCGCCCGCGGTCAAACGCCGCGTCGACCGGCTGCGCGAGGAGGGCGTCATCACCGGCTTCGCCGCGGTGGTCGACCCGGCGGCGCTGGGCTGGACCACCGAGGCGTTCATCGAGATCTTCTACGACGGCGCCCGCTCCCCGGAGGAGACCTACGAGAGCGTCCGCAAGTATCCGGAGGTCATCGCCGCCTACACCATCACCGGCGAGGCCGACGCCCTGATCCACCTGCGGGCCCGCGACATCAGTCACCTGGAGGAGACCCTGGAGCGCCTGCGCCGCGAACCCAACATCGCCCAGACCAAGACCTCGATCGTGCTGTCCCGCCTGATCGGCCGCCCCACCGACGGCCCGGGTCCACCGGGGATGACCTGCGATCGGACACCGATGGGGAGTTGAGAACTGCGCCGCGGATCGTTCTCCGCACAGGCCAGGGGGCGGGTTCCGGGCGCTTGGTTACCAAACGGTAGGCTCCCTGGCATGGAGTTCGCGACCGCCGACCTGATCGACGAATTCGACGCCGAGCTGGCCAGCTGCGAGACCCAGTTCCGGCAGTACGGTGCGCGCACCGCCTTCGCCGGCCCGATCGCCACCATCCGCTGCCACCGCGACAACGCACTGGTCAAGAAGCTGCTGAACACCCCCGGCGAGGGCCGGGTGCTGGTGGTGGACGGCGGCGGCTCCCTGGCCTCGGCCCTGATGGGCGACCTGATCGCCGCCTCCGCGGTCGAGCAGGGCTGGTCCGGCGTGGTGATCAACGGCGCGGTCCGCGACGTGGCGACCCTGCGCACCCTGAACCTGGGCATCAAAGCCCTGGGCTCCAACCCCCGCAAGAGCGCCAAGGAAGGCGTCGGCGAGGTCGACGTCCCCGTCACCTTCGGCGGCGTGGAGTTCCGCCCCGGCCACTGGCTCTACAGCGACGAGGACGGCATCGTAGTGGCTTCCCGCCGCCTCATCTGATCCACTCAAAAGTTGTGGAAACGCTACGGAAAAGCTTCCCGCTGGAGCCAAAACTAATCCTGTAGCTTGATCTTTGTTAATGCTCTGGGGTTGCGAAGGCTTGAGCGCGGACGAATGTCGATCTGTGCTAATAAGGAGAGCAGGCGGGCGCGAGTTGAGTCAGCGTGCTGAAGGTGACGAAGAACCTCGGAGGG